>CAZCLF010000003.1:0-146889 GCA_964499485.1 uncultured Rhodocyclaceae bacterium | reverse complement strand
CACCCGTCGTGCCTTCGAAACCCTCCATTGCAACCAGCAACGGGTTGAGCGTCTGCTCACGTTCGTCGTTACCGCCACCAAGACCTGCGCCACGCTGACGACCCACAGCGTCGATTTCGTCAATAAAGATGATGCACGGAGCATGCTTCTTAGCGTTTTCGAACATGTCGCGCACACGGGCAGCGCCGACACCGACGAACATTTCAACGAAGTCAGAACCGGAGATCGAGAAGAACGGCACCTTAGCTTCGCCTGCGATCGCCTTGGCGAGCAAGGTCTTACCCGTACCTGGAGAGCCAACCATCAGCACGCCACGCGGAATACGACCACCCAGCTTTTGGAACTTGGAAGGATCGCGCAGGAAATCAACCAGTTCAGACACATCTTCCTTGGCTTCGTCGCAACCAGCGACGTCGGCAAAGGTGATGGCATTGGTTGCCTGATCCATCATGCGAGCCTTGCTCTTGCCAAACGAGAACGCACCGCCCTTGCCGCCGCCCTGCATCTGACGCATGAAGAAAATCCAGACGCCGATCAGGAGCAACATGGGGAACCAGGACACAAAGATGCTGGTCAGGAAGGATTGCTCTTCTTCCGGCTTAGCTACCACCTTGACGTTGTACTTGAGCAAGTCAGAGACCATCCACAGATCTGGCGGCGCATAGGAAATCAGCTTCTTGCCGTCAGCGCTCGATGCCTCCAAGGTGCGTCCCTGAATGACGACCTTGCTAATACGCCCTTGTTTGACCTCTTCCAGAAACTGGGAGTAGTCAATGGTGTTCTGAGCCGACTGGCGGGTGCTGAACTGGTTGAATACCGTCATCAGCACAATGCCAATCACCATCCAGATCGCAATATTCTTGAAAAGATTGTTCAAAGCTTGCCTCGCTCGCCCGAATTGGGCTTCTCTGTAAAACTACCAAGTCTCATTCTAGAGCCGAATGCCCACGGCTGCAAACTATGGGCGGTATAGCTTTTGCGGATGCGAACCGTCATTTACGACCACGCGCAAGTAAATAGGTTTCAGCGCTTCGGTCTCTGGAGGCCTCCGGCTTACGCACCAAGACCTGATTAAAGACCTCTCGCATCTGATTACGCAGCTCTTCAAAGCCGCTACCCATGAAGACCTTGACCAATAAATCGCCACCTGGTTTCAGGTGCCCACGACAAAAATCCAGTGTCAGCTCAGCCAGATACATGACGCGGGCCTGATCTGAAACGCTTACACCCGACATATTGGGGGCCATATCTGATAAAACAAGATCAACCTGACGTCCAGCAAGGGTTTCCTCTAGCTGCTTCAGGATCTCGTCTTCACGGAAATCGCCACGGATAAAGGCTACATCCGGAATGGCTTCCATTTCCAGCAGATCCAGCGCCACCAAAATCCCATTCGGCTTAATTCTCTTTGCCGCCACCTGCGACCAACTACCGGGCGCAGAGCCCAAATCGACCACGGTCATGCCCGATTTCAGCAGCTTATCCTTGGCATCCACCTCAATCAGCTTAAAAGCTGCCCGCGAACGCCAGCCTTCCGCTTTGGCGCGCTTTACGTAAGGGTCATTGACATGCTCCTGCATCCAGGATTTGTTGCTACGGTGGCGCTTGCCACTTTCATTCAGAGCCATTCCGCCTGTCCTAGGAGCTGACCGGGTACAATACCGGCCATGATTGAATTGACTACCCCTCAGCGCCGCGCCCTGCGCGCCGCCGCCCACGCCCTCAAGCCCGTTGTCAGTATCAGCTCTAAAGGTCTGACTGAATCCGTGCTCAAGGAGATTGATCGTTGCCTAAAGGCTCACGAGTTGATCAAGGTACGCATTTACGACACCGAACGCGACCAACGCGAAGCCCTCCTCAATGCTGTCTGTGAGTCGCTCGACGCGGCTGCCGTTCAGCATATTGGCAATCTGCTCGTGCTCTGGCGCGAACGCCCACCAGAATTGGAAGTGGCGGGTACACGCAAGGCCGCCAGTGGCAAACGTGCAGCCCCACGAACAACCAAGAAAGGTGCAGCTGCTAAGACTGACAAGGCTGCACGCTCAGCGCCTCTGACCAAGGGTCGTCCACGCCGGCCAACTCGCACACGCTAAGTCGTTACTGTGTGGCATCGCGGGCCCGCCCGCGATCCTGCATCACCACTAACGCCAGTCCCAACACTGCCTGTATCAAATACATCACGCTGGACACACCATGCCAGCGTGCAAAGACTGTTGCCAACGAACTCTGCATGACAGGAAGTGGCAGCGCTTCGGCTCTTAGTCCAGCAATGATTGGCTGGATAACAAACTGTCCAATCACACTTAAAAGTAGCATTGCTGCCACCAGCGCAGTGACGGGATTTCGAAGTGCAAGCCGACCATGTTGCCTAAACAAATAGGCTAACAAATAAAGTGCGCAGATGAGTCCGATCCAACCACCAATCGAAAACATATTCCCAGCCAGAAAGCCTGCAATCGATCGATCGGCCAGATAGGCAAACAAGACGGGAACCGCAACGTAACCAATGGCCAGCAAACCGCCTACCCAGAGGCTGATGCTGATTGCGTAGAGCGCATTTGCCAGCTTACGCACGGTGCTTGTTGAGTACGCTAGAGATACTTAACGTCGAGAATTTCGTACTCGCGCACACCACCTGGCGCCTGCACTTCAGCCACATCACCGGCATATTTACCAATCAATGCACGAGCGACAGGCGAATTGAGCGAAATCTTGCCCAGCTTCAGATCCGCCTCGTCGTCACCGACGATTTGGTAGGTCACCACATTGCCGTTGTCTTGATCTTCAAGCTCAACCGTAGCGCCGAAAACAACACGCCCATCCGCATCCAGTGACGCAGGATCAATGATCTGCGCATTCGAGAGCTTGCCTTCAACCTCTTGAATACGGCCTTCGATAAAGCCCTGACGATCTTTGGCTGAGTCGTACTCGGCATTTTCCGAGATATCACCGTGGCTACGCGCCTCAGCGATTGCAGCAACAATCGCCGGACGATCAACGGTCTTCAGCCGGTGCAGCTCAGCACGGAGCAACTCGGCGCCACGCAAGGTAATTGGAATCTTGCCACTCATCAGTTCAGCTCTCCATGCAATGACTGGACCGAATAGGTTTCCAATTCGGCCAGATGGCGCATACCGGCACACGCTGCACGCGCACCTTCAACGGTGGTAAAGGATGTCACCTTCTGTGCCAGACCGGAGGTCCGGATTGAGCGTGAGTCTTGAATAGCACTGCGCTTTTCTTCGACGGTATTAACGATAAAAGCGATTTCATTGTTCTTAATCATGTCCACAATGTGCGGACGGCCTTCAGTGACCTTATGAACTGCAGTCACAGGAATACCAGCCTCGGTTATCGCAGCAGCAGTACCACGCGTTGCGACTAAGCTAAAGCCCAGCTCGTGCAATTCGCGTGCGACTTCAACCGCCTTTGGCTTATCGCCCTGCTTAACGCTGATGAAGGCCTTACCCGACTTCGGCAGCTTGGTGCCGGAAGCCATTTGCGACTTAACGAAAGCCTCACCAAAGGTGCGGCCAACGCCCATCACTTCGCCGGTGGACTTCATTTCCGGGCCGAGAATGGTATCGACACCCGGGAACTTGTTGAACGGAAACACGGCTTCCTTAACGGAGAAGTACGGCGGGATCACTTCCTTGGTAATGCCTTGATCAGCAAGGCTACGGCCGGCCATGCAACGCGCGGCTACCTTAGCCAGCGGAATGCTGGTTGCCTTGGACACGAAAGGCACAGTGCGTGAAGCGCGCGGATTGACCTCCAGCACATACACGACATCGCCACCTTCTTGCTTTTGGATGGCGAATTGAACATTCATCAGGCCCACCACGTTCAGGCCCTTGGCCATCGCGGCAGTCTGGCGACGAATCTCGTCCTGGATTTCCTTGGACAAGGAATACGGAGGCAGCGAACATGCCGAGTCGCCCGAGTGCACGCCCGCTTGCTCAATGTGTTCCATGATGCCGCCGATGATCACTTGCTTACCGTCTGACAAAGCATCAACGTCAACTTCAATTGCATCGTTCAGGAAGCGATCCAGCAGCACTGGCGAATCATTGGAAACCTTGACCGCCTCGCGCATGTAGCGCTCCAGTTCCTTCTGCTCATGGACGATTTCCATAGCACGGCCACCCAGCACATAACTTGGGCGCACGACCAATGGATAACCGATTTCATTGGCCAGCTCGATCGCCTGCTCCGGCGTGCGGGCAGTGCGGTTAGGCGGCTGCTTCAGGTTCAGGTCGTGCAGCAGCTTTTGGAAGCGCTCGCGGTCTTCAGCGGCGTCGATCATGTCTGGGCTGGTGCCGATGATCGGCACACCGTTGGCTTCCAGATCGCGCGCGCGCTTCAGCGGAGTCTGTCCACCAAACTGCACGATCACTCCTGCGGGCTTTTCGACATCCACGATTTCAAGGATGTCTTCCAGTGTCAGAGGTTCGAAGTAGAGACGATCCGACGTGTCATAGTCGGTCGACACGGTTTCCGGATTGCAATTGACCATGATGGTTTCGTAACCATCTTCGCGCATCGCCAGCGCAGCATGCACACAGCAGTAATCGAACTCGATGCCCTGACCGATACGGTTCGGACCGCCACCCAGCACCATGATCTTCTTCTTGTTGGTGGGGTTCGCTTCGCACTCTTCCTCGTAGGTTGAGTACATGTAAGCGGTACCAGTCGCAAACTCGGCCGCGCAAGTATCCACACGCTTGTAGACCGGACGCACGCCCAGCTGCTGGCGGAATTTACGCATGTCGGTTTCCGTACCACCCATGATGTTGGCCAGACGACGATCAGAGAAACCCTTGCGCTTGAGATTGCGGACTTCGTCCTTGCTCAGGCTATCAATCTTGCGACTACGCAGACTATCTTCAACACGAACAATGTCCTCGATCTGCACAAGGAACCACGGATCGATCTTGGTCAGGTTTTGCACTTCTTCGAAGGTCATACCAACGCGGAAGGCCTGACCGACATACCAAAGACGCTCAGCACCGGGGCTGGCAATCTCATGCTCAATTTCTTCGCGGGTCGCCTCGATTTCATCGAGACCATACACGCTGGTTTCCAGACCGCGCAGTGCCTTTTGCAGCGACTCTTGGAAAGTACGGCCCACAGCCATGACTTCGCCGACCGACTTCATCTGCGTGGTCAGCCGATCATTGGCGAGTGGGAATTTTTCAAACGCAAAACGTGGCACCTTGGTGACCACGTAGTCGATCGATGGCTCGAACGAGGCTGGGGTGGCACCACCGGTGATTTCGTTCTTCAGTTCGTCCAGCGTGTAGCCAACGGCCAGCTTGGCAGCGATCTTGGCTATCGGGAAACCGGTAGCCTTGGACGCTAGAGCCGACGAGCGCGACACACGGGGATTCATCTCGATGACGATCATGCGACCGTCTTCAGGATTGATAGCAAACTGAACGTTGGAGCCGCCCGTATCAACACCGATCTCACGCAACACCGCGATCGATGCATTACGCATGATCTGGTATTCCTTGTCGGTCAGGGTCTGTGCTGGCGCCACGGTGATCGAGTCGCCGGTGTGCACGCCCATGGGGTCAAGGTTTTCGATCGAACAGACGATGATGCAGTTATCCTTGCGGTCACGCACCACTTCCATTTCAAACTCTTTCCAGCCGAGCAGTGACTCTTCGATCAGCAGCTCGCTGGTTGGCGAGGCCTCAAGCCCACGCTTACAGATCTCGATGAACTCTTCCTGGTTATAGGCAATGCCACCGCCCGAGCCGCCCATGGTGAAGGACGGACGAATGATGGTCGGAAAGCCCATGACGCTCTGCACCTGCTGTGCCTCTTCGAGCGAGTGAGCAATGCCGGAGCGCGCCGAACCCAGACCAATCTTGGTCATGGCCTTCTTGAACTTCTCGCGATCCTCAGCCTTGTCGATGGCCTCCTTCGAGGCGCCAATCATTTCGACGTTGTACTTCTCCAGCACACCATGCTTAGCCAGATCCAGTGCGCAGTTCAGTGCTGTCTGCCCACCCATGGTCGGCAGGATCACATCCGGACGTTCCTTGGCAATGATGTTTTCCACTACCTGCCAAGTAATCGGTTCAATGTAGGTCACATCTGCGGTGCCCGGATCAGTCATGATGGTGGCCGGGTTGGAGTTCACCAGAATGACTTTGTAACCCTCTTCGCGCAGCGCCTTACACGCTTGCGCGCCGGAGTAGTCGAACTCACAGGCCTGGCCGATGATGATAGGGCCCGCGCCGATGATCAGGACGGATTTAATGTCTGTACGTTTTGGCATTTTAGGCAGCCCTCAGTTGGACTGTTGCATCAGATTGATGAAGCGATCAAATAGGTAAGCCACATCATGCGGGCCAGGGCTGGCCTCTGGGTGGCCTTGGAAGCTGAAGGCAGGTACATCAGTGCGCTCGATGCCTTGCAAGCTGCCGTCAAACAGCGACACATGGGTCACCCGCAGATTCGCTGGCAGGGTTTCCGCATTGGCGGCAAAGCCGTGGTTCTGGCTAGTAATCAGAACCTGACCACTATCAAGATCCTTGACCGGGTGGTTCGCGCCGTGATGGCCGAACTTCATTTTCAGGGTCTTAGCACCGCTGGCAAGGGCCAGCAGTTGGTGTCCGAGACAGATACCGAAAGTCGGCACCTTTTTGGCGAGAATTTCTTGAATCGCCTTGATAGCGTAATCACAAGGCTCAGGATCGCCAGGGCCATTGGAGAGGAATACGCCATCCGGATTCAGTGCCAACACCTCGGCAGCCGGGGTTTGCGCCGGCACAACGGTCAGGCGGCAGCCACGCTCGGCCAACATGCGCAGAATGTTACGCTTGATACCGTAGTCATACGCCACCACATGGAAACGCGGATTTTCTTGCTTGCTATAGCCCTTACCCAGCGTCCACTCGCCTTCGGTCCACTCGTAAGACTGGCTCACGCTAACCACTTTGGCGAGATCCATCCCCGCCAGGCCGGCAAACGCCTTGGCCTTTTCGACAGCCGCTGCCGCATCAAGGCTATCGCCTGTGACGAGGCAACCTGACTGAGCGCCCTTCTCTCGCAGAATACGCGTCAGCTTGCGAGTATCAATCCCTGCAATGGCAACAATGTTTTCGGCCTTGAGGTAGGCATCCAGCGATTGCTCGGAACGGAAGTTCGAGACAGTCATTGGCAGATCACGAATCACTAGACCGGCGGCATAGACCTTGCCTGCTTCGCAGTCTTCCTTATTCACACCGGTGTTTCCGATGTGTGGGTAAGTGAGGGTAACGATCTGACGGGTGTAAGACGGATCGGTCAGGATTTCCTGATATCCGGTCATCGAGGTGTTGAAGACAACCTCGCCAACTGTGCTGCCAGTGGCACCTATGCCGACCCCATAAAAGACAGTTCCGTCGGCTAGGGCAAGAATGGCGGGCGGAAACTGGGTCACGGGTGGCTCCTGGGCAGGTTTTACGGTGGCAAACCGGAAATTAGTCCATGCAACTCAAACAGTTACATAAAAACACCGGTTTTGCGCAGTACATGTGCAAAGCGGGACAGGCTCGTGGCCCGTCCCGCTCATCAAAACCTGCGGATTGTAACGTAAAGCACGCTTTCGGGCAACGCCGAAAGCCACCGATCGCGCAAATAAATCAACGCAAACCGAGTACGTCCTGCATGTCGAACAAGCCACTTTGCTTGCCCTTCAAGAAGCGGGCCGCGCGCAGCGAGCCGGAGGCATACGGCATGCGGCTGGCCGATTTGTGGGTAATCTCAATGCGCTCACCCAACCCCGCAAACAGCACTGTATGGTCGCCAACGATATCCCCGCCGCGAATGGTGGAAAAACCGATCTGACTAGCGGGACGTTCACCGGTATGGCCTTCGCGGCCATAGATAGCATCCTCTTCCAAGGTGCGGCCAAGTGCCTTAGCGACCACCTCGCCCATGCGCAGGGCAGTACCCGAAGGCGCATCGACCTTGTGGCGATGGTGAGCCTCAATGACTTCGATGTCATAGCCCTCATTGAGAATGCGCGCGGCCACATCAAGCAGCTTGAACACTGCATTGACGCCAACCGCCATATTCGGGGCAAACACAACGGGAATGCTCGTTGAAGCCACTTCAATAGAGGCTTTACCAGCAGCATCAAACCCAGTCGTGCCAATAATGATGCCGGTCTTGTGTTGCAGACAGGCCTTCAAATGGTCGAGCGTGCCTTCTGGGCGGGTGAAATCGATCAGGACATCACAACCGGCCAGTGCCGTAAGGTCAGCGGTAATTTTCACGCCATTGGCACTCCCTACCAGCTCACCCGCATCTTTGCCGATAAAAGGGCTGTCAGCATGTTCCAGTGCCGCTGCCAGAACACCGTCTTCCGATTGAAGTACGGCTTCGATCAGCATGCGTCCCATACGGCCGGCGCTGCCGGCGATGGCGTAACGAATCTTTTCCATGAATTACTTGCCTGTGTCGCCGGCTGCAGGCTTGGCCGCAGGTGCCGGCTTGATGTTGGGGTTGTCGATATCGACAGTACGAATAGTGGAGACTGGCTCGACGGGGTCAGATGGATCAGTGGGCGCCACATCCCCTGACACACGGACCAGCTTGTTGTCTTCAAAGAAAACCATTAGGCGGCGCTGTTGCAGCTCACCCCGGCCAGGCTTGAAACGATAGACGTAGTCCCAGCGATCCGAATGAAAAATATCGGTTACCAAAGGCGTACCCAGGATGAAGCGCACCTGATCACGTGTCTGACCCGGCCGCAGCTGAGCAACCATCTCTTGGGATACGTAGTTACCCTGGCGAATATCGATCTTGAACGGGTTCAGCTTGGACACCAGTTCCGGGGTTCCGGCACATGCGGTGAGCATGAGGGGCGCAGCCAAGGCAAAGAGAATACGTTTCATCGTGAAGGAATGGGGGATAAACAGGGGCTATCGAAGCAGCTCCGGAGACTATATCATAGGGGCTTCTACCCCACTCTGCAGCGTTACAAGGCGTTGCTTATAGTCATGGCGAATTCACAAGAACTTAAGGACATCGGCCTGAAGGCCACCACGCCCCGACTCAAAATTCTGGACCTGTTCCAGAAGGCTCACGGCACACCCGGCGAGCGCCACATGTCGGCTGAAGATGTTTACCGTCACCTGATGAACGAGGAAATCGATATCGGCCTCGCAACGGTTTATCGTGTTCTGACCCAATTTGAACAAGCCGGCTTGCTTGAGCGCCACTATTTCGAATCAGGCAAAGCCGTTTTCGAGCTGAACGAAGGCAAGCACCACGACCATTTGGTCTGCATGCAATGCGGCAAGGTCGAAGAATTTTACGACGCTGAAATTGAGAAGCGCCAAATTAAGATTGCCAAGGAGCGCGGTTTCAACATCACCGAGCACGCGCTGTATCTCTACGCTGATTGCATCAAGGCTGAGTGCCCGAATAAAAAGCCGCGTCACCGCTGAGATTGCCCCTTCATGCCCCGGTCCGTGGCACACGGGCCGGGGCATTGTTTTTTTGCAGTGAGTAAGGACATTCCTTGGAAGCTTTTATCACCTCCACCCTATTGGTCACCATGGCCGAAATCGGCGACAAGACTCAGCTCTTGTCTTTTGTATTGGCCGCCCGCCTGCGCCGCCCATGGGCCATTATTGCTGGGATATTTGTCGCCACCATCATCAACCATGGTCTCGCGGGTTCATTCGGCGTCTGGCTATCCACACTGGTGCCAGCGCATTGGCTGCCGTGGATTATTGGCACCATCTTCATCGCATTTGGCATCTGGACGCTAGTGCCAGACAAGTTGGATGATGAAGACACCCCCAAGGACACGCACATGGGTGCCTTTGTCACCACAACGATTGCCTTCTTCCTTGCTGAAATGGGCGATAAGACTCAGCTTGCAACAGTCGCGCTGGGGGCACGCTATGAGGACGCAATCGTGGCCGTGATCTTCGGTACCACCTTCGGCATGATGCTGGCGAATGTACCGGCAGTGCTAATCGGACAAAAACTCGCTGACAAGCTGCCGCTGAATATCATCCGCAAGATTGCTGCGACCCTGTTTGTACTGACAGGTATTGCAACGATCGTCTGGGGCTAAGGAACGGCTGAACCACCTTCGTCGGTACAAAACGTACCGACGAATCCTTTAATTCAAGCCCAACATCTCCGCGGCATGGCCGCGTGTGGTTGCAGTGATATCAACACCACCGAGCATGCGCGCAATCTCCTCGATCCGTCCTTGATCATCCAAGGGCGTCACGCGACTGCGCGTTTCGTTGCCTTTTACATCCTTGGCGATTGACCACTGCCAATCCGCCTGTGCGGCAACCTGCGGCAGATGGGTGACACACAACACTTGGCGATTGCTGCCCAACTGCTTGAGTAGACGACCTACAATTTCTGCGACGCGCCCGCCGATACCGACATCGACTTCGTCGAAGATTAGTGTCGGCACTTCGCCGGCCTCGCTGGCAATCACCTGAATGGCCAGACCGATGCGCGACAACTCGCCACCGGACGCCACTTTGGCCAGCGAACGCAGGCTTTGGCCCGGATTTGCAGCAACCTGAAACTCAATACCTTCAAGGCCAGTAGAGGCAGGTTCGGCAAGTGGTGTCAGGACAATCTCGAAACGCCCGCCACCCATGGCCAGCTCCTGCATGATTTCCGTCACGCGTTTTGACAACTCCGCAGCAGCCTTCTTACGACCCGTGCTGAGCTTTTTGGCAACAGCCAAATATGCGGCTTCAGCGGTAGCTTCTTGTGCTGCTAGCGCTGCAGGATCAGCAGCGATCTGCAGCTCTTGTAGGCGCGTATCGAGCCGCGCCAACGCACCGGGCAATTCATCCGGCTGGACGCGGTGTTTGCGAGCAAGCATTGTCACCGCCTCGATCCGTGCATCGAGCGCAGACAGTCGTGCAGGGTCCAGATCCAAACGCTGACGATAGCGCGATAACGCATGCGAGGCTTCGCCCAACTGAATGCGTGCAGCCTCAATCAGCTCAAGCGGCTCATTGAGATTGGCATCGATATCGGCCAAGGGACGTAGCGTAGCTAAGACATGATCCAGCTGGCTGGTCGCAGCATTCTCGCCCTCGTCGAGGGCCTCAACGGCACCTTCTGCACCGCTCAGCAAACTGGCTGCATGGGACAGGCGGCGCTGCTCTTGATTGTCATCCAGCCACTCGGCAGCATCAAAAGCCAACTCTTTCAGCTCGGCCACTTGGAAAGACAGCAGCTCGCACTCATGCGCGCTGGCTGAGGCATCCTGCTCGGCGCGTAGGCGCGCATCACGCAAACGCTGCCAAGCGCGATACTTTTCTGCCGTCTCACGCGCCTGTGCAATCAGCCCTGCATGGGTATCCAGCAAGATGCGCTGAGCATCTGTCTTGAGCAAGGAGTGATGCGCGTGCTGACCGTGAATGTCGGCCAAAAAGTCTGCGGCTGCTTTCAGTTGAGCAAGTGTCGCCGGTGCCCCATTGATATAGGCACGGGACTTGCCAGCACTATCCACCACACGGCGCAACAGGCACTCGTCATCAGCATAATCATTGCTGCGCAACCAGTCGGCCAATGGTGAAGCAGGCGCTACTGCAAACTCAGCGGTAATGTCTGCACGCGCAGCACCCGCACGGACGACAGACGCATCAGCACGCTCGCCAAGCGCGAGTGACAATGCATCAATCAGAATCGACTTGCCCGCACCAGTCTCGCCGGTCAGCGTGCCAAAGCCATTAGAGAACTCAAGCTCTAGCTTGTCGACAATAACGAAGTCACGAAGGATCAGGCGTTGCAGCATAGTCCGTTCAATAACGCGGCGTTGCGCTCCAGTGCAGCTTCTCGCGCAACATAGCGAAATAGCTGTAACCATCCGGATGCAACAAGGTGACGGTATGTTCGGAACGACGAATCACGATGCTGTCGTAAGGCTGAGCATCGAAACGCGAGACCGAATCAAAGTGGAAACGACATTGGTGTGGGGCGGCCACCGTGACTTCGATTACCGAGGAGTCGCTGATCGTAATCGGACGGTTGGACAAGGCATGCGGGCACAACGGCACCAGGGCTAGACCACGCACTGAGGGGTGGAGGATCGGCCCATTGGCTGACAAGGCATAGGCGGTTGAGCCGGTCGGCGTCGCCACGATCATGCCATCGGCACGCAACACATACAGGAAACCGCCATCGACCTTGACCTCAAGCTCGATCATGCGGCCCATGTCGCCCTTACTGATCACCACGTCATTGAAAGCCAGCGTATGGAACACCCGCTCGCCACTGCGTAGCACCTCGGCATCCAGAAGCACACGATCCTCGCGGCTGTACTTGCCTTCCAGAATGCCGGCAATGCCCTCTAGCATCTGGTCGCGGGAAATGTCCGTCATGAAACCCAAGCGGCCTTGATTGACACCCACCACAGGCACCGAGTACTCAGCCATCTGACGTGCGGCATTCAGCATCGTGCCATCACCACCAAGCACAATCACCAGCTGGGCGCGCGCGCCCAGCGTGGCGGTATCAACAACCTCATAGCCTTGAATATCGGTGGCTGCGGCAGTATCGGCATCAATCAGCACCGTGACGCCCTGCGTCCGCAGGAAAGCCGCCAGAGCGCTCAGTGATTCACCGACCTCGCGAGTCTGAAAACGGCCAACTAGGCCGATGGTGGAGAATTCTGTAGTCATCCAGCGATTATTCCACAAGTCGGGAATGATGCCCCCTCTAGCAATACGGATTCCGCCCGCTCGGCTTAATTGTCATGCATGTGCCGCAACGCTCAGGTTTTGCATACAATTCGCTTCATGCTCGACAAGCGCGCCCAGACCCTCCTCAAAACCCTGATCGAACGGTACATCGTCGAAGGACAACCGGTCGGTTCGCGCACCCTTTCGCGGCACTCAGGCCTTGAGTTGTCGCCGGCCACCATTCGCAATGTGATGTCCGACCTTGAGGAAATGGGCTTTATTACCAGCCCCCACACCTCGGCCGGCCGCATCCCAACCGCTCTTGGCTACCGCCTATTTGTCGATACGTTGCTCACCGTCAAGCCACTGGCGAGCCTCGAGCTCTCTGAGCTGCAAGGCAGCATGCAGATCAGTGCGCCACAACAGGCCATCAGCACGGCTTCGCAATTGCTGGCGCAACTGACGCAGTTTGCTGGGGTGGTGATCGTGCCCCGCCGCCCGCAGACGCGGATACGCCAGATTGAATTCCTGACCCTGTCGGAAAAACGCGTTCTGCTGATTCTGGTGACGATGGATGGCGATGTACAAAACCGCATCCTGCACACCCAGCGCGACTACAGCCCATCGGAACTCACCGAAGCTGCCAATTTCTTAAACCAGCACTACGCGGGCCAAGATTTGGAGCAGATTCGCGGCCGCTTGCGCGAGGAATTGTCGCAACTGCGCTCCGATATGACCGAGCTGATGACTGCTGCCGTTGCTGCTGGTGAAGAAAGCCAGCCGCAATACATCATCAGTGGCGAGCGCAAGCTGCTGGATGTTGAGGACTTGTCCTCAAACATCAATCGCCTGCGCCAACTCTTTGATCTTTTCGACCAGAAAACCAGCCTCGCCCACTTAATGGAAATGTCGAGCCGAGCCGAAGGGGTGCAGGTCTTCATTGGCGGCGAATCAGGCATTGCTCCGCTGGACGAATGCAGCGTGGTGACGGCACCGTATGAAGCCAACGGCGAGGTCGTCGGCACCCTGGGGGTCATCGGCCCGACCCGCATGGCGTATGAACGCGTGATCCCCATTGTTGATATCACTGCCCGCCTGCTCGGCAACGCACTGAGCACCCAAAACCAAGGTTAAGCCACACTGGCTCAACCTATATAGCCTCCGGATACCCATGCCCCGCTTCCAGCCCGAACCCGCTCATGTGCATGGCACGCCTGCCCGCATCGGCATCCTCTACGCCAATCTGGGCACACCTGACGCCCCGACCGCGCCCGCCTTGCGGCGCTATCTCAAGGAATTTCTGTCCGACCCGCGCGTCGTGGAAATTCCTAAGCCCATCTGGTGGCTCATTCTCAACGGCATCATTCTGAATGTACGCCCCAAGAAATCCGCAGCGAAATACGCCACTGTCTGGGAAAAAGATGGCTCGCCACTGGCCGTGCATACGGAACGTCAGGCCAAGCTTCTACGCGGTGCCCTAGGAGCTGCAGGCTACCCGGATGTCGAGGTAGCCTGGGCCATGCGTTATGGCAATCCTTCCATCGCAAGCAAGCTCGACCAACTCAAAGCGGCGGGCTGCACACGTATTCTGGTCTTGCCGGCTTATCCGCAATATGCGGCTGCAACCACAGCCAGCGTGGGCGACATGGTCAGCGCTTGGACGCAACGCACACGCAACGTGCCGGAACTGCGCTTCATCCGCAATTATCACGATGACAGCGGCTACATCAACGCGCTGGCTAACAGCGTGCGTGAACACTGGTCGCATAACGGCCCACTGGGTAGCGGCGACAAGCTGGTGATGAGTTTTCATGGTCTGCCGCGCTTCAGCTTGGATAAAGGCGACCCCTATTTCTGCGAATGCCACAAAACGGGACGCCTGCTTGCTGAGGCCTTGGGCCTCAACAAGGACCAATATCTGGTCACGTTCCAGTCGCGTTTTGGCAGAGCTGAATGGCTACAGCCCTACACGCAACCCACCTTGGAAGCCCTTGCAGCACAAGGAACACGTCGCGTTGATGTGGTTTGCCCGGGCTTCGTTGCAGACTGTCTTGAGACGCTTGAAGAAATCGGCATGGAGTGCAAGGAAGCTTTCCTCACGCACGGCCAGAATGAGGGCGGCAAGGTATTTCACTACATTCCCTGCCTCAACGAACAGCCCGACCTCATTGCCGCCCTCACGCAACTGGTCATCGCACATCTCGGTCATTGGTTGCAAACGCCAGGACGTAATGACAACAGCGTCGCCGAGCGCGCCAAGGCACTGGGCGCCCCACAATAAAATTAAATTCGGGCGCTCAAGTCAGCGCCCGCGATACCGTTAAACCCCTGACAGCAATAGATTTTTTAGGGGTTAAGCATGAAAATTTCTGCGTCAGAAATCTCGATGCAATCTAAGCATTCGAGCGTAAGCCTCTATTCGCGCACAGAAAGCTTGCGGCAATGGAAGGGCAATCGTCCCGGCACTGACACCCCGCCTGCCATCCCCTCTCAGCCCACTGTCTCGCTGTCTGACGAGGCCTTATCGATTCAGGCAACAGAAGCGCAAAAGCGCGACGATCAAGTTGACGCCAAGCTCAAGCTTCTAATCACCATGATTGAAGCCATCACCGGCAAGCCGATTCGCCTGTTCAATAGCAGCGAACTGCAGCAGCCGAGCGCCAGCGGTACTGGGCAAAGCGCTGGCAATGCAACGGTTGCCGCACCTGAGGCAAATTGGGGCATGGAATATGACTTCCACGAAAGCTACGCGGAGCTTGAAGAAACCACCGTATCGGCCAGCGGGACGATCAAGACGGCTGACGGTAAGGAGATCAGCTTCCAGCTCGATCTCAGCATGAGCCGCAGTTACTACGAAGAAACACATATTTCAGTGCGCGCAGGAAACGCTCAACGCAAAGATCCACTGGTCCTCAACTTCGGTGGTAGCGCTGCTCAGCTCAGCGACATGAAGTTCCGCTTTGATCTAGATGGCGACGGCAGCAAGGAAGAGATTTCACAATTCGCCAGCGCAAGCGGCTATCTGACACTGGACAAGAACAACAATGGCAAGGTGGACAACGGTCTTGAGCTCCTTGGCCCAGCGACTGACAGCGGCTTTGGCGAGCTGGCCGCGTTGGATGGCGACAAGAATGGTTGGATCGACGAAAACGATGCCGCCTTTGACCAGCTCAAGGTCTGGGTGCCCGGTGCTGATGGCGGCAAGCTCATGTCACTCAGGGAAGCAGGGGTTGGCGCCTTGGCATTAGCGCACATCAATAGCCCGTTTGAGCTGCGTGGAAAGGGCAATAGCGACTTGGGCGGCGTGCGTGATACGGGCGTGTTTCTGTTCGAAAACGGCGCCGTGGGAAGCGTGCAAGAGATTGATCTGACGGTGTAAATAACGCCCAGGTAAGGCCAGTTCAGGCAAAAACAGGGCAGCGGAGGGACTGCCCTGTTTTTTTGTCATAAAAAAATAAAAAAAGGCTTGAAAGCAAAAGACCCGCCCCCAAGTGTGGGCAATCCGAACGTCCTTAAGGTTTCAAGTCATGTCACAAGCGCAAGAACCCCAGAACACCGAGGCAAGCGAAGCCGCACCCGCAACTGAAGAAGCAAACACGACCGACACCCTGCCCAGCTTGGAAGAACAGCTGAAGTTGGCGGAACTCAAAGCCGCCGAGCATCACGATGCTTGGCTACGCGCCAAGGCTGAAGGCGAAAACATTCGCCGTCGTGCGCAGGAAGACATTTCCAAGGCCAGCAAATTTGCTGTCGAAAAGTTCGCTAGCGAACTCATCGCGGTTAAAGATAGCCTCGAAGCGGCCCTGGCCAGCGATAAGCAAACCGCTGAAGACCTGAAGGCTGGGGTTGAGCTGACCCTGAAGCAACTGATCTCGGCATTTGAAAAGTCGGCCCTGCTGGACATCAATCCGCTGGATGAGAAGTTTGATCCGCACAAGCATCAGGCCATCAGCCAAGTCGAAGCAGACGGCGAACCCAACCGCGTGATCAACGTGCTGCAAAAGGGCTATGCCCTGCACGACCGTGTGATCCGCCCTGCACTGGTGGTGGTTTCCAAGGCAAAAGCTTAAGACTGTCGCTTGAACTGAGCGCGACAATCCCCATATTCGAATCAAGGTAATTCCGCCCCCACTGGGCGACATCAACATTTAAAGGAAAAAACATGGGCAAGATCATCGGTATTGACCTCGGCACCACCAATAGCTGCGTTTCCGTGATGGAGGGCGGCAAGCCTAAGGTCATCGAAAACTCAGAAGGTGCCCGCACCACGCCGTCCATCGTTGCGTATGCTGATGACGGCGAAGTGCTGGTAGGTGCTTCGGCCAAGCGCCAAGCGGTAACCAACGCCAAGAACACGCTGTACGCCGTGAAGCGCCTGATCGGTCGTCGCTTCGAAGAGAAGGAAGTGCAAAAGGACATCGACCTGATGCCTTACCAGATCGTCAAGGCCGACAACGGCGACGCGTGGGTACAAGTGCGTGACAGCAAGCTGGCCCCGCCGCAAGTGTCCGCTGAAGTGCTGAAGAAGATGAAGAAGACCGCTGAAGACTACCTGGGTGAAGAAGTCACCGAGGCCGTCATCACCGTTCCGGCTTACTTCAACGACAGCCAACGTCAAGCCACTAAGGATGCCGGCCGTATCGCCGGTCTGGACGTTAAGCGCATCATCAACGAACCCACTGCTGCTGCGATCTCTTTCGGCCTCGACAAGCAAGAAGGCGACCGCAAGATTGCAGTGTATGACCTTGGCGGTGGCACCTTTGACGTATCCATCATCGACATCGCTGAAATCGATGGCGAACATCAATTCGAAGTGCTGTCGACCAACGGCGACACCTTCCTTGGCGGTGAAGACTTTGACCAACGCTTGATCGACTTCATCATCGACGAGTTCAAGAAGGATTCTGGTGTTGATCTGAAGAAGGATGTGCTCGCACTGCAACGCCTGAAGGAGGCCGCTGAAAAGGCTAAGATCGAACTGTCCTCGTCGCTGCAGACCGAAGTCAATCTGCCTTACATCACCGCTGATGCAACGGGGCCAAAGCATCTGGCCGTCAAGATCACTCGCGCTAAGTTTGAGTCACTGGTTGATGAGTTGATCGAGCGCACCATTGCCCCATGTAAGTTGGCGATCAAGGATGCCGGCGTCAAGGTCAGCGATATTGCTGACGTGATTCTGGTTGGCGGCATGACCCGCATGCCTAAGGTGCAGGACAAGGTGAAGGAGTTCTTCGGCAAGGAACCGCGTAAGGACGTGAACCCGGACGAAGCCGTGGCTATCGGCGCGTCGATCCAAGGTGGCGTGCTGCAAGGTGAAGTTAAGGACGTGCTGCTGCTCGACGTGACCCCGCTGTCGCTGGGTATCGAAACGCTGGGCGGTGTGATGACCAAGCTGATCCAGAAGAACACCACCATCCCGACCAAGCAGAGCCAAGTGTTCTCGACCGCCGATGACAACCAGAACGCCGTGACCATTCACGTGCTGCAAGGTGAACGTGAGATGGCGAATGGCAACAAGAGCCTCGGCCAGTTCAACCTGTCCGACATTCCACCGGCCCCGCGTGGCATGCCGCAAATCGAAGTCACCTTCGATATCGATGCGAACGGCATCCTGCATGTGTCAGCCAAAGACAAGGCTACTGGCAAGGAAAACAAGATCACCATCAAGGCCAACTCTGGCTTGTCGGAAGAGGAAATCCAGCAAATGGTGCAAGACGCTGCCGCTCACGCCGAGGAAGACAAGAAGGCCCGTGAGCTGGTGGATGTCCGCAACCAATGCGACGCCATGATCCACTCGACCAAGAAGGCCCTGTCCGAGCACGGCGACAAGATCGACGCCGCTGAAAAGTCGGCGATTGAAGCTGCGATTGGTGAAGCCGAGGCTGTGCTGAAGGACGGCGACAAGGAAGCGATTGAAGCCAAGACCGAAGCATTGGCCACCGCCGCCCAGAAGCTCGGCGAAAAGATTTACGCCGAACAGCAAGCCGGCGCTGCCGGGGCTGATGCTGGCCACGCCGGTGCAGGCAATGAAAGTAAGAAGGACGACGGCGATGTGGTGGATGCCGAATTCACCGAGGTCAAAGACAAGAAGTAAGCGCTCGATGCTTTGAGCCGGGGGCACAGAAACAGAGTCATTCTGTTTCCGTGCCTTCTTGTCGTATGTGCTGAAAGAAACTCAACATGGCCGCAAAAAAAGACTTTTACGAAGTACTGGGGGTGAACCGCGACGCCTCTGACGATGAGCTGAAAAAGGCATATCGCAAGCTCGCGATGAAATACCACCCGGACCGCAACCCGGACAACCCCAAGGCTGAAGAGCAATTCAAAGAAGCCAAAGAGGCCTACGAAATTCTGTCCGATGGACAAAAGCGTGCCGCCTACGATCAATACGGCCATGCTGGCGTTGATCCACAAGCAGGTGGTGGTGGCTTCGGTGGCGGTGGTGCCGGCTTTGCCGACGCCTTCTCGGACATCTTCGGCGACATCTTTGGTGGTCGCGGCGGTGGCGGCGGCGGACGGAGTAACGTCTACCGCGGCGCCGATCTGCGCTACAACCTCGAAATTTCGCTGGAAGAAGCCGCACGCGGCACCGAAACCAAGATTCGCATTCCAACCATGGAAGAATGCGAGACCTGCGATGGTACCGGGGCAAAGAAAGGCACCGAGGTGAAGACCTGCCCGACCTGTAATGGTCACGGTCAGGTACGCATGCAGCAAGGCTTCTTCTCCATTCAACAGACGTGTCCGAAGTGCCACGGCACCGGCAAATATGTACCGACGCCCTGCCCCGACTGTCATGGCGCTGGACGTAAGAAAACCCACAAGACGCTATCGGTCAAGATTCCGGCCGGTATCGACGAGGGCGATCGCATCCGCCTGTCAGGCGAAGGCGAACATGGCGTGAACGGTGGCCCGAGCGGCGACCTGTATGTCCAAGTACACCTCAAGGAACACAGTGTGTTCCAGCGCGATCACGACGATCTGCATTGCGAAATGCCGATCAGCATCAGCGTTGCAGCACTCGGTGGCGAGATCGAGATCCCTACGCTTGACGGTATTGCACGCCTGAAGATCCCGGCCGAGACGCAATCGGGCAAAGTATTCCGTCTGCGTGGCAAGGGCATCAAGGGCATTCGCAGCATTAGCCATGGCGATTTGCTCTGCCATGTCGTGGTGGAAACCCCGGTCAATTTGACGGCGCGGCAAAAGGAACTGCTGGAAGAGTTTGAATCCATCAGCCAGGGCGATGCGGGTGTGCACAACCCCAAAGCGCAAAGCTGGATGGATAAGGTGAAAGACTTTTTTGCCAGCTAAGACCAAGGCATCAACCGTAAAGCCGTCTTATTGGATGGCTTAAAACAGCAAGACACAAAAATGGGGCTACGGCCCCATTTTTTCGTTTATGAAACAACTTGAAGAGCTGTTGCAGGAAGCATGAATTCAAATGAAATTTCTGGGCGCGCTTTGCACCTGATGCGACTGCATGCGGTTATGATGCCCCTGTAATAAATCGTCCGTTGCCTCTATGCCAATTAACGACACCAATACTATTGCCGGGCTGTTGAGTCGTGCACGCTGTGTGCAACTAGCGCAATACATGATTTCCGGGGCAACCCCCGGCAGCATCGCCGCACTGTGGATTAACCTTGATCGTTTCCAGCAGGTCAATCACTCATTCGGGTACTCAGGCGGTAACAAAATTCTGTCCATCATTGCTGACCGCCTTGAACTTGCTGCGGGCAACGGTGTTCATCTCGGCCATATGGGCGCAGACGAGTTTTTGTGCCTTTTACATACGGAAGAACATGGTCAAGCAGTAGCGTTGGCTGAGCACATCATGGCGGCGCTCGAAGAGCCCATCATGCTCAACGAAACCAAACTGCATCCTGCTGCACGCATTGGTATTGCGCTACTTGAACCAGGCGAAGACTCCACCAGTCTGCTCCAACGTGCTGATCAGGCTATGCATTTAGCCAAGCGCAATGGCCAGCGGTGGCTGCAGGCAGAGGGCGACCACACTGCTGCTACCGGCAGCTGCAGCATTCTTGCCAATACTGAACTAGAAATCGAAAGCAAGCTACATCAAGCCATTGAGAGTGGCGGCCTTAGCCTCCACTACCAACCGATCCTACGCCAAGACGGCAGCATTGATGCGGTCGAGGCCTTAATGCGTTGCACGGTCAATGGTCGTGATATTTCCCCCACGCTGTTTATTCCCGTCGCAGAAAAAACCGGGCTGATCACGCGTCTTGGCGAATGGACCATGACCCAGGGGGCACTGTTTGCACGCCGCTTGGGCGAGGCCGGCTATCCCATCAAGGTTGCTGTGAATATTTCACGTGCCCAACTGCTCGCCCCACACTTCTCGCAAGCGCTGAGTAGCGCGCTGATTTATGCTGAGTTGCCCGCCGAACGTCTAGAGCTTGAGCTGACAGAATCGCTCTTCATGGATATGTCGGCAACAGTTCAAGAAAATCTGTGTGATGCCCGTGCCGCTGGAGTGAGCCTCGCAATTGATGACTTTGGTACCGGCTATTCCTGCCTCGCCAACCTGAAAGATATCCACGCAGCCAAACTAAAACTCGACCGCGCCTTTGCGATGGCCCTCCCAGAAGATGCCCGTGCATTAGCGATTGTGAAAGCCATGACTCGACTCGGTCAGGAACTTGGCATGACAGTCGTCGCCGAGGGAGTAGAGACACGTGCGCAAATGCACGCCTTGCTACAAGCGGGTGTGGACGCGGCACAAGGTTATCTATTCGCGACAGCATTGCCGGGTGACGATTTGCTGGCTTGGCTGGAAGTACATAAAAAAAAACACGTCGCTTGTGTAAGAAAACTCACCCATGACAGTCTCATCCGATAGTCCTCTGAATCGCGAGTTCGAGTCCGTCGTCAGGGATAACCGCATCCCACCCTGCCCGTTGGCACTGGAAAAAATCTCGCAGGAAATGAGCAAGTCCGACCCGGACTTTCGCCATCTGACCCAAATCATCAGCAGTGACGTTGCGCTAGCTGCAGGTTTGGTTCGTCTCGCTAACTCACCCTACTTCGGCTCGCAACGACGTGTTGCGAGTGTTGCAGAAGCACTGATGCTGCTGGGGCTCGACACGTCAAGCCAGGCTGTTGCCTGTATTGCATTGGGTAAGGCATTCCCCAATATGCGGGCCATGGAGCGGTTCTGGGATGCATCGGCGCAAATCGCGACACTCTCCGGCTGGTTGGCCAAAGAAAGAAAGTGGCCTGGCGTGCGGCCTCAAGAGGCCTATACCTATGGTCTGTTCCGTGACTGTGGAATTGCCGTACTACTCCAACACTTCCCAGACTATGTTCGCATTCTGCAAGATGCCAATAATGAGGCGTTACGTACTTTTACTGATGTTGAAGACGACCTGCTTCCCACCAACCATGTCGTCATGGGGTCGATGATGACGCAGTCTTGGTGGTTGCCAGAAAACATCTGCAAGGCTGTACGCTATCACCATGACATCAAACGCGATATGGGCCGTAAAGACGCACCCTTCCGCTATCTAGTCGCCATCTCGCAGCTCGCCGAGTACCTGCTGCAAAAGAACACCGGCCGCAGTAAAACACACGAATGGGAAAAGCTCGGCGATGTCTGCCTGCAGCAGCTAGATCTTGATGAAGATGCGCTGCAGGAACTCGAAGCGGAAAGCCAGGCAGTGCTCGCAGAGCAGGAATAGAAAAACCCCGCTATCGGGGAGAGAAGGTCCGATAGCGGGGTGGTGGATGCCGCCAAGTAGGGGGAAGACTTGGCTGTAGTGGCATCCAAAACCTTTAGTCTGAATCTTACGGACTACAGTACAGCCGTCACCGTGCCATTATTGATGCGGACACGATCACCCGCATTTACGCCAGGCACTTCCCTCTGATGAATCGTGCGCAAAGAACCATCGGCCATGCGCACACGGATTTGATAGGCGCTGGTCTTATTGGTGTTCTTCTCGATCTCATTTCCCAAATAAGCCCCACCGGCACCGCCAGCAATCGTCATCACGGTACGGCCGCTACCACCACCAACCTGATTGCCCAAGATGGCACCTGCAACGCCGCCGGCCACAGCACCGAGGCCACTTCCTGACCCGATCCGCTCGACTAGGCGCACG
This sequence comes from uncultured Rhodocyclaceae bacterium, assembly GCA_964499485.1. Classification (GTDB taxonomy): domain Bacteria; phylum Pseudomonadota; class Gammaproteobacteria; order Burkholderiales; family Rhodocyclaceae. Next base: position 124,088 of record CAZCLF010000003.1, on the reverse strand, counting down.
CTCTCAACCGTGCCACATTGTGGACAAGAGGCCGCAGCCACTTTGTTGTTGCCATTCATCTTTCCACCGTTGTGAGCAGCGTCACCTTGCGCTGCATCACCTTGGGTTGCATTAGCGCCAGGCAAATGCCCCGTCAAGGCTGCCACGCCTGTAAGGCTGAGTAAGGTGACCGAAAACGCCGCGATAATGAGCGACGGATATAGGATCTTCGGACGGATATTCATAGCAGGCTTCTCCTTGATGAGAATGGTTCCCTGATTCGCTGAATTAACGATAGGCTGACTCATGATGGCTGGCTCCCTTGATGGCACAAAGTAGGTTACTTACGGTCGAGCTGACGACCAATGCGATTACCTGCGTAGGCACCAGCACCAGCACCAGCCACCGTACCCACGGTGCTCCCCCCAGTCAGAGCGGAACCCACAACACCGCCAATCACAGCGCCGCTGACTGTGCCGATATCTTGACGGCTAGGGTTACTGCTACAGCCACTGAGTGCAGCACCCATCACAATCAGCATCATCATCATGACCACCACACCCATTTTTCTGCTGTTCATTTTGTTTTCCTTTTCTGGCGCGCATCCCACATGCGCTTCACCTTTCTATATGCAACCCGCGTGCCAGGGTAAATAATCCATACAAAACATAAAGTTAGAAAATAACCAAGGGCGAGCTCGCCCACTGGCCTGTCGCCAATAGACGACAGGCCAGTGGTGGTGAACGCTAATATATTGATTTAAAAAATAAAATTCTGTCGCTGAGCAACGACAGGTATCCGCTTACTTGAATAAAGCAGGATCAAGGGCATGCCGTTGCAGCAGCTTGTAAAAGTCAGTACGGTTGCGTTGAGCATGTTTGGCGGCCTGCGCGACGTTACCGCCCGTCATTTTGAGAAGGCGAACCAGATAGTCACTCTCGAAACGACGACGCGCTTCATCGAACGGAACAATCTCTTCAGTCTCACGAATCGCCTGCTGAACGAGGCTCGGTGGAATCATAGCGGTGGTACTCAGTGCCACCGCCTGCTCCACCACATTCAGCAACTGACGCGCATTACCCGGCCAGCTCGCGCGCGCGAGGAGCTCCATAGCATCTGGTGCAAAGCCGTTGATTTCCTTTTGGTAGCGCCCGGCAAGGCGTTGCAGAAAATGATTAGCGAGCAAAGGAATATCGTCTCGTCGTTGACTCAAATTGGGAATTTGAAGTGACACAACATTGAGCCGGTAGTAGAGGTCACTACGAAACTGACCACTCCCCATTTCTTCGGCAAGGTCACGATGGGTTGCACTGATCACACGAATGTTGACGGGTGTGCTTCGGGTGCTGCCAACAGGCCTGACCTCACGCTCCTCAAGCACACGCAAAAGCTTCACCTGCAGCGGCGTTGGCATATCGCCTATCTCATCGAGGAACAACGTTCCCCCATCCGCCTCAGGGATCAAGCCGCGCTGATCACGACTCGCGCCAGTGAAGGCCCCCTTCACGTAGCCGAAAAGCTCTGACTCCAGCAAGTTCTCTGGAATTGCGCCGCAATTGACAGCGACGAAAGGGGCATTACGACGAGGGCTTGCGCGGTGAATCGCCTTGGCTAGCACCTCTTTACCAGTCCCCGACTCGCCCAATAACAATACGCTAGCATCGCCACCCGCAACGAGTTGGGCGCGCGCCAACAAGTCTTCCATGTCGTTGTTCTGGGTCACAATATCGCTGCGCCACCCTGCCAATTCAGCGGGTTCATTTGCTGGACCTAAACGCAAAGCCCGCGCAACGAGTTCCAGTAACGCTTTGGGTTCATACGGCTTTGTCAGGTAACCAAAGACACCCTGCTGCGTAGCAGCCACTGCATCCGGAATGCTGCCATGCGCGGTGAGAATAATCACAGGGAGCAGTGGATGCTGCACGCGTAAGGCATCAAACAGAGCGGCGCCATCCATGCCAGGCATCTGCATGTCCGTAATCACCAATTGTGGGCGCTCGATGCTCGCGCGCGCTAATGCCTCATGTCCGTTCGCTGCCGTCTCAATACGATAACCCGCCGCCTCCAGACGAATCGCCAGCAAACGCAGTAGATCGGGATCATCATCAACCAACAACAGATAGTTACCACGTACTTCACTCATGGTTTTCCCTTGTCTCTGCGCAAGAGGCTACGCTCAATGTCTTTGACTGCATCCAGCTTTTTTTCCAATTCATCCGCACGTTTCTGACCTTGCCATATGGCGCTCAGATGAGCGCTGAGAAGGCCAGCGAGCGCCACCAAGTCACTATCATGCTTTCCTTCAAACATGGGCTCCAACACTTGCAAGGCCAGTCGACGATCGTTCATGCTGGCATCCGGCGTACTTAACACGAAGGCGAATTGCAAACGCCGAAAATCACTCTTGTCACGCGACTGCGCAGCACGCTGACGTTCGAGCTCACGTTCACGCTCTGCCACCGAAAGGCTACGTGTGTAGCTTGCGTAATGAAGCAAGGACACAGCATCGTCCATCCCAAGATGCGCTTCCGACTTGAGCCAGTAACGATCATTGCTGATCGGCGCCCTAACGGAGCTACACGCACTCACACTAGCGATGGCTAGAGCAATGCAGCACGGCCTCAACCACTTCATCACACAATCTCCACAGGAAGGACGACCGTAAAGTCACCACGCCCCTCGCCAACAGTAATCATGCCGCCCAATGCAGTGACATGGTCACGGCAGATGGACAGCCCAAGACCCGTACTTTTCACCTTGCTCCCAACCGGTGTCTCGCCTCGGTAAAAAGGCTCAAACACTCGATCGCGAACAGCCGCCGGTACGCCGGGGCCACTGTCAATCACGCGTAGCGTCAATTGTTGAGCATTGATAGTCGCATATAGCTCAACCACGGTGCCCGAAGGGGCATGTTTAGCCGCATTCGAAAGCAAATTATCGAGAATGACACGAACACGTTCAGGATCGGTACGAACCGTTCCAGGGCTGACATCGGTCTGCAACTTGAGTTGTCGTGCCTCAAGCGCAATGCGCTGCCGCTCCGCCACTTGCGCAACAACATCAGTCATGCGTGCTTCTTTGATATCGACACGGGCCGCCCGGAACTCAGCCTCACCATGTCGAAGTAGTTCCTCAATCAAGCGCTGCAGATGGATGCTATTTTCACGAACAATGCCCACGATCTCTTGCTGACGTGGTTGCAACTGTCCCGCCATGCCTTCAGCCAGTAGTTCAGACCCCTCACGTAGCGCCGTCAATGGGGTTTTCAATTCATGAGAGACATGCCGAAGAAACTGCGCTTTTTGCTCTTCTAGCTGTTTCAGCCGCTCACGCAGCCAATTCAAGCGCTCCCCAAGCTGCACCAAGTCTTCTGGTCCTTCAACCACAACGGGGGTACTTAAACGTCGCTCCCCTAGATCACGAATTCCTGCCTCAATCTGGGCGATGGGTCGGGCCAGAAGATAAGTGAAGCCAGCGACCACCAACAAGGCAACTGGCAGCACGACGAGGAGTTGCGTGCGTGCACCAGCCTCAGCCTCTTCCGCCTGCAATTTGAGCGCGGCTGCCTCTCGATCAATCACGGCGTTTGAATGCAAGAGCATGGCGCGCCCGGTTTCCGACAATCGGGTGAATTGGGCTCTATCCACCTTAGACTGCGCTTGTGTCCGATAAGCATCCGCCTCTTGCTCGACCATCTGATTCAACAGTTGGCGCATTTCTGTATCTAGGGGCAGTTGCTGCATATGCTGAATGACGTCGGAAAACTCCTCTCTCAATCGCTCATATCCCTCTCGCAGGGACGCATCTTGCAAAACCAGACTTTGTCGGGCAGCACGCTCAAGTGTTGGCAAAATCTCTGCGAGCTGCCGGCTGCCATGGGCGATGCGAGCGGCGTCAAAAACCGCCTGCTGGCTTTGCGTAGATAGCTTCTGGATTGCGACGGTCATCGCAAGCAAGCCCGCTGCCAAGGGCAGCACAGCTAGAAAAAAGCCAACCGCCAATAGCTTGAAAAAGGAGCGTGGATACCGGAACTGCATCAAAGATCCCCACGCGCAAACATGATCAGGCCCGCCGCCACTCAGTCAAACCACCCGGCTTATCTTCGAGCACAATGCCAGCCGCCTTGAGTTCATCGCGGAGCCTGTCCGACTCAGCAAAGTTCTTGGCTTGCTTGGCAGCAACACGCGCCGCAATGAGTGCCTCGATGGCTTCATTGCTGAGGCCGGATTCGGCCACAGGGGCGGCCTGCAGAAACGCTTGCGCATCACGCTGCAACAATCCCAACACAGCCGCTAACCCGCGCAGCTGCCCAGCCATGGCTGCATCGTTGTCACGATTCACGATATTGGCCAGCTCAAAGAGCACTGCAATGGCTTCGGAAGTGCTGAAGTCATCATCCATTGCTGCCTTGAAACGCTGCGCATGTGGCTCGTTCCAATCGACGGCGGCGTTGGTTACGGCATGCCCCTTCAGTGCCGTGTAGAGGCGCGTCAGCGCACCACGGGCATCATCCAGGTGGGCATCGGAATAATTGAGCGGGCTACGATAATGCGCACGCAGAATAAAGAAGCGCACCACTTCCGCATCGTAGGACTTGAGTACATCGCGTATGGTGAAGAAGTTGCCCAGCGACTTGGACATCTTTTCATCATCAACGCGGATGAAGCCATTGTGCATCCAGTAGTTCACATACTGGCAGCTATGCGCGCCTTCGGACTGCGCGATTTCATTCTCGTGATGAGGGAACTGCAAATCCTGCCCACCGCCATGAATATCAAAGTGCTTGCCCAACAGATCACTGCCCATGGCGGAGCACTCAATATGCCAGCCTGGACGCCCAGCGCCCCACGGCGAATCCCACTTCACCTCATCGGCATCGTCTTCTTTGGCATGCTTCCACAGCACAAAGTCCAGCGGATCTTGCTTGCCGTCCACTACGTCCACACGCTCACCGGCACGCAGGTCGTCCAGCGACTTGCCAGACAACTTCCCGTAGTTGGGGAATTTACGGACCGAGTAGCACACGTCGCGATTGGTGGCGACATAGGCATAACCATGCTTTTCTAGGTTTGCAATCATGTCGAGCATCTGTTGCACATACTCGGTAGCGCGCGGCTCATGGTCGGGACGCAGTACCCCTAGCGCGTCAGCATCTTCATGCATGGCAGCTATAAAGCGATCGGTCAGGGTGCGAATGCTTTCCTTATTTTCAGCCGCACGCTTGATGATCTTGTCATCAATATCGGTGATATTGCGGACATAAGTCACCTTAAAACCACTGGCACGCAACCAGCGCGCGACCATGTCGAACACCACCATGACACGGGCATGTCCCAGATGGCAGAAGTCATACACGGTCATGCCGCACACATACATGCGCACATGGCCAGCTTCGATCGGGGTGAAATCCTGCTTGTTACGATTCAGGGAATTATGGATTTTGAGCATGTCGTCAGAGCCTGCCGGCTATCGCGAAGCGCTGGGAACAGCTGAAAAGGCGGTGCATTTCAGCTATTGTCCGGGCCGGCTTATTGATAGAATCAGGGGTTGTATTCACTGGGTAATGCGGTTGAGCTTATCAGGCCTGTCAAGCACGGTCAGACGGCCTTGCCCGACACCCAGCGAAAACATGAATTTTTGTTTGAATACAGAACCTTAAAACGGCCATCCCGGCCAATTTTATCGCCCGAAAACTGCGTCCGAGTATACCATGCCCCTGCGTCGCACCCTGATCGCCCTAGCCTGCCTGAGCCTAGCACTTCCTGTTTATGCCGATACCGTGCAGGAGGCGAGCCGCTCGCTGCGCCAAGGCCAGCATGCCCAAGCCCTTGAGCAAATTGACCGCTATCTCGCAGGCAAGCCCAAGGATGCCCAAGGGCGTTTCCTGAAGGGCACCATCCTCGCCGAGATGGGTCGCAACCCTGAAGCCATTGGCATTTTCACCAAGCTGAGCGAGGATTACCCGGAGCTGCCTGAGCCATACAACAATCTAGCCGTCATCTACGCCCAGCAAAAGCAGTACGACAAGGCCAAGCAATCGTTGGAGCAGGCCATTCGTACCCATCCGTCTTATGCCACGGCACATGAAAACCTGGGCGACCTGTATGCACGTCTCGCCAGCCAAGCTTACGGCAAGGCACTGCAACTCGATGCTTCCAACGCTAGCGCACAAAACAAGCTGGCGCTGATCCGCGACCTGATTACCCCAACCGGCAAGCCCGGCAGCAAGCCTGCTGCGGAGCCGAGCAAGCCCGCTAGTCCGTCCGTTACACCGCCAGCAGCTACACCGGTGGCACCACCGACCCCGACCGTGATTGCAACGGCACCCGCTGCGAAGCCAGCTGAGCCAGTCAAGGCGCCTGAACCCGTCAAGATCGACCCCAAGCCCGAGCCCAAGGTGGAACCCAAGCCTGAGCCAAAGCCCGAACCTAAACCAGAGCCTAAGTCAGGTGCTGATGTCACTGCTGACGTCAGCAAGGCAGTTGAGGCTTGGGCAGCGGCGTGGACACGCAAGGACGTTAAGGCCTATCTGGCCCGTTACGCCAAGGACTTCAAGACACCGGGTGGCGAAACACGCGCTAACTGGGAAAGCGAACGCAACAAGCGTATTAACAAGCCGGGCAAGATCAGTGTTGATGTCGACAACATCAAGGTGAGCGTAGACGCCCCTGATCAAGCCACAGTACGGTTCCGTCAGAACTACAAGTCAGCATCGCTGAGTTCATCCACTACCAAGACACTGGTGCTGGTGAAACGCGAAGGTAAGTGGCTGATCCAGCAGGAGCGTGTAGGTGGGTAATGGGCCGTTGTGAAGGACACTCTGTTAATGCGTAAGTTGGCCATCCCGGCGGGACTCGGGATTCTATTTGCGAGCTATTTCTTCGGAAGTGAAGTGTTGGGCAATAAGCTCACCCAAACGACCGAGGTTTCTGCACGCGCCGCCTTGCCGGTTTTGGCTAATGCCAGCCCGGAAGCGCAACTGGCAGAAGTGTTTGCGCGGATTGAAAGGAATCAACTGGATGCGGCCCTGCAGCAAGCCGAAGCGCTGACCCAGGCCTACCCCAATTTCCGACTCGGACAATTGGTCAAGGGCGATCTGCTGATGTCCCGCGTGCAGCCAATTTACGACTTGGGCAGCCCCTCAAAAGCCCCCCAAGACAAGCTGGCTGACCTACGCGAGGAAGCCCAGGCACGCCTCAATGCGTATCGCAGCAAGCCACCCACCAATTCGATTCCACGCTATCTGGTTCAAATGCAGCCAGAACAGAAATTTGCTGTGGTGGTTGATGCACAGCGTTCACGCCTGTATCTCTATGAGAACGCTGGCGGTACGCCAAAGTTCATAACCGACTACTACGTCACCCAAGGCAAGCTCGGCGCAGAGAAGTCGCGCGAGGGGGACAAGAAAACACCGGTTGGCGTTTATCAGGTAGTTGGCAATCTGCCGCGCCAAAAACTCGGTGACTTCTACGGCAGTGGCGCTTTCCCCATCAACTACCCGAACGATTACGACAAGCGGCTGGGGCGTAATGGACATGGCATTTGGCTACACGGCACGCCATCCGATACTTACTCGCGTCCGCCCAAGGCGTCCGATGGTTGTGTGGTGCTCTCAAATCCTGACCTCGACAAGTTGGCCCCTTATCTACAAGTGGGTCTGACGCCCGTCATCATCACGCAAAACGTCGAATGGCTAACGCAAGACGAATGGCAAAACGAGAAGAAAAGTATGCTCGGCGCCATCGATAACTGGCGCAAGGATTGGGAGAGCCGTGATGGCGATCGCTACGCCAGCCACTATTCGCGCCAGTTCAATGCAGATGGCACTGACTACCAAAGCTGGACGGAACAGAAACGCAAGGTCAATGCAGGCAAGAACTGGATCAGCGTTGGCACTGAAAAGCTCACGTTGTTCCGCTACCCCGGCAAAGACGACATGATGGTCGTGACCTTCCAGCAGGACTACAAGAGTAACAACCTCAACAATGTGATGATGAAACGCCAGTACTGGCAACGTGAAGACGGACGCTGGAAGATCATCTATGAAGGTGCCGCCTGATGTCCTTACTCACGCTTAAATCGGCCATTACCGCTGCCTTATTGGTATCGGTTGCTAGCTTATCCATGGCTGCCAATCCTGAGCTCGAAATCAAGACCAATCAGGGCAACATTACAGTTGAGCTATTTGCTGATAAAGCACCGAAGACCACGGCCAACTTCCTGCGCTACGCCAAGGATGGCTTTTATAACGGCACCATCTTTCATCGCGTCATCCCTAACTTCATGATTCAAGGGGGCGGCTTTACCCCCGACATGAAGGAAAAGGCGACTCGTCAGCCCATTCAGAATGAAGCCCCAGAAGGCAGCATGGTGGGGTTGCGCAATAGTTTCGGCACGCTGGCCATGGCACGCACTAGCGACCCTCACTCAGCCACTGCACAATTCTTTATCAACGTGAAAGACAACCCCGGTCTTGACTACCCCTCGCCCGATGGTTGGGGCTATGCCGTATTTGGCAAAGTCACCAAGGGCATGGAAGTTGTCATGAAGATTCGTAACGTTGCTACTGGCAATGCTGGCTTTCACCAGAATGTGCCGACCACGCCTGTCGTGATCGAGTCGGTCACGCTGCTGCCTGAAAAAGCCACCGAGAAAAAATAATCCCCCTCATCAAAGGACCATCCATGATCAAGCTGCACACCAACTTTGGCGTTATCAGTGTTGAAGTTGATACCGTGAACACCCCGAAGACCGCTCAAAACTTCATCGAGTACGTTGAGTCCGGCCACTACAACGGCACCATCTTCCATCGCGTCATTGATGGCTTCATGATCCAGGGTGGTGGTTTCGAGCCAGGCATGAAGCAAAAAGAAACGCGTGCACCGATTGAGAACGAAGCCAAGGCCGGTGTTGCCGCAGGCCTCAAGAACACCATCGGCACGCTTGCCATGGCGCGTACCTCGGATCCACATTCGGCCTCAGCCCAGTTCTTCATCAATGTCGGCAACAATGATTTCCTCGACTTCCCGGGTCAAGACGGCTGGGGCTACGCCGTATTCGGCAAGGTGGTCGAAGGCATGGACGTGGTCGAGAAGATTCGCGGCGTACCGACCGGTCGTAATGGCTTCCACCGCGACGTACCGGTCCAGGACGTGATCATCGAACGCGCTGAAGTCGTTTAAAGATCAAGATTCAGACGCAGACATTGACGATACGAAATTACGACTATGTCAGTTTTGTTCGTCTCTGATCTGCATCTGTGTCCCAGCAGGCCGGTTCTGACCGGCCTTTTTTGCGACTTCTTGAAGGAGGTCGTGCCCGGTCACGAAGCGCTCTATCTGCTCGGCGACATTTTTGAATACTGGGCGGGTGATGACGATCTGACTGATCCCTTCAATGCACAGATCTGCTGTGCGCTCAAGGCCTGCGACCTACCCAAGTTCGTTCTCCCTGGCAATCGCGACTTCCTGTTCGGTGCCGATTTTTGTGCGGCAACCGGTGCAAGTCTATTGCCAGATGAAGTCGTGCACGATATTGCCGGCACACCCACCCTGCTCTTGCACGGCGATACGCTATGCATTGATGACACCGCGTATCAGGCGTTCCGTCAGCAGGTCCGCAGCAAAGCATGGCGAGATTCATTTCTTGCCCAGCCACTCACTAGTCGCAAGCAGCAAATCGAAGATTTGCGCCGACGCAGTGAAGAACAAAAGCAGATGAAATCAATGGCCATCATGGATGTGAATCCACAGGCCGTGGCTGATGCCTTTCACCGCCATAGCGTGAGCACCATGATCCATGGACACACCCACCGACTCAACACCCATCAGCATCAAGTGGACGGACGCACTTGTACTCGGCACGTCCTCGGTGACTGGCACGACACGCCCCTGGGGGGCAACTATCTCGTCTGCGATGCGAACGGTTGGCAGCGCAAAACATGGCGCCCTTAACCGCCCGCTGCAGATAATAAAAGCCGACTTACGTCGGCTTTTTTATTGCTGAAGTTCTGCCCTCAGGCGGTACCCAAGGACTTGTGCAGATCAACGTTGGCGGAAGCCAGCACTGCTACGCTGACCATCCGAGCGCGCACCAGCCGGACGTGGCGCACTGCCACTACGGCGCGGCGCACCATTCGGCTGCGGTGCGGCACTGCGATTGCGCGGCTCACCACGGCTATCGCCGCGACGAGAGTCGCCCTGCGGCTTACGGCCTTCACCTTGACGTGGTGCAGGACGATCACCAAAGCTACGCGGTGCACCTTGCGAACGACGGCCATTTTCAATCGGCTGCGGCTTGGCATGCGGATCAGGCTCAAAGCCTGGGACGATGCGCTTTTCCAGCTGACGCTTGAGCAAACGCTCGATGTCACGCAGGAGCTTGTGCTCATCGACACACACCAGCGACACGGCCTCACCCGTTGCGCCAGCTCGGCCAGTGCGACCGATGCGGTGCACGTAATCTTCTGGCACATTCGGCAGTTCGTAATTCACAACGTGCGGCAGTTGATCGATATCGATGCCGCGGGCCGCAATATCGGTCGCCACGAGCACATGCAACTTGAGACTCTTGAAGTCGGCCAGCGCCTTGGTGCGGGCACCTTGGCTCTTGTTACCGTGGATCGCAGCAGCACGAATACCGCCCTTGTCGAGCTTCTCAGCCAGGGCATTGGCACCATGCTTGGTACGCGTAAAGACCAAGACCTGATGCCAGTTATTATCTTCAATCAGCTTGACCAGCAGATCGCGCTTCTTGTTGCGATCAACTGGATACACAGCCTGCGCAACCGTTTCAGCGGTAGAGTTGGCGCGCGCCACTTCCACTTGCTTAGGCTCAGTCAGGAACTGCTTTGCCAGCTGACGGATTTCATCAGAGAAAGTGGCCGAGTACATCAGGGTCTGACGCTTCTTCGGCAACAGATTGATGATCTTCTTAATGTCTGGCAGGAAGCCCATGTCTAGCATGCGGTCGGCTTCATCCAACACCACCATTTCAACGCCAGTCAGATCAACGCTACGTTGGGTGACGTGATCGAGCAGGCGACCCGGCGTGGCGACGATAATCTCGACGCCAGCGCGCAGCAGCTTGGTTTGCGGCACCATGCTGACACCGCCATAAATGGCAGCAGCACGCAGGTTCAAATGCTTGCCGTAGGTGCGCACACTTTCATACACCTGCGCCGCGAGTTCACGCGTCGGGGTCAGGATCAGGGCACGGGTACGGAATTTGGTTTGAGCAGCAGTGCCCGGTGCATCGGTGGTCGACAGCAGTTGCAGTAACGGCAGCGTGAAACCAGCGGTCTTACCCGTACCGGTTTGGGCAGCAGCCATCAGATCGTGTCCAGCCAATACTTGCGGAATGGCTTGGGCTTGAATGGGGGTCGGCGTGTCGTAGCCTTGTTCGGAAAGCGAACGCAAAATCTCGGCACGCAGGCCGAGTTCAGTAAATAGCATGGTGAAACTCCAGGAACCTATCTGCGCACAGTGGCCATTGCAGCCGGGGGAGCACGCGCTCGTCTAGATATTGGGTTCCAAAGGGGAAAGGCGCGGAAAGAAAATTCTCAACGCGACGCGCCAGTGAGACTGAAGCTATGCACCAACGCGGGGCGAATTGTAGCACAAGCCCGCCCGGCTCGTCGAGGATGCGGGATAATCACGGTTTTGGCCGCTTCCTGCATTATGTACCTGACCGCCGCCCTCTATAAATTTGTCACCCTCTCCGATTACGCTGCGCTGCAAGCCCCTCTCCTCGCTGTGTGCGAAGAGAACCACATCAAGGGCACGCTGCTGCTGGCGGAAGAGGGTATCAATGGCACGATCTCCGGCTTGCCTGAGAATATTCACACGGTGCTCGCTTGGCTGCGTAGCGATCCACGCCTTTCAGACTTGATTCATAAGGAGTCACTGGCGGAAGAAATGCCCTTCCTGCGCATGAAGGTTCGTCTGAAGAAAGAAATTGTGACGATGGGTGTGCCGGGGATCGACCCACGCCATATTGTTGGCACCTACGTAAAGCCGCAGGAGTGGAACGCGTTGATTGCTGATCCAGAAGTGATCGTGGTCGATACGCGTAACGATTACGAGGTGTCGATCGGTACGTTTGAACGCGCCATCAACCCACGTACCAATAGTTTCGCCGAGTTACCGGGCTGGGTGGAACAGGAGGTCGCTGCTGGCCGGCTGCGCAAGGATGCCAAGATCGCGATGTTCTGTACGGGTGGTATCCGCTGCGAGAAATCCACCGCCTACATGCGCACGCAAGGCTTTGAGAATGTTTACCACCTTGAGGGCGGCATCCTCAAATACTTGGAAACCATGCCGGAAGAGCAAAGCCGCTGGCAGGGAGAGTGCTTTGTATTCGACGAGCGCGTTTCGGTCGGACACGGCCTCAAACCGGGCAAGTTCGAGTTCTGTCGCGCCTGCCGTTTCCCGCTGAATGAAGAAGACAAAGCCTCACCCCACTACGTACTCGGCGTGAGCTGTCCGCATTGCGCCGAGAAGACAACACCCGAACAGAAAAGCGCCTACGCTGAACGCCAGCGACAGGTGGAGCTCGCCGAAAAGCGTCAGCAGGCGCATATCGGGATTCGCTTTGTACCTAAAGACAAAGCTAAAACCGCAACAAAAGACGTATCGAAAAAAACGTCCGCCTAAGCCTACCCATCATGGCGTCAAACGCCCTGCTAACGCTCTACTCCTTCCGCCGCTGCCCTTATGCCATGCGTGCTCGGCTTGCGCTGCTGTCGAGTAGGGTTCGCTGCGAGATGCGTGAAATTGTCTTGCGTGCCAAACCCGATGCCATGCTAGCAGTGTCACCCAAAGGGACAGTGCCGGTTCTTATTACCCCGGACGGAGGCGTGCTTGAGCAAAGCTTAGATATCATGCTGTGGGCACTGCAGCAGAACGACCCAGAAGCTTGGCTCACGCCCGACCAAGGGTCGCTACGCGAAATGTTGGCATTAATTGCTACCTGCGACGGCGAATTCAAATTCAGTCTGGACCGTTACAAGTACCCTGAACGCTACATCGGCGTCGATGCCTTGGTGCACAGGGAAACCGCTAGCCAGTTTGTGCAAGCACTTGAAATGCGACTTTCAACCTTGCCTTATTTGTTTGGTCAGCACTGCTCACTGGCAGACATGGCAATTGCGCCGTTTGTGCGGCAATTCGCTCACACAGATAAGGCGTGGTTTGCCAATCAAGCATGGCCGAATTTGCATCGGTGGTTGGATAGACTGCTGTCCGGTCAGCACTTTGACATTGCTATGACGCGCTATGCGCCATGGTCAGAAGGTCAAGCTGTCATGTACTTCCCGCTCGCAGCAACGACTGCGCAGCTTTAGCCTAAGCCGCGCAGCAGGTCGGCTTCGATATCGTCGACCGACTCAAGGCCGACCGCAATACGCAGCAGCCCATCACTGATACCCGATGCTGCGCGCGCTTCTGGCGAAATGCGACCGTGCGTAGTTGTTGCCGGATGCGTGATGGTGGTCTTGGTATCGCCCAGGTTGGCAGTAATCGATAGCATCTGGGTACTGTCGATGACTTTCCATGCACCGTCCTTGCCGCCGCTCACTTCGAACGCCAAAACCGCTCCCCCGGTCTTCTGCTGACGCATTGCGAGTGCATGCTGCGGGTGCGAAGGCAAGCCCGGATAAAAAACACGGCCAATCTTGGGGTTTGCTTCCAGCCGCTTGGCTAACTCAAGTGCATTGGCCGACTGCGCCTGCATACGGATGGCGAGCGTTTCCATGCCTTTGAGAATCACCCAGGCATTGAATGGCGAGATCGATGGGCCAGCACTGCGGATGAACTTGAAAGGCTCTTCCACCAGTGCCTTGGCGCCACAAATTGCGCCGCCCAGAACACGACCCTGCCCATCCAAATACTTGGTTGCCGAATGAATCACAAGATCGGCGCCCAGCTTCAGTGGCTGTTGCAGCGCTGGCGAACAGAAACAATTGTCGACCACCAACAAGGCGCCAGCGGTATGTGCCACCTTAGCAATCGCTGCGATATCGAAGACATCTGTCAGCGGGTTGGAGGGCGTTTCCAGAAATACCAGCTTAGTATTCTGGCGCATGGCGGCTTGCCATGCCGACAGATCGGCAGCATCGACATAGGTGGTCTCAATGCCGAACTTACTAAAAATCTGGCTGAACAACACCTGCGTCGAGCCGAAGATACTGCGCGAGGACACAATGTGCTGCCCCGCCTGCATCAGCCCCATGACCGTGCTGAGAATGGCCGCCATGCCGGAGGCGGTCGCCACGCAAGCTTCCGCACCCTCAAGGGCGGCCAGACGCTCTTGCATCATGGTGACGGTCGGGTTGGTAAAGCGCGAATAGATGTTGCCCGGCTCTTCACCGCCAAAGCGCGCAGCGGCCTGCGCAGCATTCTTGAAAACGTAGCTGGACGTTAGGTACAGGGCCTCGGCATGCTCACCAAATTGGCTGCGCTCCTGACCGGCGCGCACGGCCAGTGACTCGATGTCATAGTACTTGTAATCGTCTGGATTCATGGGCTCAGTGGGTCGCGCTTTGTACCAAGTTCAAATCCATCTGGCCTTCATCATCGTCGCCCGCATTGCTGGACTTGCCAGGCTGATTGCGTGCATCTTCAATGCCGGTCAGATATTCGGCGGTAATGTCACCGGTGATGTAATTGCCGTCGAAGCACGATGTCTCAAATTGGGCAATCGCCGGGTTAACCGCCTGCAGCGCCTTTTTCAGCGCATCAAGATCCTGATAGATCAATGCATCAGCACCAATCTCGACACGCACTTGTTCTTCAGTACGGCCGCTAGCAATCAGTTCATCTCGCGAAGGCATGTCAATGCCATACACGTTGGCGTAACGCACCGGTGGTGCCGCTGAGGCCATGTAGACATTCAGTGCGCCGGCTTCGCGCGCCATCATCACGATCTCACGGCTGGTCGTACCACGCACGATGGAGTCATCAACGAGCAACACATTCTTACCCTTAAATTCTTGGGCAATTGCATTGAGCTTCTGGCGAACCGACTTCCGACGTGTCGCCTGCCCCGGCATGATGAAGGTACGACCGATATAGCGGTTCTTCACGAAACCTTCGCGGTACGGGATATCCAAGCGCGCAGCCAACTCCATCGCCGACGGACGGCTGGAATCCGGGATCGGAATCACCGCATCGATTTTCAGGTGCGGCAGCGTGTGCTTGATCTTGTCAGCCAGAAACTCGCCCATCTTAACGCGCGTTTCGTACACCGACATGCCATCCATCAGCGAGTCAGGGCGAGCCAAATAGACATACTCAAACATGCATGGCGCATGCAGCGTGTATTCGGCACATTGACGGCTCTGGAAGTTGCCATTCACGTCGATCAACACCGCTTCACCGGGTTCGACATCACGCAGGTACTTGAAGCCCAGCGTATCAAGCGCCACACTTTCGGAGGCCACCATGTATTCGGGGCCCGCCGACGTATCATTGCGACCGATCACCATCGGACGAATTCCATAGGGATCACGGAACGCGAGCAAGCCGTAGCCTGCAATCATGATCAGTACCGCGTAAGCGCCTTTGACGCGCTTATGGGTACCTGCAACGGCCTTGAAAATGGCCTCGGCATCGACTTGATATTGCTTGGCCGCCACTTGCAGTTCATGGGCAAACACATTGAGCAGCACCTCCGAATCGGAGTTGGTGTTCATGTGGCGCAGGTCTTGTAGGAACATGTCCTGACGCAACTGCTCAGCATTGGTCAGATTGCCGTTGTGGGCAAGCATTAGACCAAAGGGGGAATTCACATAGAACGGCTGCGCTTCGGCTGCGTTGTAGGCAGAGCCCGCAGTCGGGTAACGGCAGTGACCGATCCCCCAGTTGCCGACCAGATTGCGCATATGGCGCGTGCGGAACACATCACGCACGAGGCCTGGGCCCTTATGCATGTGGAAACGACCACCGGCAGCAGTAGCGATCCCGGCGGCATCCTGCCCGCGGTGCTGCAAAACCTGCAGACCATCATAGAGCAGCTGATTGACTGGCGTCTTGGCGACGACTCCCAAAATACCGCACATGCTTCACCTACCTTTGAAAATACCGACGCACAGGAAATCCCGCACGCCTTAACGAATTCTGTAATTTAGCCAACGCTGCCTGAAACTCAGCGGTACTTAATCTTCTGCGCCATGCTCGCGGGTAGCCAAGGCTTGGCCATCAACACCGCAGTTTCCAACGGTGGCGAGAACATGGCATTACGCCACCATGGCTCCTTCGGCAGCGGCGTCAATCCGCCCAGCATCACCGCAAGCAGCACAATCAATACACCCCGCGCTATACCGAAGATGGCGCCAAGCATGCGATCTATCAAGCCCAACCCGACCGCACGCAACAAAAAAGACACCACCAGCCTAGCAATCCCGACAACGATCAGTACCCCGACAAACACAGCGGCAAAGCCCGCCAGATACTGTCCGTTCTTGTCACTCAACCAGCCGGCAAAAAAATCACTCACTGCCGGTGCAAACTCTCGGGCCACAAAAAAGGCCAGAACCCATGCTGCCAGGGCCAGAATCTCACTCACGACACCCCGCCAAAGCCCTAACAACAGGGATGCAGCAATTACCGCTAGAACAGCATAGTCAAACCAGGTCACGCGATCTGTCAGCCTGTCTTACTTGGGCGCAACCACACCACCGGGTGGCCCACCGGCACCGATCCGTTTCAATCCTGCCTGCGCCTTTTCGGCGGCAGCCTTAGAGCTGAACGGGCCAGCGCGCACACGGATACGGTCGCCTTGCGGGGTCGTCACTTTCTCAGTGTAGCTTGGGTAGCCAAGCTCCTTGATCTTTGCCTGGAGTACCTTGACGTTACCCATTTCTTGATAGGCGCCCAACTGGAGAACCCACAGTCCATCGGCCTTGGGCGCATCGGCACCATTCAGGATTTTTTCTGCGCGCTGGGCTTCGGCCACCTTCTTGGCCTCTGGCTTTACGTCAGGCTTTGTTTCCGGTTTCGCAACGGGCGGCTTTTCAGCAGGCTTTTCTACGGGCTTTGCAGCCGGCTCAGGCTTGGCTTCAGGTTTGCTGGATGCCTCTGCCTTAGGCTCAGTTGGCGCTTCAAGTGGCTTGAGTTCTGGCTTTTTCAGCTCGCCCGGGCGCAGCTCTTCGGTTGCTGCTGGCTTAGCGGGCGGCAACGGCGTTGCTGCTGGGGTGCCTGGAATCAGGCGCGAGGTAAAGCTGCCAGCATCCTGACTCGGAATGCGGACTTGAATGTCTTGGACAGGAGGGCGGGGTTCATGGTCCATGACCATGGGCAGCACAATGGCGGCGAGCAGGGCCAGTGCAACTGCACCGACAAGGCGGCGACGCGCCCGCTTCTTCAGCTGAATGTCGCTATCGGGTGCCGCAGTATTTTCTGCCATGAGATCTCAGTCTGGGTCTCAGTTGGGGCGTCTAGCCAGGGTAGCCAGCACATCCGCCACGGTGAGGAATGAACCGAAGACGACAATTCTATCATTTTCGGCGGCCTTCTCTCGCACGTATGTGTAAGCAGCCTGTGGCGAATCGAACTCGGCCTCAACAGACTCGCCTTGTTCTTGCAATCGTGCTGACAACTCGGCTGCACTGGTGCCACGCGGGCCTGACAACGTGCAAGGCAACCAAGACTCAACGCGGCCCTTCAAGGCGCCAATCACCGCATCCATATCCTTATCGCGCAACATGCCACACACGGCCCAAGTCCGACCGAAAAAGCCTTGGTCCAAGAGATTATCGGCCAAGACCTGCGCTGCTTGGGGGTTATGGGCCACATCCAGCACGGTGACCGGCCGTCCCGGCAAGGTCTGAAAGCGCCCAGATAACTCAACGGTCGCAAAACCCTGACGAATTTCAGCCATGGACACTGGCAGCGAAGACTGAAGGCAATCCAACGCGGCAAGCACCACGCTCGCATTGTGCAGTTGGCGGCGGCCTCGCAGGGCTGGAAACGCTAACCCGCCACGGCGCGCATCGGCACGGCCCCACCAAGACCATTGCTGCTCTTGCACAGCAAAGCCGAAGTCTCGACCGATCAAATGCAAATCAGCGTCGATCTGGTTGGCGTGATTAACCAGACTGGCTGGCACATTCATGTCGCCGCAGAGGGCAGGACGCCCAGCGCGAAAAATACCGGCCTTTTCGAAGCCGATCTGCTCGCGAGTAGTACCCAGAAACTCGGTGTGATCAATATCAATCCCGGTGACGATGGCACAGTCAGGATCATAGATATTCACGGCATCCAGACGCCCACCCAAACCAACCTCAAGGATGATCACATCCAGATTTGCGGCAGCAAAGACTTCCCAAGCGCTGAGCGTACCGAACTCAAAATAGGTCAATGCCACCGCACCACGTGCAGTCTCGACACGTGCGAAGGCATCGCAAAGCAAGCTATCAGCAACAGGCTGGCGGTTGATGCGCACGCGCTCGTTGTAATGGAGCAGATGAGGGGAGGTATATAGTCCCACCCGGTAGCCAGCCGCACAGAGGATGGCTTCAAGCATGGCACAGGTCGAGCCCTTGCCATTCGTTCCCGCCACGGTAATGACAGGACAGGTCTGGTGTTGCTTGAGGACTGCTTTGACGGCCAGCAGGCGGTCCAGCCCGAGATCTATCGGCTGGGTATGCTGCTGCTCAATGTAGGCCAGCCACTCAGAAAGGGTGGCCGGCAGTGTTTGCGCCATTCAGGAATCAGGCAGACGGTGCCGGCTGACGTTGCAACATGGTCATCAGGCTGGCCAGACGATCACGCATTTCGCGACGATCAACGATCTGGTCGATCGCGCCCTTCTCGATCAGAAATTCAGAGCGCTGGAAGCCATCGGGAAGCTTTTCACGCACGGTCTGTTCGATCACGCGCGGGCCGGCAAAGCCAATCAGTGCGCCCGGCTCGGCCAGCACGACGTCAGAAACGAAAGCAAAGCTTGCGGATACACCACCCATAGTCGGGTCGGTCAGCACGGTGATGAAGGGCAGCTTGTGCTCAGCCAGCTGGGTAGCGGCAGCGCAGGTCTTAGCCATCTGCATGAGGGAAAACAAGCCTTCTTGCATGCGCGCCCCACCTGAAGAGGTGAAGCAAACAAAAGGACATTGGGCTTCGATTGCAGCACGTACGCCGCGAACAAAGCGCTCGCCGACCACGGAGCCCATCGAGCCACCCATAAAGTCAAACTCGAAGACGGCAGCGACTAGCGGAACGCTCTTGATCGAGCCTTGCATGACGATCAGGGCATCAGCTTCGCCCGTATCTTCATGCGCAGCAACCAAACGGTCCGGGTAGCGCTTGCTGTCCTTAAACTTAAGGATATCGGTCGGCAGTACTTCCGAACCGATCTCGTAACGACCTTCTTGGTCGAGCAACGCATCCAGACGCACACGCGCCTTGAGGCGGTGATGGTGGCTGCACTTCGGGCAGACGCCTTGATTACTTTCCAGGTCGGTGCTGTAGAGCACCGCTTCGCAGGATGGGCACTTGCACCACAGTCCTTCGGGAATCGACTTTTTGACCCCTTCAGCACGCTTAATCTTGGGGGGCAGCAGTTTCTGAATCCAGCTCATGTCATCTCCTGTGAAGCACCGCGCGCGGCGGCGACTCAACATTGGGTGGTGCGAACAGCTTCTAAAGGGCAGGCAATAACCGCCCATTCGGCGTTAATTGGGCGCCATTTTACCCGTTTTTAGCGGGCCGTCACTTTTCGTCAAGGGCTGCGCGAATCTCGCGCAGGAAGGTACGCACCTTGAGCGGGGCCTCTTCCGGGGTGGACGCCTCGATCTCTTCAATGATGCGGCTGCCAATCACAACAGCATCTGCCACGGCACCCAGCTTCTTGGCGCTGGCAGCATCACGAATCCCGAAGCCTACGCCAACAGGCATACCTACAATCTTTTGAATTTGCGGGATACGGCGGGCCACTTCATCCAGATCAAGATTGCCTGAACCGGTCACGCCCTTGAGGGAAACGTAGTAAATATAGCCAGCACCAATCTCGGCAACTTCCTTAAAACGCTGCTCAGATGAAGTCGGTGCCAAAAGGAAGATAGGTGCAATTTCATAGACCTTCAACACCTTGGCAAAATCGGCACACTCCTCCGGCGGATAATCCACCACCAGTACCCCATCTACACCCGCCGCCTTAGCAGCCTTGGCGAAGGCTTCTACGCCAAACGCCTCGATCGGATTGGCATACCCCATCAGGACCACAGCGGTGTTGTCATTGACCTGGCGGAACTTCTGAACCATATCAAGCACCTTGCGCAGATTCATGCCCTTAGCTAGGGCGCGCTCAGACGCACGCTGAATGGTGGGACCATCGGCCATAGGGTCAGAGAAAGGAACCCCCAGCTCAATGATGTCGGCACCACCCGCCACCAGCGCATGCATCAGCGGCAAGGTGGTTTCGGGATTGGGATCACCCGCGGTGATGAAAGGGATCAAGGCCTTGCGGCCTGACGATTTGAGAATATTGAAGCGGACGTTGATGCGTTCCATGCTGACTACACTCAGTTAGTAGGGCGGAGATTCAAAGGGGGCCAGAGCCCCCTTGCGTCTTAATTTACTGGCTGACGGGTATCAAAAATCCAGACCAGACTGTTCGGCGACGGTGTGCATATCCTTATCACCGCGACCAGAAAGATTCACCAGCAATACTTTGTCCTTCGGCATCGAAGGGGCGAGCTTTGCAGCATAGGCCAGTGCATGCGACGACTCCAGGGCAGGAATAATGCCCTCGAAACGACACAGATCATGGAAGCCTTGCAGCGCTTCGCCATCGGTAATGGTGACGTATTCAGCACGGCTCGAATCCTTGAGCCATGCATGCTCAGGCCCCACTCCCGGATAGTCCATACCGGCAGATACCGAGTGAGTCTCAGTGACCTGACCATCGTCGTTTTGTAGCAGATAGGTGCGATTGCCATGCAGCACACCTGGGCGACCTAGGGTGAGAGAGGCGGAATGCTGACCGGAATCCAACCCATGGCCTGCGGCCTCAACGCCAATCAATTTGACGCCTGGGACATCGATATAGGGATAAAAGATGCCCATGGCGTTAGAGCCGCCGCCGACACAGGCAATCACAGCATCGGGCTGACGTCCGATATGCTCAGGCATCTGCACCTTGCACTCATCACCAATCACGGACTGGAAGTCGCGGACCATCATGGGATAAGGATGAGGGCCGGCAACGGTACCGATGATGTAGAAGGTATTTCCCACGTTGGTCACCCAGTCGCGCATGGCTTCATTCAGCGCATCCTTCAGGGTCTTCGAACCTGATTCGACTGGCACTACTGTGGCGCCGAGCAGCTTCATGCGATACACATTGGCAGCCTGACGCTTCACATCCTCGCTGCCCATGTAGACCACACACTCCATGCCGTAGCGAGCGGCTACGGTGGCCGTGGCCACACCATGCTGGCCAGCACCCGTTTCAGCGATCACGCGGGGTTTACCCATGCGGCGAGCCAACAGCGCTTGGCCGATGGAGTTATTCACCTTGTGAGCACCGGTGTGATTCAGATCTTCGCGCTTCAGATAAATCTGTGCACCACCCAGTTTTTCAGACCAACGTTTCGCGTGATAAATCGGGCTTGGACGACCGACGTAGTGCTTGAGCTCATAGTGAAACTCGGCCATGAAGGACGGATCTGCCAAGGCCTCCGCATATGCCTCGCGCAGCTCTTGCAGCGCAGGCATCAGGGTCTCGGCAACGAAAATACCGCCATAAGGACCAAAATGCCCACGGGCATCCGGAAACGCATACTTTTGCTCAGACATCTGCTTTATGTACTCCAGCGATAAACGCGGTGATTTTCCCGGCATCCTTGATGCCCTTAGCCTGCTCCACGCCACTGCTGACATCCACTGCAGCAGGTTTGACTGCTTCAATGGCCGCGGTAACGTTGGCAGGCTCTAGGCCACCAGAAAGGATAACGGGCAAGGACAAGTGTGACGGAATCAATGACCAGTCAAAAGTCTTGCCCCCTCCTCCATAGCCCTCGACAAATGCATCGAGCAAGAGCCCGCGGGCAGAAGGAAAGGAAGCTTCATATTCTAGCAAATTGAGGCCGGGCTGAACCCGTGCAGCCTTGATATAAGGACGATCAAACTGGCGACAGTAGGCTTCATCTTCATCACCATGAAACTGGAGCAACGTCAGAGGAACAGCCCTCAGCACTGCATGAACCTCTTCAGGGGCGGCATTAACGAACAAACCAACGAGGCTGACAAAGGGCGGCACATCCTGCGCCAGACGCTGCGCCTGTTCAATACTGACGTAACGCGGACTGGACGGATAAAACACCAGCCCGATGGCATCTGCACCGGCGTTGACGGCAGCGCGCACATCCTCGCTGCGGGTCAGGCCGCAGATTTTGATACGAGTACGGGACATAGTCAGGTCAAATCTTGAATCAAGGGGGGCAAGCTGCCCGTAGCGGCAATTCTATCTGCTAGACCGAAAGACGGGTCGTAATCAACACCAGCAAAGTACAAGCCCGCAGCAGAGAAGGTAGGCGCAGCCATACTGCGGCTGCGGCTCGCCAGCACATCTCCTGCCCATTGAGGCTCATGGGCACCTTTGCCTACATACACCAGCGTACCCACAAGATTACGCACCATGTGGTGTAGAAATGCGTTGGCATGAAAATCAAAGACCAGCCAATCACCAGTGCGCATGACAGAGGCCTGATGGAGAGTTTTAACTGGCGACTTTGCCTGGCATTCGGCTGCCCGAAACGCGGTGAAATCGTGCTCTCCCAGCAGTAAATTTGCGGCCTGCTGCATCGCAGCGGCATCCAGCGGCACATGATGCCAACCAGCATAGGCACCCCATAACGCAGGGCGCTGAGGGCGATTCAGCAAGAGATAACGGTAGCGCCGGCCCTGCGCGGAAAACCGCGCATGGAATTCCTCGCTCACGGGCTGGGCCCAACGTACGGCCACACTGTCTGGCAGATTGGCGTTCACACCGCGTACCCAAGCGGTATCGGGCCGTTCGGCTTGCGTATCAAAATGCACGACTTGGCACAGGGCATGTACGCCCGCATCGGTACGTCCGGCGCAGTGCACACGTACGGATGCTGCAGCAACCGTAGACAACGCTGTCTCAAGGACATCCTGCACCGTCTTTCCATCCGGCTGCGATTGCCAGCCGTTGAAGACACTGCCATCGTATTCAATGCCGAGGGCAACCCTCATGCCTGCATTCTCCAGAATTTCCGCTGTCAACCAATCAGCTAATAAGCCGTATCGAGCAAACACGAATTCATCAAAACAAAACGGCTACGACAGTTCGTCGTAGCCGTTAGAAACTACAAAACCCAAGTCTAAATCAGAGGCCGTGCTCAGCCAGCTTGTTACGTGCCAACTCTTGCTGCGCTGCATTGCCCTCAGCCAACACCTCTTGCAGTAGCTCGCGCATACCTTCTTTGTCACCCATCTCCTCATAAGCCTGGGCCAACTCAAGCTTGGTCGTGACTTCAGGATTATCGTCCTCATCAGCAGATGGGATCTCAATCACCGGTGGTGTGGCATCGACAGCGGGCGCAGGCTCGGGTGTAGCCGCGGGGGTGTCGAGGTCTAGGCTGATAGCGGAGAAATCGACAGTCGGCGCCAGTGATCCTACGTCAGGGCCAGCGGCAGCTTCGACAACAGGCTCAGCCGCAGGGGCATCCAGATTGAAATCAAAATCAACACTGTTACCCGGCATGGAGGCTGCAGGCGTCTCAACCGCTGGGGTAGGCGCAGGGAGGTCGAGATCAAATTCGATATCCAACGCAGGCGCAGCTGATGCAGGCTCAGGGCTGATTGAAGGCACTTCCAGATCCAAGGCTGCAATATCTGTGTTTGCAGAAGCACTGTCATCCGCGCCCAGATCCAGATCAAAATCCAGTGTCACGGCTTCAGGCGCTGTCATCTCAACGACAGGCTCAGCAGCACCAAGGTCGAGGTCAAAACCTTCGCTCGCATCAGCCACCGCTTCTTCAACAACAGGTGCATCTGCCGTATCTATTACCAATGTATCAGCCGTCGACGGATCAAAGCCTTCTGCAGCCATTTTGGCCAGTTGGCCAGGCGGCATGATCACAGTACTGGTCCCAAATGCACCAAAGGCTCCGGTATCGTCCAGGCCTTCGCCAGCCTTAGGAGCACCGCTGTAGAGCGGATTACCTGGATCAATCCCCTGCCCAAGGGCAGCAGCCTTGTCCCAGTTAGGACCAGCACCGCCGGTTTGCTCTTTGAGGTCGCGCGCAACCTCTTCAAACGGCTTGATGCTCTTACGTGCTGCGTAGAGTTCAAGCAGCTTGAGATGCACTGCCTGACGAGTTGGTTCAGCCTTGATCGCCTCAAGCAAGATTTCTTCAGCTTGAGCATCACGGCCATAAGCCATGTACACCTCAGCTTCTGCAACCGGGTCGACGCCAGCGGTCCCTTCGTCACCACTCAAGCTGGTTTGGCTAAATCCGGAGGCCATCGAGACATTGTTGGTGTCTACACTCTGACCACCTGTCGTACCAAAGACCGAGCTGGTCGAGCTTGTTTCGCCAAACTGACTGGAGGCATCCAAATCCATTGACTTGCGACGTTTCCATTCGCGGAAGCCGAAGAAACCGCCCAGCAAGGCAACCAGCGCGCCGCCAAGATACACAAAGGGGCCGAACTCTTCCATGAAGGTTGGTTCGGGCTCCGGATCAGGGAGAACGACTACTGGCTTTTTCGGCGGCGGAGGTGGCGTTGCTTCTGCGGGCTTGGCTGCCGGGGCCTCTGCTTCTGCGGGCTTTGCCGGCTCGGCGACAGGCGCCGGCTTAGGTTCTTCAACCTTAGCTGGCTCAACCTTTGGCGCCTCAGTCTTTGCAACTTCTACAGGCTTGGTCGGTTCTGGCTTCGCTGGCTCGACAGGCTTGGCGGCAACCACTGGCGCTGCTGCAGGTGCAGCGGCCTTTGCAGCCTGTGCTTGTTTTTCAGCGGCGGCCAGCGACTGGCTCTTGACCTCATTCAGCTTCTTGAGATCTGCAACATTTTTTTCCAGCTCTGCCACTCGAGACTGCGCTTCCTTCAGCGCTTTCTCGCGTGCAATCTTGTCCTCTTCGGCAGCTGCAGCAGCCTTTGCACCGGCCTTGCTTGCCTCATTCTTCGATACTTCTAGCTTGTCCTTGCCAGCGATAGGCGCTGGTGCTTTGTCTTCAACCTTAGGGGTAATCTTGCCACTGCTGCTTTGTGCTGACGCAGCCTCGACAGGAGCACCGCCAGCTGCGGCTTCCGCTAACTTCTGGCGATAGGCATTGAAATTCTGGGCGTGGATCGCAATCGTCTTACGAGCTTCGCTGTCGCTAACAGCCGTCGCAGCTTCACGATCAGGCACATTCAGAATGCGCCCTGTCTTCAGCCGGTTAATGTTCTCTCCGATGAAGGCATCGCGATTGGCGCTAAACAAAGCCACCATCATTTGGTCAAGACTGACACCATCAGGCGCGGTTTCGGAGGCAATCTTTCCGAGCGTGTCGCCGCGCTTTACTTCGCGACCTGTCCCGCTTGTAGCAGCGACTGACTCAATCTTGGGGGTAGGTGCCGCTGGTTCTACCTTTGGGGGAGGCGCAGGTTGGGGCGCAGCTTCAACCTTGGGTGTAGGTTCAGGCTTGGTAGCGCTGACATTCTTACTCGCCTTGCTCTGCTTGGCAGGCTTTGTTGTCTCAACGACAGTGGGCACAGCCTGAGCGGCGACAGCGGTCACACCGGGTGCGGTAACACTGGCAGTCGCCGGGCGAGGTAGCTCAACCGGATCAAGCAAGAAGGTGTACTCACGCACGAGGCGGCCTGATGCCCACGACAGCTCAACCAGTACATCAAGGAAAGGCTCGTTGATTGGACGGTCAGAGGTCATGCGCACATAGGCTTGGCCATTGGCGCGCTTTTCAACCGTCAGATTTAGCGAGGCAACCGCAGCATTGAAATCCATGCCTTGCTGGCGGAATTGTTCCTGGGTTGCGATCTTCGCTGCAAGAGAGTTGAGCTCATCCTTGGTGGCCGAGACTTCAATTTCAGCCCGCAGGGGCTGGCCTAGCGCAGAAAGCACAGTTAACTTGCCGATTCCTGCCGCATTGGCGAAATGCGGCAGGCCCATGATGGCTAAGGCCAGAACCGACGCTTTGACTGGAAATCTTGTACTTGTTTTCGGCACAGTGCCTCCCCGCCCGGGAATGAATGATGGTTTTTAAAATAACATCATGGTGTTAGCCATGCAAGCTAAACCCCCACCTGAAATTCATCCGCCAAGCTTACTTGAGGAGAATTCGCAACATGCGGCGGAGGGGTTCGGCAGCGCCCCAAAGAAGCTGATCGCCAATTACGAAGGCGGATACGTATTCCGGGCCCATGTTGAGCTTACGTACACGACCTACGCCGATCTTCAGGCCGCCGGTAATCGACGCAGGAGTAAGCTCCTGTTCCGTAATGCTTCTTTCGTTCGGCACGAACTTCACCCAGTCATTGCCCGACTGAATGATCTGTTCAATTTCGTCCAAGGGGAGATCTTTCTTCAGCTTCAGCGTCAGTGCGAGGCTATGACAGCGCATCGCACCGATGCGAACACATAGACCGTCGACCGGGACTGGGGTGGCATTACCAAGAATCTTGTTAACTTCGGCCTGGCCCTTCCACTCCTCCTTGGATTGGCCATTATCGAGCTGCTTGTCGATCCAAGGAATCAGGCCGCCGGCCAAGGGGGCTGGGAAAAACTCGTGCGGCACATCCTCACGGATGGTGCTGGCCACCTTCTTGTCGATATCGAGAATGGCGGAAGCCGGCGTCGCTAGCTCGTCTGCCACAGCCGCGTGAATCACACCCATGCCCTTGAGGAGCTCACGCATGTGATTTGCGCCACCGCCAGATGCCGCCTGGTAGGTCATGGAGCTGACCCAGTCGACCAAGCCAGCATGGAATAAACCACCCACACCCATGAGCATGATGGAGTTGGTGCAGTTTCCACCGATGTAGTTCTTCACGCCCTGCTTCAGCGCTGCATCGATGACATTTTGATTGACGGGATCAAGAATGATGACGGCATCATCTTCCATACGCAGCGTCGAAGCGGCATCAATCCAATAACCATTCCAGCCAGATGCGCGCAGCTTAGGGAAAATCTCAGTGGTGTAGTCGCCACCTTGGCAGGTGATGATGACATCCATTGCCGACAACTCAGCGATTGAGTTTGCATCCTTCAGTGCTGCACCGCCTTTGCTGCCAAGTTCGGCAAAAGTCGGTCCGGCCCCGCCGGCATTCGACGTGGTGAAGAACACGGGATCAATCAGATCGAAATCTTTCTCTTCACGCATACGCTGCATGAGTACCGACCCGACCATTCCGCGCCAACCAACCAGACCAACCTTCTTCATTTTTACGTCTCTTTAATTCGAGTTTTTACAATGCTGCCAGAACCGCGTCGCCCATTTCCTTCGTGCCAACCAGCTTGGCGCCCGGCTCATTGATGTCGCCGGTACGGTAGCCTTGCGCTAGCACCTTCTTGACTGCAGCTTCAATGTGATCGGCTTCAGCGCCCATACCGAAGGAGTAACGCAGCATCATCGCCGCCGACAAAATGGTGGCTAGTGGATTCGCCAGGTTCTTGCCAGCGATATCAGGTGCCGAACCGTGGATAGGCTCGTACAGACCAAAGTTGTCTTCGTTCAACGATGCCGATGGCAGCATGCCGATCGAGCCGGTCAGCATTGAAGCCGCATCCGAGAGAATGTCACCAAACATATTGCCGGTCAGAATCACATCGAACTGCTTAGGCTTCTTCATCAGCTGCATGGCGGCGTTGTCGACATACATGTGCTCGACAGCGACATCTGGGTATTCCTTGGCGATCTCGGTCACGGTTTCGCGCCACAGCTGCATGGTTTCCAGCACATTCGCCTTGTCCACCGAACACAGACGCTTGCCGCGCTTCTGCGCAGCCTGGAAGGCAACATGGGCAACACGACGGATTTCCGACTCCTTGTAGCGCATGGTGTCGTAGCCTTCACGCTCGCCATTCGGCAGCGTGTGAATCGCACGGGGCTGGCCGAAATAGATGTCACCGGTCAGCTCACGCACGATCAGGATATCGAGGCCGGAAATGAATTCCGGCTTCATGCTTGATGCATGCACCAGTTCTGGATAAACCAGCGCAGGACGGAAGTTAGCGAACAGATTGAGCTCGCGACGCAGACCAAGAATGGCTTGTTCCGGGCGCAATTCGCGCGGTAGCGTGTCGAGTGTGAAATCACCAATGGCACCAAACAGAATGGCATCGGATTCCTTGGCCAGCTTCAGGCTGGCTTCGGGCAGCGGATGACCCGCAGCACGGTAGCCTTCACCACCGACAGGGGCTTCCTCGTACTCAGCCTTGATACCCAACGCTTGCAGCACGCGCACAGCTTGCGGCGTAATTTCCTTGCCAATCCCGTCACCGGGCATCACACAGATTTTCATGGTCTAACTTTCGGTAAAGATTAAAACAAATGCTTAGGGTTCAAGCGAACAGCCACGGCTGCTCAGCGCGGCGTTTTGCCTCGAAGGCCTTGATCAGATCGGCCTTTTGTAGGGTCAAGCCAATATCGTCCAGACCATTCAGCAAACAATGCTTGCGGAAACCATCGATCTCGAAAACGATGACCTTGCCATCAGGTCGCGTGATGGTTTGCTTGTCGAGATCAATGTCCAGCGAGTAACCGACATGTTCTTCGACCTGCTTGAAGATGACATCAACTTCGGCTTCTGGGAGCTTTATCGGCAAAAGGCCATTCTTGAAACTGTTGTTGAAGAAAATATCGGCAAAGCTAGGTCCAATGATGGCGCGGAAGCCGTAATCCTCCAACGCCCACGGCGCATGCTCGCGCGAAGAGCCGCAACCGAAGTTATCGCGTACCAGCAGTACCGATGCGCCTTGATAACGGGGCTTATTGAGAACGAAATCAGGATTGAGCGGACGCTTGCTGTTGTCCATCCCCGGTTCGCCATGATCGAGATAGCGCCACTCATCGAAGGCGTTGGGACCGAAGCCCGAGCGCTTAATCGACTTAAGGAACTGCTTGGGAATGATGGCGTCGGTATCGACATTGGCGCGATCCAACGGCGCCACCAAACCATTCAGCTGGGTGAACTTCTTCATGAGCAATCGAGCCCTTCACTGACTTTCAACATAACGGTGTCTGCAGCCTCACAGACAGTGTCTTGCGTCTTACTTGGCTGCCTTCTCGATGGCTTCGCCACCCTTCTTGATGTCCTTGCCAACGCCTTCAACGGTATTGCAGCCAACCAGGGCAAACGCGACAACCAGAGCAAATACAGTACGCATGCTTCTCTCCTTTAGCTCAGCTTAATTTACGAACATCAGAAAAATGCCCCGTAATGGCCGCAGCTGCAGCCATTGCAGGACTCACCAAATGGGTACGACCACCATTGCCCTGGCGACCTTCAAAATTACGATTTGAGGTCGAGGCACAACGTTCCCCTGGTTCCAAACGGTCGGCATTCATGGCCAGACACATTGAGCAGCCAGGTTCACGCCATTCAAAACCGGCGTCCTTAAATATTTTGTCTAGACCTTCAGCCTCAGCTTGGCGCTTGACCAATCCAGAACCTGGAACGACCATAGCCAACTTCACATTCGAAGCGACACGCTTGCCCTTGGCCACAGCGGCAGCCTCACGCAGATCTTCGATCCGTGAATTGGTACAGGAGCCGATGAAAACCTTGTCGATGGCAATTTCAGCCATCGGCGTACGTGGCGTCAGGCCCATGTATTGGAGCGCACGGGCCACACCCTCGCGCTTGACTGGGTCAGCAAAGTCATCGGGCGACGGCACAGCACCGTCGATGGTCGTTACCATTTCCGGTGAGGTCCCCCACGTGACTTGCGGTTGGATCTCGGCCGCATCAAGCACGACCACGCGATCGAACTCAGCGCCCTCATCCGACACCAGCGTGCGCCAATACGCAACGGCGGCATCCCACTGCTCGGGCTTGGGCGCGAAAGGGCGACCCTTGAGGTAGTTAATGGTGTTGTCATCCACTGCTACCATGCCAGCACGCGCACCGGCCTCGATGGCCATATTGCACAGCGTCATGCGGCCCTCCATCGACAACGCACGAATGGCTTCGCCGCCGAACTCGATGGCATAACCGGTACCACCGGCGGTACCGATCTTGCCAATGATCGCCAGCGCGATATCTTTGCCTGACAGGCCTGCACCAAGCTTGCCATCGACACGCACAAGCATGGACTTAGATTTCTTTTGTAGCAGACACTGCGTTGCCATCACGTGCTCGACTTCGGACGTACCGATGCCGTGCGCCAAACAGGCAAAAGCGCCGTGCGTGCTGGTGTGAGAGTCACCGCACACCACGGTCATACCGGGCAACGTGGCGCCATTTTCTGGCCCCATAACGTGAACAATGCCCTGACGCTCATCCTTAAACGGAAAGTAAGCGAGCGCACCAAACTCCTTGATGTTGGCATCCAGCGTCTCGACCTGCAGACGGGAGATGGGGTCTTTGATGCCTTCCTCCCAGTGATCGGTCGGCGTATTGTGGTCAGCCGTAGCGACAATGGACGAGATGCGCCACAGCTTGCGATTGGCGAGCTTCAGCCCTTCGAAAGCCTGCGGGCTGGTGACTTCGTGCACCAAATGACGGTCGATATACAGCAGCGCGGTACCATCCTCTTCGGTATGGACTACGTGGTTCTGCCAGAGCTTGTCGTAAAGCGTTTGCGGCATGGCTATTCCGGTGATCAGAAAATGGCTTGCGGGAACCCTAGATTATGTCACAGACCTGCTGTCGCCGGCGATCCAAAGCCTTGATTCGGCGCAGTTCTACGCCTTATAGGAAGTAGCTTTGGGCAGACCAATGAAAATCAACAACAATCCGCACGTCCCAGCGAGTGCAGCAAAGCTATAAACCCAGCTGGCGCCAATGGGTTGCCATAACCAGCTGCTAATCAGCGAACCGATCAGACCACCCGCACCAAAAGAGACGCTCCCGTAAAGTCCTTGCACGCGCCCCTGATGGCGAGAGCCAAACCAGCGACTCAGCGCGGACATCGCGGTGGCATGGCACACCCCAAAGGTCGCCCCATGCAGAATTTGCGCAAACAATACCAGCACCAGCGACTCCACACCCCAAGCAATCAGCAGGAAACGCAGCCCCGCCGCGGCAAAACTGAATAAGAACAACCCGCGCAAGGACCAGCGGCGCAGGATTTGCGGCATGTAGATGAAGACCACTATCTCAGCCACCACACCCAGCGCCCAGAGCAGCCCCACTACCGTCTTGCTGTAACCGTGATCGACCAAGTGGATTGAATAGAAAACATACAGCGGGCCATGTGCCACCGACATGAAGAAGCAAGCCGCCAGCACACACATCACTTCTGGCCGCCTAAGCAACGGGAGCAAAGGTTCAGCGGCATGACTAACATGCGATACCTGTGTTTCCGGCATAAACAGCGCGGTCACGGCAGTCCCCGCCAACAGGAGCACACAACTCCACAACACGGCCACCGCTGGCGAGTGATCAAGCAGTGTCCCAACCGTGGCAACAACAACAATAAAGCCCAGCGAGCCCCACAAACGAATACGCCCATAGCGTTCTGGCTGCGTGCGCAAATGCTCCAACGTCAGCGATTCCGTCAGGGGCAATGCCGCACTCCAGAACAAGGCCAGCACGGCAATCACCGCCAACATGGGGCCGAACTGTTCGATAAAAAACAATGGAATGAAGCACAGCAGTCCCATTGCAACTGACAGACGAATCAGAGGTGTTCGTCGCCCCCAACGATCCGCCAGCGAACCCCATAGATACGGCGCGAAGATGCGCATGATCTGCATCATCGAGATCACGATGCCGATCATCAGCGCGGAGAACTCAAGCGACTGCAGATACAACCCGAAATACGAGTTGTACGCGCCGATAAAGGCAAAATAGAAGAAGTAAAAAGAAGAAAGCCGCCAGTACGGCGGCTTTTCGGCTTCGCTCACAGTCGGTTTAACCCCGAACCTTGCCCGGAATCTTTGGCGTCTTGCACACCACATCGCCGCACTGAGCGCGGTGATGCATTGCCGCATCAATAAGGGTCAGGGCCAGCATGGCTTCGGCAATCGGCGTTGCCCGGATACCCACACAAGGATCATGGCGGCCATGGGTTTCAACAATCGCGGCATTACCTTCCAGATCAATGGTCTTGCGTGGTAAGCGAATACTGGAGGTTGGCTTAATCGCGATATTCACAACGATATCTTGGCCAGTTGAAATGCCTCCCAGTACACCGCCAGCGTTATTGCTAAGGAAGCCTTCCGGTGTCATTTCGTCGCCATGCTCGGTACCCTTCTGTGCGACCGATGCGAAGCCCGCACCAATCTCCACACCCTTAACGGCGTTAATGCCCATCATGGCATAGGCCAATACTGCATCTAAGCGGTCATAGACAGGATCGCCCCAGCCTACCGGCACGCCAGTAGCCACAGCCGTAATCTTGGCGCCCACGGATTCGCCCGACTTGCGCAGCTTATCCATGTACGCCTCAAGCTGATCCACCATGGCGGCATTCGGCGCAAAGAAGGGATTGTTCGGAATATCGTTCCAGCTAACGAAGGGAATCTCGACCTCACCGAGTTGGCTCATAAAGCCACGGATCTCGATACCGAACTGCTGCTTCAGCCACTTCTTTGCGATGGCCCCTGCAGCAACGCGGACCGCGGTTTCACGGGCCGAAGAACGGCCGCCCCCACGATGGTCGCGGAAGCCATATTTCTGAGTGTAGACGTAGTCGGCATGGCCCGGACGAAAGGTCTGGGCGATGTTGCCGTAGTCCTTGCTGCGCTGGTCTTGGTTGCGGATCAACAGCGCAATCGGCGTGCCGGTGGTCTTGCCTTCGAACACGCCTGAGAGGATTTCAACTTCATCTGGCTCGCGGCGCTGGGTCACATGGCGCGACGTACCTGGCTTACGGCGATCCAGCTCCAGCTGGATTTCCTCAACCGTAATTTCGAGTCCGGGCGGGCAGCCATCGACGACGCAGCCAATGGCCGGACCGTGCGATTCGCCAAAGGATGTGACACAAAACAGCTTGCCGAAAGTGTTGCCGGACATGCAGACCTCATCAAAGGGGAATATTTGCGGCTTGGGTAAACTTAAAGCCGTCTTGATGCGTTGATTTTATCACGCGGCCTTCATGCACCCAAATGCAGGCCGCTTTCGTTTGCGGCCGAGCGGTATACTTGATGCTTAATCTGGCCCCCAAACACCAGACATTTCAATCCGAGCCACACACTATCCTGCCTCCATGATCAGCGCCTCCCCCAGCAGCATCCTCACCCTCCCGGATCGCTGGCAAACCGAAGTCGCCACCCAAATTTCGACCGGCGAATCCATCCTAGCCTCGCTGGAACTCGACCTCGATCACAGACTCCACTTTCAGCAAGGCTTGCTGCTGCTGAGCGAAAACCGGCTACTCGCCTGTGAGGCAGGCAGCCAGGGCGCCTGGAAGAGCTGGGAACTACGTACCGGACTGCGTCTGCAACATCACGACCATGCCGGCGTTGCCACACTGGAGCTGATTGCACAGGAAGACGAACCGGTGCTGCTGGCGAGCTGGCGCTACACACTTGAACACAACGTGGCTGCCCTGCGCTTGATCGAAAAATTCGACAAGCAAGTCGACGCCATCGCCACCGGCCTGCCGCCTGAGACGGAAGAATTTGTTGCCTGCCCGACCTGCAAAGCGCTACTGGAGCCAGGCCAGGAAGAATGTCCGATCTGCACGCGCGAGCTGCACACCCCGCCGTCGACCTGGACCCTGTTCCGCCTGTGGCGCTTTGCGCGCCCCTATCGCTGGCAGCTGCTAACCGGGTTTCTGCTGACACTGGCATCCACGGGTGCCACGCTGGTGCCCCCCTATCTGACCATGCCGCTGATGGACGAGGTGTTGATTCCCTTTCAGAACGGCAAACCCATCGACTGGCCACTGGTTGGAATGTACCTAGGGGGATTAACCGCTGCGGCCGTATTGGCATGGGTACTGGGCTGGATTCGTACTTACATTCTGGCTCTGGTGTCGGAACGCATTGGCCGTGACCTGCGCACCACCACTTACGACCACCTGATGGGGCTGTCACTTGAATACTTTGGTGGCAAACGAACGGGCGACCTAATTGCCCGCTTGGGTAACGAGACCGACCGTATCAACGTATTCCTCTCGCTCGACCTCCTCAACTTCGCCACCGATGTACTGATGATTACCATGACGGCGGTGATCCTGTTCTCGATCAATCCGTGGCTGGCACTGGTGACCTTACTGCCCCTGCCCTTCATTGCCTGGCTGATCCACTTTGTGCGCGAAAAACTCCGTACCGGTTTCGAGCGGATTGACCGTGTCTGGGCCGAAGTTACCAATGTGCTGGCCGACACCATCCCCGGCATTCGCGTGGTTAAGGCGTTTGCGCAGGAAAAGCGTGAAGCCGAGCGCTTCCGAGAAGCCAACCAACGTAATCTGGCCATGAACGACCGCCTCAACAAAACCTGGTCAGTGTTCTCGCCTACCGTCACGCTACTCACCGAAATCGGTCTGCTCGTTGTATGGGTATTCGGCATTTGGCAAATTGCACACAACAACAGTACCGTCGGCGTGCTCACTGCCTTCCTCGCTTATATCGGCCGTTTTTACACGCGCCTCGACTCAATGAGCCGCATTGTCTCGGCCACACAGCGTGCTGCGGCAGCAACCAAGCGCATCTTCGACATTCTTGACCATGTCTCCAGCGTGCCGCAGCCTGTTAATCCGCGCCCCATGCCGCAGGTAACAGGTCAAATTTCGATGCATGACGTAGGCTTCCGCTACGGCAACCGCTCCGTCATCCGCAATCTGGATCTCGACATTCAGCCCGGTGAAATGATTGGTCTGGTAGGCCACAGTGGCTCAGGCAAGAGCACGCTGGTGAACTTAATCTGCCGCTTCTACGATGTGACGCAAGGCTCGGTTCGGATTGATGGGGTGGATATCCGCTCCATCGCAATTGCCGACTATCGCCGTCATATCGGGCTTGTCTTGCAAGAGCCCTTCCTGTTCTTCGGCACCATTGCCGAGAATATTGCCTACGGCAAACCCGAAGCCACACGAGCAGAGATCATCGCGGCGGCACGTGCCGCCCATGCCCATGAGTTCATTCTGCGCCTGCCGCAAGGCTACGACTCGCTGGTAGGAGAGCGTGGTCAGGGGCTCTCAGGCGGCGAGCGGCAGCGCATTTCAATTGCACGTGCGCTGCTGATTAATCCGCGCATTCTGATCCTCGACGAAGCCACCTCGGCGGTGGACACCGAGACGGAAAAGGAAATTCAGAAGGCGCTCGACAACCTTGTCCTTGGACGCACCACCATCGCCATCGCTCACCGCTTGTCCACCCTGCGCAAGGCAGACCGCCTTGTGGTCATGGATCGTGGTCAGATTGTTGAAATCGGCAATCACGATGACTTGATGGCGCGCGAAGGCCATTACTACCGCCTCTATCAGGCCCAACAGCGCAACAACGCTGAAATCGTATCGGAAGGCGACAATGAGTAAGGTCGAATTCACCCTCACCCGCAATCGCAGTGGGCGTCTGGTCTGCACACTAGCCGACGGGTCCGTGCATGCCAATGTCACACCGGTACGCGCCTTTCCGCTGGCCGCCCCCGATGAAGGCTTGGCCTTGATGAGCCAGGATGGCCATGAGATTGTGTGGGTCGATACGCTGGATGAACTGAACCCCGATCAGCGTGCATTGATCGACAGCGAGCTGAGCGGGCGCGAGTTCATGCCGGAAATTAGCCGTCTCGATAGCGTCAGCAGCTTTGCCACCCCTAGCACTTGGTCGGTGACCACCAATCGCGGCACAACGGCCTTTGTTCTGAAAGGTGAAGAAGACATCCGTCGCCTGCCCAATAATGGCCTGCTGATCGCCGACAACCATGGCATTCTCTACCTGATTGCCGACCGCAAGGCGCTGGATCGCCATAGCCGCAAGCTGCTGGAGCGCTTCCTGTAGCAACTGCTAGGTAAACCAAAGCAGCAGACTGCGCGTTAATCTGTAAAAATCGAACAATCCGTATCTACTCTTGGGCCTCCGGGCTGATTTATGAGCAAAAAAGACATCGAGATTCTGGAAGTCCGTTATCTGCGCGGTCCAAGCATGTGGACCTACACCCCGATCATCGAAGCTGTTGTCGATATTCACGACCTGGAAGATTTCCCTTCCAACCTCATCCCCGGTTTCCCCGAACGTCTTGTTGCTTGGCTGCCCAGCCTGATGGCACACACCTGCAGCCCTGGCGTGCATGGTGGTTTTGTCATGCGCCTGCATGAAGGTACCTGGCCGGGCCACATTCTCGAACACATCACCATCGAGCTGCAGAATCTAGCCGGCATGAAGGTGAGCTTCGGCAAAGCGCGCGAAGTCACTCGCCGCAGCCTCTACAAGGTCGTGTTTAACACCACACACGAGCGCATTGGTCGCCGTGCGCTGCAAATCTCGCGCGAGCTGGTGCTTGCTGCGATGGAAGACAAGCCCTTCGACGTGTCAGGTGCCGTTGCTGAGCTGGCCGAAATGGTGGAAAACCTGTGTCTTGGCCCGAGCACGCAATGCATCGTTACTGCAGCCACCAAGCGAAAGATCCCGCACATTCGCCTGCTGGAAAACGGCAATCTGGTCCAGTTGGGTTACGGCGCTGCGCAGCGCCGCATTTGGACGGCTGAAACTGATTGCACCAGCGCGATTGCTGAAGGCATCGCCAGCGAAAAAGACATGACTAAGCGCCTGCTCGGTTATTGCGGCGTGCCCACCCCTGAAGGCCAAGTGGTTGAAAGCCCCAGCGAAGCGTGGGAAGCCGCTCAAGATATCGGCGTGCCCGTGGTCGTCAAACCCTCGGACGGTAATCGTGGCCGTGGGGTCTCAACGGACCTCTCGACCCAAGCTGAAATCGAAGCCGCTTACAAAATCGCCGCCGAAGAAGGTAGCGAAGTCATTGTCGAAAAGTTTATCAAAGGCGTCGAGCATCGCCTGCTGGTGATTGGTGGCAAGCTGGTCGCCGCAGCCCGTGGTGAAGAAGCGATTGTCACGGGTGACGGCAGCTCCACGCTACGCGTACTGGTGGACAAGCAACTAAACAGCGATCCGCGTCGCGGCAAGGCTGGCGAACAACCGCTTGAGCCGATCGAAATCGACAAGCCGCAAATTCTCCTGCAACTTGAGCGCCAAGGCTACACACCGGAATCCGTGCCAGCCACAGATGCCCGCGTGGTAGTGCTGCGCAATGGCAATCACACCACTGATATCACGCATCTCGTCCATCCGCGTAACGCTGAAACGGCAGTGCTTGCGGCCAAGATCGTCGGGCTGGATATTGCGGGTGTGGACATCGTCACTGAGAACATTTCGCTCCCGCTTGATGAACAAGGCGGCGCCATTGTCGAGGTCAATGCCGGCCCTAGCCTGCTCATGCATTTAAAGCCAGCCATTGGTGAAGCCCAGCCAGTGGGTGAGGCGATTGTCGAAAGTCTGTTCCCCAAGACCGCCAATGGCCGCATCCCTGTCGTTGGTGTGAGCGGTAGCCACGGCAAGACCCGCGTAGCCGGTCTCATTGCTCGCCTCCTCCGCCTTTCAGGCAAGTATGTTGGTCTGGCATGCAGCAAGGGCGTGTATGTGAATCGCCGCCAGCTGCAAACCAATGATGGCGCTAACTGGTCGGGTGGCGAGCGCATTCTGCTGAATCGTTCAGTCACTGCCGCCGTCATCGAACAAGGCCCCGCCAGCATCCTCTCCGAAGGTCTGGCTTATGACCGCTGCGATGTCGGGGTTGTAACCAATCTTGAATACGACAGTGCGCTGTCGCAATATCACATCCACGATCAGGATCAGATGTTCACCGTGCTGCGCACGCAGATCGACGTCGTGCTACCGAGTGGTACTGGCGTGCTGAATGCCGATGATGAAAAGGTTGCTGGTATGGCAGAGCTATGCGACGGCGAAGTCATTTTCTTCGGCACCAATGCTGACAGCGAGGTGATCCGCGAACATCGTGCCAAAGGTGGTCGTGCCGTCTTTGTCCGTGCCGGTCACGTTGTGCTGGCCAAGAGTGGCGACGAGAAGAGCCTCACCGAACTCAGCACCATTCCGCTCATCGCCGAACGCAGCGAAGAAACCGCGAATGTGCTGGCTGCCATTGCTGCAGCCTGGGCACTCAATATCGATAATGCGCTGATTAAAAGCGGCGCGCAGACCTTCGGCAGCCCAGGTTAAGGGTCAGAGGACATCATGGAAATTTCACGTACCCGTATCCTGCGCGGCCCGAACCTGTGGAGCCGTCACACCTCCGTCGAGGCGGTTGTCAGCTGCCCTGAAGTTGAACGCGCCATTGCCAACCTGCCCGGTTTTGAATCGCGCCTGCGCGAACGCTTCCCTGAAATTGGCATGTTCGAGCCACAACATCTGGACGAAACCATCTCGCTCGCGCATGTGCTGGAAACTGCTGCATTGTGGCTGCAAGCGCAAGCCGGCTGCCCAGTCACCTTCAGCCGTACCACGCAGACCAACGAGACAGGGGTCTATCAAGTCGTGGTCGAATACAGCGAAGAGGAAGTCGGCCAGCTCGCAATCAAGCTGGCAGAAACCTTGATTAATGCTGCGCTGAATGATCAACCTTTCGATCTCAAGGCGGCACTAGGTCAATTACGCGAGCTGGATGAAGATGTACGCCTCGGCCCCTCGACTGGCTCCATCGTCGATGCTGCAGTACTGCGTGGCATTCCCTATCGCCGCCTCACCTCAGGTAGCCTCGTCCAGTTTGGTTGGGGCAGCAAGCAACGCCGCATTCAGGCAGCCGAAACTGACCGTAGCAGCGCCATCGCCGAATCGATCGCCCAAGACAAGGAGCTGACCAAGAAGCTCCTCTATGCCGGTGGTGTCCCCGTTCCGATGGGCCGTCCTGTGAGCGACGCGGAAGATGCGTGGGCAGCCGCCAATGAAGTCGGCCTGCCGGTTGTCGTCAAGCCACTGGATGGCAACCAGGGCAAAGGTGTGAGCGTCAATCTATTCACTAAGGAGCAAGTGGTCGCCGGTTATGACTTCGCGCGCAGTTTCCGTCGCAACATCATGGTTGAGCGCTACCTACCCGGACACGACTTCCGTATGCTGGTCGTAGGTGACAAGCTGATTGCCGCAGCACGGCGCGAGCCACCGAATGTGATTGGTGACGGAGAACATACCGTCAAGAAATTGGTAGATATCGTCAATCTTGATCCGCAGCGTGGCGATGGTCATGCCACCTCGCTGACCAAGATTCCACTCGATGAAATTGCCCTCGGCATTCTCGCCAAACAAGAGATGACACTGGACTCTGTTCCAGCCAAAGGCGTGCGCGTGATTTTGCGCAACAACGCTAACCTCAGCACCGGCGGTACGGCAACTGATGTGACGGATGACGTACATCCAGACGTCGCTGCACGCGCTGTTGAAGCGGCCAAAATGATTGGTCTCGATGTCTGCGGTATTGATGCCCTGGCTGAAACCCTACAGCGTCCGCTGGAAGACCAAAATGGTGGCGTGGTTGAAGTCAATGCCGCGCCGGGTCTGCGCATGCACCTCAACCCCTCATTCGGCAAAGGCCGCGATGTAGGTAAAGCCATCATCGAGAGCATGTTCGGTACTGAAGAAAATGGCCGGATTCCCGTCGTGGCAGTAACTGGCACCAACGGAAAAACCACAACGGTGCGCCTGACTTCGCACATCATCGCTACCAGCGGCCTGCGCGTGGGTATGACGAATACCGATGGCGTTTATATCCAAGGGCGTCGCACTGATACCGGTGACTGTAGCGGTCCGCGTAGCGCACGCAATGTACTGATGCATCCGGATGTTGATGCGGCCGTATTTGAAACGGCGCGTGGCGGCATGCTGCGCGAAGGATTGGGTTTTGATCGCTGCGATGTGGCAATTGTGACCAACATCGGCATGGGCGATCACCTCGGCCTGAACTACATCAATACCGTCGAAGAACTCTCCGTATTGAAGAGTGTGATTGTGCGTAACGTGTCGCCCAAAGGCATGGCAGTGCTGAATGCAGCGGATGCTCATACAGCACGCATGGCGAGTGTCTGTCCGGGTGCCGTCACTTTCTTTGCCGCCGAACTGAATGCTCTGATGGCCGAGCACATGGTGCAAGGTGGCCGCGTTGTCTATCGCGATGGCGATTTGATTGTCGCGCGTGAAGGCAAGTTTGAGATGCATCTGCCATTGGCACAAATGCCACTCACGCTGAATGGCAGTATTCCCTTCCAAGTCGACAATGCCATGGCTTCGATTGCAGCGGCTTGGGCCTTAGGCATCGCTTGGGAAACTATCCTCGAAGGCCTCGGCAGCTTTGTCACCGACAGCGACACCGCCCCGGGTCGCTTTAATTTGTTCAATTATCGCGGCGCTACCGTTGTGGCAGATTACGGCCATAACCCGGACGCTATCGCTGCGCTGGCACAGGCACTCGCCGTCATGCCGGCCAAGCGTCGCTCCATCGTGATCAGTGGTGCGGGTGATCGACGCGATGAAGACATCATGAAGCAAGGCCAAATCGTCGGTGCAGCTTTCGATGAAGCACTGCTTTTTGAAGATGCTTGCCAACGTGGCCGCAGTGATGGCGAAGTCATCGGCCTGTTGCGACAAGGCCTGCAAGGTGCGCCACGGACCAACCACATCGAGGAAATCCGCGGCGAGTTCGTCGCGATTGACCGTGCGCTGGAGCGCCTCCAAGCGGGTGATTTATGCCTCGTTCTGGTAGACCAAGTCGAAGAGGCATTGGCACATATCGCCAAGCGTGTGGCTGAGGCCGATCAGGCCGCGTAACACCGATAACCGCTGGAAGCGTCAGACGCTTCCAGCGCGCTTTTGTAGTTCGTCCTCTCGCAGTTTGCGACGCAAAATCTTGCCCACATTGCTCTTAGGCAAATCATCGCGAAACTCAATCTGGTGGGGAATCTTGTAGCCCGTGAGATTCTCATGGCAGTGCGCAACCAGCGCTTCCGCCGTCACCTTGTCATCCTCGCGCACCACGAAAACTTTGACCGCCTCCCCGGTACGCTCATCAGGGACACTAATGGCAGCCACTTCGTGCACACCCGGAAATGAGGCGATCGCAGCCTCTACCTCACTTGGGTACACATTGAAGCCGGAGACGAGGATCATCTCCTTCTTACGATCAACAATCCGAACATAGCCCTGTGCATCCATGATGCCGATATCGCCTGTGTGCAGAAAACCATCTGCACCTAGCACCAACGCTGTTTCATCCGGGCGCTGCCAGTAGCCCTGCATCACCTGCGGCCCGCGAATACAAATTTCACCCGGTGAGCCTAGCGCGACCTCGCGTCCGCTGTCATCACGGATACTCAGCTCGGTGGAGGGTAGCGGCAGACCAATGGTGGCGTTAAACGCCTGTTGCTGTAAGGGATTAATACTTACGGCAGGCGAGGTCTCCGTCAGTCCGTACGCTTCAATCAATGGCTGTCCAGTAATCTCCCGCCAATGCTCTGCGACGCTTTTCTGGACTGCCGCGCCTCCACCGAGAGCGATGCGTAAATGGCTAAAGTCCACGCTCGCAAAATCCTTATTGCGTAACAAGGCAGCAAACAAGGTATTCACGCCCGTGAAAGCGGTGAACTTGTGGCGCTTGAGCTCCTTCACAAACCCCGGAATGTCCCGTGGGTTAGCAATGAGCACATTCAGACCACCCAATAGGCCATACAGTAGGCAATTCGCCATCAGCGAGAACACGTGATACAGCGGCAACGCAGTGATGATGATTTCATCCCCGTCGACCACCTTTGCGTCGATCCACGCCCGTGCCTGCATCACATTGGCAATGATGTTTCGATGCGAGAGCATCGCCGCCTTGGAAATCCCAGTCGTTCCCCCGGTGTATTGTAGAAACGCGATGTCCTGACTAGCGATATCGGGGCAGGGAACAGGATGTTGCCGCCCCTTCTCCAGCACCTCATGCAAGGTCAGCGTATTGGTGAGGGAATACTTGGGAACCAGATGTTTGACATGGCGCACCGCCACATTCACTAGCAAGCGCTTAAGCGGCGTCAGTAAGTCGCCCATGCGCAGCACCACAATATGCTTGATCGGTACGCGTTCACGAATCTCAGCCAGTACATGCGCAAAGTTTTCGAGAATAACGATGACCTCAGCGCCGGAATCCTTGAGCTGATGCTCAAGCTCATGTGCGGTGTAGAGTGGATTGCAATTCACCACGGTGCAGCCTGCGCGCAGGGCGCCAAACAAGCACACGGGATACGGCAGAATATTCGGCATCATCAGCGCCACGCGAGTGCCGGGCAGCAACCTCAGCTCGCTGTGCAGCCATGCTGCAAACTGCCCGGACAGCAGGCCAATGTCGTTAAAACTGAGCGTCTGACCAAAGCCGGAATAGGCAGGCTTTGGGCCGTATCGACGGATGATGAATGCCAGCATTGCTGGCAGTGTAGGAAATACGTCAGGATCAATCTCCGCCGGTACGCCCGGCGGGTAACTCTGCAACCAGATTTTTTCCATGCGCAAGCAGCCGGCATGGGCCGGCCTCAAATGGTGGACCGACTCAGCTGAGCCGGCCCCCTGTTTATTAGTG
This sequence comes from uncultured Rhodocyclaceae bacterium, assembly GCA_964499485.1. Lineage (GTDB taxonomy): Bacteria > Pseudomonadota > Gammaproteobacteria > Burkholderiales > Rhodocyclaceae. The sequence continues at coordinate 81,402 of CAZCLF010000003.1, read as the reverse complement.
TGCTGCAGCCTGTGGGATGTCGTGGATATAGGCTTTAAGCATTTCGTTCTCTTGGCCCTGCTCCTTGAGCACCGCCTTGGCGATGTCATGGAACGAGATTACACCAGCCAACGTCCCATTATCGACAACAGGCAGATATCGAACGTGCGTTTCCAACATCAGTCGCCGCAACTCATCCACATCCATACCCATGGTCGCAGTAGGTGGATTAGGCGCCATCACTTCGGCAATTTTGACCCAGCCCCAATCGGCCCCATGGTTGCGGATGGCGCGCATCACCTCACGGAAACTCAGCATTCCGACCAACCGCCCGCTTTGCAGACACACCAGAGAGCCCACGTCGTTCTCGGCCATCGCGACGACACCATCGCGCAAGCTCTGCTCCGGATCAATACTGAAAATGATTGCCCCCTTGAGTGCAAGTATCTCCCTTACCTTCATGATGCGTCCTCCTACTCAAAATTGGCCTGACCGGAACCGAGCAGGCAATTTCATCCTAGACCAAGCAAGACAACAATAAAAGGGATTTATGAAAAGAAAAGCCCCGCATATGCGGGGCTTTTTTCCGAGCAGGCTCGCGGATGGCTATTTAGCGCTCCAACTGCGCTAGCTTGTCCTTGGCCTTGGCCCACTCGTCTGCATCAGGCAAAGGATCCTTACGTTCGATGATGACGGGCCAAGTCTTGGCAAGCTCAGCATTCAGAGCAATAAAGCTCTCTTGTCCCGCCGGAACATCGTCCTCAGCATAAATTGCTTCGGCAGGGCACTCGGCCACGCAAAGGGTGCAATCAATGCACTCATCGGGATCGATCACCAGGAAATTGGGGCCTTCATGGAAACAATCCACCGGGCAAACATCAACGCAATCAGTGTATTTGCACTTGATGCAGTTCTCGGTCACAACATAGGTCACGTCAGAATCTCCGTCAAATCAGCGGGCTAGATCGGGGTTGTTCAGATTGTAGTAAAGGACTTGAAACCTGCCCGGTTGGCCTCAATTGTAATATGGCGCGGCTCAAAAGGCGCGCGCTTCCCGCATCCAAGCTTTTTTTGTTAGGATGAAGGTTCCCGAATCAGCATGGTGCCGTAAGCCCCCTTGCTGTTACGGATGCCCTAGCTAACTGACAGAAAACAGCGGGCAGCCCCTCCTCCCCGAAATGAGAACACACATGAGCGAACTTATCCATCACGTTACCGATGCCACCTTCAAGAACGAAGTCCTCGACGCCAGCACACCAGTGCTGGTCGATTACTGGGCAGAGTGGTGCGGTCCGTGCAAGATGATTGCCCCCATCCTCGACGAAGTCGCCAAGGAATACGCTGGCAAGCTTAAGATCGCCAAGTTGAATATTGACGATAACCAGAAGACCCCAGGGGAGTTCGGTATCCGTGGCATCCCAACCCTGATGCTGTTCAAGGCAGGCGATATTGCAGCCACCAAGGTGGGCGCCCTATCGAAGTCGCAGCTGACGGCGTTCATTGACAGCAACCTGTAATCACTATACATTCCGCGCCTGAGGTCGTTGCAGCTCACTGCAACAGGCTTCAGGTAGCGCCCGGCAAGCCTTGTTTTAAGTTGGCTTGTACGACTGGCCGGTAATCCGGCAGGAATCGCTGAAGATTCCACGCGTCGCCCCCCCGTTTCTGCCGCACCCATTCCCCACACGTAACGCCCCTCTTCATACGCCTACCGCGCATATCGCCCTCAGGTCGCCTCCATGCATCTTTCAGAGCTCAAATCACAACACGTCAGTCAGCTGCTTGAGATAGCCGCTACCCACCAGATCGAAGGCGCCAACCGCCTGCGCAAACAGGAGCTGCTCTTTGCTATCCTGCGTCAGCACGCCAAAAAGGGTGAAGCGATCTTCGGTGACGGCACCCTCGAAATCCTGCCCGATGGCTTTGGCTTTCTGCGTTCGCCAGATACCTCATATTTGGCCAGCACCGATGACATTTATGTCAGCCCATCGCAAATCCGCCGCTTCAACCTGCACACCGGTGACACCATCATCGGCGAAATTCGCGCGCCCAAGGACGGCGAGCGCTACTTCGCCTTGGTTAAGCTCGACAGCATCAACGGACAGCCGCCGGAAGCGACTAAGAACAAGATCCTGTTTGAAAATCTGACACCGATTCACCCGAATCAGGTGCTACAACTTGAGCGCGACATTCGCGCCGAAGAAAACACTACCTCACGCATCATCGACATCATCGCCCCAATCGGCAAAGGCCAACGCGCCCTGCTGGTTGCCAGCCCGAAGTCCGGCAAGACCGTGATGCTGCAGCATATTGCGCATGCCATCATGAGCAATCACCCAGATGTCGAACTTATCGTGCTGTTGATCGACGAACGTCCGGAAGAAGTGACTGAAATGCAGCGCACCGTGCGCGGCGAAGTAGTGGCCTCGACTTTTGACGAACCCGCCACCCGCCACGTGCAGGTTGCTGAGATGGTCATGGAAAAGGCCAAGCGCCTGACCGAGCACAAGAAGGATGTAGTCATCCTGCTCGATTCGATTACCCGTCTCGCCCGTGCCTACAACACCGTACAGCCAACCTCCGGCAAAGTATTGACCGGTGGTGTGGATGCCAATGCCCTCCAAAAGCCCAAGCGCTTCTTCGGCGCTGCCCGGAACCTGGAAGAAGGCGGCTCCCTGACCATCATCGCCACCGCCCTGATCGACACCGGTAGCCGCATGGATGACGTGATCTACGAAGAGTTCAAGGGCACCGGCAATATGGAAATCCATTTGGATCGCCGTATGGCCGAAAAGCGCGTCTACCCCGCCATCAATGTGAACAAGTCGGGCACCCGTCGTGAAGAGCTGCTGCTCAAGCCTGAAGTCCTGCAAAAGATGTGGGTGCTGCGCAAGCTTCTATACAACATGGACGATCTGGAAGCGATGGAATTCCTGCTCGACAAGATCAAAGCCACCAAGAACAACGGCGAGTTCTTTGATGCCATGCGCGGCGGCCGTTAAGCAACCGGCCAGCGTACCGTACATTTGGCTTGCAAGATATTGAATTTTCCGCGATAATCGAGGGCTTACCGGATCGGTCTCATTGTGAAGACCGGTCGTACTAGACCGGTCACAACCGCCAGTCGCTCGATACACACCAAAGGACAGATCATGAAAGAAGGCATCCACCCGAACTACGTCGAAATCGACGTAACCTGCAGCTGCGGCAACGCATTCAAGACCAAGTCGACGTCTGGCAAGCCGCTGAACATCGAAGTCTGCTCGTCTTGCCACCCGTTCTACACCGGCAAGCAGAAGATTGTGGATACCGCCGGTCGCGTTGAGCGCTTCCGTCAAAAGTACGGCACCAAGTCGGCCTAAAGCTGGCTTGTATGCTGAAAAAAGGCAGCTTCGGCTGCCTTTTTTCTTTACAGCGCCCCCACTGCCCTTACCGCATATTCGACGCAACTCTTCCGCCGCGGCCTTCTGATGCAATATAGCCAGCCCCTTCACCCCGTCAGCCTTCGACTGCTGTGCATCCTGTGCGCAGTCTATCTGCTCACCGGCCTGCTTGATCACCACCTTTGGAAATACGAAGACGCCGTGCATATTGGCGTTGCATGGGACATGCTGCAGCGCGGCCATTGGTTACAGCCGCATCTGGCAGGGGAAGTCTGGCGGGAAGCCCCACTTTACTACTGGCTGGCTGCCGGCTTTGGGCAGCTGCTCGGTGGCCTTCTTGAGTTTCACAATGCCGCGCGTCTCGCCACGGCATTCTTTGGCGCGATCACTTTGTATGCGATCGGCCATGCCGCCGCCGCATACCGCGCCGGACGTGAGGTTCATGTTCGTTTTGACGCCGCAGCACCATTATTGTTGATCGGCGCACCGGGGCTGCTATTGCCCATGCACGAAGCTCAACCCATGATTGCCGTGCTGGCAGGACATGCACTGGCCTACTGGGGTGTGGCTCGCCTGCCGCAGCAGCGCAGTGCCGGCTTGCTGCTAGCTAGCGGCTTGATCGTCACCGCATTAGCAGGTGGTCTTGATGCCTTACTTCCGCTCGCAGGGCTGCTGTTGCTTCCCATGTTCGCCCCGTGGCGCGCACGCAATAGTCTGCTAGGTCTGCTGATCGCTGCGCTGCTGGCCGGCAGCATCATTGGCGTGGCTGCAACAGTGCTGAACTTGCCTGGTTTCAACCTCGGCATCCGCCAGTACGGCAGCCAGAACCATGTTGAATTGCTGGCGTGGTTCGCTTGGCCATCACTGCCACTGGCCCTGTGGCCGCTGTGGTTGTATCGACGCCAGCTCAGCCAGATTGCCCTACCGCTGCTCGGGACGATCAGCGCCCTAGTCTGGTTCTTCCTTTGTTCAGATGCCCGCAACCTACCGGCACTGCCCCTGCTCGTGCCCTTTGCCCTGCTCGCTGCGCTAGGTGCCGGCCGCCTGCGCCGAGGCGCCGCCAATGCACTTGATTGGTTTGGCATGATGACCTTCACGCTAGTTGGCATCATCATCTGGCTAGCGGAAATTGCCTTGATGACGGGCGCGCCTCCGAAGCTGTATAAGAACATCACTCGCCTGATCCCTGGCTATGAAGCCGACTGGACCATTATCGCGTGGATGTTTGCCCTCATTATCTCGGCAGCATGGCTGTTAATCATTTTTGGCAGCCGCCGCTCCCCGTGGCGCGGCACCACTGACTGGGCCTGCGGTATGGTGCTGATATGGTGCCTCTTTGCTGCACTGTGGATTCCGCAAGTCGATTACGGCAAAAGCTATGAGCCGATGAGCCGGCAAATTGCTGCAAAACTACAGCAAGACAAGCCTGCATGCGTTGCCAGTGTAGGTCTGGGGGATGCGCAACGGGCGGCCCTCGATTACGAGGCAGGTTTAATTACCCAACGTGGACAGAAAAGTAAAACCTGCGACTGGCTCTTGGTGCAAGGCCAACCGCGACGCATGCCAAAGGTAGACGAGCACTGGACTAAAGTCTGGCAGGGTGCCCGCCCCAGTGACCGCGAAGAGTATTACTACCTCTTCAAACGCTGACCTGCCAAGCAATACCCTGCACATAAATTAAAGGGGATGAGGCCATGGCCTCATCCCCTTTAATTTTACTCAACCCCTTCTAGAAGCTTATAGCTTGAGGAAGTGTTCGCGGTAGTACTTGAGCTCATCAATCGATTCATACACATCGGCCAACGCCTCATGCTTGCCGTGCTTGGTCAGCCCCTTGGCAAGCTCAGGCTTCCAGCGCTTGACCAGCTCCTTCAAGGTGGACACATCGAGGTTGCGATAGTGGAAATATGCTTCCAGCGTTGGCATATGGCGCACCATGAAGCGACGGTCTTGGCCAATGGAGTTGCCACACATCGGCGACGTACGCGCTGGCACGTGTTGCTTCAGAAACTCGAGGCATTGCGCCGCCACTTCATCTTCTGTCAGCGTGGACGCCTTGACCTTATCGATCAGGCCGGACTTGCCATGCGTACCCTTGTTCCAGTCATCCATGCCATCCAGCACAGCATCGCTCTGATGCACCACCCAAACCGGACCTTCGGCAATGGTTTCCAGATTTGAATTGGTAATGACCACAGCCAACTCAATGATCTTGTCGGTATCGGGCTCCAAGCCGGTCATTTCCATGTCCAGCCAAATAAGGGCGTTCTGATCTTGTGCCATAGCAGTCTCGATGATTTCAGGTGAGGGCGGATTTTCTCATATCACCGCTGCCTTGGCCTGTCGTTCAGCCAGCCAATCAACAAATGCTGGCGCAGGCATTGGTTTGCTGATCAGATACCCCTGTGCATAGTCACAGCCTAACTGACGCAACATCTCAAGCGTCGCCTCATCATCGATGCCTTCAGCCACGACCGACAAACCGAGGTTATGCCCCAAATCGATGGTGGACCGTACAATCATTTCATCGCCCTTGTTGCTGGTCATCCCAATGATGAATGATCGATCAATCTTGAGCTCCTGCACTGGTAGTTGCTTCACATAGGCCAGCGAAGAATAGCCTGTCCCGTAATCATCAATCGATAAGGACAAGCCAAGGGCGTGCAACTGATGGAGGATTTCCAGTGCCTGTGTTGGCTCCTCCATGAAACCACTCTCAGTAATTTCAAGACAGACCTGCGCCGGATCAATGCCTGCTGCAGCGATGCGCTCACCCACATACGTGGGCAGTGACGGGTCAAGCAAATCACGCGTCGAGATATTCACTGATACGGTAATCACCAACCCGCGCTCGCGCCACTCACCCAGTTGTCGGATTGCATCGGCAATCACCCAATGTGTCACCGTCTTGATGTAACCCGTCTGCTCTGCAAAAGGGATGAATTCAATCGGTGGAATGAAGCCACGCTCGGGGTGAATCCATCGTACGAGGGCCTCTGCTTGGCGAATCTCGCCACTGACCAGATGCTGCTTCGGCTGAAAATACAAGGTCAACTGATCAAGCTCCACCGCACGCTGCAGCTCACCTAAGAGCGACAGATGCTCCTGACGGAAGTGGTTGTAACTTGGATCAAAAATCGCATAGCCATTGTTCGCCCGCTTGGCCACATACATGGCCACGTCCGCGCCACGCATCAAACTATGTCCGTCATCACCATGTTCAGGGAAGCCGGCAACGCCCATGCTGATGTTGATATCGACTGGTTGCCCTTCCAGTACCACTGGCTCACGCAGTACCTGCTGCACCTTGACCAGTAAAGGCAGGCAATCGCTCACAGTCGTGTCCGGTAGTAAGAGGGCGAACTCATCGCCCCCTAATCGAGCAACCGTATCCGACTTGCGCAATACCGACTTCATGCGATGACCAACCTGCTGTAGCAGTTGGTCGCCCATGTTGTGTCCCAGGGTGTCATTGACGAACTTGAAACGGTCCAAGTCCATCACCACGACACACACAGCAGACTTGTTGCGTCCAGCAAGACGCAAGGCTTGATCAAGCCGGTCATTAAAGAGCTGGCGATTGGGCAAGCCGGTCAATCCATCTTCATAGGCAAGCTTAAGAATCTGTTGCTCGCGCTCACTAATCGCCTGTTGCATATGAGTGAAGCTCTTAGCAAGCTCACCGATCTCGCCCTTCTGACCCGTCTGCACCGGATAGGCATAGTTCCCGTCACTAATCGCAGTCGCTGCCTCAGCAAGCACGCGTACCGGACGCACAATACTGCGCGCGATGATGACACTGCCGATCAGACATAGCAGCACACTGCCCACGCCAAGAAGAATGAGCGTCATCTGCAGGCTACGGAAAGGCTCCAGCGCCACCGTCATCGAACGCTGCAGGACAGCATAGTCATGGTGCTTGGCATCATCCGTTAAGTGAACAACGCGCGTTTCCCAATCATCATTCCCCATGACCAGATGAGACGGTAATGTCGGTGTAGCGACAAGTGCATCACGTAATGGCTGACGTAAAGTCTCATCCAGTGTTGAAGCATAGACATGCCATACCCCATCGGCTCCCCTGCCAACAAAAGACACCTGAAGCAGACTGAGATCTTTCAGGTCATTGGCCACCTTGTCGTCAATCGCAAAGCCCATCGTGACCCAGGCAATCGTCACCGGCGCACGCACAGGCACCACCACAAGCTGATACAAGCGCTTATTGAAAGGCAGGATCATCGAGGCAGCGCCCTCGCGCTCAGCCCGCTCAATCAGCTCACTAAACGAATATAGGAGCCCTGGTGGCAATGTGCTCAAGGTAGACGCCACCAACTGATTGTCGGTATCGGAAAGCAAAACAACATCAGCTTGGATACGGTTGCCGTGATTGCGCAGCACCGACTCAATGGTCCCGACATCTCGTGTTGCGACCGCCTCGCGGAAACCAAAGTCAGAGGCCAGTACCCGGGCGCCCTGAATTAACTGGCGGCTGTTCTGATCCAATACGCGGGCGAACACCCGCTCACCGACCTGCAAGTCTTTATCGAGCTGGGTATTTGCAATTTTTAGGTTGGTTGCATTGATGAACGACAGCGCCACGGCTAGCACTGCTGCTAGCAAGACCACAAAGAAGAGCACAATCTTCGGCTGCAAGCCTTGCAGCGAGTTGCTGATTCGTTGCAGCAGCGTCATGCCTTATCTCACACCGGCCGGATTAGGGCCGAGAGGAATACGTATTCCAACGGGTGCAGCGCCATCTGTAGCGGTTGCCTTGACCATGGGAAAGCTGGCTGCAAGGCGCGGGTGCCAAGCGCGCAATTCGTACTCACCCGCCGGTAGGTTATTGATCTGGGCAATGCCACTACTGCCACTCTTGGCGAAATATGGCGTATCCACAACCAATACGTACGCCAGCATCCAGTCATGAATATTGCAACCTAAGACCACCAAGCCCGGCTTATCGAACACCACGGGGGATGCAGGTACTCCCGAATAAAGCTTGAGATCGAATACCTTGGGCGCCGAGAAGGAATACACGTGATGACGAATGTTGTCCTTATTCGGGAAGGTCACCGCCGTTCCCGTCTGAATCACAGAGACTAGTGGTGTGAATTCCTTATTCACTTGGTCAATCACGTCACCACGCGGCTTGGTTGCTGGTGGCACCCCATTCACAGGCTTGGCGAAAATGACCGCATCCGCGAGCAGCTCGCCATTCATATCGGTGAGTTTTGCCGATAGGCTAGCAGCCTGAACAGCGCCGGTTAGGCAAACCAAAACAATAAGGGGGACGTAACGGAACATGTGCCGATTACCGAGTCGTTGGTACGACTTCAACAATATCGCGCTTCATTGGTGCCAAGAGACGCAGCAGCTCATTCTTCTCGCGCGTACCGATACCTTCTGTATCGAGTACTTCCCGCAAGTGCTCCACCATGCCGTAAAACTCGGCCTCGGTGATTCCCATCCCGGCGTGTGACACCTTCATATCCTCACCGCTGTATTTCTTCGGGCCACCGGTCAATTCAATCATCTGCTCAGCCACTAGTTTCTTTAGGCGCTTAATGTTGACCTTCTGCTGGAAGGTACGCGAGGTTTTAGGATCTTGGGCCGACATGTCGATCAATCGGTCAGAAATACGCACCAGCTTGGCCTCGCCGCCAATACGCTCATACAGACTCGGCGATACATCGGCCCAAGCAAGGGCGGCACTACCGCACAGACACACTGCCAGCAAAAATGAGGAAATAGGTTTCATGCATTCTCGTTCCGGAAAGACGCTGTTGCAGCCGACCACAAGACAGGACGCGGCGCTTAGACGTATCATACCGATGAGATTAAGAAAGTCATCCTCCAGCCCCTCATCACAAGGCAAAAAGGACGTACAAGCCCAAAATGGATACCCGAGAATTCAGCGCTATCACTCTTCTCAAAATTGCCCTTGGCCTTAGCTTTGCATGTTCTGTCGGCGGAGCATTAGCGGAACCCGGCGGGCGCCTGCTCGCAACCGGCGGTGTGACACAGATCGAAGGCAGTGGTGGTGGTGGATTAGTGCCTTGGGCACTCATCACCGGCTATGCAACGCGGGATGAGATCGGGGGCACCGCATTTCACACCGATGTGCGTACCCAAGGCTTTACCTTGGCTGCCAGTGGCATAGCAATCGGCCTGTATGACCGTGCAGAAATTTCAGTTGCCCGCCAACGCTTTGGGCTTGGCGATACGGTCCCGAATACCAGCCTTGAACAGGACATCATTGGTCTGAAACTCAAGCTGTATGGGGATGCTGTTTACGACCAAGACAATCCCTGGCCACAAATCTCGGCAGGGGTTCAATACAAACACAATCGGGACTACGCCGGGGTACCGAAACAGCTCGGCGCCAAGCAAGATAGTGGGACTGACCTATATGTCGCCGCGACCAAGGTTTACCTAGGTGGCCTTTTCGGGCGTAACTGGCTACTGAATGGCACCGCTCGCGCGAGCAAGGCGAATCAATTCGGCATCCTTGGTTTTGGAGGCGACCTGAATAACAACTACCGGACGCGCTTTGAAGGATCGGCTGGCGTGTTTCTGAACGATCACTGGATACTCGGTGTCGAATACCGGCAGAAGAACAACAATCTCTCCTCCTTCCGCGAGGAGTCCGCCAAGGACATTTGGTTAGCCTGGGTACCCAATAAGCGAGTCTCGGTGACCGCAGCCTATGTGGACCTTGGCAATATCGCCAACAAGCCCAGCCAGACTGGCACTTACCTATCACTACAACTCAGCTATTAATATGACGGCCCAAGGTTTTGCTCTCCTCTTTCTGCTCTTTCTGGCCCTCAGCACCGCATTACGTCTATGGTTAGGCATACGCCAGATCAGCCACATCAATGCACATCGCAGTGCTGTACCCGCCGAGTTTGCGAGCAAGATCACGCTTGAAGAACACCAAAAGGCCGCTGCCTACAGCATCGCGCGCACTCGCCTTGGCCTTAACAGCATCATTGCCGAGACTGCCCTGCTGCTCGGCCTCACGCTCGGTGGTGGCCTGCACCTGCTCTACAACTTCTGGGTACAGTTTTTCGCCAATGGCGGCTATGCCCACAGCCTTGCCCTGTTCGCCAGCCTGGCTGTGGTCAGCTTTCTCGTCGAGCTACCGTTTTCCCTCTACCGTACATTCCGCATCGAAGCGCATTTCGGCTTCAACAAGCTCACACCGCGTCTGTGGCTGATCGACCTTGCCAAATCCACCACGCTAGGCGCGCTCATCGGTGCGCCGCTGATTTTGGCTGTGCTCTGGCTCATGGGCGAAATGGGCGCCCAGTGGTGGCTCTACGTGTGGTTGTTCTGGATGGGCTTCAACCTGCTCGTGCTGCTGCTCTACCCCACCGTCATCGCCCCGCTGTTCAATAAGTTCTCGCCCCTTGACGACAGCAGCCTCAAGCAACGTATCGAAGCGTTGCTCGCCCGTTGTGGCTTCACCTCGTCGGGTTTGTTTGTCATGGATGGCTCGAAGCGCTCTTCGCATGGCAATGCCTACTTCACCGGTTTTGGCGCGGCCAAGCGGATTGTGTTCTTCGACACTCTGCTCACTCGCCTTGATCCGCCTGAGGTCGAAGCTGTGCTCGCTCACGAATTGGGGCATTACAAGCACGGCCACATCAAGAAGCGCATTGCACTGCTGGCCATCCTCAGCCTCGCCTTCCTGTGGCTGCTGGGCCAGTTGATTGATGCCCAGTGGTTCTATGCCGGTCTTGGCGTCCCCTATCAAGGCACAGCGCTCGCATTGATCCTGTTCTCGCTAGTACTGCCAGTCTTTACTTTCCCACTGGCGCCACTCAGCTCTGCGCTCTCACGTAAGCATGAGTACGAAGCCGATGCCTATGCAGCTAGCCAAACCCAAGCGAACGATCTGGTCACCGCACTGGTCAAGCTCTACCGCGACAATGCCGCCACGCTAACGCCCGACCCTCTGCATTCACTGTTCTACGACTCGCACCCACCGGCCGCATTGCGTATCGCTCACCTACAAGGCAAAACTGCATGACTGATATCACCTTGAATCAGCGCCGCTGTGTACCCTGCGAAGGTGGTGTGGCGCCATTATCGGCTGCCGAGGCGGAACAGTTGCTCAAGCAACTCAAGGGTTGGCAAATCGAACAAGGCCAACTACGCAAAATTTACCGCTTCAAGAACTATGACGAGACCATGGCTTTCGTAAACGCCACGGCCTGGGTCTCACAACGTGAAGACCACCACCCCGATCTGCTCGTGACCTACAACACCTGCAGCGTCAGCTATATCACCCACGCCATTGGCGGACTGTCCGAGAATGACTTTATCTGTGCTGCAAAAATTGATGCGCTCCTGTTCGTGTGAGCACTGTGAGTAAACAGCGCGGGCGCACAAGCGCCGCCGAGGCGACGGACACCAGCACAGCCGCCCGCTACGAAGGTGTTATCACCGCCGCCTTTGGCCGCCACTATGAAGTCCTGCTGCCGGATGGCAGCCACATCACCGGCTTTCCACGCGGCAAGAAAAGCCCCTTTGCTTGCGGTGACCGCGTTGCGCTGGAAGTTGCCAGCGCCGATCAGGCACAGATCACCAAGCACCTACCGCGCACCTCGCTGCTCTATCGCAGCGATGATTACCGTGAAAAGCTAATCGCCGCGAACGCCACCCAGGTTGTGCTGGTTGTCGCTACAGAGCCATCCTTCACGGATGATCTGCTCACCCGCACCCTAGTTGCTGCTGAGGTGGAAGGTCTACGCACACTCATCGTGCTCAACAAGGCGGACCTCAGCGAGCATTTGCTGCACGCCCGCGAACGCCTCGCCATGCTTGCCAAGCTCGGCTATCGCATCATCGAACTCTCAGCCAAGGAAGACGCCAGCGCCCTGCTGCCCTATCTGGCGGGCGAAGTCAGCGTACTGGTTGGACAAAGCGGCATGGGTAAGTCCACGCTCACCAACAGCCTGATTCCCGAAGCCCGCGCAGCTACCCGTGAGATTTCCGAAGCGCTCGATTCCGGCAAGCACACCACGACCTATGCCCGCCTGTACGAGTTACCACAGGACAAAGCTTCTGGCGGCAAACTCATCGATTGTCCGGGGCTACAGGAATTTGGTTTATCGCACCTGACCTTTGGCCAGATCGAAGAAGGCTTCATTGATTTCCGCCCGCACAGCGGCAACTGCCGCTTTCGCGATTGCCGCCACCAGAACGAACCCGATTGCGCCATCAAGGCCGCCGTCGATGCCGGGCAGATCGACCCCAAGCGCTACGACATGTTCCACCGCATTGCCTGTGCAAAATGTTAATGCCGACGGCATCTAGCCAGCCGTAGTGCGACAAAACAAAACGCCCTCCGAAGAGGGCGTTTTTATTAGCGGTGCGCTAATCGCAATTACTTCTTCAGCGAATCGCGAATCTCGCGTAGCAGCAACACATCTTCCGGCGTAGGTGGTGGTGCAGCTGGCTCAGACGGTGCTTCACGCTTCAGGCGGTTGATCTGCTTGATCATCATGAAGATGATGAAGGCCAGAATAATGAAGTTAAGGGCGATAGTCAGAAAGTTGCCATAGGCAATCACCGGCACACCAGCCTTCTTAACCTCGGCCAACACCATGGGCACACCAGCAGGAATGTCCTGCAGGGCAATGAAGTAGTTACTGAAATCCAGACCGCCCGTCACACGGCCAATGATCGGCATGATCAGATCGCCGACCACTGAATCAACAATCTTGCCAAACGCACCGCCAACGATCACACCCACCGCCAGATCGATCACATTGCCTTTGACTGCAAACTCCTTGAATTCGCCAACAATCTTCATGTTCCCTCCTGATTGAATTATTACTATCTACCTATGCTACCGGAATCGTCGACATCATAAGCCGCGCTCAAGGGCATCGATACCGTAAAATAGCGCAGACTTTTCGGCCCTCGCCACTTTTTCCCTCCCTCGCGCTGCACAGAACCCCATGTCCTTTATCAAGTCATTCGTCACCAAGCACATCTACGCAGCCGCTGAAACTCGCCCCACCGGACAAGAGGCCATTGCCGTTTTCTTCTATGGCCCGGCCCCCAGCGTTGCAGAAATCACGGCCTTAGCTAGCGGTGCAGACACCGCGATTACCGAGGAAGAAGGTAAAACACGCATCACCCTCACCTGGCCAGATGTCAGCACTGTCATCACCATTGATCCCAACTGGGACAAGGTTGTGCAAATGGAAGGTATGCGTGGCTGGACCGAGCGTTTCCCAAAGCGCGTGCGCGAGCTGGCAGAGGTTAAAGCCCTGATCGCCTCCTTCGATACTGTACAAGCCTGCTACGGTACCGTCACCAAACCGGGGCTGGATCTAGATAACAAGGTCATCAACTTGCTCAAGGCGCTGGCCAGCCTGCACGACAAAGAACGCGGCGGTTTCTTCTTCTCGCGCAACTCCTTCTACGGCATCGACGGTGTACGCATCACCGGCTACAACGAAGATCCGATCACGCTGGGCACACCTGCCGTCTGATCAGGAACTGCTACTCAATATTGACGGGTAGCGTGGTGCGATCCACCACGCGGCGCAGCACAAAGCTTGAGTGCACCCCGGTCACACCGGGGATACGCGTAATGCGGTTCAAGAGCAGCTCCTGGTACGCATCCATATCGCGAACCACCACCTTGAGCTGATAGTCGGCCGACTGACCGGTGATCAGGAGGCACTCAAGAATCTCCGGGATTGCCAGTACCGCTTTTTCAAAATGCTCAAAGCGTTCGCCGGTGTGTTGATCCATGGAAATATGCACTAGCGCCATCAGCGACAAACCCAGCGCCTTAGCATCCAGCAATGCACGATAGCCGCGTATCATCCCGCTCTCTTCCAGCGAACGCACACGGCGCAAACAGGGCGCGGCGGACAGGCCAATACGCTCGGCCAAATCCTGATTGCTGATACGCCCATCCTCTTGCAGGATTTCCAGTATCTGACGGTCATAGCGATCCATAATTCGCTCCAAGTTGGAATTTAATTCCAATTTTAAACATTATTTGGCAATAATATTTCTTTAAATAGAATTTAAACGCCAAAAACGCAAGCACATTTCGTCCGGACTCACCTACTATTTATGCCATCAGCCACCCGGCTACAGAAGCATTCAGGAGTCCATCATGTTGCAGAACCCGCTCGGTAAATATCGACCATTCGCCCCGATCCAGTTAGCGGATCGCCAATGGCCGAACAAGGTCATCACCAAACCACCGGTGTGGATGAGTACCGACCTGCGCGACGGCAACCAAGCCCTCTTCGAGCCGATGAACGGCGAAAAGAAGATGCGCATGTTCAAGATGCTCTGTCAGATCGGCCTCAAGGAAATCGAAGCCGGCTTTCCTTCGGCGTCGCAAACTGAATTCGACTTCTTCCGCGCCCTGATCGAAGGCAACCACATCCCTGATGATGTGACCATCGAAGCCCTCACCCAGGCGCGCGAGCCGCTGATCCGCCGCACCATCGAATCACTCATCGGTGCCAAGCGCGCCATCGTGCACGTCTACAACGCCACGTCCGACCAGTTCCGTGAAGTCGTGTTCGGTCTCACGCGTGAAGAGGTCAAGGGCCTTGCCGTCAATGCGGTCAAGCTCATCAAAGAACTCACCGCCGAGCACCCAGAAACCGAATGGATTCTTGAATACAGCGCCGAGACCTTCACCAATACCGATCTTAACTTCGCGCTGGAAGTCTGCAACGCCGTCACCGAAACTTGGGGCGCCACGCCGACCAACAAGGTCATCATCAACCTCCCCGCCTCGGTAGAAGTCGCCACCCCGAACATCTACGCCGACCAAGTCGAGTGGATGCATCGCAACCTCGCGCGCCGCGACAGCATTGTCCTCAGCCTGCACCCGCACAACGACCGCGGCACTGCCGTTGCCGCCGCAGAGCTGGGTGTCATGGCCGGCGCAGACCGCGTTGAAGGCTGCTTGTTCGGCAATGGCGAGCGCACCGGCAACGTCGATCTCGTCACCCTTGGCCTCAATCTCTACACGCAAGGCATTCATCCGGGGCTCGACTTCTCCGACATGAACACCATTGCGCGTACCGCAGAGCACTGCACCCAGCTGCCCATCCATCCACGTCACCCCTACGTCGGCGATCTCGTCTACACCGCCTTCTCCGGCTCACACCAAGACGCCATCAAGAAGGGCTTTGCTGTGCAAAAGTCGGACGCCCTCTGGAACGTCCCCTACATGCCGATGGACCCCGCTGACGTTGGCCGCAGCTACGACTCGGTGATTCGTGTGAACAGCCAGTCCGGCAAGGGCGGCGTCGCCTTCCTGCTCGAAACCGAATACGGCATCGTCATGTCGCGCCGTCTGCAAGTCGAGTTCTCGCGCGTGGTGCAGCAACACACCGACACCCATGGTGGCGAAGTCAGCGCGGCGGATATTTGGAAGCTGTTCTCTGAGACTTACCTCGACACCATCGAGCCGGTACGCTACGTCGAACACCACCTGTTCGAACACAACAACGCGCAAGGCATCAAGCTCGTGGTTGAACACCAAGGCGTTAAGCATGTACTGAATGGCGAAGGCAACGGCCCCATTGATGCCGCCGCCCATGCCCTGCAACAGATCGGCATCAACCTCAAGGTGCGCAGCTATGAAGAGCGCTCCATGAGCAGCAGCAGTGACGCCGGCGATGCCCGCGCCTGCGCCATGATGGAAGTGGCGACTGCCGGCGGCAGCGGCGAATGCTACGGCGTTGGCATCGATGCCAACATCGTCACCGCCTCACTCAAGGCCCTGATCAGCAGCGCCAATCGTGTGGCGGTACAGGCAGCAAGTAGTAAGGCGGCTTGATTTAAACAGCTCTCATTGCATCGCATCGACGCCCAGTGGGACCATCCCACTGGGCTTTTCTTTGAGCTTTTCGAACAGGCGCATAGGGGATGGAAATACTTGATCCACTGAGAGTGTTATGCCTCTGTGTACGGAGAGCACAGTAATAAAGCTCGTTTTTTGAATCACGCGACGCTACCGCTAAAGCATTCCGAACGCCTACGCTATAGCGCCTTTAACAAGCAACCCGCTTCATTTCCTGCCCCAGCCATACCAATACGACAGCCAAACAGGCAACCCTAAACCTATCCATGCAAAGACATCGCCAAAACCATCGTAGAGCAGGCCGACCACAAGGCTCGTGACACTGAGAGCACCGATGATGGTGGGCCACAGCCATATCCTCATGGTTTCGTCTCCTCAGTCATAACAAGAATATCGTCACCGTTCTCGCCCCGACGTCCCCGCTTCTTCCACCAGAGATAGAGGCCGCTGCCGAGTACGATGATGGTGATGATGTCGAGCAGCGCCCAAACAACTTTCAACGGCAGGCCACCGTAGTCACCGAAATGCAACGGCTGCGACAGTAGCAGCGCCTTCATGTACCAAGGCATCTCTCGGGAGTCTGTGAGCTCGCCTGTCTGCGCATCTACCAGCGCCGGATGCAGCAGGCGTGAGGTCACTGGTGTATTGCCTCGCATAAACACGGTGTAGTGGTGAGGGCTGGAGAACATGGTGCCGGGGAAAGCTAAGAGACGCACCTCCATGCCTGGCACTGCGTGCTTTGCTGTATTAAGCGCCGTCTGCACAGAGCCAATCTGCTCTAACGGCGGCGCATTGCGGTAGGGAGCGATCATCTCGGCCATCTGGTCACCCTGCCACACGCCGATAAGGAGTGTGGCAAGCGTGTTGAGACTACCGGTGAGGCCTACCACTAGCGCCCATGAGAGGGTAACAATGCCAAGCAGATTGTGAAGGTCTAACCATTTGAGACGCGATTTGTCGCGTCTCACCTCGCCGAAGTCGAGCCGGCGCATAAAGGGTTTATAGAGGACGACCCCGGAAATAATTGCAGCGGTGAAAAGCAGGCCCATGAAACCGAGAAATAGCAAACCCGGCAAACCGATGAACAGATCGGTGTGTAGCTTGAGCATTAAATACATGAAGCCCTTGTCATTGGGCTCGTCAAGTATTGCACCGGTACGGCTGTCAAGCGAAACCAACCACGTGTCATTCGGTGGGGCATCCATGCTCGTCGACATGTGGACTAAGGTCATATACGGATGCGCTTCCATATCCCAAAGCATGTAGCGCACGACCTTGTTCGGCATGTGCGCCTGCGCCGCCTCGACTATGCGATCCATACTCAGCTCAGGGGTACCCGCCGGCATAGAGGGGGCTTCGACCTCGCCCGACAAATGTTCAATTTCCTCATGAAAGATTAGTGGCAGCCCGGTAACACAGAGCAAAAAAAGAAAGATCGTACAGATCAGGCTGCTCCATTTGTGGATGAACGACCAGGTGCGTAAGCTCATGTCATGTCTCTATAGTAAAAAACCGGCATGCGGGTCGCGCATGCCGGTTTTCGGTTTTCAAGCGAATGTGCTCAGAAATCTAGCTTCAGCTTCGCGCCCACGGTACGGCCTGTGTTGAACCATGCAGAGTTCAGAGACGTGTTGCGATTGAGCTGGGCAAACTTGTCAAAGGCATTGTTTACGTAGCCCGTCAGCGTAGCCTTGCCCATTTTGTACTGCGTGTTGAGATTGACGATGGAATAGCTCGCAAGCTCGTCTTGGGCTACGTTTTTATAGTCGGCAAAGCGCTTGCCGACATACACCACATTGCCCCCAACAGTCAGATTCGGCGCAACCTCAAGAGTGCCACCCACGTTGGCCGTGACACGCGGTGCCATGCCCAGCTCCTTGCCGTTATGTACGTTGTTCGCGGCCGAACCAAAGTTCACGATCTTGGTGTCGAGCAGCCCCAATCCGAAGGTGAGCTTCATTGTCGATGTGGGGATGTACGCAAAATCCAGTTCGGCACCACGTGTGCGGGCCTTGTCGATATTCAAATAGATATTGTCATTAGCGCCGCCCGGCCCTGTGCCGATCGCTTGAGCACCGTCAAGATCGGTGAAGAACACGTTGGCGTTGGCGAACAGGCGGCGATCTAGCCACTGAGTACGTGCGACGAACTCGACTGTTTGCGACATTTCCTTTTGGAACTTGTAGGGGGTTTTTGACACGAAGCTCACACCACCACCGCTGGCGTTGTACCCCTTGTACGTCAAGAGACTGTAGGCTGCATTAGGATTGGCGTGCCAAGTAACACCAAGCTTGGGCAAGAACACCTGATTGCGGTCATCGAAACCGAATTGAGCCCCACCGAATGCAGGCGTGGAGAAGTCACGCTTCTGCCTGTCCGACTCGAAGCGGCCTGCCAAGATCAAATCCCACTCTGCACTCAATTGCACGGTCGAGTCAGCATACAGCGATTGGCTGCTGGCCTTATCCGTCGCCTGCATCACAAAGCTTGAGCCGGGCCGGCCGTTATCATTCCGGTCGCGATCCTTGAAATAGGCGCCAAATACTGCCCCGGTACGACTGCTCTGCGACTTGTAGCGCAGCTTGGGTTCGAAGGCAGTTTCAGTAGATTTGAAAGTAAAGTCGTAATAGGACGAACGAACAGGGGTTCCGACTTGCGGTGCGAGGAAGCTCGTTTCTCCGCGCTGCTGAGATAGCACCGCATCGACAGACCATTCGTTATCCAGATCGTAGCTGGCATTGAATGCAACGACGTTATTGGTTGACTTGAGGAAGCCTGGATAGAGCTTGTTGATAAGCGCACGAGTCCCTTGAACCGTGCCTTGGTCGTTTGTGAAGGGGTTCTCGCGGTCTTCTTGTTCTAGCGTGAGCTTAAGCAGAAGTGAATCAGTAGGCGTTGCAAGTGCTTTGAAGCGGTACCGGTGATAGCTGTTCTTCCCGAGCTCGTCCTTGTCCGACACGGAGAGCCCGCTGTCTGAGGATCTTAAATAGTCGATAGCGTTTTTACCATCGCTCAGCTCCCCGGTGAAACGAATGGCGACAGTATCACTCAGGGCCTTGTTGACCATAAAAGCGCCCTCGTAAGTGGTTCTTGCAGAATGGGCACCCACCTGAATTGCCGCCTCATCCTTGAACTTTGGATCGTTAGTGGTTTGTACGATCGCACCGGCGATCGAATTCTGACCAAGTTGGGTGGACTGCGAACCACGGTAGACCTCCATCTGCGCCATGTCCCAGAAACTGCCCTGGCCGTCAGGCATGGCACTGTAGGTACGCGCCACCCCATCGACATAATTCGATACGCGAGGGCTAGCGCCTGTAACAGCACCACCGCCACCGAAAGCAACGCCATTGCCATCTAAGCCACGTACGGTAGGCAAGGCACCAGCATAGCTGCGTGTTACGTTCGGAACGAGGGTGAGGGCATCAAAGCCTGACGCCATGCCGACAGTGGCCTGTTCAGTTATCACCACCACGCTTTGGGTTGCCTGCTGGGCACTCAGCTCGCGCTTGGTGCCCGTAACGACCACCGGTTGCAGTGTCGCAGCCGCCGTGGTGGGTGATTTGCGCAAGGTATAGGCGCCATTGTCGACAGCAACAAGTTCGAAACCGCTGCCGGAAAGGATACGTGAAAAGCCTTGGGTGACCGTGAAACTACCCTGTAGACCAGGGCTACGTTGCCCGGCAACCAGGGCCGGATCGAAAGACAGCTTGACGCCGGAACTGGCAGCGAACAAGGCGAGCACATCTCCGAGTGGCCCAGCGGCGATAGCATAGCTTCTGGCCGCTGGTTCAGCCGCATGGATAGCCGTCGGCATTACAAGCCCCGTGGCTGCGCCGCAGAAGAGCAGATGGATGGAGAGCGCGAGTGCGCGTTGACGTGGCAGTGCGTTGCCGCTCAGATTCGGTTGTGACTTCATGGGTGTTCCGGTCGCTAGGTTGAAGCGCAAAAATCGCGCTTATGCCAGTACACCGGACAAGTCTCGAAAAGGTATCAGGCTGCCGCAGATGGTTCTAGGCTAATCCAGTAGTTGGTCAGCCGACGCACATACACCGGCCGAGTCTTCGCCAGCATGTCGAGCGCATTGTCTATGTCCGTCAGGGGGTATGCGCCGGAGACGCGGAGCTCCGCCACCGCAGGAGCGCAGCGCAGCACGCCGTGTCGATAACGCCCCATTTCCCTAACCCAGTCGCCCAAACGCATGTCCTGGGCCAGCAGCATGCCGTGCTGCCAGCTGTCTGCGCCGGCGCGCAGCAGACGAGTCTCCGCGATACCGTGACTGTCGAAAATCGCCTGTTCGCCTGATGGCAAACTGTGGCGTGCGCCATTTTCGGTGCTGATCTCAACGCGCCCCTCGAATACTGCGACCTGTGTACGCCCGCTATCTTGACGCACCGAGTAGCGCGTGCCGACCGGGGTAATCCGCCCCTCCGCAGTGCTGATATGGAAAGGACGCTGGAGCGGATCACGACCCGAGGTCAGCATGACCTCACCGCGTAAAAGCCTTAGGTGACGAAGATGTTCCGAGAATCGAATATCCACTGATGTCGCCGTATTCATTACCAGACGGGTGCCATCGGCAAGCGTCATAGTTTTCTGTTCGCCAGTGGCAGTACTGATATCAGCCGTCCAAACGGAACGCTCATGCCACAGTGCCAACCCTAACGGCCCAGCGACCGCGATGCCGACAAGCGAGCGCAGCACGCGTCGACGGTCGGCAGATTTCAGGCCGTTCAAGGTGCGGCGACCTATCGTTCCGGGAACCGCATTGAAACTTTGCTGCACTACCTCGGCGCAACGCCAGGCCTGCACATGCGCTTCGCTTCGCTTCTGCCATTCAGCGATGGCGGTTTGCACAGCTTGAGGGTTTTCATCCGACTGTAGCCGCACGAGCAGATCGGCAGCCTCCTCAAGCAGACGAAGGTCTAGACGCGGCTGCGCACTCACGGTGCTCATGCCAGTGCCGCCATGCAGGCAACAAAACCTGCTTTCATGTGCCGCTTGACGGTAATGAGCGACATACCAGACTCCGCGGCGATGGCTGAGTAGGTTAACCCATCGATTTGGGCGCGCATGAAGATCTCGCGCGTCCGGTCAGGCATTTCACGCAACATGGCCTCAATTCGATAGAGACTTTCGAGAATCAGATAGCGTGTTTCGGGCGACGGCGCAAAGCTCTCCGGCAATTGCGCTAATGCGTCCAGATATGCGCGCTCGATATCCTGGCGCCGCCAATGATCGATAACCAGCCCCTTGGCAATATGCGTTAGCAACGCGCGCGGCTGGTCGAGCGCTAGGCCACCACGGCCGAACAAGCGCACGAACGTGTCCTGCGCCAGATCCGCCGCCTGCGCGTCGCAGCCAAGCTTTCGACGTAACCAGCCCTGTAGCCAACCATGATGGTCGCTGTAGAGCGTTTCGATATCTTGAAGACGAATAATGCCAGTCGCCATGAGCCGTGATCTTCGTGCCGAGGCTTGCACTACAAGCAAGCCTTTAATGAGAATGATTATCATCATACAACAAAAACGACACATCAAACACAGCCAGACGACACTGTTGCCCCACAAGCAAGGATGGTTTCATAGGAAGTCGAACAAAGGCCGGCGATTCTCTTGTACCGGGGCGAATCATCGCTGGCCCTCCCGGCTGGGCTATCGGAGGCTAACGTTCAAGCACGGCTGACGAACTTTTTCGCGAGCCCGCTTTGGACATGCTCAATCAACGCACGGACGCGTAGTGAGCTTTTATGGCGCTCCGGATACACCGCATAGATATCGGCATCTGCTGTCGCAAAGCCAGGCAAGATTTGTACAAGCGCGCCCGTCTGCAAATGACGCGCAACATCCCACTCAGAACGCATCACCACCCCCTGCCCATCGAGCGCCCAATTGACGGCAATCTCGCCATCGTTGCTCGTCAAGTTGCCGCGAATTTGCACAGACACCGCAGGTGCGGATTTCTGCTTGGCCTCGGTAAAGCGCCAGATGCCATACGCTTCGTCCCCTTGACGAATACCAATGCAATTGTGGCCGGCCAGCTCCTCGGGCGATTTGGGCTCCCCATGCTGCTTCAAATAGCTTGGCGACGCGCACAGAATGCGCCGGTTCTTGGCGATAAAGCGCGCAATGGACCGCGACTCAGGTGGCAAACCGAAGCGGAAGCAGATGTCATAGGCATCATCCATCCCTGAGGGTGGATTCACCGATAGTTGTAGCTGGGCCTCGACGCGCGGATAACGCTTCACAAACTCCGATAGCAACGGCGCTACATGCGCCCGTCCAAACCCTAAAGTGGCGTTGATTCGTAACAACCCGCTGGGCGTCGAGGCCGCGCCGGCGAGCACATGCTCCATATCGTCAATCTCGCCCAAAATCCTGCGTGCATAGTCGAGATAAATTTCACCTTCAGGTGTCAGGCTCATCCGCCGCGTAGTGCGATTGACCAGGGTCATATTCAGGCGCTGCTCAATCATGCCTAGCCGCTTACTCACCGCAGCAGGCGTAATACCCAGCTCACGCGAGGTTGCGCCAAGGCTGCCGGCCGAAATGAGCGTGGCGAAGAAGGATAAATCAGCGGGATTAACCGTAATTGACATGATTTGATTGTTAACTTTAAGTTAATCAAACTATAACTAACGTCATCATTATCAATTAAAAGTTACACATATAGTGCGTTCAGCAGTTTCCTGCTCAACGAAAATAACGGAGGAGATCAATGATGGCGCTGTCACTGGGGCGTTCTGCCCGCATGCTCTTCGCTGGTTTACTGACCAGCTGTGCAATCGCTGCACATGCCAATGACTACCCGAATAAAGTCATTACGATCGTCGTGCCCTTCCCTCCCGGCGGCACGACCGATGTCTTAGCCAGAAATCTCGCTCAAAAATTACAAACCAATCTGGGTCAGACCGTCCTTGTAGACAACCGTCCGGGCGCTGGCGCCACCATTGGCGCAGGCCAGGTCGCAAAGGCCAAGCCGGACGGCTATACCCTGCTCATGGGGGCAGTGCATCACACCATCGCCACCAGCGTCTACAAAACTCTGCCCTACAGCTTTGAAAAGAGCTTCGCCCCCATCACAACAGTGGCGGTTGTGCCGAACGTTCTCGTGGTGAATGCCTCAGCCCCTTACAAGAACACAAGAGATCTGATCATCGCCGCCAAATCCAACCCGGAAGGTATTGCATATGGCTCCAATGGGGCGGGCACGGCTCAACACCTCATTGGCTCGCAGTTCCAGATCGCCACTGAAACCAAACTGCTGCATGTCCCCTACAAAGGCAGCGGCCCGCTAACCACCGATCTGCTCGGCGGACAAATTCAAATGTCTTTTGACACGGTGACGCCTGTGTTGCCGTTTATCAAGGAAGGCAAGTTGCGGCCACTTGCGGTGACCACCAGCAAGCGTTCATCCGCGCTCCCCGATGTGCCAACCATGAAGGAAGCCGGCATCAAGGGCATTGAAATGGGCACTTGGTTTGGACTGCTTGCCCCGGCAGCCACACCACCCGCCATCATCAAGAAGCTCAATACCGAAGTGGTGAAAATCCTCAACGCTGAAGACTTCCAGAAAAAAATGGCTGAAATCGGTGCCGAACCCATTGGCAACAAACCGGAAGACATGGCCAAACAGATCAAAGAAGAAACCCAGAAGTACGCTGAGATCGTGAAGACATCGAACATCACGATCGAGTGAGCAGTCCCCCAACAGGAGCATTTGATGGAAAAAAACCAAGCCATCGCCGATCTGACCGACTTGATGGCGAAATTCACCTCCTACATTGGCAAACGCCTGCCTACCGATGTGACGGAAAAACTCGGCGAATTGCGCACCAAGGAAGTGAACTTTCTGGCCAAGGAAGTGTACGAGTCGATGCGGCAGAATCAGGAAGCTGCCGACAAGCTGGATCGCCCCAGCTGTCAGGACACCGGCGTCATCCAGTATTTTCTGACAGCTGGCGCGCAGTTCCCGCTACTCGGCGAGCTGGAAGAAATCCTCCGCGAAGCAACGCTGGCCGCCACGCGTGACGGCCCCTTGCGTCACAACGCGGTCGAAACCTTTGAAGAAAAAAACACCGGCACCAATACCGGCTCACGGATTCCATGGCTGGATTGGGAGATCGTGCCTAACAGCGATAGCGTCATCATCGACGTCTACATGGCGGGCGGTGGCTGCACCCTGCCCGGCGCATCCAAGGTGCTCATGCCCGGCCAAGGCTATGAAGGGGTGGCAGAGTTTGTGTTCGATGTGATTACCTCACGGGGCGTCAATGCCTGCCCACCGTTGCTGGTGGGGGTTGGCGTGTCCACGTCGGCAGAAACAGCGGCACGGCTCTCTAAAAAAGCCATCCTGCGCCCGGTGAATAGCCGTCACCCCAATGACAATGCCGCACTCATGGAGGAGCTACTGACCGAAGGGCTGAATGAGCTTGGCCTTGGCCCACAAGGGCTGACGGGCAACGCCAGCGTTATGGGGGTGAACATCGAATCTTCCGCACGCCACCCCTCCACCATTGGCGTGGCGATCTCTACCGGCTGCTGGGCGCATCGTCGCGGCAAGATCAAGATCAACGCCGACCTCACCTACGAAGTCATGTCTCATCAGGGATTCAGCGCATGAAAAAAATACTCACCACGCCCATTCGTGATGAAGACCTCGAAGCACTGAATGTCGGTGATGTGGTTTATCTCACCGGCACCTTGGTCACCTGCCGCGATGTGGCACACCGCCGGCTCATCGAATTAGGCCGTCAACTCCCTGTCGATATCAAGGGCGGCGCTATCTTTCATGCGGGCCCCATCGTCCGCCAAAAAGAAGATGGCGACTACGAAATGGTTTCCATTGGCCCCACCACCAGCATGCGCATGGAGAAGTTCGAAAAGGAATTTATTCGACAAACCGGCGTAAAGCTCATCGTCGGTAAAGGTGGCATGGGGGCCGAAACGCAAGAAGGCTGTGTAGAGAACAAAGCCGTCCACGCTATTTTCCCCGGTGGCTGCGCCGTGCTCGCTGCGACTCAAGTCGAGAAGATCGAAGGCGCAGAATGGAAAGACCTTGGCATGCCTGAAACGCTGTGGGTCAACAAGGTCAAGATGTTCGGCCCGCTGATCATCTCAATCGATACAAAAGGCCGCAATCTGATTGAGGAGAACAAAAAAACGTTCAACGAAAAGAAGAAGCCGATTCTCGAACGCATCAATCAGCAGATACGTTTTATCAAGTAAGACCTAGCTAGCGGTCATGCGGGTTAGAAGAAAGCTTAATTTAGCTCAGCCCCTCATACCGCTGGCGGCAGCTGCGAATGCTACGGCGCCGGTATTAATGCCAACATCGTCACCGCCTCACTCAAGGCACTGATCAGCAGCACCAATCGTGTGGCGGTACAGGCGGCGAGCAGCAAGGCGGCTTGATGTAATCGGTCGCCATTGCTCCAAAGAAAAAGCCCCGGCATGCCGGGGCTTTTTTACTGTCTGAAAGATTCAATGGCTCCATGGGCTCAACGCTGAGTATGCCCAATCCTGTTCGAGAGGTGTCGAATCCCTAGTTGAAGCGACTTGAAAAGGAAGGAGGTAAGAAATATCACAGCGCCAAAAACAATAACAAGCAGACCAGCAGATGATGTTGGAGGCTCAATCATGCGAATCATAATGTAAGCAGGAGTTGGACTACCTGATTTATTCTGAGACAACGCTAACTTGTACCTCTTACCTTCAATAGCATCAAACGTTGCCAACTGATAAGAAGCATGCGGCTCCCACTGAAGGTCCGTACGTACATATCCAGGGGCACCTCCAAAAATTGAAAATGCCTTCTCTATATTCTCCGCTCCATCTATTTTTAGGTCGATCTCTTGCAGCAATGACTGCCCCAGTTTTGCACTGCTCTCATAGGCATCTCCACCGATAGTGCTTGCACGCGCTTTTTCTAGCTGGTCTGACTTTTTAAATGCTACGACCACTTTATATCGTGCGTCATATTTCGCATGAAACTCGCCACCCGCGGTCCCTTGCATCGGCAAGTCCACAGTTTGAACAAAAGCCTCATCATGCTTGTGAAGCAACCATTCAGCGCCACAAGCAAAGACGCCCAATAAAACAACAAGCAGAGGATATTTCATTAGTACAAGCTCCCCTTGAGACGATCAGTTCAACGCCCGGTCCACAATCTCAAATACATCGCGCGACAGACCTTCGTGCTTACGCACCTTTTCCAGCGCAGCCATAGCGTGTTGTTGGCGACCCGCGTCGAACTTGCGCCAGCGGTCGAAGCAGCGGGCGATGCGTGAGGCGACTTGTGGGTTGATGGCGTCGAGGATGAGCATCTGTTCGGCGAGGAAGCGGTAGCCGGAGCCATCGGCCGCATGGAAGCGTACGTGGTTAGCGCCGAAGCCACGGATCAGCGAATACACCTTGTTAGGGTTGCGGATGTCGAAACTTGGATGTTGAATCAGCGCCTGCACTTCGCTCAGCGCATTGGGCAGGCGGCTTTGTGCCTGCACCATCAGCCATTTGTCGATCACCAGCGCTTCGTGTTGCCACTGCGCGTGGAAAGCATCTAGTGCCTGCTTGCGCTCTGGCGTGTTGTTCATGCACAGCACGGCCAACGCAGCGTATTGGTCGGTCATGTTGTCGGCTGACTTAAATTGTTCCAGCGCCTGCGCACGCACTGCCTCTGTATTCAGCTCGGCCAGATAGCCAAGGCAGAGATTACGTAGAGCGCGGCGGCCAGCTTCCACCGTGGTCGGCTGGAAGGCACCCGTTGGTGCGGTCTTGACGATCAGCGTTTCCAGCGCGACTTGTTGGCTCTCGGCGATGAAGCGGCGCAGCCCATTGCGCGCGGCGTGCAGCGCATCGGGATCGACCACGTCGAGCTGCTCAGCCAGCGTGGCCTCGCCCGGCAGCGACAGCAGCTCGGCCGCGAAGGCCCAGTCAGGCGCACCCATTGCCGGGTTCTTGTTCATGGCCTGCTCGACGATCCAGGTGATGGCGTCGGCATACGACTGCGGCCACTGCGGCTGCCCACCCTTGGCGATGACTTGCGTGGCTTCGAGAATCAACTTACCCGCCAGGCGCTGACCGGCCTCCCAGCGATTGAAGGCATCGCTGTCATAGGCCATGAGATGCGTCAGCTCTTCGTTGCTGTAATCAAAGTCGAGTACCACGGGCGCGGAGAAGCCACGCAGCAGTGATGGCACTGGCTTAACGTCGATGCCTTCAAACACAAAGGTCTGCTCGGGCTCGGTGAAGTTAAGCACCAGCGTGGTCTGATAGTTTTTCCCGTCCAGGGTCAGCGGTTGATCCGCACCTTCCGGCCCAACCAGACCCATGGCAACCGGAATCAAATACGGCAGTTTGGTGGGCTGGCCCGGCGATGGCGCGCACGACTGCTTAAGTGTGAGCGTATAGCGTTGCGCAGCGGCATCGTAGCTGCCGGTGGCGGCTACATGTGGCGTGCCCGCTTGTTCGTACCAACGTAGGAACTGCGGCGTCAGCGGGCTCTTGCCTACGCCACCGGAGGCATCACGCATCGCGGCGAAGAAATCGTCGCAGGTCACGGCTTGGCCATCGTGGCGGGCGAAGTACAAATCCATGCCCTTGCGGAAGGTGTCTTTACCAATCAGCGTTTGCATCATGGCGATAACTTGTGCGCCCTTCTCATACACGGTGGCGGTGTAGAAGTTGTTGATCTCCACATACGACGACGGCCGCACCGGGTGCGCCATCGGGCCCGCATCTTCCGGGAACTGCGCAGCACGTAGGGTGCGCACTTCCTGAATGTGGGTGACGTTACGGTTGTGCACATCCTTACCAAAGCTCTGGTCGCGGAAGACGGTGAGGCCTTCCTTGAGCGAGAGCTGGAACCAGTCGCGGCAGGTGACGCGGTTGCCAGTCCAGTTATGGAAGTATTCGTGGGCGACCACGCGGTCGATGTTCACGTAGTCAGTATCGGTCGCCACATCCGGGCGCGCCAGCACGTACTTAGTGTTGAAGATGTTGAGGCCCTTGTTCTCCATGGCGCCCATGTTGAAGTCGCCGACGGCTGCGATCATGTAGTAATCAAGATCGCATTCCAGCCCGAAGGCCTGCTCATCCCAATGCATGGACTTCTTGAGCGCTTCCATGGCATGCGGGCATTGGTCGAGCTTGCCCGGCTCCACATAGATGGCGAGATTGACGGTACGGCCAGACATCGTGGTGTAAGTGTCATTCAACACATCCAGCTTGGCGGCAACGATGGCGAATAGATAGCAAGGCTTGGCGAAAGGGTCTTCCCACTTGGCCCAATGGCGACCACCATTCTCATCACCACTGCCAACCGGATTGCCGTTGGCGAGCAGCACAGGCAGCGTTTCCTTATCGGCATGCAGTGTGACGGTGTACTTCTTTGCCATCACATCTGGACGATCTTGGAACCAAGTGATGCGGCGGAAGCCCTGCGCTTCGCACTGGGTGAAGTAGCCATCCTTGGAGCGATACAGCCCCGACAAACGCGTGTTCTTGTCCGGCTCGATGCGCACCACGGTTTGCAGCACAAACTCATCGGGCAGACCGGATAGCGTGAGGGTATTTTCGGCGAGCACATGCTCGACAGGCAGGCCATTAACCAGCACGCTCAAGGTTTGCAGCTCTTCGCCATCCAGCACCAGCGAAGCGCCGGCTGTCTGCCGACGCATATGGCTGATGGTGGTGACCACCGCGCAATCGCTGCGGAAGTCGATATCCATATCTACGCTATCCACGGCAAAAGCGGGCGGCGTGTAGTCCTTAAGGTGAATGGTTTGTGGCGTTTCGGTTTTCATGGATGTCTCGTTTATGTTTCTTACGTGTCAGTGTTGGCGCGATGCATAGGCACCGCAAGGATTCATTGCAAAACAGTGTACCCCGGCGCTTCGCCCTTGATCTCGGCCCACAGGGCGCTGGCGGGAATACGGTTCTGGGCGGTGCGATCCACCCAATCAGTCGCTTGTTCGGCCTGCGGATGGAAGCGCAGGCCCCAGATAGGCTCGAACTTTTCTGTGCTCAGCGAATAGCGTGCATCGCCAATGATAGTGGGGTCTTCGACAGCGCGTGCCACCCAGCCAGCCGAAAAGTAGCTGAAGCGGGCAAAGTCGCGGCGCACACGCTCATTGGTCTGCGCCTCAGGCTCCAGCCCAGCTTCGCGCAGCAGCGGTACCTGATGGCCGGCTTTCCACTGTGCAGTGTCGATGACACGAATACGGTCGGTATAGAGGACGCCATCGGCCTCGTAGAGCGAGCGCCAGATGAAGGGATTGCCCACCGTTGGGAAAATCTCGCCGCGGGCGATGGCATGGTTGCGGCTGGCGGCAATACGCGACTGCACCTCAAATGCCCGCTCTTGCTGCACGGCCGCAGCACCGACGTAGGCCACACCAAACAGCAGCGCAAAGATGGCCGCCGCACGGGTGCGCCGCTTAACGGCAATCACTAGCCCCACCAACAAGCCCAGCGTGAGGAGCGGGCCGACAGTCGTGATCCAATGCCAAGCGGTACGGGTATCCGAGAACGGCCAGAGCAGATGCGTGCCGTAGTTGGTGCAGGCATCCAGCACACCATGCGTGGCATAGCCCAAGATGCCAGCCAACCACAGCAGCGGCCAACGCGAACGCTGCGACTTAAATAGTAGCCACGGCAAAGCGGCAAGCAAACCGCCAATGGGGATAAACGCCAGCGCATGGGTGAAGTGACGGTGGAACTCGATGGCGAGGAGCGGATCACTGCTGCTGCGAATCAGGATATCCAGATCCGGCAACAAACCACCCAACGCCCCCACCAGCCAGAGCTGGCGGCGCGTGTAGCGACCGGTGTATTCGCGCGCCGGGCTACCCAGCGCAGCTTGGGCAGTACACGCGCCCAGCAGGGCATGGGTAAAGGGGTCCATACAGAATGGGGGAACTATTTAAATGGCGGTTTAGCGGGGCCGCCGACAGGCAGCATCAACAAAAGGACCGGCGAGGCGCTTCCAACCTTCGCCGGGCGAAGACTGCGCACACACAAGACGGCCATCTATTCTACTTTCCCAGCGGTACCACGGGGCATTGCCCGCGCTGGCCGGTAAAGCCAAACTGGCAGACAGCATAAGCAGGCAAAGTGACAAGCGTATATTCATGTCAGCCCCTTGAAATGACCTGTCTCAGCACGCGCTCGCAACACCTCAATCAGCAAGGCGCGTTCACACTGTTTCACGCGCGCTGCCAGTGTTTCCACGCTATCGTCATTTAAGACAGGCACTTTTGCTTGGGCAATTAAGCGCCCGCTGTCGTAATCGCCCTCAACAAAATGCACGGTCGCCCCGCTCTCTTTCTCTCCCGCTGCCAGTACTGCGGCATGCACATGGCGGTCATACATGCCCTGCCCGCCATACTTGGGCAGCAGCGAGGGATGCACATTGATCATGCGATCCTTGCCGAAGGCCAACACGTGCGGGCCAATACGCTTCATGTAACCGGCCGTCACCACCACATCAGGGCTGGCCGATTGCAGCGCGGCGGCAATCGCCGCGTCCAACGCCTCGGCATCGGGATGAGTGGCCGCACTCAGATACACCCCTGTCACACCGTGCGCTGCTGCACGCTGCAAGGCGCCACTGTCGGCGTTGTTGGACACTACCAACACAACACTGGCCGGCAGTTCGCCACGAGCAATGGCATCCAGCAGCGCCTGCAAGGTGAGCCCCTCGCCAGAGGCAAGAACGGCGATTCGCAGTGGTTTCATGGGGTTTATCGGCATAAGCAATTGTCGCCGAATTCCGCACAATAGCGAGTCACTGCATATAAAACCAAGGAGCACCCATGCTGATCAACTGCGTCGCCTATGAGGGAGGGAGCAAGCTGGCTGATATCACCGTGGCTGATATCAGTGAATACCTTGCCAAGCCGGGCTGCTTTGTATGGGTTGCATTGCGGGATGCAGACGATGTTGAGCTTGATGAAATGCGCCAAGAATTTGGCCTGCACGAATTGGCAGTTGAGGATGCCCATCACGGTCACCAGCGCCCTAAGATTGAAGAGTACGGCGATTCGCTGTTTGTCGTATTGCATACCATTGAGTTCACGCCAGAAGACACGCTGCTCAGCGGTGAAATCCATATTTTTGTGGGGCCCAACTATTTGCTCTCGGTACGCAACCGAAGCCGACATGCCCTGCTTAACGTACGCACCCGCTGCGAACGTGAGCCACACCTGTTACAACGCGGCTCAGGCTATGTGCTGTACGCACTGATGGATGCGATTGTTGACCAATACTTCCCCATCGTTGAAGAGTTTGAGACGCGACTCGAAATTATCGAGGGGCAAATCTTTCACGCCAAGAATCAGGCTCGCCAGAATATCGAGAGCCTGTACGACCTCAAACTGGAAGTCATGCAGCTGCGACATGCAGCATCCCCCCTACTTGACGCCGTCGCCAAGCTCGCTGGTGGCCGACCACCCAAGCTGTGCGAGGGCATGCAAGACTACTACCGCGACGTGTATGACCATCTGACCCGTATCAATACGTCGATCGAGTCCATCCGTGAAACCATCACTACCGCCATTCAGGTGAATCTCGCGATGGTGGCGATTGAAGAAGGGGAAGTGAACAAGCGACTCGCCGCCTGGGCCGGTATCTTTGCGGTGGCAACAGCGTTTGCGGGGATCTGGGGCATGAACTTTGAACACATGCCCGAACTGAAATGGCGTTACGGCTACCCGACGGCGCTGGCGTTGATCACCGGCATTTGCTTCATTCTCTACCGCCGCTTCAAGAAAGCCGGATGGTTGTAAGCCTAGACCTGGCGATCACGCCAACAGACCTCAGCCCTTGGTCTTGATAGGCGTAGCGGCTTTAGTTTGTGCCTGAAACGAGGTGGCTGGGGCCACTGGCTTTTTCGCTTGTTTGGGTTTCTTGGCTTCCTTGTTACCACGTAACTGACTTTTAGCCATGATGCTCTCCTGTACCTCGCCCAATGTGGACGCTGCAAGGATCATAGGCGCATGCGGCAAGAAAGGGCGTTTATCTTTAACCCACAGGTTGCGTAGCGATGGTGGAGTGCCTAGTCACTCTAGGTAACTCAGGCTATGCGTAACTGCTCAGCGTGATTTATCGTCGCCTCAATCGCTCTCAATCCACATAGCCTCCCTTACCCTCATCCATTCCGCCAGCTTGACGTCAGGGTTGTCTGCAACTGTTACGCATGCCGCGACTGCTAACACGCGCTTACATCCGGCCCTCGCCCTGCAACAGTTCCACGACCGCGCAGCTTTAAGGTTGTCTCCGCAGCACGACTGCACACAACAAGGAGACATCCATGAAGCACCTTCAACATTCCGCCGATCAAGACGTCAATCAAGTTTTTAAGGGCACTACCGAACTTTCCCCAGCCAGCCGCCGCCAGCCATGGAAAGTCATCAGTGTGGCCATTTCGGTTGCTCTGCTCTCGGCCTCGGCTGCGCATGCTGAGGATCAAGGCTGGTACGCCAGCGCCAATGCCGGCATCGGGCATCGCGCACAGGACAGCGGCGGCATCGACAGCACGTTGGCCGGCCAAGGCGTGACCGCCACCAGCTCGCTTGATCGCCGCGACAACATCTACAACCTGAATCTTGGCTACCAGTTCCACAAAAACTTCGCCCTTGAAGGGGGCTTTGCCGAGCTCGGCAAATACAAGTTCAACTCGACTGCCAGCGCGCCCGCTGCGGATTCGCTCAACGGTGACTATCGCGTCAAGGGCTGGACCATCAGCGCCATCGGCATCCTGCCGCTGCAAAACGGTTTCTCTGCCTACGGCAAGGCTGGTGTGATTTTCGCCGACACGGAATTCAACGTGGCTTCCGCCACGGGGGCCAATACGGTAACCAGCACCAGCAAGTCCTCCACCCGCCCACTGCTCGGGCTTGGCGTCAGCTATGACTTCAACAAGCAGGTGGTCGGCAAGGCCGAATGGACACGCTACAACAACCTTGGCAACAGCGCGACGGGTAAGAGTGACATAGACACCTATACCGTCGGTGTCGCGTACAAGTTCTAAGCGTTGTTGATGCTGAGTTAAGCGCCTGCGTTCCTGAGCGCCTGAGATGATGTCTGCATGCCTGCAAACCTGCCCCGCTCCATGGAGGCATGCACAGTCATCTCAGGTGGCTCTTTCCAACGCGCGACTGTAACGCGACATGGCGAAGCAACCCAACCAGTAGATGAAGGCGATGAAGAGGTAGCCATCGAGCGCGAAGGCACGCCACTGCGGATCGCCATCTACGGCGAGGCCGAGAGCGCCAGTCAGTTCGAACAAACCCACGATGATGACGAGCGAGGTGTCCTTGAACAGGGCAATTGCGGAGTTCATCAACGAGGGCAGCACATTGCGCAGGGTTTGCGGCAAGACCACCGTGAGCTGCACCTGCCAGTAACTCAACCCCAGGGCCTGTGCGGCTTCATGCTGCCCCCGTGGAATGGCGAGCAGACCACCACGAATCACCTCGGCCATGTAGGCCGCGGCAAACAGGATGATGCCGACCAGCACGCGCAGCAACGCCGGAAACTCCCAGCCTTTGGGCATGAACAGCGGGAACATGAAAGCGGCCATGAACAGCACGGCAACCAAGGGTACACCGCGAATGATCTCGATGAAGGTCGTGCAGAGCGAGCGCAGCACCGGCAAGCGTCCATTGCGACCGAGTGCCAGTAGCACGGCCAGCGGGAAGGCACCGCCCAAGCCAAATAGCGTGAGCAGCAGTGTCAGCGGCAGGCCGCCCCAGCGCGGGGTATCGACATTATCGAGCCCGAACAATCCGCCCTTGAGTAGCAGCAATACCAGCAGCAAACCGAGGACCCAACCAGCCAGCAAGCGCTTGCCGTGACAATGCGGCATGGCGCTGGCGCCAAGCAAGCCAAACATCAACAGCAACGCGACCAGTGGCCGCCATTGCTGGTCGAGTGGATACCGCCCAAACAAGATGACGCGGAATTTTTCAGTCACTACCCCCCAGCAGGCGCCGTTGCCTTGCAGTGCATGGCAGGCAGCTGCATCGGGCCTGAATACCGCTTGCAGCACTGCCCAATCGAACAGCAACCAACCTGCCCAAGCAAGGACTGCCGCGATCAAGAAGTTTTCCGGGCGCAGATACTTTCTCATACGCGCCCTCCGGCTTGCTGCCGTAGCAAACGGCCATGCCAGGCACTCATCAACGCGGCAGTGAGCAAGGACAGAAAGAGATACACAGCCATGATGATGGCGATGCATTCCACCGCATGACCGCTTTGCGTGAGCGTGGTGTCGGCCACGGCAACCAGATCGGGATAACCGACAGCTACCGCCAACGATGAATTCTTGATCAAGTTGAGCAGCTGATTCGCCAGCGGCGGGATCATACTGCGCAGGGCTTGCGGCACCACCACATGACGCAACGTCTGCACATCAGACAAGCCCATCGCCAACGCGGCCTCACTTTGCGCGCGCGGCACCGACTGCACCGCACCACGCACGGTCTCGGCAATGTAGGCGCTGGTGTAGAGGGTAAGCGCTACGGCGACAGCCATGAACTCCGGTGTGAGCACTGCACCGCCGGTGAAAGTGAAGCGCCCCAACAGTGGGCGATCCAACAGCCAGCCCGTCTCTGTGAGCACTGGCCACGGGATGGCCAGCCCACTCTTCGACAACCAGATGTCCGGCCCCAGTTGCCAGGCCTCATGCGGCAAGGGCAGACGGCCGATCAAGAGTACATAGACAATCAGTACCTGCAGCAGCAAGGGGACATTACGGAAGATTTCCACATGCGCTTCACTGAGCTTGGCTACCAGCAGATTGCGGCTCAGCTGCCCTAACCCGACCAAGCCACCGAGCAAGACACTGGCGACAATCGCCACCAATGCCACGCGCACGGTATTGAGTAAGCCCACGAGAAAAGCACGGCCGTAGGTGTCGGCCGCGTCAAAGGCAATCAGCCGGTCACCAATATCAAAGCCAGCGCGCTGCCACAAGAAGCCAAAGCCCGGCTCCACGCCAAGGGCGCGCATCTTCGCCGCAACAACGGAGGCGAGCCCATACAGCGCGAGCAGCACGGCACCGATGATAAAAAACTGAAGTGCCCAGTTACGGATTTTCATAGCTTAAAACCGCCAAGGAACCGTAGCGAGCGGGCGTAGGGCAAGGCGCCCGGAGCGCAGCAAGGAGACAGTACTTGAGTACGGCGACGCTGCGAGCACCGCGCAACGCTGCCATACGCACGCGCAGTAGGTTCATTGGCAGCGTTCACCGGAGCGGCGGGGAATACATGACCCCACCATCCCGCGGCAAGGCATTGATACCGCGCGGCAGCTGTAGCAGCGAGTTGGGGCCGACATTACGCTCGAAGATTTCGCCGTAGTTACCCACCGCCTTGATCATGCGATAGACCCACTCTTTATCCAGTCCCAGTGGCTTGCCCACATCCTCGCTCACGCCAAGCAGGCGCATCACGGCAGGGTCGCTGGTGCTGTCGCGAATCAGATCAACATTGGCTTGCGTGATGCCACGCTCCTCGGCCTCCAGCAGCGCAAACAATGTCCAACGCACGATGGAGAACCAATCCTCATCGCCACGCCGTACCACTGGTCCCAGCGGCTCTTTGGAGATACGGTCGGACAGGACAACATAGTCCTCAGGCTTGCCAGAGTCATTGGCGCGGATACTCGCCAGCGCGGAGGCATCGGCCGTGAACGCTTGGCAGCGGCCGCTGAAGAAGGCCTTGAGCACAGCGCGCAGATTTTCAAACATCAGCGTTTTAAATTGAATCTTGTTGGCGCGGGCGTATTCGGCGAGGTTGCGTTCGGTGGTGGTGCCGGTCTGCACGCAAATCTCGGCGCCATTGAGCTGCTTGGCCGACGTCACACCGCTGCGCTTGTGCACCAGAAAGCCCTGCCCGTCGATAAACACATAACCGGCATACACCAGCCCCTGCCCCGCATCGCGCCCCAGCGTCCAGGTGGTATTACGCGAGAGGATGTCGATCTCGCCCGACTGCAGGGCGGTGAAGCGTTGTTGCGACGTGAGCGGCGACCAGCGCACTTTGGTCGGGTCCTTCAATACGGCCGCCGCCAGCGCCCGGCACACATCCACATCCATGCCACGCCACTCGCCCTTGCTATCCGCCGCCGAAAAGCCGGCAACGCCGGTACTCACGCCACACGCGAGCTGGCCACGCGCACGAATGGCATCGACCGTCTTGCCAGCTTGAGCAGGCAGCGCAACACAGAGGGTGGCAATAGACAGCAGCAGGGACGGAAGGACTTTTCTCATGGCCTCAACAATAGCAAATAATGCCTTCCCCCTAGCCCCCTTCCCGTAGGAAGAGGGCCCCACAGGGATTTCCATTGGTCACAACTACGGTTCGTCCCTGCTCGGGACTCCATGCTTTTTAAACACAACTGCGCCTGTGATATGGTTTCGCCATGATCTCTATACGCAATCTTTCCAAGTGGTACGGCACCAAGCAGGTGCTGCACGACTGCTCGCTTGAAGTCGGCAAGGGCGAGATCGTTGTGGTCTGCGGTCCCTCCGGCTCGGGTAAGAGCACGCTGATCCGCACGCTCAATGGCCTGGAGCCATTTCAGCAAGGCGGCATTGTGGTTGATGGCATTACCCTCACCACCACCACGGAAAAAGGCGAAGCGAATTTGCAGGCACTGCGCAGCAAAGTCGGCATGGTGTTCCAGCACTTTGAGCTGTTCCCGCATCTGTCCGTCCTCGACAACCTGACGCTGGCGCCGATCAAGGTATTGGGTAAGCGAAAGGAAGACGCTGAGGCCAAGGCACACACATTACTCGCGCGTGTCGGCATGGATGGCTTTGCCAACGCCATGCCCGGCGAGCTCTCCGGTGGTCAGCAGCAGCGCGTGGCAATTGCCAGAGCCTTGGCAATGGACCCGGTGTGCATGCTGTTTGACGAGCCCACCTCGGCGCTAGACCCGGAGATGATTTCAGAAGTGCTGGATGTGATGAGCGAGTTGGCTAAAGAAGGCATGACCATGCTTTGCGTGACGCACGAAATGGGCTTCGCCAAGAACGTGGCTAGCCGCGTGATCTTCATGGACGCTGGGCGCATTGTGGAAGACGCACCAAGTGCAGACTTCTTCAGCCAGCCTAAGTCAGAACGCGCACAGCAATTCTTGGCCAAGATTCTGCGGCACTAATGAGCAAGGCAGAACAGGTCTGGTACCTCTACCTGATCGAGTGTGATGACGGCTCGCTCTACACAGGCATCACCACCGATGTGGAGCGCCGCTACGCCGAACATGTCGCCGGCAAAGGCGCACGCTACACGCGCATGAAGAAGCCAATCAGGCTGGTGGGATTCCGCGAGTGTGGCTCGCGGTCGGAGGCGTTGAAGGTGGAAGTAGCGCTAAAGAAGCAACCAAAGCAGGCTAAACAACAATGGCTGACGGCATGGTCTTCACCAACTAGCCAATCAGCCCCATATCCCTAAGACCCAATGCACTCGCAAGCTTTTCTCGAAGCAATTTCGCCTGCTCTACAGGCAAACCACCTCCCCCTACGTAATCAATCCACGTGAGGCAAACAGCCTGCCCCAGCACGCTCAACTCAACAGTAATACCCCTTGGTCCCTCAGTGGACGAATGCAGCAGAGAAAGCACCGTCTTGAATTGCCCGAGAGGAATCTCAACCTGCTTCTGCATTGGATGCCGCGCATAGCATTGCCGCAAAACACCTGCAGCGAAATCAATTTCAGTATGTGTCTGCAAAAGGGACCAACGAAGGGCAAACGCTAGGACGATGAATATCTCTAAACCGATGAACAAGTTAATCCCTACAGCCCCTCTTGCGTAGGCTTGATAAATCAAAAAAAGGCAGAGAGCAGCCCCTAGTGCCTGCCATAGCCCAACCGAACCTTGGCCGTTGTAAATAGCTGGAATTGTCCAGCAGTCACCCTCAAGATTCAGCGCTGGTACCGGAGTTGACTCAATGTCAGTCACTTCCTCGTGCTCACCCATACGCAGTTACCAAATTTTGAAATTTTTAGCGACTGCCATGATGAGCATGAGCAAGGCCACCAGCAGACAGCTGCCCTTGCTTTGCATGAAGGTCGGCAGTTTCTTGCGCTGACCGGGTGGCATTGTCTCCAGCTTCATCGCCAGATAAGCGAAGGCACCTGCGGCAAGCAGCCAGCCAATCACCAAGTACATCTCTCCCATTAGCTGACCGCCGATACTCATTTTTATCTCTGCCTTATGTCTTGTTCGTTAAAGTCACTGTGATGCAGCGTGGCACACGGCCTTACTGAACGATCCAGCTATCGAAGATCACATTCTTGATGTATTCACGACGCAAGACCTTGTTGAACAGCTCGGCCACGTCTTCGGAAAAGGCTTTCATAAACTGAGGGCTCGAAGCTTCCTTGGGGTCACGGCCGATCAAGTATTTGATCAGTTCGTGTCGTAGCAACGGCGTCCATCCCTTCACGACCTCTGAATCAAGCGGGTCAGTCAGTTTGATGACTGGCTTGAGCTGGATGTAGCGCTGATCTTTCAGGTTCACCACCAAGGGCTCCAGTGGCAAGGTATCAAGACTGCCACCCCCTTCTCCGCCACCGCCACTTGCACTCGCTGTATTGACACACGCCACCATCAACACCATTCCTGCCCAAACACGTACCCCCTGCAACCCCTTCATGAGACAACCTACCCTTATATTGTTTTTAACTTCAGATGCGTTCAAAAATTGCTGAAATACCCTGCCCACCGCCAATACACATGGTGACTAAACCATAGCGCTTTTGCGTACGTTGGAGCTCATGCAAACACTTAACAGTGAGAATGGTACCGGTGGCCGCCAGTGCATGTCCAAGTGCAACGGCACCGCCGTTTGGGTTGACCTTGGCGGGATCGAAGCCGAGCCCCTTATTCACGCAAAGCGCTTGCACCGCAAAGGCCTCGTTGGACTCGATCACATCGAGATCGCTGGCTTTGAGCCCCGCGCGCTGCAAGGCGAGCTGGGTGGACGGGATGGGGCCGGTGCCCATCAGACTTGGATCAACGCCGGCAATGCCATAGGACACCAAGCGGGCCAGCGGTTGGCGCCCTTCGCGCTCAGCAGCCTTGGCCTCCATCAATACAACAGCAGCAGCGGCATCGTTCAAGCCGGAAGCATTGCCCGCAGTGACCGTGCCATCCTTCTTGAAGGCAGGCTTGAGCTTGGTCAACGCTGCGAGGGTGGTGTCGCGCTTGGGATATTCGTCCGTATCAAAGAATGTGCTGCCTGAACGTGCACTCAATTCGATCGGCACGATTTGCGACTTGAAGTAGCCAGCATCAATCGCAGCGATGGCGCGGTGCTGGCTTTCCAGCGCAAAGGCATCCTGCTCCTCACGGCCGATCTGCCAGCTTTCGGCAATATTTTCGGCGGTGATGCCCATATGGTTGGGG
This sequence comes from uncultured Rhodocyclaceae bacterium, assembly GCA_964499485.1. Classification (GTDB taxonomy): domain Bacteria; phylum Pseudomonadota; class Gammaproteobacteria; order Burkholderiales; family Rhodocyclaceae. Next base: position 41,764 of record CAZCLF010000003.1, on the reverse strand, counting down.
CTGAAGGGGTCGGTCAATGCGCCGACCATCATGTCGATCACCTGCGTGTGACCCATGCGTGCGCCAAAGCGCGCAGCGGGCAACAGGTAGCCGGCGCGGCTCATGCTCTCGGTGCCACAGCCTACTGCCACTTCGGCATCACCGAGTTGGATGGCATTGGCGGCACTGACAATGGATTGCAGGCCGGAGCCACAGAGCCGATTGAGGGTGAGTGCACAGGACGCCTTGCGAAGGCCGGCATCAATGGCAATGGCACGGGCCATGTACATGTCGCGTGGCTCGGTATGAATGACATGACCACACACCAGATGGTCGATGCGCCCGGCTTCGATGCCACTCCGTGTAATCGCCTCACGCACAACCTGCGCCCCCAGCTGGGAAGGCGAAACATCCTTGAGTGCGCCACCAAAGCTGCCAATCGCGGTGCGAACGGCGCTGACCACAACCACTTCGGGTTTGTTGCTCATGGTCGCCTCCTCTGGCGATGGCGGCGTTTGATGCCGCTGCTTTATCGTTCTTGTCGTGCTGTGTGGGGACTAGGGGACTATGGTGGTTCTAGTTCCCGACCAAACTTCCGAGCCAGAACAAGGCCAACACAAGCAGCCCCAACACCAGTGTGCGCCAAACGAGGCCAATGGTGCTTTGCAGAAAGTCGGCATCGGCATCTTCACCCAAGCCCAATTCCGGACGATCCCCCAGATCACCCACATCGTCGTGCAGGGGAAGGCCGAGACGTACGCCCAAGGCACCCGCGCCACTGGCAAGCAGAATGCCGTATTCGCCAAAGGTCCAGGACTTGGCTTGCGTACGCCAGCAGTAGATCGCGTCTTCAAAGTCGCCGACGATGGCAAAACCAACTGCGGTACAGCGCAAGGGCATCCAGTCGATAAAGGCATAGGCCTTGCGTGCAAAGCGGCCAAACTCGCCGAACTCAACATCCTGTCCGATTTCCACGCGACCGCCCCATTGGTCATTAAAGAACAGGGCCAACCGGTACATCACGGCGCCGGCGGGGCCGAGAATGGCAAACCAGAACATGGGTGCGAATACATGACGATGCGACGCGATTAGCGCCTCTTCAATCGCGAGTCGCGCAACTTCATTGCTGCTGAGACGATCACCAGAACGGCTGCGCCACTCGGCCAGCAACTGCCGCGCGCGGGCAATGTCATTGGCGCGCAGGGCCAAATGAATGTCGGAAAAGAAGTGGCTGGAGTGGCGGAAACCAAACGTCAGATAAAGCACTACGACAGCCAGCGCAAAGGCCAGGACAGGCTGCGTCCACCACAACACGGTTTGCAGAATGAGGACGAGCACACTGGGCAGAATTACAGCGAGCAGCCACGCGATCATGCCGTGCTTGTGCTGCCCGTCGTTGAACTGACGTTCAAATAGCAGGGAATAGCGCGCCAGTGGTCCGAGCACATAGCGCCGCTCTTGCAGCGGCTTCACCTGTTCGATAAACAAGGTCAGGATGATGGCAAACAGCGTCATGATCTGGCTACATCAAGATGATTTGGGCAAAGATAGCACAGGCAGACGGTGACTTTAAGGCTCAAATAGACCGCCCTCTTCCGTCCCTATCGGTGTCTTGAGGGAGTCAAGGTTGCCGGGGGTCGCTACTCGCCGATCTCGCTCTGCGGACCAAACAGGAAGTGATGCAGGCTCACCAACATCCCTGCAGTGGCGCCCCAGATGTAGAAGCCCTCCCACGGCATGGCCCAGAACTCGCGCAGCTTGCCGCGGGCCTCGACACGATGACGCTGGTGATTGGTCTTATCGAAGATAAAAGACAGGGGCGGCTCAAACACATCGGCCACCTCGAAATCGTCGAGCTTGAGATTGAGCGGCGGGTGAATCAGAGCCACGACCGGCACAACATGAAAGCCGGTACCTGTATCGTAATCAGGCAGCGTACCCAGCACTTCGATCTGCTGCGGCTCCAGACCCACCTCCTCCTGCGCTTCACGAATCGCCGTCTGGATCGGAGTGATATCTTCGGGTTCGCAGCGGCCGCCGGGGAAGCTCACCTGCCCAGCATGGTCTTTAAGATGGTCGGTCCGTTTGGTCAGCAGCACGGTCATGCCGCTAGGACGCAGGACCAAAGGGACAAGTACGGCAGCCGAGCGCAGCGCCTGCATCGGCATGGTGAGCTGGTGTAAATGTTGCACTTGGCGTGCCCGCTCGGCCGAGCCAGCGGCAAAACGCTCACGCAGCCATTCGGGCGTGATGGCATCCAATCTGGGAAACGAATCCTGGGGATACAATGGAATACCTTTTTTCTAAACGCTGAAGCGCATTGCGCTGTTTGAGCAGAGACCGAGCAGAAATACCATGAAACCTGTTGCAATCTTCCGTCACAGCCCCGGCGAAGGTCCGGGCTATTTTGCCACATTCCTCGACAAGCACTCGATCCCTTGGCAGCTGTTCAAGCTGGACGAAGGTGAGGCACCGCCGACTGCCGTCAATGACTTCAGCGGGCTCTGTTTCATGGGCGGCCACATGAGCGTGAATGATGACTTGCCGTGGATTCCGCCCGTGCTCGAACTGATTCGAAACGCCGTAGCACAGGACATTCCGGTGATTGGCCATTGTCTGGGTGGCCAGCTGATGTCCAAGGCACTGGGTGGTGTAGTCGGTCTTAACCCGGTCAAAGAAATCGGCTGGGGCAAGGTACGGGTACTGGACGATGCCTGGCTGCCGGGCACGACCGAGTTTTTGTCCTACCACTGGCATGGCGAAACCTTCACAATCCCGCAGGGTGCCACGCGTATTCTGGAAAGTGAGTACTGTGGTAATCAGGCGTTTGCGCTTGGCCCGCATCTGGGCCTGCAATGCCATGTGGAAATGACCGAAACTATGGTCAAGAACTGGACCACAGGCGGCGCCAAGGAAATTGAACGCGCCGGCGATATTCCGTCAGTGCAGAAACAACCGCAGCAACTGGAAGACCTACAAGCCAAACTGGCCGAGCTGAGCGCGATTGCAGACCGCCTGTATAGCAAGTGGATTACTAATCTGAAGCACTGAGCTTTTATGTACTGCGCGGTACGGCACTCACACTGCGCGGCTTAAAACAAAAAAGGCACGGGACACCGGTGCCTTTTTTGTTGTCATCTGCCCGACTCAGTCGCGGAAGTTGCCTGCCTTTATCGGGAAGTCGGTGATGCTCTTCTTGATAAAGGCAATCGCTTCCTGCAGATCGTCGCGCTTGGCGCCCTGCACGCGCACGGCATCGCCTTGAATCGAAGCTTGTACCTTGAGCTTGGAATCCTTGATCAGCTTGACGATCTTCTTAGCCAGCTCGGTCTCAATGCCGTCTTTGATTTTCAGTACTTGCTTGGCCTTATTGCCGGAGACGCTTTCCACCTTTTGTGCGTCGAGGCGCTTGGTACTTTCGGCTTCCTTCTTTTCCATCGCGGGGAAAAGAATTTCCTTGATCTGGTTGAGCTGAAAATCGGAGTCGCCCCACAGCGTGATGGCTTTATCCTTTTCGTTCAGTTCTGCCTTGGCCGAAGTGCCCTTGAAATCGTAGCGGTTGTCGATCTGGCGGCTCGCCACATCAACGGCGTTCTTGATGCCGACCATATCGGCTTCGGAGGTGAAGTCAAACGAAGGCATGTTGTCTCCTCAGAGCAGGGTTTCAGCGCCCGGCATCGCCCACAGATCGGTCACACCCGGGTCGATGCCAAACTGGCTCAACAGGGTGGTAGCCTGACCGCGGTGATGGGTCTGGTGGTTAAAAAAATGGGTAACGGCAACGCCTGCGGCGCGCGTCTGCGATTTGCCGGTAATGCGACTAGTCCAGGTCAGTGGTGCCGCCAGAAATTCGTCGCTGACGTCAGTAGCCCAGGCGCCGATCGCCTCATCCAGCTCGGCGCGACGCGCACGCTGCGCGTCGAACGACGGATAGAGAATGCTGCCAGCCGTGGGTAATTCAGGTTGCTGCCCGGTGAATCGTCCGAGCCAAATAGTATCGGCCCAGACAAGATGGTCCAGCGTGTTATGCAACGACTTGAAGAAGGCGCCGCAATCTTGTTTGCGCTGTTCGTCCGTCAGCGTAGCGGCATGGGCGTAGAGCTTTTCGTTCATCCAGCGCGAGTACTGCGCCATCAGCATTACCCATGCCTTGTCGATCATGCCGACGTATGCCCCGATTTAGCCGAAGTGGCAAACGTAGTGATACGGCTCGCCCGTTACTTCGATCTCGAAGCTGGAGTCGCCCGGCACGTTGTAGGACTCGCCTGCACCGTAGGTCTTCCACTCGGTTTCGCCCTTGAGCTTGACGCGGCAGGAGCCAGCAACGCCTTCCATGATTTCCGGTGCGCCGGTGTTAAAGGTCAGAGTGGCCGGCAGGATAACGCCAACGCTCTTCTTGGTGCCATCGGCGAATTGAACGGTGTGGCTGACGCACTTGCCATCGAAATACACATTGGCCTTCTTGACCACGCTGACGCTATCAAACTGGGACATCATTTTCCTTAAATACTTGGCCGCAGAGGGGCACAAATTAGAGCGATGCTGCTCGGTTTTTATTAAGCAGCGAGACCTGTTGCCACAGGCAACAGGTGGGCTTGCGTTTACTTAGTCTTTGCTTCTTTTCACTCGGGCGTTCGCGGCAATGCGCATACGCAAGGCGTTGAGCTTGATGAAGCCGCCTGCATCCTTCTGATCGTAGGCACCTGCATCATCTTCGAAGGTCGCGATGGTCGGATCGAACAGCGAATCGGTCTTGGAATCGCGGCTCACAACAATCACGTTGCCCTTGTAGAGCTTGAGACGGACCCAGCCGTTGACCTGTTGTTGCGTGTGATCGATGAGGGTTTGCAGCGCCTTACGCTCGGGGCTCCACCAGTAGCCGTTGTAAATCAGGCTGGCGTAACGCGGCATGAGGTCGTCCTTCAAGTGGGCGACTTCACGATCCAGGGTGATCGATTCGATAGCACGGTGAGCGCGCAACAGAATGGTGCCACCCGGGGTTTCGTAGCAGCCGCGCGACTTCATGCCGACATAGCGGTTTTCGACCAGATCAAGACGGCCGATGCCATGCTTACCGCCGAGTTGATTCAGGGTCGCCAGTAGCTCGTGTGCCTTCATCGGCTTGCCGTTGATGGCGATCAGGTCGCCATTGGCGAACTCAAGATCAACATACTCAGCTTGATCCGGTGCCTTCTCGGGCGAGACGGTCCAACGCCACATATCTTCTTCAGCCTCGGCAGCTGGGTTTTCCAGATGGCGGCCTTCGAAGCTGATGTGTAGCAGGTTGGCGTCCATCGAATAGGGCGAGCCACCTTGCTTGTGCTTCATTTCGACCGGGATGCCATTCTTTTCGGCATAGGCCAACAGCTTTTCACGCGACAGCAGATCCCATTCACGCCACGGGGCGATGACCTTCACACCCGGCTTGAGCGCATAGGCGCCCAACTCGAAACGCACTTGGTCATTACCCTTACCAGTCGCGCCATGCGAGATGGCATCAGCGCCGGTTTCGTTAGCGATTTCGATCAGTCGCTTGGCAATCAGCGGGCGGGCGATAGACGTACCCAGCAGGTACTCACCTTCATAGACCGTGTTGGCACGGAACATGGGGAAAACAAAATCACGCACAAACTCTTCGCGGACGTCGTCGATGAAGATGTGCTCAGGCTTGATGCCGAATTGCAGCGCCTTCTTACGCGCTGGCTCCAGCTCTTCGCCTTGACCCAAGTCAGCGGTGAAGGTCACCACCTCGCACTGATAGGTGTCCTGCAACCACTTGAGAATCACCGAGGTATCCAGACCGCCGGAATAGGCCAGGACTGCTTTCTTTACATCGCTCATGCTTGTTTTCCTGAAACGTAGTGCTTGAATAATTGAACTGACTAAACTGTGCGTTACTCAACGCTAATGTGGCCAAGCAACAGGAACTCCATTAGCGCCTTTTGCGTGTGCAGTCGATTTTCCGCTTCGTCCCAAACCACCGATTGCGGGCCGTCGATGACTTCAGCGGCCACCTCTTCGCCTCGGTGCGCGGGCAAGCAGTGCATAAAGACAGCATCCTTGGCGGCAACCTTCATCATGTCCAGATCGACCTGCCAGTCGGCAAAGTCACGACGACGCTCTTCGTTCTCAGCCTCGAAGCCCATCGACGTCCACACGTCGGTGGTGACGAGATCAGCGCCCTTCGCCGCTTCCATCGGGTCGGCGAACTCTTCGTAGTGATCGGTGCCATAAAGACCGGCGCGCTCGGGCTCGACTTCATAGCCGGGCGGCGTGGATACATGCACATTGAAGTTGAAGACTTCTGCGGCTTGCAGCCAGGTATTGCAGACGTTGTTGGAGTCACCAATCCAGGCCACAGTCTTGCCTTCGATGGAGCCACGATACTCGATGAAGGTGTAGATGTCGGCCAGAATTTGGCAGGGGTGGTATTCGTTGGTGAGGCCGTTAATGACCGGCACACGCGAGTTCGAAGCGAAGCGTTCGATGATGCTTTGCTCAAAGGTGCGAATCATGACGATATCGCTCATGCGCGAGATCACTTGCGCCGCGTCTTCCACTGGTTCGCCACGGCCCAGCTGCGAGTCGCGCGTGTTCAGATAAATGGCTGAACCACCCAACTGATGCATACCGGCTTCGAACGACAGACGCGTGCGAGTACTGGCCTTCTCGAAAATCATCACTAACGTGCGGTCCGTCAGCGGCCAGTATTGTTGGTAAGCCTTGAATTGGTCTTTGATCCAGCGGGTGCGAGTAAAAATGTAATCCAGCTCGGTGCGCGTCAGATCTTTGAATTGTAGAAAGTGCCGGGGGCTATTCATCTCAGGCTCCGAGGAACTTCTTGACCAGTGGCGCGAGCGTATCAACCAGCAGCTTGGAGTCGGCATCGCTGTAGGTCAGTGCTGGCAACAAACGAATCACGGACTCAGCCGTTACGTTCAGCAACAGGCCGGCTTCCAACGACTGCTTGACCAAATCCCCACACGGGCGATCCAATTGCACGCCAATCATCAGGCCCTCACCACGAATATCCACAACGCCGGCGACATCCGCCAATGCTGCACGCAACCCATTGCGAATGGCATCACCCTGCTTAGTGGCATTCGCCATCAAGCCCTCTTGCTCGACCACTTCGAGTGTCGTCAGGCCTGCAACAGCGGCCAGCGGGTTCCCGCCAAAGGTTGAACCATGGTTACCCGGCTTGAACACACCAAATGCCTTGCCAGTGGTCAGGCAGGCGCCAATTGGCACGCCCGAGCCCAGACCCTTGGCCAACGTCATCACATCCGGCTTGATGCCCGCGTGTTGGTGCGCAAACCATTTGCCAGTACGGCCAACGCCACTCTGTACTTCGTCGAGCATGAGGAGCCAGTTCTTGGCATCGCACAGCTTGCGAAGGCCATGCAGGAAATCGGCATGCGTCACGTTGATGCCGCCTTCGCCCTGGATCACTTCAAACAGGATGGCCACCACATTCGGGTTGTTCTGAGCGACGGCCTCAACCGCGGCCAGATCATCGAAAGGCACGCGTACAAAGCCCGCCACGAGCGGCTCAAAGCCAGCTTGCACCTTACGGTTGCCGGTAGCCGACAAGGTCGCCAAGGTGCGGCCATGGAAGGCATGCTCCATGACGATGATGGCCGGATTGTCGATACCCTGCTGATGTCCATACAGACGCGCCAGCTTAATCGCGGCTTCATTCGCTTCGCAGCCAGAGTTGCAGAAGAACACATCATCCATCTGCGCCAGGGCGGTCAGCTTGTCGGACAGCGCTTCTTGCTCGCGAACACGATACACATTCGAGGTATGGATGAGGCGGCCGGCCTGCGCAGCCAATGCGGCGGTCAGGCGTGGGTGGGCATGCCCAAGCGTATTGACTGCAATGCCAGACAAGGCATCCAGATAGCGCTTGCCATTTTCATCAAACATCCAGACGCCTTCGCCATGGGTAAATGCCACGGGCAGGCGGTTGTAGGTATTCATCAGGTGCGACATGAACAGTGCTCCGCGCCAGCAAGGCTGACGTCAGCTAGTCGAACATTAATCATCACTCATCACCGGCGTGGCAATGACAGAGACTACAAAAGCCATACGGCGGCCCCGTGCTTCTGCCGGGCCGCCGTATCGGGGAAAAGAAGCATCTTAAGGGAAACAGGGGCTTGGAGTCAAAGCGAAGGAGGTAACGCCTGCTCATTTAGAGGCTCGAACCAGCCGTCGTATCAAGGCCGCAGCGCGCACGCCCACCACCTTGTGCAACGCAACAAAATCTGGCAAATCCTGACAACGCATGCCAAAATTCATCTCAGGAACGTTTTTGGCCAGTTCTGCCCGGCAAAACATTCACAACATCCTGTTTTTATTGGGACTCAATGAACCCAAGTTACCAATCTGCGGCGAAACAACCTGACGACTCCCCTCCGGGGCTGTCTGCGCTGGAATATCGTCTTCCGCGGATTGCCAAGATGTGCACAGAAACTTGGGCAACGCAGGATTTCGAGCCCTACGTGGCCTCGCTGATGATGGACTCACGCGACGGCGATCGCCAAGGGCTGCCGTGGGATGCCGCTCAAGAGCTGCTGTTTTTGCTGGAAATTAGTATTGCCAAACGAGCGATTGTTGCCTCACAGACCACCGGCATGCCTTATCGCCAAGTCTTTCAGAGTATGCGGAACAACGCCGAAGAAGCGGCAAAGAACGTCCAAAGCAGTTGGAACAACCCCACCACTAACAAGGATTCGCGCCGTATCAGCCCACTGGGCAAGCCAATCGATACCTCATTGGGGCTCGATCCGAACTCGGTTTCGCTCAAGCTCAAAGCCCAAAAAGCGCAGGAAGCACGACGCAAACCGCCCAAGAAAAGCCTCTGGCAAAAGCTGCTCGGCAAGTAGCTTGGGGAGCGGTAGCGCTAAAAAAACAAAACCGCCTCAACGGGCGGTTTGTTGTTTTGGCGGAGGCGGTGAGATTCGAACTCACGGATGCCTTGCGACATCGCCAGTTTTCAAGACTGGTGCATTCAACCGCTCTGCCACACCTCCGTATTCCTGCATAGCTCGAACAGTAGCCGCGCATTATACGCAGGGTGGGCTGTTTGCGCGCTATTCGAACATCACAAACTAGCGTTCCGGCATCGCGACAATGCTGCGCTCGACATAATTCGGGTTGCCCACATCGCCCGGACAGGCATTGCCTACGGGCAAGTTGCAGGCCACCGATGTGACCATGCAGATAGTACCCAAGCCCGCCTCAACTAGGTTGCCAGTGGCGGCCACAGCGCCAGTCACGGTAATTGTCATACCGTTGACTTGGGTGCCCAAGGTCTGCGTGCCAAAGCCGCAGTTGTTGCCAATCACTGCGCGTTGGACGCCCCACTCACTACCGGACATCGCTGCGGCATACGCACGTGCACTATCGACATCCAGCGCAGCACCCTTTTGCTGCGTCGTCGAAAGCACGACAATAAAGGTGCCCAACACGGCCAAAATGACGAGGATGACAATGGCCGCCACCATGCCGAAACCTTGTTGAGTCTTATGGCGCATTGTTCACGCTCACTCTGTCGTAGAGGCGAATGGTTTCGCTTTGGGGCGCCGGTGAAGTCAGCGTCAAAAGGATTTCGACCATGCCTTCACGCGTGGCGTTGGCGGGGACGTAGGTAAAGAAACTCCCCGCACAGTTCACGTTGCGGACCAACTCATCCCCACCGGCCGCTGGGCAAGTTGCCATAGCTGCATTCGCGATGGCCGCTCTTGAGCGCCACACCGAACCGCCCACACAGCTATAACGCACAGCCTGATTTTCAATCACCTGAAAGCGGCGCCCCGGAGACTCAAACGGAAAACGCAAGCCCGCACCGGCCAGGGTAATGGTGGCTGCTGCCCCGCCAGCGGCGGGGATGGCTACGGCAGCGATGGCGGCCCGGTTCTCGCGTGGTGTGGCGTAGGCATTGGCACCGGGAATCCCGAGGTTATAAATCACAACCTCATGGGTATTGCCGACGAGGTTCAGTCCGAGATGCGCGAGCGCATCAAACCCGGTATCGGCGATTGTAAAGTCGAGGACATTGTCGTTGGCATCATTGCCGCTATCCGCCGCGGTACGGTAACGACCACTAGCAACCATGGGCAGAAACTCAAAACAGGCGGTGTCCCCGTTCGCCGGCGGACGGAAACTATTTGGTAGAGCGGCCTGAATATCGCGCCGCATGCGCTTAATCGCGCCATCCGCCGACTCAGTCAGCGCGGCACGGCTGGCCGTATCAAGATAGGCATCAACAGGGGCGCGGATAAAGACTGCCACCATGCCGGCAATGATGCCGAGGATGACGATGGAGACCAAAGCCTCGATCAAGGTAAAGCCGCTGACAAAACGCCTAGCCGCCATAATTGCTCCGGAAGGCACTCAAGGGCACGGTTTCTCCACCACAGCGAACAGTCGCTGTGATTAATTTGCCAGCAACGGCATTGATCGTTGTTGGTGTAACAGCCACGGCCTCAGTACATGCTTCAAGCCCCGGCACATTTGCACCATTGAGGCGCAGGATACCCACCTGATTGAAGCCAATGTAATCATCCACATCGTTGTACAGCGGGCGACTCACTTGTGAGTTGGCAGTGCACACGGGAACGGTATTGGGCGTACAACCAAGTGTGTTGCTTGTGTTGTTGGGGTCCGCCGGATCATTCTCAAAACTTTTCTGCATCACTTCTCGCAGCAAGGCCTCTGCCAGATTGAGCGTCTGCTTGCGAATCATCGGATCAGCGCTGCCGCGCACTGCTGGGCCAAACACCGCAATCGCCCCCAGCAAGCCGACCGACACCACAATGATGAAGATCAACAGCTCAATCAGCGTAATGCCGCGCTGCATCTTATGGATCATTGCACCAGCCCAGTCGCTGCCGTGATGGTGACATCCGGCTGGTTGCTTACCGTAAGCGCCACATTCGCTGCGGTGACGCGTGGGGTGTTCACCCCGACCACGCGCCCGAGTGGGTCAAAGACCAGCACTTGGTTACCCGCACCGCCGTTGAGCAGAACGCCATTGGGTACGCACAATTGGTTGGCACCACAATTGCCCTGTTGACTGGGAAGATTAAGTGCCTGATTACAGTTCACGGCCACCACATTTTCTGGCGCTGTCAGGTCACGCGCTAGCGTTACTGTGCCCGCTGCACCATTGATAGTGGCACACACCATATGCCGGCTGGCAACGGCCATACGGCGGGCATGCGCAACCGTTGAAACCAGTGCATCGCGATAGCCACGCTCGCGGAAGACATTGTTATCTCCCAAACGTGGAATCGCCACCACAGCCAGAACGCCAATCACGATCATGACGGTAATCAGCTCGATCAAGGTAAAGCCGGCCATAAGCGCGCGCCGCATTTCAATAGGCCTCGCGACGATAAATAATCGGGCCGCTACGGATGACCCCGAAGGTTGCACGCGCAACTGGGCTGCTTGCTACTGCGCTGGTCCAGGTGAATTGTAACCAAGCCGGGACGGTGCTGGTGACCAGCACTGAGCCAGTATTTCCAGCGCCCGGGGCTTGCAGCCACAGATTGAAGTTGCCTTGGAAGCCGGCGATAGTGGCATCCTGATAGCGGCGCGCTGCCAGTCCAGCAGGCGTTGCCGCAACGCAACCGGCCCCGCTTTCGCCTGGATTTCCGCTATCGCGAACACAAGTGGATGCCGCTGGACCGCCGGAGAGTGCCAGCGATACCGCATTGGCAAGGTTGAGTCCCGTGCAAGCATCAGCAGTATTGCGCTGCCAGCCGTTGGCACCATCCCAATATTCAACGGTAAAAGGTACTGGCAAATCGAGCAATTCCGAGCCATTGGCATTGAGCAATCGAGCTCGCCCGCTACGCACCGGCATAGAGGCTTCTGTGCCACTGGCTGAGGTGATGGTACTGTCCGTACTGTCAATGGCACGCAGCGTGATATTGGTTGGCGCAGTCTGCCGATTGGCGAAGCTGTATTGCACCGTACTGCGACTGCCAACGCCCGCAACAAATGCAGACTGAAGAACAGTGTTATTGGTGAACCCGGTTGTAACGCCCGCATTCGATAAGGTGACATCCTTTGCACACACCGTACATCCGGAGAGGTTAGCAAAGTTGCGCGTAACGCCACCATCACGCCGACGTGCTGTGACAGTGGCTGTAAAGGGTTGGCCTGAATAGGTAAAGGCTGAACAGCCGAGGGTCACGGCAGTATCAAAATAGGCGGGGGTAAAGTTACCCACGGTAGCGCTAGTGCCAGTCGCCGTAAGCGTCGAGCCGAGATAGGCGCCACTTGCCAACCGAGCCTGCAAGGTGATTTGCCCAACCTCGCTATACCGGAGGTTGGTCGAATTGGCAGCACCGCCACTCCACGGCAAGGTCACACTTCCCGTCACCGTCCCATCGCAAGGCTTAGCATTGTCGGCGCAATCGCCAGCGCCACTTGGGGCGACACGTGCGTTCAAATGTAGGCTCACACTTTCGGGCGCTGTCTCCTGCCCAAAATTCGGTGTCGCAGCCGGGGTTGTACACGCATTCATGGCCGTCACCGTGGCATTGAACGGATCACCCGCCTTGATCGGGCCGGTACTGACACTACTGAAGGCAAAGCTGGCGGGAGCAGCAATGAATACGTTGCCGCCAATTGCACTCAGCACTGGTGTCGTTCCCACCGTTTGTGGGTTTAACTGCACTTGTCCAACGTCGGGATAGCGGAAATTGTTGAGCGTGGCCGTGCCCGTGGCATTCCAGTACAGATTACTCAAGGTCACATTACTGGTGCCCATGGCCGATACGCTGCTCGTCGCGCCGCCGGCACTGGTGACATAGTCGAAGCTAGCACTACGCGTACCACTGGCCGGGTTGAGATAGCTCAGCGACATTTGTAGGTTTCGATTGACGTTCACATAGGCGGGATCGCAGCGTGTCGCTGTGTCATTGGCCTTGACTGCCTGCAGCGTTACCGTCTGGGCAGTGCATGAGGCGTGATTGGCAATACTCACCAGCAGCCCAGAACTCGCGTAATCAAGATCACAAGCTGTGGTTGCGTTGAAGGTGGCATTGCTGGTGTTGCGGCATTGAATAGTGGCGTTGCTGACGGAGCTACCTACCGTGCCGCCGATGCGCACGCTGCCTTGGGCTGCCTTGCGCAAGTAAATCACACTGCCTGTCGTGGCACTGATCGCGCCGCTAATCGTGCTGCTGCACTGCACATCGGTACACCAAGTCGCCCCGGCAATCGTATTTGGCGTAATCGTGAAACTGCCACCCACCTGACTGGCTGGCGCACCGTTACAAGAGGCGCTGCCTGAGCATCCAAGAATCGTCACAGGTTCCGGACTACACGTGAGCGCAGCTCCATCATGGACAAACTCTACGTGATCAAGGACGGCGCAACTCCGCGTGCGCTGCAAATTGGTGACAAGACTGCTCTCTGTCAGCACGTCACCGAAGACCTGCATCTCATCAATATTGCCGCGGAAGTGGTAATCCAGCCCTTGACCTTCAGACGATGCTGCTGTCTCCCCACCAATTGCAACTAGCCCCGTGCCATTCGTCCAAGTACCGGCATATTTGCCCGTGGCTTTGGCGATACGTGTACCGCTGGTATTAAATACATATAGCTCAACGTCACGGGTCGTGGTGTTCACCGTCAAGGCCACATAGCGCCAAGTATTTGTTGGCACGGCATTGTTGGTATCAATACAGAAAACCCCACAACTCGGGTTGCTACCGTTGCCCGTGACAGCGCCTGAGTTTGTCAGGTTGCGATTGAAAATGCGCAGGCTGCCGGTGCCGCCATCGCCCAAACTGAAGCCCCAGCCATTTTGGTTGTCGTCATTGACCAGAATGCGCTGGCCGGATGCCCCAGCATCGCTTGAGCGGATCCAGCCAGCAAAGGTAAAACGGGCAGGTAGTGTTGGGAAGTTCGACAGCGCAACATAGGTGTACGCCCGAACCGGTGAGGTGTTGCGATCAAAGGCACCGTAGCGACAGGTGCTTTGACTGCCACTGGTATAGGCCGGTGTACCACTATCCGTGGTCGCTGTAGGGCCACTGCCATTGGCGTAGGCAGCGCGACCATGGTAGCCATTGCCGCTGCTGTCGATGACTTCATTTGCAGCACCCGTCCAAGCGCCCTCATCCATTCGCCAGTCTGCCAGTGGCTGGTTATCTGGCGTTGGCGAACAGTTATTGGCAGGGCCGCTACCGCTCGGTGTACCGCTGACTTCGCCAATCGCAAAGCTACCAAATGGAGACAGGCCATTGGCGGGTGCGCTGACTGAAATCGTTGTCGTGGTGGCGCTCGTACTACTGCTCGATGGCGTAGCCCAACCACCAAAGTAGCGACCCACCTTGAAGTTACCGGGCGTCGTGCCACCATCCCGATCACTCGCAGCAAACTGAAAGGTGGCGGTGTAGGAGCCGGGGTTGTATTGATCGCTACCAAAAGGGACGCAGCCTAGCGTGTCGTCCGGATCACCAAGCTGCCACCAACGATTAACGCTACGGTTTGCGTTCAGTCCTGAGGTAGCGATCTGCGGATGATCGCCGCTGCGCGTACTCGCCGTGAGGGTTAGCCCGCCAAGATTCTCGACCCCGCCAAAGTACGGAATCGCCAGTGTTACCGGGGCATAAACGGTGGCATCGCCAATCCGATACGTGCACGTCCCGCTGTGATTGGCAAAGTAAAACTGCAAATTGCCATTCACCCAGTAATTGCCAGATATATTGCCGCTGGTGCACTTGGTCGGCATGATCACTTTATTCGTGCCAGTCGTGATGATGCCGCCACTCAAGTTAAGGGTGCCAGAGCTGCCATTCCCCACCGTGAGATTGCCATTACTTAATACCACCCCGGCGCTATTACTGACATTCATGTTGTAGAAGGTCATGCCACCCGTAATGGTTTGGGCAGTGGTGCCATTGAAGTTCCAGGTCCCAGAGCCAGTTGGCACGGTGAATGTGCCATTGCGGGTCAAATCTCCGCCGATATAGTTATTACTAGTGGCGTTGCTAGCGGTGAACGTGACACCACTGTCGATAGTCAGATCACCCAAGACCTCGATGCCGCTCGCCACATAGGTTTTGGTGCCACTACCACTGAGGCGTAATTGCGGATACTTGGTGTTGTACACCTCCCAAGACTGAGCGGCGCCGGTCATGGCAAAGGTGACCAACTTATTTGCGCCGTTGTTATTAAGTGCGCCGACCTCCAGCAAGGGGGTACCGCCACTCAAAGCGATTGTGTAGGCGACTGTACTATTGGCAAACGTAAGATTGTTCCAATTAAAATCAATCCCGGTCGCTGTGAGTGCCGTACCGGTTGCGGTACCACTCCAGACTGAGTTGGCATTCAGTCTGATTTCATTGTCAAGGGTGATCGTGCCATTCAGCGCCAAATTGCCGTTCAGCTCGATACGGCGGTTATTGCCGCCGGAAACAATGGCCCCCCCTGTCTGAACGGTTAAAGCCTGCAGGTTGTTGGTGTGTACATCAAGGGTGACGGTGTGACCAGTCCGCACTGTTGCGGTATCGGCATTAGTTGGCACACGGCCACAAGACCATGTCCCGTTCACCCCCCAATTGCCACTCCCCGTACTTTGGCAATCGAGCGCCAAAGCCACACTTGAATACAACAGGCCCAGGAGAATCGCTGCCGATAGACGCGCTGATTTATTCATTTCACTCAAATCCTGGCCTCAAGCAACAGTCTGTACAACGGATTAGTCACATGTTACTGAGATACTTGTCGATGTATCTGCATTATCCATACGAAAGACAAGACCCCAAACGCACCACAATGCATCAATCACATGCACCAACCGTACTAAAAGAGTGCAAAAAGATTCAACTTTTCCTAACAAATCAAGTTTTTGTTGATTATTACTGCTGTTGTTTCTAGAATCAACCCTAAATTTGGAGATATTGCTATGCCGCGTCCCCCGGAGCGTATCCGCCTCGGAGATTTGCTGATTCAGCAGAGTCTGCTTACCCCAGAGCAGCTTCAGCTTGCGCTTGTCGAACAAAAGCGCAGCGGGCGGCGGCTGGGGCGCATCTTTGTGGACAGCGGCTATGTAACGGAAATTGGGATTGCCAAGGCCCTTGCCCATCAACTCAAGGCCGACTTCATCGACCTTCAGAATTTCCCGATCCGTCCTGACCTGATCAAGCTCCTGCCCGAAGTGCCGGCGCGCCGCTATCGCGCGATCCCCCTGGACGATAAAGACGGAGTGCTGCGTATTGGGTTTGCTGACCCGACGGACCTCACTGTGTATGACGAAGTCGCACGCATCGTGAAGCGCGACATTGATTTGGCTGTGGTTACCGAGAGTCAGCTCATGCCGCTGCTCGACCGGGTATACCACCGCACTGAGGAAATATCCGGTCTAGCACGTGAGCTGACGGAGGAAATGGGCGACCTGCCCACCGAATTTGGCACGGGCCTGAACTTAACACCGGGCGCAGAGGACGCACCCGTCGTCAAACTGCTACAGACAGTGTTTGAAGAGGCCATTCGGCTACGCGCTTCCGATATTCATATCGAGCCACAAGAAACCGCACTCACCATCCGTTTCCGCATCGATGGCTTGTTGCATATCCAGACAGAAGCTGACCAGAAGATTTCGGGTGCGCTCGTCCTACGTCTCAAGCTGATGTCTGGCCTCGACATTGCCGAAAAGCGCCTGCCGCAAGACGGCCGCTTCAACATGAAGATCCGCGGGCAAGAAGTGGATGTGCGTATTTCCACTATGCCGACCCAATATGGCGAATCCGTGGTGATGCGTCTATTGGTTCAGAACGGCGCACTGCTGGATCTTGATCGCTTGCACATGCCTCCACATGTGCTCACGCGCTTCCGTCACGCCATCCATCAGCCTTCAGGGATCGTGCTTGTCACTGGTCCCACCGGTTCAGGTAAGACAACCTCGCTCTATGCAGCGCTGAATGAACTGAACCGACCAGAGTCGAAAATCATCACCGTCGAGGACCCGGTTGAATACCGCTTACCCGGCCTCAACCAAGTGCAGGTACATGAAAAAATCGACCTGTCCTTCACGCGCGTGCTGCGTACCGCTCTGCGCCAAGACCCAGACATCATCCTGATCGGCGAAATGCGCGATGAGGAAACTGCTGAAATCGGCATGCGCGCGGCTATGACCGGCCACTTGGTGTTGTCCACGCTGCACACAAATGACGCGCTCTCCACGCCAATCCGCCTGCTCGATATGGGCGTACCGCGCTACATGGTAGCCCTCTCGGTCAAAATGGTACTGGCGCAACGGCTATTGCGTACGATTTGCAGCAATTGTGCACAGCCACACACACCGGATGCTCACGAAGCACACTGGCTCTCCTACGAACTGGGTGAGCGTGTCAGTACATTCAAGTACAGCAAGGGTGCAGGATGCAGTCACTGTGCCAATACAGGCTTTATGGGTCGCCAGGCAGTTTATGAGTTCCTGGAAATGACCCCGCCACTGGTACAGGCGGCCAACGAGGGCGACCCCAATACCTTCATGCAGGCTGGGCGAGCACAGATGGCGGGCAACACGCTGCGTCGCGATGCAGTACGCCTCGTCGTCGCAGGACGCACCACGATCGAGGAAGCCATGCGCATCACCAGCCAAATTGAGGACGCGAGCTAATCATGCCCTCCTTCGCCTACAAGGGACGCAATAGCACAGGTGCCATGGTGGAGGGTGTGCTGGAAGCCGCCAACCAAAACCTCGCTGCGGATGCGCTCTTTGGTGCAGGCGTAACGCCGCTGTCTATTCAGGAAACACGCGGTGGCGGCAAAGGCATCAATATTCAGCTGTTCGCCCCACGTATTGGGCATGTGGACATCCTGCTTTTCACTCGCCAGATTTACACTTTGCTGAAGGCCGGTGTGCCAATCATGCGCGCACTCGGTGGGCTGCGTGACTCCAACAGTAACCCGGCCATGCAAAACATGCTGCAGTCAGTGCGCGAAAGCCTTGACCAAGGCCGTGAACTCTCAGTCTCAATGGCACGCCACCCCAAGGTGTTCACGCCCTTCTACCTGGCCATGGTGCGCGTCGGTGAAATGACAGGGCGACTTGAAGAGGTGTTCTTGCGCCTCTTCGACCATATGGCGTTTGAACGCTTCATGCGCGAGCAAGTGAAGTCGGCGCTGCGTTACCCGATGTTTGTGATTGCGGCTATGACGATTGCCATGGTCATCATCAACATGGTGGTGATTCCAGAGTTCGCTAAAGTTTTCAAAGGCTTTGGCGCCGAGCTACCGTTCTTGACCCGCGTACTTATTGGTATTTCAGATTTCTTCGTCGCTTGGTGGCCTGCCATGTTGCTCAGCTGTGTCGGCTTGGCGCTCGGTTTCCGGCAGTGGATTGCCACAACCGCAGGCCGTTACCGCTGGGATCAGCTCACGCTGCGCCTGCCGATCGCAGGAAAGATCGTACAAAAAGCCACGCTGGCACGCTTTGCGCGTAGCTTTGCCCTGGCCACGCGCTCTGGCGTGCCCATCATTCAAGCCCTCAGCACGGTGGCACAGACTGTCGACAATGCGTGGATTTCTGACAAAATTGAACGCATGCGCGAAGGTGTTGAGCGCGGTGAGTCCGTGCTGCGCGCCGCCATTGCAACCGAAGCCTTCACGCCAGTGGTACTGCAGATGATTGCCGTCGGGGAAGAGTCCGGCTCACTCGACGACATGATGGAAGAGATCGCCGACATGTACCAGAGCGAGGTTGAGTACGAGCTCAAGACGCTTGCCCAACAAATTGAGCCTATCCTGATTGTGATGCTCGGCGCCATGGTGCTGGTGCTTGCTCTCGGCATCTTCCTACCGCTCTGGGATCTGGGCCGCGTCGCCCTCAAGAAATAACAGGAGTTGCCGAAACGATGAATACGCAGACCTTCCGAACGTCGACGCAACAAGGCTTCACGCTGATTGAGCTGATCGTGGTGATGAGCATTATCGCCATCCTCGCTGCTGTGAGCCTGCCTCGCCTGATCGAGGCACAGCGAGATGCACGCGTCACTAAAGCAGGCGCCATCTATGGGCTAATGCGTTCGGCTACAGCCCTTGCCCACTCACGCTGCCTGTTAGACTTGGCCAATGTGGCCCCGAGTCAAACCGCGATCAACTGTGCCTCCAATCCGCCTATGGTGAATATGGAAGGTACGATGATTCGCATCGTCAATCGCTACCCTGCCGCTACCGCGGATGGCATTGACACAGCAGCACAGATCAATCTGGCCAATGATGGTCTGATTATTCAGAGCAGCTCGAGTGGCACTGCAACTCGCATTTTCGATATTGCGGGCGGTACTGCGCCGTTTTGCCGTGTCACTTATCAGGAGGCAACCGCAACCAGCGGTGTATTTATCGCCCCCGTCATTTCAGTTGTCACTACCGGTTGTTGATTTTTAAAGGAGTATCACCATGAAAAAGCAAGCAGGCTTCACCCTGATCGAACTGATCGTCGTCATTGTTATCCTTGGGATTTTGGCTGCCACTGCACTGCCGAAGTTTGTAGACTTTAAAGATGATGCGGCTGATGCTGCAGTAAAAGGCGTCGCAGGCGGCTTATCTTCAGCAAGTGCTATCAACTATGCGGGCAAACAGCTCAGCAAAACTGTCGGTCCAACGTCTATCGATGGTTGTAACAACACCTCAAGTACAACAAATGGTGTGTGGTCGTTACTCACGACTGGTCAACCTACTGGCTACACCATTACAAATTCGAGCACCGGCTGCACATCAGGTAGCACGGTAACCTGCACCGTTCAATATAGCAGCGGTGGCGTCACAAAATCGGCTGCTGCTGCACTCACGTGCTACTAAGCAAACCGCATGGCATTTTTCGGTAAAGCAACTCGCGCTTCACACTGGTTAGCGGTTGCCCCACAGGGGGCAAGGATTGATATTGCACATATTGCACGCGGCACTGATCAGCTGCCGCGTGTTGTACGTTGCGAGTCCTACCCGCTGACCGGTGGGCTTGCTGACTCCCTTGCCAAATTGCGGCAAGGGGGCAAGCTGGACGGGCAGTGCACCACGCTCTTAGCCGCAGGGGAATATCAATTCCTCACGGTGGAAGCGCCACCTGTGCCGGAATCATCGCCTGCCGCAGAACTAAGAGAGGCAGTACGCTGGAAGATCAAGGATATGGTCGATTTCCCGGTGACGGCTGCCGGTATCGACGCCTTGCGCATTCCCGTGCAAGCGGGTCGACCACCGCAACTGTTGGCAATTGCCGCCAATCATGGCGTGCTCAAACCACGTATCGAAAGCTTCCAGAGCGCGAAAGCCAATCTGGTGGCTATTGATCTGCCAGAGTTAGCACAGCGCAATATTGCCGAGCTGTTTGAAACACAGGATCGTGCCTTGGCGCTGCTGACCTTCAGCACACAGGGGGGCTTACTGACCCTAAGCTGTAATGGCGAGCTGTATTCAACACGCCGTATTGACATCAGCGCGGCTGACCTTGCACGCGACAAGAGCTTGTACGAACGCGCCGTATTGGACGTGCAGCGCTCGCTCGATAACTTTGAGCGCAATTTTAGCCAGCTGAATCTGCAACGCTTGTTAGTGCTGCCGGTACCTGCGGCAGATGACTTTATTCAGCATCTACGTGACAACCTATATCAACCGGTTGAAGCGTTGAGAATCGAGGAAGCTCTCGATATCAGCGATGCGCCCATGCTCGCCAATGCGGCGACACTGGCAGACGCACTACCCGCATTGGGTGCTGCTTTGCGTAATGACACCCTCGCCCAGATCAATTTGTTTGACCCGAGCCTGCAACAGCAACATGACCCGTGGACAGCCCGCAACCTGGGACTTAGTCTCAGCACCGTCGGCACCATCGCATTGCTCGCTGCTGGCTGGGCCTATTGGCAGAACGATCAAGCGGCTTCGGCCTTGCGCGCATTGGAGCCGCAATTACAAACTGCTCGCACACAAAGCAAACAGCTCAGCACACGAATTGCCGAGCACCAGCCCGATGCAAAGCTACAAGCTGAACTGGTGGACAACCGTAATCGCCTTGAAGCACGCGGCGAAGTCTTGGCACTGCTGAAGCGCGGCTTGTCCCCAGAGAGCAGCAATCAGGCCGACTGGCTGCGTGGCTTTGCTCGGCAGATCCCCAATGGTTTATGGCTGACTGCCTTTAGCATCAACAGCGAATCCGGCGCTTTGGAAATCCACGGCCGCACTACCAATCCGGCGCTGATCCCTGAATACATTCGTCGCCTGAACGCTGAAAAGGCTTTTCAGGGACGCACCTTCGCTGCACTTGATATCAGCAACGATCAGGCGGCACCTGCGCCAGCAAGCGGCAATACTGCGCAACCTAATCCATCACTGCCAGCATTGCCTTCTGCGACCAACCCACCCGGCGCGGGGACTAGCACGAGTACCAGCAAAGTGGCACCGCCTGCACCGCGCTATCACGACTTCGCGCTGACCTCGAGCCATGCGGATGCTGCACCAGGAGGGCGTTCATGAGCGCCTTTAAGCAACTTGCTGATCGCTTTACGGCACTGCAGCTCAAGGAACGCCGTCTGGTGATGCTGGCCAGTGTTTTCGGTATTGGTTTGCTGTCGCATTCGCTGTTCATTGAGCCGATGTTGCTCAAGGCCAAAACTAATCAGCGCTTACTCGGCGAGCAGCAACAGGAACTCCACCAACTGCAGGTGCAGCTCGTTGAGCTGACCAAGCAGACGCAAGACCCAGATGCCAATTTGCGTCGCGAAGTCGATCAGGTCCGCCAGCAGATCAGCGGCATCGAGAACGAGCTGCATGCGTTTGACCACTTACTTGTCGCGCCTGCCAACATGCCGCGCCTGCTGCAATCCTTGCTATCCAAGCACAAGGGCCTAGAGCTGGTGCGTCTCAAGACCCTGCCGGCGTCGCCTTTGTTGCAAGCGTCCGCCACTGCGCCACAGCCACCCACCACGCAGGCCCGTCCAGCCCAAGCGACCGGAGCGGCTGGCGCCACAGCCCCGCCCCCCGGTGGCATCTACCGCCATACGATTGAAATCACCGTGGCAGGCAGCTATGCCGATCTGCTTGCCTATGCCGACGAACTGCAACGGATCACGCCGCGTCCTCTATGGAGCGCCATGCAACTCAAGGTGGTCGAATACCCACGTAGCGAGCTGACCTTTACGCTGTACACCCTCAGTCTGGATTTGCCATGGCTTGCCGTCTGAACCGCACGCTTCTGACCTGCATCACATTGCTGGTAGCAGCCATGCCGCTGCACACCTTGGCGCAAGCGCTGCCAGACCCAACACGCCCACAGGGCAGCACGCTTGAACTTGGCAGTGCCGGTCAAACAGTTGCGAGCGGCCTGCAAAGCATTATTCGCCGTCAGGGGCAAAAGCCACAGGCGCTGATCCATGGGGAGCTCGTTGCCCTCGGTGGCAAGGTCGGCGAATCGCGCCTGATCGCCATCAACGACGACAGCGTTGTGCTGCGCGCCGCCGACGGCAGCCGCGAAACGCTGACACTCACGCCGGGCATCAGCAAGGCCCGCCCTACCTCTCACATGTCCAAATAGCCACGCGAACCATGATGACGCGACTCGCCCACCTGTCCCTCTGTGTATCTGCCGCGCTGTTGCTTGGCGCCTGCACACACCCCGAATTTCGCCGCGACACCGTGCGTGACCAGATTCAGCAAGAGCTGAAGAGCGCGCGCGAACAAAAGAGCATGGACGCGGCTACAGAGAAAGCCATGCTGCCGCCGCTGGAGGTCGTCAACCCGGTACCGGCACCCACTGAACCACGCTTCGATCTGTCTGTGGTCAACTCGCCCGCTCAGCAAGTGTTCATGGCAATTGTCAGTGGCACGCGCTACAACATGCTGATCACCCCAGAAGTGGCGGGCAATATCACCATCAACCTGAAGGATGTCACTGTCCGCGAAGCGCTGGATTCGATTCGTGAGCTTTATGGTTACGAATACCGGATGCAGGGCAATCGCATCACGATTCAGCCTAACACGCTGCAAACCCGCGTATTCCAAGTGAACTACCTGGCCGCCATGCGCGCTGGAGAAACCGAGTTACGGGTGACCTCCAGTGCCATCAGTGGCGGTAGCAACAACCAGACAGGAACGGCCACTCCAAATCTGAACAACACCAATACGACGGGCACCAATACACCCAACAGCAGCCTTCAGAGCAACATCACCACCCGCGTCCGCACCACCTCACGCAATGACTTCTGGGACAGCCTGACCACCTCGCTTCAAGCAATTGTGGGCACTGCAGATGGTCGCAGCGTCGTTGTCACCCCCAACTCGGGTGTGATTCTGGTGCGTGCGCTGCCTGGTGAAATTCGTGCCATCGAAAACTACCTCCGCGCCATCCAAGCCATTGCTGACCGCCAAGTCATGCTTGAGGCAAAGATTATCGAAGTCACGCTGAGCGAGTCCTTCCAAGCGGGGATTAACTGGGCCACATTCAGCGGTGCCAACAATCGCATCTCAGCGGGCAATCTCCAATCAGGAAGCACGTTGGTTCCCACCGGTAGAACAACTTCTCTTAGTTCAACCGATAGTGTGACTGGGACCCCTGGTACAGCAGGCTCGCTTGCAGCCGCAACGGGTGGGCGAGGCTTCTTAGGCCTCGCACTGCAAACAGCAAACTTCGCGGCCCTCCTTAACTTCCTGGAAAGCCAAGGTTCAGTTTCTGTTTTGTCCAGCCCTCGCGTGGCGACACTGAACAATCAGAAGGCTGTTCTAAAAGTGGGTACAGATGAGCTGTACGTCACCAACGTAACGACCAACACTACGACCAATACGACAGGTAACGCCACCTTCTCGCCAACGGTGACGCTCCAACCCTATTTCTCAGGAATCTCGCTGGATGTAACCCCACAGATTGATGAGGAAGACAACATCATCCTGCACATCCACCCAGCCGTAACCACCGTGGCTGAAAAAGAAAAGCTCATCGACCTCGGCACGCTGGGCCAGTTCAAACTACCGCTCGCCGCTTCGACTGTGAATGAGAGCGACAGCATAGTGCGCGCACGTGACGGCTATATCGTTGCTATTGGAGGTTTGATGAGTCAAGCCAACTCGATCGACCGTTCCGGCCTACCGGGAACGACCGGCAGCGACGCGGGCACCCTGCTCGGCCAGCGTGCGCGCTCCTCACTCAAACGCGAGCTGGTGATTCTGCTGAAGCCAACCTTGATCCGTGATGAGCGTGCCATGATGCGCGAACTCGACGCGGTATCAGATCGGCTCGAAAAGATGGGACGCTGATGTATCTCGCGCACTTTGGGCTGACGGAACCTCCTTTCGGTATCACACCGGATACCCAGTTCGCCTTTTCAGGCAGTAGCCATCAAGGGGCATTGAACACGCTGCTGATTGCTCATCAGACAGGCGAAGGCTTTATCAAGGTGACTGGCGAAGTCGGAACAGGCAAAACATTGCTGTGCCGGCGTTTCCTTGCCACCCTCGATGACAAAACGGTGGCTGCTTACATTCCCAACCCAATGCAGGAGCCACGTGCGCTACTGGCCAGCGTGGCTGAAGAACTGGGGGCCACACCGGGCAACGATGCTGCATTTTTGATCAAGAGCATCAACCGTCGCCTGCTTGAACTGGCCTCAGAGGGCAAACGAGCGCTAGTCTGTATCGATGAGGCGCAAACCATGCCGCCACTGACCCTGGAAAGCCTGCGTCTGCTCTCAAACCTAGAAACCGAGAAGCGCAAGTTGCTACAGATTTTTATGTTCGGGCAGCCCGAGCTAGATGAAAAGTTGGCAGCACAATCGGCGCGTCAATTGCTGCAACGCATTACCTTTCACCACGTCATCGCGCCATTGCCGAAATCGGACGTTCAGGCCTATCTC
This sequence comes from uncultured Rhodocyclaceae bacterium, assembly GCA_964499485.1. Taxonomy (GTDB): domain Bacteria; phylum Pseudomonadota; class Gammaproteobacteria; order Burkholderiales; family Rhodocyclaceae. Next base: position 16,919 of record CAZCLF010000003.1, on the reverse strand, counting down.
GACCATCGAATGCAGATTGCTGGCTACCGTGGAGCCTCCATTTTCACGCCCTCAGCGACACGTCTGATCTACCGTCACTCGGGTGGTACTCCGCGGCTGATCAACATCCTTGCACACAAAGCCTTGCTGGCTGCCTTTGGCGCCGGGCAACAGCGTATTGACGCTAGCTTGGTACGACGAGCAGCGGCAGACACACAAGGAGTGCGTCAGGGCCGCTGGTGGTGGCAATTCGCTTGATCACTAGAGAACAATCATGAGCCTGATCAACGATATGCTGCGCGACCTCGATGCGCGTAATGCCGCCGATAGCGAACGCAGTGGCTTAGCCAATAACGTCCGCGCCCTACCTAATCAACGTGAACGTCGTGTTCACCCGGCTTTGTTGGCCCTCTCCATGTTAGTGCTGGCCGGTGGCCTCGCTTGGCGTTTGCTGCAACCCGTTGAGCCCAAGCATGCGCCGGTGCAAGCAAAACCCACTGCTGCTGTTCCAGAAACGCCTGTGCTTACAGCAACCGAAGATGCGCCAACTCCGGTTCCACCGATAGAACAGGCGCTGAACCACACCGAACCTGCAGCCGGTGCCACAGCGCCAGCCTCTGAAACTCAAGCCGCAACGCATTTGCGTCTCGAGACCAGCATCAGCAATCCGCCAGCGCCTAAATCTGCCAGTGCTCCTGTTGATGCAGCAACGGCCGCTGCGCCGATCATGCCCAAAGTAGTGGCGGCAGTGCCTGTAGATGCTGCGCCCCAAGCCACTTTGCCGTCGACGAACGCGAAGCCGCGCAACACAACAGCTGCGCAAATATCCAAGCAACCAACGCAAGCGGGAAGTACTACCGAGCAGGCCGAAGCGGAGTACCAGCGTGCAGTGGCCGCGCTACAGCGCGGGGCGGCGGGTGAGGCTGGCGATTTGTTGCGCTCAGCACTCAAGCTCAACCCTGCCCATATCGCGGCCCGCCAGACGCTGCTCTCTCAACTGGTTGAACAAAAGCAATGGCAAAACGCAGAGACGCTAGCGCTGGATGGCGTGGGCTTATTGCCGCACCGTAGCGACTGGGCCATGTTGGCTGCGCGCATCATGTACGAACAAGGCGAGACCGATGAAGCGCTCGACACCTTGAATCAATACGCCGCTGCTGGCCGACAGAATACCGACTACCAAATCCTGCATGCGCTCCTTTTACAGCGCGCGGGCAGGAATTCGGATGCTGCCAACTGCTACCGCACTGCACTGGCTCTGCGGCCTAATGAAGGCCGCTGGTGGTATGGCTTGGGACGCGCTTTGGATGCTGACCGTCGAGATGCTGAGGCGCGTCAAGCATTCGAGAAAGCGCGTGAGGCTGGCAACTTGCCTGCCGAACTCCAGCAGAGCATTGAGCGCCGCCTTCGCCAACCCTAAATCTGTATCCGCTTACGGAGACGCTGGTTTGATGTGTTCCAGCATGGGTCGGAGGGCTTCAAGCTCAGATGCTGTCAGTGTGGTTTCTAGTCGCTCCACATAGGCAGGGGCATCAGACTCAAATACAAGTAAGGCCTGCTGCCATGCTTGCTTCGCGCGAGGGTCGCCGGCCAACTGATCAAGCAAAGCACAGGTAAAGACTGAGGGCGTCTGCGGCTCGCTCAGCAAAGCCATCCGACAAACGTCACGCTTACCCACCAACTGATCCGCCGTTGGCGGCATCACCGCTGCCAGCATGCGGCTCGCCTGGGGTTGCATCAAGGAACCGCGATGGAGATCCACCAACAACTGATAATGACCGGCGGGAATCTCGCGACCACGCCGCTGCATGTCGCTATACAGCCAATGTTCTAAACGGACGTAATCACGGCCACTGCTCACTAATAAATACAGCCCAGTGGCGAGCACACACACCACCATCACCCCTGATATTCGCAGCGCTTGCAGCTGATAGGTTTTGCGCTCAGCACAAACCAAAAGAATGGCTGCCACGCCAAGAAAATGCGCATACCAGAGCGGGTATTCCAGCTGTGCGTGCAGGAGCACAACGCTTGCCGCAGCCACAGCCCACCATGCCTCTGGCTGCAGACGTAAAGATATTCGCGCCTGCCATTGCGGCCAAGCCCATAAGCCCAGCAGAACCAGTACAAGTATGGGCGCCACCACACCCATCTCTGCCGCCAGATGGAACAACAGCTGATGCGCATGTTCTGCGGTGCCTTGCCAGCCAAGCTCTGGCCCAACACGCTGATAAGACGCCCATGCAAAGCTGCCCCAACCTGCTCCTAATAGTGGATTCACCAGGAAAATTTGGGTGGCCATGGCAATCAGGCCGAGGCGGATATTGCCGCCGCTGGAAAAACTGGCGCTGGCCATCATGCGCGACACACTGTCACCCCCTGCCAGCGGTGCCGCCAACACAAGATGCACTACCCATACGAGCGCGAAATAAATCACGGCAGTGAATACTGCCGCAGCTTTCAAGCGCCCATTCCCAAGCAGCCACGCCAGAACTACCAAACCTATCGAATACAACATCGGCGATCGACTGCCTGTCAGGGCAGAGGCGACGAGCAATACGGGTAACAACATCGCCCATAGCCACCCTCGGGTCTCACTACGCTGCCAGCAATAGAGGAGGCTCACGATCCCCAACCAGAGGAAATCTGCCAATTGATTGGTCTGTGCCAGATTGGCACGCAGATCAGGCCGGAAGAACAGCCAGTCCAACCCTCCACGCACACCGGTATGGAAGAGGATCACACTGCACGCATTCACCAGTGCCGCGATCAGGATCGCACGCGCCAGCCATGTGGCAACGCAAGCCATCCCCAACTGCTCAACTAAGGCAGTGGCAATCAACATGAGCAGGAATGCCCAGAGCAAATACAGTCCAGCTGTCAAACTCAGGGTGTGCAGCCCCTCCTCAAGCCGTGGGTACTGGAACAGCAGCAGTACGATCAGCAGCAACGGTAATAGCGCGATCCGCGGCACGTTCAATCCTGAACGTCCAATTAAGATGGGCAAACCTGCAAGGCCAAACGCCAGCGACAACCACTCGGCATAAAAGCTGGGAATTGGCTGAGTGTGTAGCGGCACCAGAAATGGCAATAAACAACAGGCAAACAGGCTTGTACCAGCCAATTTGACCTGCCATGGACTACACTTGCCGCTCACTTGCATGCACGCCCCCTTTGTTTAATGCGGATTGTACGGGGTGCGGTCAGGCATGGGCTTGATTTTCAGGCCCGAGGCCCCATCTCACTGCTGTGTTTATGCATGACAATCGAGCTGGATATAGCGCTGGATTTGCCTGTATTCTCAAGCACCTTGAAGGTTGAAACTTTTTTGGCCTTTGTTTAGTCTTACACATGTAATTCCTATAAAACTACGGAGACTGCTTCGCTATGGAAACCAATACCCACCATTTCGGTACGATCGCCATGACTGGCGTAGCCGAACCTCACCGGGTACTGCGCAACACCTACGCGCTGCTCGGCCTATCGATGATTCCGACCGCCATCGGTGCAGCCCTGAGCGTCCAGTTCATGGTGCCGATGCTGCGTGCACTCGGCCCGATCATGATGCTGGTGCTCTTCATCGGGATTTCATTTGGCTTGATGTATGCAATTCAGAAGAATCGTAATAATGGCCTCGGCGTGAGTCTGCTGCTGCTATTTACCTTCTTCATGGGCGCGATGCTCGGCCCTTTGCTCTCCGTCGCATTGCAGATGCGTAACGGCGGTCAGCTGATTGCCATCGCTGCTGGCGGCACGGGTGCCATCTTCTTCACCCTGGCTGGTATCGCAGCAACTACCAAGCGTGACTTCAGCAACATGGGCAAGTTCTTGACCGTGGGTCTGGTCATTGTCTTGTTGGCCGTGGTCGCTAACGCCTTCATGCAGGTCCCCGCCCTATCATTGGCAATTTCGTCAGCGATGGTATTGATAGCCTCAGGCTTCATCCTGTTCGACATCAACCGTATCGTGCATGGTGGCGAAACCAGCTATGTATCGGCCACGCTGGCGGTATATATCAACATCTACAACCTGTTCACCAGCCTGCTGCATCTGCTGATGGCATTTGGTGGCGACCGCGACTAAGTCACACCTTTCGCCTAACAAAAACGGAGGCCTAGGCCTCCGTTTTTTATTGTGCAGCGTGTCCCTGTAACCACATCAGGGGCGCTCAAATAATGCAATGGATTCAACATGCGAGGTCTGCGGGAACATATTGGCGATCCCTGCGCCCTTTAGCACATAGCCCTTTTCATGCACGAGGATAGCGGCATCACGGGCTAAGGTTGCGGGGTTGCAGGACACATAAACAATCCGCTTCGGCGCATTCGGCCCCAGTGCTTTGACCAACTCATCGGCGCCTTCGCGCGGCGGATCAATCAGCATCCGATCAAAGTGCCCAAGTGCAGCGATGCTTTCCTCCGTGGCATCGAATAAGTTGGACACGGCAAACTCGGTGCGGTCGGCGAGGCCATTCAATGTGGCGTTTTCCAACGCGCGCTCAACCAGCGATTTAGCCCCCTCAATACCCACCACCGTGGCGCCACTGCGTGCAATCGGCAGGGTGAAGTTACCCAGCCCGCAGAACATGTCGGCAATGCGCTCGCCCGGTTGCGGATCAAGCAAATACAGCGCACGGCGCAGCAACATCCGGTTGATGCCGTGATTCACCTGCGTGAAGTCAATCGGCCGAAACTGCAGCGTCACGCCAAACTCAGGCAGGCTGTAATACAGCGGGCCCGCATCCTGAGGATAAAAGAGGTAGACCGTTTCCGGGCCCTTGGGCTGGAGATAAATGCTGACCTTATGGGTATCGGCAAAAGCCCGCAGCAGCGCTTCGTCAGCCTCGGTCAAATCCTCAAGATGGCGGAACACCAATGCGGTTTGCGCGTCACCCAGCGAAACCTCGATCTGCGGCAGTCGATCCGGAATGGACATCGCCGTGATCATGTCGCGCAGCCGTGGAATCAGCGCTGACACATGCGGCGGTAGCACTTCGCACTGGCGCATATCCACCACATAGCTACTGCGCTTTTCGTGAAAGCCGACCAGTACGCCACCCTTTTTCTGTACCAGCCTGACTGACAAACGCGCGCGATAGCGATAGCCCCACGCAGGCCCCGTGATTGGCGGATAGATCACCTCAGGACGCAGGCGGCCAAGATGCCAGAAAGCGTCTTCCAGCACGCGTTGCTTGATGGCGGTCTGCGCGGCCGAATCAAGATGTTGCATGCTGCACCCACCACACACACCGTAATGCGGGCAGCGCGGCGTGACGCGCAGGCTTGAGGCCTTGAGGACGCGGATTGTCTGTGCCTTTTCAAAACTGGCCTTGCGACGATAACTGCTGTATTCAACCCGCTCACCGGGCAAGGCGCCCTCGATAAAGAGCACTTTGCCATCGGCATGGGCAACACCCTGACCGTCATGGTCGAGGGATTCGATCAGCGCGGTGGGATTTTGTGCAAGGTCTGACATGGCGCAAGGGGGTCGATAAAAGGCCAGCATTATAATGCGACCATGATCCCTACCCTACTCGGCGGCATGACCGCCAAAGAATTCCTGCGCGACTACTGGCAAAAGAAGCCCTTATTGATTCGTGGCGCTATCCCCGGCTTTGGCGACTGGCTGAACCGTGACAGCACCTTGGCCATGGCCTGCAGCGACGAGGCCGAAGCCCGCCTGATCGCCAATGATGGCGGTGACTGGGAAGTCCGGCGCGGCCCTTTTGCGGCCAAGGACTTCAAGCGCCGCAAAGACTTGTGGACGGTGCTGGTGCAGGGCGTGAATCTGACTCTGCCGCAAGGCGATGCTCTGCTCCGCGAGTTTGACTTCATCCCGCATGCCCGCCTCGATGACTTGATGGTGAGCTTTGCCGTAGATGGCGCAGGCGTCGGCCCCCACTTTGACAATTACGACGTATTTCTGCTGCAAGGCATGGGTAAACGCCACTGGCACATTAGCGGGCAGCGCGATCAACGCCTGCGTGACGATGTGCCACTGAAGATACTCAGCAACTTCAAGTCGGAGCAAGACTGGGTCCTAGAGCCCGGCGATATGCTCTACCTACCACCGCAATATGCCCATGATGGCATCGCCGTCGGCGATTGCATGACGTGGTCTATCGGCTTCCGGGCGCCACCCGCACAAGAGCTGATGGAAGGTTTTCTCTCCTACTTGCAGGAACGCACGGTGCTGCAAGGTCGCTATGCCGACCCCGACCTGACGCTTCAGAAGCACCCTGCTGAAATCGGTAATGCCATGATCGATCAGGTTGCAGACATGCTCGCTGAGATCAAATGGAACCGAGGTGTGATTCGCGACTTTCTCGGCACCTACCTGACCGAACCCAAGCCACACGTCTATTTCGAGCCGCCGGAAAATCCCTTGTCTTATGTGCGATTTGTCGCACAAGCCAAAAAGCGGGGGCTCAAGCTTGACCCAAAAACCCAACTGCTCTTTGCAGGCACAGTCTTCTATATCAACGGTGAAGAGTGTGAAGCGGAATCCGCAGACAGACCTATCTTGAGGGCACTGGCCGATCGCCATATGCTACCAACAGGCAGCGTTCTCACCGAGGATGGGTGGGATTTGCTGCACGCGTGGTATTGCGATGGTTTTCTGCACGTCTGAGCGGCGAGAAACCCCGAAAAAGTGGGTAATAACTCGATATACGGCTACATTTCGTGACACTTGTCACTTTAAGGGGCGCACCATTGCTGTGCTACAATTCTTCGCTGATCAGCGTCCAAACTGGTCGCCCAACACAAAATTTTGGGTCTTTTTGCTTCTTTATCGATAAAGGGATTTTCAAATGAACAAGTCGCTCCTCGTTGCCGCTCTGCTGGCCATCGCTATCACCGGTTGTGCAAAGAAGGAAGAAGCTGCTCCTGCGCCGGCTGAAGCTCCTGCCGCTGCTCCAGCTCCAGCTCCTGCTGCTGAAGCTCCTGCTGCTGCCCCAGCTGCTGATGCTGCTGCTCCTGCCGCTGCTCCAGCTGCTGAAGCTCCTGCTGCTGCTCCGGCCGCTGCTAAGTAATCAGTCTCTGATTGCTAAAAAGCCAGCCTCAGGGCTGGCTTTTTTATTGCCTAAATTTCTTCGTCCACCTTTGGCCGGCAATTCAGAAGTATCGCCAGCCAAAGCCTGACACCTGATCCGCTACGCCGATCCAATCGGGGTCACACCCCATCACCGCCGCCAAGGCCTGCTGTGCCAATGCAGGTGAATTGTTCTGCTCACTCAGATGCGCGGCAATCACATGCTGTAATCGTGAGCGATCGAGCTGTGCCAGCAACGCTGCGGCTGAAGCGTTATCCAGATGCCCGAGACGCCCACCAATCCGCTCCTTCAGCGAGGGGGGATAGTCTCCATTCATGAGCATCTCGGCATCGTGGTTGCACTCCAGTACCAGGGCATCACAGCCAGACAATTGCTCAACCACGTGCGGGGTGGAAAACCCTAAATCCGTGAGCACACCCAAACGGCGCGCACCATCAGAAAAGACGAACTGCACAGGCTCGCGGGCATCATGCGGTACGGGGAAAGGCTGCACCGATAGGTCGCCGATGCTGAAGGCGCTGTGACTATCAATCAGTTGGATATCCAGCGAGGAGGCCCTGGCGGTTGCGTGGGCCGCCTTGTCACGTACGGCAGCGTGCGTGCCCCGCGTCATGTACAGCGCAGCGCCGTACTGGCGTGCGCAGGGGAATGCACCGCCAATATGGTCGCTGTGTTCGTGGGTGATGATAATGGCGTCGAGCGTGACCGCCTCGATACCGAGGCGCGCACAGCGCTGAGCCAGATTGCGCGGACCGAAGCCGCAGTCCAGGAGAATGCGGGTATCGCCGGCCTCGACCAGCAGGGCATTGCCCTTGCTGCCGCTGCCGAGCGAAGCAAAACGGAACACGCTTACTTCAGTTGTTCGTAGAGCAGGCCCAGAATCTTGCGCGAACCGTCACCCGCATCAACGCCACCTTCGCGGGTCAGCACCTGAACCGTGCTGCTGTCGCCACTACCCTTGATGAAGATACGGTATTGGGTGTTTTTGGTCAGCCCCTTGTCGCTGCTGCTCTTCCAGAACGCAAACTTAGACAGCAAACCCTCATCGTCCTTCTTGCTCTTCGAATCTGCATCAGGATCAACATAGCGGACGTAGTAAATACCCTGCGAGCGATCACGGTCTTCCACGGTGAAGCCAACGCGATCAAGTGCCAGACCAATACGACGCCAAGCGCGATCGAATGACTCGATCACTTCCAGGGTGCCGCCGCCAGGGCCGCTACGATTCAGCTTGGCACGCTCTTCCTTCGGTGCTGCGGCAAGCATAGACTTGGCCTTGCTCTCCTCGGCGCCGAGTCGCACCATCAGGCGACGCAGCATTTCAGCCTCGAGCTCAGGATCAGGTTCGCGGGGCTGCCAACGGGTCTCGGACTTGCCTTCAGTCACATAGACTTCGTACATGCCGCGATGGCTGATATAGATTTCGGTCGAATCGCCAGACTTTTCCAAACGGGTGCGGTACTTGTCGCGCTCAGCCGTCGAGTACAGCGAGTCGAGGGCCTTGCCGAGCAGATTACGGATCGCATCCTGCGGTAGCTTGGCGCGGTTTTCAGCCCAATCGGTCTCCATGATGCCAGCTTCTGGGAGTTCGATATTGACCAGCATGCCGGTCTCCTGCCAGAACTCCTTAACCGTACTCCACACCTTGTCCGGCGACACGCCTGGCACCACCAGCCAACGCTGATTGCCGGAGCGATCAATACGCAGCTCGCCCACTTGCGGCAGCACATCGCTATTGCCGCTGGTCACAGCGGTTTTACGATCACCGCTATAGGCAGAGAAAGTGGTTGGGCCACGGGCCACATCCGGTACGGAATAACGCTCGTCACGCCCCGGTGCGGTGAGGTCAGGCGGGACTTCCAACGGCCGCAGTTTCTTGCCTTCAGACTTGTACTCGATCTTCTTAGACTCGGGCAGGATGCTCATGCCACCACAACCAGCAAGGACGGCGATGGAAACAGAGCACAGCAGACAACGTGGAATGTGACGGGAAAGCTTCATGATCAGATCTGGATGCCGGCTTCGCGCATAGCAACGCGAACGCGTTCGTGATATTCGGAGGAAAGCGTCGTCAGTGGCAGGCGAATGCCGCCGCCGATAAGGCCCATTTGCTGTACTGCCCACTTTGCGGGGATTGGGTTGGCCTCAAGGAACAGATTCTTGTGCAGACCGAGCAGCTTGAAGTGAATGTCACGCGCCTTGACGAGGTCGCCTGCACGCGCAGCAAACACCATGTCATGCATCAACTTAGGTGCCACAGTGGCTGTTACCGAAATACAACCGTGGTAACCCAGCAGCACGGCGGCCACGCCCGTTGCATCGTCACCGCTGTACAACGCAAATCCCTTGGGCGCACGCTTGATCAGATCAGCCGCACGTTCCAGGTTACCAGTCGCATCCTTGATGCCGACGATATTCGGTAGTTGGGCTAGGCGCAGGGTCGTGTCGTTGGAGAGATCAGCAACAGTACGGCCGGGCACGTTGTACAGAATCAGCGGCAGTTCAACTGCCTCGGCAATCGCCTTGAAGTGTTGGTACAGGCCTTCTTGCGCAGGCTTGTTGTAATAAGGGACCACAGACAAGTGCGCATCGGCACCGGCTTCCTTCGCATACTTAGCCAGCTTGATGGCCTCAGGCGTCGAGTTAGCACCCGTCCCAGCGATAACAGGAATGCGGCCAGCGATGTGATCGACGGTGGTCTTGATCAGCAGGCAATGTTCGTCGAAATCCACCGTTGGCGACTCGCCGGTGGTGCCGACGACAACGATGCCATCAGTCCCCTCGGCCACGTGCCAGTCGAGCATGCGCTTCAGCGCCGGAATATCCAGACTGCCGTCGTCCAGCATGGGGGTGGGAATGGCGGGGAGGGAACCTGTGATCATGATGTTTCTGTCTCGGTCAAGAAGCTTGCAAGAATAAATGAAGAACGTAGGGCAGCGCTATGTACTGTCTCAGTCGCTGTGTAAATGTTTGTGTATCAGAGCCCGGCCAGTACGCGTACATGGGCTTCGGCGCTGCGTCCCAGTGCCGAGAGGCTATAGCCACCTTCGAGGATGGACACAATACGACCATCGCAGATTTCGTCTGCAAGATCCTTGAGCAGCTTGGTCACCCACGCGTAGTCGGCCTCAACAAAGGCCAGACCGGCCATGTCGTCTTCCACATGAGCATCAAAGCCTGCGGAAATAAAGATCATTTGTGGCTGGAACTTGCGCAGCGCCGGCAGCCATTCTTCCAATGCAGCCTTCTTCAGGGCATCGCCGCGTGAGCCGCGTGGCAGGGGCACATTAACCATGTTTGAAGCAGGATTATGCGTGCCGGAGCCCGGATAAAAGGGGTGCTGGAAGATGCTGCACATCAGGTATTCAGGCTTGTTCGACAGCATTTCTTCCGTGCCATTGCCATGGTGCACATCGAAGTCGATGACAGCCACACGCTCCAGCCCCCAATGCTCAACCGCGTAGGCAGCAGCTACGGCAATGTTGTTGAAGAAGCAAAAGCCCATCGCGCGGTCGCTCTCGGCATGGTGGCCACAGGGGCGCACAGAACAGAATGCGTTTCTGACCTTGCCTTCCATCACCAGATCGGTCGCCAGAATGCCCGAGCCAGCAGCGCGCAGAATGGCCTTGAGCGAACCGGGGCTCATAGCAGTATCCGGATCAAGGTAGGTCGTCCCCTGCGTCGGCGCTGCGGCGTGAATCGAATGGATATAGTCGTCTGGATGCACACGCGCCAGATCTTCGTCCTTGGCCAGAGGAGCCTCGTACTGATCTAGGTGGTCGAACAAACCGGAGGCAATGAAACGATCGTTGATCGCATCCATGCGGCCCGGACGCTCTGGATGATAAGAGCCCGGATCATGCTTCCAGCAATCAGGATGCGAGATGTACGCGGTGGTGAAAGCAGCGGTCATGGCAAGCGAGGCAATATATTGCAGGCAACTGTGGCAAAGTTGCCATTATCGCCGAAACTGAAGTGTTTTCGCACCTGTCTATCAGTCTTACCCCGCCAGCCGCTGGCATCGTCATTTAAGGCTACCCCGTCCATTATGAGCACCGTCACCGACCTGCCCACCCACCACGCCACCACCCGCAAAGTTCTCGCTGCTGCTGGCGACATCATTCTTGGCAAAGACGCGCAACTCAAACTGGCGCTGGCCTGCCTGCTAGCTCGCGGTCACTTGCTCATCGAGGACCTGCCCGGCGTCGGCAAAACCACGCTGGCACATGTGCTGGCACGGCTGCTGGGCCTTGAATTCCAGCGCATCCAGTTCACCAGCGACATGCTGCCGGCCGACATCATTGGGGTGTCGGTGTTCGAGCGCACCAGTGGCACCTTTCAGTTCCACCCCGGCCCGATCTTCGCCCAGCTCATCCTCGCTGATGAAGTCAATCGCGCCACGCCCAAGGCACAGAGCGCCCTGCTCGAAGCCATGGAAGAGCGCCAAGTCACCAGCGAAGGCATCACCCGCGCCCTGCCGCAGCCATTTTTCGTCATTGCCACGCAAAACCCTTCCCACCAGATCGGCACCTTTCCACTGCCCGAATCGCAGCTCGATCGCTTCCTGATGCGCATTGAGCTTGGCTACCCGGACAAAGCCGCTGAGCGGGCGCTGCTCGCTGGTGTTGATCGCCGCACCCTGCTGGCTGGCCTACCGCCCTTGCTGCAAGCCAATCAGCTGCAGCAATTGCAGGACGCCACCAGCGCCATTCATGCCTCGCCTGCGCTTATTGAATATGTGCAAGCACTGGCTGAGTACACACGCCATAGCAGCCACTTTAGTAATGGCCTGTCACCCCGCGCAACGCTGGGCCTGCTCGCGGCTGCCCGTGCCTGGGCCTTGCTCGAGGGGCGCCCCCACGTATTGCCGGAGGATGTGCAAGCCGTCCTGCCCGGCATCGTGGCCCACCGTCTGCATGCAGGTGGCGAGCTAGGCGGTCTGCGCGGTGACGCGCTGGGCAAGCACCTCATCGAGGCCGTGCCTCTGCCGTGAAGGCCCTGCTGCAACGCCTGCGCCAGCTACTCTGGCCGCGGCACGCCGACACCCCACCCTTGCTGCTCACGCAGCGACGCATCTACGTGCTGCCCACCACGGCCGGCATGCTTTACGCCTCCACACTGTTGCTCATGCTGGTCGGCAGCATCAACTACAACCTCAGCCTAGGCTATGGCTTGACCTTTTTGCTCGCGGGCTTGGGCGTGGTGGCCATCGTACAAACCTTCCGCAACCTCGCCGGCCTGCAACTGCGGCCGGGGCGGCATGCGCCGGGCCATGCGGGTGAGACCGTGCATTTCGCGGTGCAGCTTGAGGCTGAGCGCCCACGTCCGGCCCTGCGCCTCCAACTTGCCGGCGGCTCTGCCATCGACGCGAGTGCGAGTGACAGCACACGCTTGACTCCCTTAGCAGCGGCTAGGCGCGGATGGCAGCCCATGCCACGCCTGACTATCAGCACAACGTGGCCGCTAGGGCTGGTGCGTGCCTGGAGCTATGCGCGCTTCGACGAACGCTGCTTGGTTTACCCGGCGCCTGCCCCAACTGCGCCGCCTTGGGTCAGCCCCGGTGGGGAAGGCCGCTCACAGCAAAGCGGCGACCCCGATGATTTCTTTGGCCTGCGTCCGCATCGCCAAACCGACCTACTCCAGCATGTGGCCTGGAAAGCCTCGGCACGCCTCGAAGATGGTCTGCTGTCCAAACAGTTCGCTGCCGAACAAGGCGAAGCACTGTGGTTTGACCTAACCCACACACCCGGCAGCACCCTTGAAGACAAGCTCGCCATCCTGACCCGTTGGGTCATCGATGCACATGCCGTGCGGCAGCCCTATGGCCTGCGCCTCGGCGGCACCCGCATTGGCCCCGCCACGGGGAGCGACCATCTGCATGCCTGCTTACAGGCCTTAGCGCTCTATGTTTAAGCGCATATTTGAAACGCTGCGCAATCGCTGGCGGCGCAAGCCAGCCGTGCAAGCACCGGCACTCACGCTGGCGCAAAGCTGGTGGCTCTTCGCTGCGGCCAGCGCTGCCCTGCTACCGCTGGTCGAACACATTCCACTGTGGCTCTCGCTCACCGCCGCAACCGGCATGGCTTGGCGGGCATGGCTAATCTGGCGGGCTGGGCGCTTGCCGCCACGCTGGCTGCTCTTCATCTTCGTCGTAGCCGCCTGCGTTGCTGTTGCCATTCAGTACCGCGGCCTGTTCGGGCGTAACCCGGGGCTGGCATTGCTGGTGATTTTCATGGCCCTCAAGCTGCTCGAACTTCGCAGCGTACGCGACGGCATCACGGTCATCCTGCTCGCCTGCTTCCTTCTCCTGTCAGGCTTCTTCTTCAATCAAAGCATCGCCGCCGCATTGATGGCCGGCGCTGCCTTGATTGTGGTCATCGCCGCCCTGCTCAGCCTGCAAGCTGGGCCCTTGCCCACGCCGCGCAGGCAACTGCAGCACAGCGCGCTGCTGCTAGCACAGGCGCTGCCCTTCATGCTCGTGCTGTTCGTGCTCTTCCCCCGCGTGCAAGGCCCCTTGTGGGGGCTGCCGCAGGATGCCTTTGGCGCAAGCTCTGGCCTCTCGGAAAGCATGGCACCCGGCTCCATCAGCCAAGTGGTGCAGTCGGATGTCATTGCCTTTCGGGTGCGCTTCAAGGGCACGCCACCGCCCCCGCAACAGCTCTACTGGCGTGCGCTGACGCTGAATGATTACGACGGCATCAACTGGCGCTACCGTCCCACACCAGAGCGTACCGATCTGCCCTACAGCGCCGAAGGGCGGAGCATCGATTACGAAATCACGCTCGAACCGCACAACCAGCGCTGGCTATTCGCGCTAGAAACGCCGGGCCAGCTGCCACCTGATAGCAGCTTCAGCAGCGACCAGCTCATCCTCGCTAACACCCCGGTGCGTACACGTCTGCGTTACGAAATGGTGTCCTATCCGGACTTCCGTCCAAATACCGAAGAAAGCCCGCGCCGCCTACGCGAAGCCCTACGCTTGCCCGATGGCGTGAATCCGCGCACCCGCGCCGTGGCCGAAGGCTGGCGCCAGCAATACCGCAGCGATGCAGAGATTCTGCAAGCCGCCATGACCTTCTTCCAGCAACGCATCCTCGCCTACACGCTCAGCCCGCCGCTGATGCGCGACAACGCGGTGGATGCGTTCCTGTTTGAACATAAGCGCGGCTTCTGCGAACACTTTGCGTCGGCCTTTACCTTTGCGCTGCGTGCCGCCGGTGTGCCGGCGCGCGTAGTCGGCGGCTATCAGGGGGGCGAAATTAATCCGGTCGATGGCTATTTCACCGTGCGACAGTTCGATGCGCATGTGTGGGTTGAAGCGTGGATTCAAGGCCGTGGCTGGGTGCGTGTAGACCCTACGGCCGACAGCGCGCCACGCCGCATTGATGGCGGCCTACGTACGGCGGTCACCGGCGAGGAAGCCGAGCTGCCGCTACTTGCCCGCGAGAACTACGCGTGGCTACGCGAGGTGCGCTATCGCCTCGACGCAGTTGCCAATGCTTGGAACCAAAGCGTGCTCGGCTTCGGCCCGCAGCGCCAGCGCGACATGCTCAGCAAGCTAGGCATGCCCGAGCCCGACTGGAAGCAGATGACAGCCTGGTTGGCATCGCTGTGCGGCATCTTGCTGCTGGGCTTTACGCTGTTTGCCTTGCGCCAGCGTGTGCGCACGGATGCAACCACGCGGCTGTGGCACATCTTCCTGCGGCGGCTGGCCCGACGCCAGATTGATCTACCCGGCTGGATGGGGCCGGACACCCTAGCCAACCATGCTGCCGCACAATTGCCGCAGCATGCCGAGGCAATTCGGGCCATCGCCGCCAGCTATGTCGCGTTACGCTACGCACATTCCCCCAGCACCGAACAGCTCGCCGCATTCAAGGCGCACATTGACCGCTTCAAGCCATGACTATTGACCGCTTCCGCATTCGCTTTTTCATCCCCGCTCTCATCGCGAGCGTGTGCAGCACCAGTGCTTTAAGCGCCGACGCGCAAGGCATTCGCTACAGCGAGCGCGCCGATGTCAAAACCTTTATCGCCGAGATGAAGGAGAAGCACGATCTCTCCGAAAGCTGGCTGACCCGCCAGTTCGACGAAGCCGACTTCAAGCCGGCCGTCATCAAGTTCATCCTGCCGCCGGCCGACCCCAAGGTGCGCTCCTGGAAAACCTATCGCAGCCGCTTTGTTGAGCCCAAGCGTATCGCCGCTGGCCGCGCCTTCTGGCATACGCATGCCGCCACAGTGAAACGCGCCAGCGAGCAATTTGGTGTGCCGGAAGAAATCATCGTTGCCATCATTGGTGTCGAAACTATCTACGGCAAGCACATGGGGCATTTCGAAACCTTCTCTGCGCTGACCACGCTCGCCTTCGACTACCCACCCCGCGCTGCGCTGTTCCGCGGCCAGCTTGAAGAACTGCTGCTGCTCGCCCGTGAGGAAGGTCGCAACCCGCGCGCCTATAGCGGCTCCTTTGCCGGCGCACTCGGTCTGCCGCAATTTCTGCCGGGCAGCATCCGTCGTTATGCGGTGAATTTTGATGGTGACGACAAAGTGAATCTTGATACGCCAGCTGATGCGATTGGCAGTGTCGCCAGCTTCCTCGCCGCTCACGGCTGGGTACGCGGCGGCCCCATCGTGGCGAAAGCGCAGGTTGACGACGCAGCCGCTGCCCCGCTCATCGCGCAAGGCATCAAGCCGCAAAAACTACCGAGTGAAATGGTGGGCGTACTTACCCGCCCCGATGTGCCGCAAGAAGCTGCTGCGCTGATTGACCTGGTCACACCAGACCAAGCCACCGAGTATTGGCTCGGCTACCAGAACTTCTACGTGATTACCCGCTACAACCGCTCCAGCTTCTACGCCATGGCGGTGCATGATCTGGCGCAGGCGCTAAAGCAATAAGCTGTACGCGATACGGCTAGCTCAGCCCGAACGGTTAGATGGTCACTGACTGACAACAAAGTCAGTCTCAGCCACCAACTTTCCCTCGATATAAAGCTTGGCGTGGTAAGTGCCAATTGGGTCAGAAGCGGTAGTCGCCCAATTGTGGAATGAGAGACGGGAACTAGGTTTTTGGATGACTTTAGTGATGGCAACGGTTCGCCCATCGTCAGACCACTCAATACCCGGCGTATTTCTCAGCGCATCCCAAACAACGCCATGCGGGCCAGAGACAACCTCTTTCAGAGTCAGGCTCGGCGGGGGCTCTTGGATGCTAAAAGTCCACCCATATTCAGACTCTTCTGCCTTAGAGAAAAGCTTGGTTTCTTTGAAGGTGATACTGCCAGAGCCGACGCCATCGAACGCTCCGAAACTAACATTTTCAACACGCAGCTCTTTAGTGCAGCCAGTAAGGAATACAAGAGTCGCCAGTAGCAGTAGAGAAGTGCTGCGCATCATTTACTCGTAGAAGAAGCCGCGGCCTACAGCAGCGCGTCCTTCCCCACCCCATCTCTCGCCATCTGTCTGCGCAGATGGGCGATGGCTTCGAGTTGGATCTGGCGCACGCGTTCGCGGGTGAGGCCGAGCTCATCGGCGAGGGCTTCCAGTGTGGTGACATCGTGGCCGTTGAGGCCGTAGCGGCGTTCCACCACGCTGCGCTGACGCTCGGATAGCTGGCTCACCCATGTCGCCACGCGCGACTCCATTTCAGCGTGTTCTAGATGCAGCTCTGGATCTTCGGCATCCTCATCAGCAATTGCATCGCCGACGGAGAGATCGGAATCAATATCCAACGGGGTATCCAGCGAGGCTGCGCGTTCGTTAAGCGAGAGAATATGGCGCACTTCCTCAATCGGTTTATCGAGAATGCGTGCGACTTCTTCAAGGTTTGACCCATGCTGATGCGGCTCGCCACTGGTTTCTAGATGGCGCAGCGTACGCAGGACGT
>CAZCLF010000002.1:0-242225 GCA_964499485.1 uncultured Rhodocyclaceae bacterium | reverse complement strand
GCGAGCGGATCCACTCATACGGCTTCATCTGAATTTCGCGGACAGAGTCCATCGAAAAGCTGATCGGGCCTGTACCCGCCTTACCCTTTTGTTCAACGGTGATGATGCCGCTATTGCGCGCAATGATCTGACTTGAAGTGAGGTTGCTGATGAAATCGGCCATCCGATCAAAATCAGTCAGTACGGCCCACACTTCGCGTGGCTTGGCATCGATCACATAGCTGATATCCAGATGCACCTCATCGCCGTCGATGTTCAACTTCAAGTCGAGGCCATCATCGCCCGATGCTGCAAAGGCCGACGTCGCAGCAATGGCAAGCAGGGCAGACAACAAGGGAGCGTACAGCAAGCGCAGCATCTTCAATCCTCAATGAGGAAACGGCAGGAGTGAGACCATCCTACCTAGCATGCCTGACAACGCGCTTGCGGTTACATCTCAGAAATTATGAGGGGGCCAGAAGCTTTTTTGATCTGGCCCGACTCTCTGTCATTGAGCTGTAAACCTGTCAGTCCTGACAGCTCCAACAGCTACGATTGTGCTTAAGCCACCACCACCGGAATCTTCCCGATCTTGGCCCGCCATTCCTTCGGGCCCGTCTCATGCACGGAGACGCCTTGTGCATCGACGGCCACCGTCACTGGCATATCGGCGACTTCAAACTCGTAGATTGCTTCCATGCCCAGTTCCGGGAAGGCCAAGACCTTGGAGCCCTTGATCGCCTTGGACACAAGATAGGCCGCACCACCCACCGCCATGAGATAGGCCGACTGGTGCTTCTTGATCGACTCAATCGCAATCGGGCCACGCTCAGATTTGCCGACCATGCCGATGAGGCCAGTCTGCGCCAGCATCATCTCGGTGAACTTATCCATACGCGTTGCTGTGGTGGGGCCTGCTGGGCCAACCACTTCATCGCGCACCGGATCAACCGGGCCAACGTAGTAAATCACGCGGTTCTTGAAATCCACGGGCAGCGTTTCGCCCTTGGCCAGCATGTCTTGAATCCGCTTGTGCGCGGCATCGCGGCCGGTGAGCAGCTTGCCGTTGAGCAGCAGCACTTCGCCCGGCTTCCACGAGGCCACTTCGGCCTTGGTCAGCGTGTCGAGATTCACGCGGCGGCCTTTCGACGTGTCGTACGTCAGGCGCGGCCAATCGTCCAGGTTCGGGGCTTCCAGCTTGGCTGGGCCGCTGCCATCGAGATGGAAGTGCACATGGCGCGTCGCCGCACAGTTCGGAATCATCGCCACGGGCAGGCTGGCCGCATGCGTCGGGTAATCGTAAATCTTCACGTCCAGCACCGTGGTCAGGCCGCCCAGGCCTTGCGCGCCAATGCCCAGCGCATTCACCTTCTCGTGCAGTTCAAGGCGCATTTCTTCCGTGCGAGACAGCTTGGCGCCCGTTTTTGCAAACTCGGCCGCCTTCTCTTTTAGCTCATGCAAGTCGACCGGCGCCATGATGGCTTCCTTGGCCATCAGCATCGCCTTTTCTGGCGTGCCGCCAATGCCAATGCCCAGAATGCCCGGCGGACACCAGCCTGCGCCCATGTCTGGCACCGTCTTGAGCACCCAATCCACAATCGAATCGGACGGGTTCAGCATCGCCATCTTGGCCTTGTTTTCCGAGCCGCCGCCCTTGGCTGCACAGATCACTTCCAGCTCATCACCAGCCACCATTTCCACATGCACCACGGCCGGCGTGTTGTCCTTCGAGTTCTTGCGTGTGCCTGCCGGGTCGAGCAGCACCGAGGCACGCAGCACGTTGTCCGGGTGCAGGTAAGCACGGCGCACGCCTTCGTCGCACATCTCCTGCACGGTCAGGGTCGAGTCCCAGCGCAGGTTCATGCCAATCTTCAGGAAAATGACCGCAATCCCCGTGTCCTGGCAGATTGGGCGCTTGCCCTCGGCACACATACGCGAGTTAATCAGGATCTGCGCAATTGCATCCTTGGCGGCCGGGCTTTCCTCGCGGTCATAAGCGGCGCTCAAAGCCTTAATGTAATCAACCGGATGGTAGTAGCTGATGAACTGGAAGGCATCTGCAATGCTCTGGATGAAGTCTTCCTGACGGATAGTCGCCATGGTGTCTCCGTATTATTCGTATTGGGGTAGGGCCTGAGTTTAGCATCGCCTTACGCTGTAACTTGAGCTGTCCCTTTCGTTGACTTAGGACAGGCAATTTACGCTGGCGTAAGGTAGGAGTAATTCTGGAGCGATAGCCTCCGGCTAGCTTTAAAATAGAGGCATATCTGTGCCCAAAGATAAATAAAAGAGGAGACATACACGATGGCCAATATTGAATCAGTCATGCATGAAGCGCGCGTGTTCGCGCCCTCGGCAGAAACGATCAAGAACGCCAACATTTCCGGCATGGCCGCCTACGAGGCGCTGTGCAAGGAAGCCGAGCAGGATTACACCGGCTATTGGGCACGCCTGGCGCGCAAATACGTAGCCTGGAAGAAGCCGTTCACCAAGATCCTCGATGAGTCCAAGGCGCCGACCTACCAGTGGTTCACCGACGGCACGCTTAATGCCTCGTGGAATTGCCTCGACCGCCCGATCGCGGCCGGTTACGGCGACAAAGTCGCGCTGATCTTCGAAGCCGACGACGGCACCGTCACCCGAACCACCTACAACGAGCTCCTGGCCAAGACCTGCCAGTTCGCCAATGCGCTCAAGAAGCAGGGCATCAAGAAGGGCGACCGCGTCATCATCTATCTGCCCATGTCGGTGGAAGGCGTTGTCGCCATGCAGGCCTGCGCGCGCATCGGCGCCACGCACTCGGTGGTGTTCGGCGGCTTCTCCGCTAAATCGCTAGAGGAACGCATCCTCGACGCCGGCGCTGTGGCTGTGATCACCGCCGATGAACAGAAGCGCGGCGGTCGTAACCTGCCGCTCAAGCCGGCTGTCGATGAAGGCCTAGCGCTCGCCACTGGTCACAAGGTCAAGACCGTTATCGTCTACAAGCGCACTGGTGGCGAATGCAAGATGGTCAAAGGTCGCGACATTTGGTGGGAAGATGCTATCAAGGGGCAAAGCACAACCTGTGAGCCCGAATGGGTCGAAGCCGAGCATCCGCTCTTCCTGCTCTACACCTCCGGCTCGACAGGCAAGCCCAAGGGCGTACAGCACGGTACGGCCGGCTATCTGCTGCAAGCCATGCTCACCTGCAGCTGGACGTTTGACCTCAAGCCTGACGACATTTTCTGGTGTACCGCCGACATTGGCTGGATCACCGGTCACACCTACGTTGCCTACGGCCCGCTGTCCAACGGTGCCACGCAGGTGATTTTTGAAGGCGTACCGTCCTATCCTGACTTCGGCCGCTTCTGGCGGATGATTCAGGATCACAAGGTCTCTATCTTCTACACCGCGCCAACCGCGATTCGCGCGCTGGTCAAATCCTCGGGCAGCTCAGACAGCGTGCACCCCAAGAGCTTTGATCTATCGAGCTTGCGCCTGCTTGGTACGGTCGGTGAGCCGATCAATCCCGAAGCCTGGATGTGGTACTACGAAAACGTCGGCGGTAGCCGTTGCCCCATCGTCGATACCTTCTGGCAGACCGAAACCGGCGGCCATGTCATCACGCCGCTGCCGGGCGTTACCCCGTTGGTGCCGGGCTCCTGCACACTGCCTTTCCCCGGCATCCAAGCCACTGTCGTTGATGAAACCGGACACGAACTGCCGTGGGGGCAGGGTGGTTTGCTGGTCATCAAGAAGCCGTGGCCATCGATGATTCGCACCATCTGGGGCGACCACGAGCGCTTCGCAAAGAGCTACTTCCCAGCCGAGCTCGGCGGTAAGCTTTACCTCGCCGGCGACGGCGCGGTGCGTGATGCGAAGACCGGTTACTTCACCATCATGGGCCGCATTGACGATGTGCTGAATGTCTCCGGCCACCGTCTCGGCACCATGGAAGTCGAATCCGCACTCGTAGCCAACCCGCTCGTGGCCGAAGCCGCAGTGGTAGGCAGGCCCGACGATCTGACGGGCGAAGCCATCTGTGCGTTTGTCGTGCTGAAGCGCCCTTGCCCGCAGGGCGACGAAGCCGTGCAGATCGCCACCGATCTGCGCAACTGGGTCGCCAAGGAAATTGGCCCTATCGCCAAACCCAAAGACATCCGTTTCGGCGACAACCTGCCCAAGACGCGCTCCGGCAAGATCATGCGCCGTCTGCTGCGCTCGCTCGCCAAGGGTGAGGAAGTCACGCAGGACGTCTCCACCCTTGAGAACCCGGCCATTCTGGATCAGCTCAAGAGCGGCCTGTAATCGCTTCAGCGCTGCAACGGCATCATGCGTGATCGCCGTTGCAGCGGCTAAATCCGAAAGACTTGAATGAAATTTTTCTGGGAAGACGAAGCGCTGTCACCGCGTGAGATTGTCGATCGCGTGATCACCGGCCGTCGCACCGTCCGTGCTTTCCTGCCCACCCCACTGCCCCAAGGGGAAGCCGAGCGTATTTTAGAAATTGCCTCGCGTGCCCCGTCTGGCGGCAATATGCAACCTTGGCAGGTGCATTTGCTTGAGGGTGCTGCGCTCAAGCGCTTGGTCGAAGCTGCCTGCTATGCCTACGACTACCAGCCCGAAGAACGTCGCGCCGAGTACGACTACTATCCGCAAGAATTTTTCGAGCCGTATGCCGCCCGTCGCCGTAAAGTCGGCTGGGATTTGTACACGTTGCTCGGCATCACGCGCGGCGACAAAGGCAAGATGAAGGTCCAGCAGCGCCGTAACTTCGAATTCTTTGGCGCGCCGACAGGATTGATTTTTACCATCGACCGTAAGCTCGCCCAAGGCAGCTGGCTCGACTACGGCATGTTTCTACAAAACATCATGATTGCTGCTCGGGCACGTGGCATTGAAAGCTGCGCCTTGGCTTCGTGGATGGAATATCCAGCTGTCGTTGCCAGAGCCCTACGTATTCCCGACAGTCAAATGATCGTCTGCGGCATGGGTCTCGGTTACGGCGATCCCGCCGCCCCAGAAAACAGCTTGCAAAGCGAACGCGAACCCGTGAGCAGCTTTGTTATTAAGCACAAATAAAAAGATATGAACGTCGCCAACGAACTCACCTCCCGCCAGCGCATCGACAAATGGCTCTGGGCGGCTCGCTTCTACAAAACCCGCAGCATCGCCTGTCAGTCGATTGATGGCGGCCACGTCCGCGTCAACGGCCAGCCCATCAAACCCTCGCGCGAGGTCAAAGTCGGCGACGAGCTCGACATCCGCAGCGGCGAGCAACGCTGGGTTGTCGTCATCAAATCCCTGCACGCACTGCGCCGCCCCGCGCCCGAAGCGCGCACCATGTACGAGGAAACCGAAGCCAGCTTCACCGCCCGTGTCCAAGCCTCCGAAATGCGCAAGCTCGCGCCCACCCCCGGCGCCGATATTCGCGGCCGCCCCACCAAGCGCGACGCACGCCAGATCAAGCGTTTCCGCGAGGGTTGATCAACGCTTCACGCACGGCACCACAACAAAAAAGGCCTTGGCATTGCCAAGGCCTTTTTCTTGTCGCTTACACAAAACTAGCTCATCACTCCGGCCACAAACGCACCGCCAATGCAGCGATGGCGGATGCCATGGCCAGTCCGAGTACGCCAAGCCAACTCCAGTGCGCCAGCAGCAGGCTGCCGAGGCCGGCGCCGATGGCCATGCCGGTGAACATGCCTACAAACAGCACCGCGTTCAGGCGGCTGCGGGCAGCGGGGTCGATGCAGTACACAATCGTCTGGTGTGCCACCAGCGCTGCTTGCACGCCCAGATCAAACCCCAGCGCGCCCACCGCGAGCAACCACAGTTGGCCTTGGGTCGAGAGCATCGGGCCGAACAACATCGCCGCGAACGACACCGCCACCAGCCCGCTACCTAAGCGCGTCACCAGCGCTGGGCCGCGACGGTCAGCTAGGCGGCCGGCCAAGGGCGCGGCCAATGCACCCGCTGCGCCGGCTAAACCAAATGCCCCAGCGGCGGTGCTGCCCAGATGAAACGGGGCGCCATGCAGCATGATGGCCAGCGTGCACCAGAAGGCGCTAAAGCCCACCGCCAATAAACCCTGCGCCAGCGCGGCACGGCGCAAGGCTGCATGCTCACGCGTCAGTGCCCACAACGATGCCATCAGCGCGCGGTAGGGCGCTTGGGTCGTCGGCGCAAACGCCGGCAAATAGATGCGTGCGGCAATTGCCACCAATGCAATGCTCTGTGCCGCGGCGAGGAACATTGCGCGCCAGCCAAAGTGTTCCGCCACAAAGCCCGACAACACCCGCGACAACAAAATGCCCAGCAACAGGCCGGTCATCACCGTGCCCACGGCCTTGCCGCGATGCGCTGGCGATGCCAGCGTGGCGGCCGCCGGCACAATGTCTTGCGCCAAAGTGGCGGCCAAGCCAATCACCAAGCTCGCGCCCAGCAGTGTCCACAAGCCCGGCGCCATGCTGGCACCCAGCAGCGCCAGACACAGCACCGCCGCCTTGATCAAAATAATGTCGCTGCGGTTGTAGCGGTCGCCTAGCGGCGCCAGCAACAAAATGCCCAGCGCGTAGCCCAGCTGGGTTGCCATCGGTAGCAAACCAATGCTTCCTTCGTTGGCGCCCAGATCGTGGCCCAGCACGCCCAACATGGGCTGGATGTAATACAGGGTTGCCACGGCCAAGCCGGCGCTCGCGGCCAGCATGAGCATCAGGCCAGCAGGAATGCCGCTGGCCGAGGCGGGTGGTTCTGTATTATTCGTTTCTTGAATAGTAGTCATGATGGATACGTCCGTTAATGTTACGGTCTCAGTATCCATAAGACGTTGATTCGACGGTAGTGGCGCAAGTCACAGAACTGATATACGATTTGCGTATGAAAGCGCAAAAGCACACCGCAGCAAGCACGCTCAGCACCAGCGCCATGCCTGCGGCGTCCGATCGTATCGAGCTGCTGCAAACCTTTGTGCGCATCGTGCAGGCCGGTAGCCTCTCTGCCGCGGCCGTGCAGCTGGGCACCACTCAGCCCACCGTCAGCCGCCGCCTGCAACTGCTGGAGCGCTCGCTCGGCTTGCGTCTGTTGCAGCGTTCCACCCACACCATGAAGCTCACCGAAGATGGCGAGCGCTGCTACGAGCGCGCGCGCGAACTACTGGGCAATTGGGAATCGTTCGAGTCAGATCTGCGCAGCGCCAGTGTCGATGCGCGCGGCTTGCTGCGCGTGCTGGTGCCGCACGCCTTCGGCCAGCAACAGCTCATCGGCCCGCTGGCCGAGTTCATGCGCCGGCATCCCGCCGTGACTGTCGAATGGCTGCTGCATGACCGCGTCGACGATCTCATCGGGCGCGGCATCGACTGCGCCATCCACGTAGGCGACGTGACCGACCCCACGCTGGTCGCCATCAAGATTGCCGAAGTCCCGCGCGCGCTGGCCGCTGCGCCATCACTACTGGCCCAACACCCGCCCATTGCGCAGCCTGCTGATCTGGCCCCGCTGCCGTGGCTGGCCATCCCCACCTATTACCGCCGCTCGGTTGTGCTCACCCACACCAGCGGCGACAAAGCCGAAATATCCATTCAGCCGCGCCTCAGCTCCGACAGTCTGTATGCCCTGACCAATGCCGCGGTGGAGGGCATGGGCGTGTGTCTTGTCTCCGCGTGGATGCTGCGCCCGTACTTCGACAACGGTAGCCTCGTCGAGCTGCTGCCCGAGTGGCAGGCCGCGCCGCTGCCCATCTACATCGTCTATCCCTATGCCCGCGTTTACCCAGCGCGGCTGCGCTTGTTTGTCGACACCATGCGCGAAGCCATGCCCGCCAACGTGCACGGCGCCGACCATTGGGTGCGCCGTTGATGCCCAGCCCCGCGGCCGATGCCAGGAATTGCACCCCACACAAAAACTGATAGCATCTGAGCCATGAAACAACTCCTCTTCGTACGGCATGCACAGAGCGTTACCAACGCAGGTGGCATCACCATGGAGCGGGATGTTGTTCCGCTCACTCCCCTAGGGCAGCATCAGGCCGACGAACTGGCCGAGGCGCTCAACGTTATCCCTTCCAAGATTCTTGTCTCCGGCCTGCTGCGCGCGCAGCAAAGCGCCGAGCCTTTCTGCAAGCACTTCAACATGCAGCCCGAGGTGTGGGCCTGCCTTAACGAGTTCTCGATGATCGATCTCAAGCTCATCGCCGGCTACACACGCGAACAGCGCACGCCCGTGGCCGAAGCGTATTGGGCCGAGAGCGACCCGCACAAGCGCATTGGCATCGAGGCCGACACCTTCCTTGAGTTCAACGCCCGCGTGGCCGAGTTCCACAGCCGCATGCACGAGCTACCCAACGACACCGTCGTCTTTGGTCACAGCACGTGGTTTAGTTTGCTCGTGTGGCGCCTGCTCGGCCACCGCGCGGAAGATGGCCCGGGCATGGCGCGCTTCCGCCGCTTTTTGCTCGGCCTACCGGTGCCGAATGGCTCGGTCTATCGTCTCAACCAAGCCTCCACCGGCAAGTGGAGCGTGCAGTTCGATGCCGATCTGCAAGAGCGTATCGACAGCGTGGGCGAACCCGCCGCGTTCGAACGCGACGTGATGCCTTAACTCAGCATCACCCTCAATAGCGCAGCAGGCTCAACTGCTGTTGCAACTGGCTGGCGCTCTGGCTCAGGTTGCTTGCATTTTGCGTCAACGCCTCGGCCAGCTCGGCCACATTGCTGGCCATATCCGTAATGCCATCCGCACGCGTTTCAATGTTGTGCATCGCCGCTTCGTGGTCGCGCGTGGCCTGATCAATGCGCAGATTGGTATTGCGAATTTCCTCCGCAGCTACCAGCACCTCGGTCAGTGAGCGGTGCGAATCATCAGCGCGTTGCACGCTCTCATTCGCCCCTTCGCGGCCGCGCCGCATTACGCTTGCCGCCTCATGCGCCACCGCCGTTAAATGCGCCAGCACACCATCAATCTCAGACGTTGCTTCGTTCGCCGTGGTGGCTAGCTTGCGCACCTCGTCCGCCACCACCGCAAAGCCACGCCCGGCCTCGCCTGCGCGTGCTGCCTCAATCGCTGCATTCAGCGCCAGCATATTGGTTGCCTCGGCAATGGTGCGAATGCGCTCCAACACCTTGCCCACCTGATCGGCATCTTCTTGCAGCTTTTCCACCAGCGCTGCCGATGCCAACACCTCGGTCGATAGCGCGCCAATCGCCACGCGGCTGGCTTCCACCATCTCTTGCCCATTCGCCGACGCAACGCGCGAACGCTCGGCCGCGCTGGTGCCGCCCGCCGCCTCCATGGCAATCGACTCCACCTGGCTTGCCACCTCATGCACCACGTTCTGAATCAACGCCGCTTCTTCCAGCTGGCGCTTGGCGCTGCCGCGCGCGTTTTCCACCAGCTGCCCCAGCGTTTGCGACACCGCGCTCAGCTGCTTGGCTGTGTGGTCAAACGTATTGGCCGAATCTCTAAACACCCGCAGCAGCTGGTTCACCGCGCCAGCAATGTCGCCGGTTTCATCATCGCCGCCCACGCGCAGCTGCGTGGTCAGGTCGCGTGTATTCGCCACCGCCTGAATCTGCTCGCTAATCGTGCGCAGCGGCAGGCTCACGGTTTTTTCCAGATACACCAGCGCCAGAACAATCACCAGCAAAGAAATGCCCGTCGCAATCCCACCGTTCAACATCAGCCCGCGCGTAAGCTCGGCCGAATCATTGGCCTGTGCCAGCGTCATCTGCGCTTGCTGCTCAACAAAGGTATTTAGCTGCGCCTGTAACTGCTCCGACGCCTTGCGGTACGCATTCAGCTCATCGCGCGCCTTGTCCCAATCCACCGAAGTCGCGCCTAGCGTATCGACGGTCTTTTTCTGTTCCTTCTCCAGCTTGGCCCACTGTGCCTCCCACTCTGGCTTTAGCGGCGCAAACTCCGGCATCAGCGCCACCACCGCCAGCTGGTCTGCCATCACCGTGTCGTTGCTGGCAAGCCGTGTCTTCAATGCCTGCGTGTCGGTGCTGGCATACAGTTCATACAAAATGTTCTGCCGCTGCTCCAGCGCCGTGTTCAGGGCGGACACCGCAATCAAGCCGGGCAGCCGCTCGTGCGCCATTAGCTCAGTCGTAGACAAAATGCGCTGCCCGTTCCGCAGGGTCAGCATGGCCGACACCATTGTTACGGCAAGCCCAGCCAAAAAGGCGATGGCGATTTTTTTGCGAATGCTCAGACGCATAGCAACCTCAAGCGGTAGGTGGGGCAACGGGGTGTTCAGCCAATAAAGCAAGGCAGATGGCGCTGTGTAGTAGACGTAAGCCACCCTCAAAACATTACAAATTGCCCCGCCAAACCGCAGCTCAGGGGCTGGCTTGGCAGTCGTAAAGAAGTGTTCGCCCCCATAGTCGCACTTAATGGCCAAACGGGCGCCATATTTCAGCGGGGCAGGGTGGTCGTCTCCGCCCTTACTCAGCCCTTACGCAGCACTGGCCTCAAAATCTGCAAAAGCTGCAGGCTCACCCTATGCGCCTTTGATCGGGCATCATGGCGGCTTGAATTTGCTGTTAGCCCTTCGTTTACGTGAAGGGCACACTCACTGGAACACACTATGGAACTCCTGATTGCTCTCATCGCCGGCATTGTTGTCGGTGCCGGTCTTGTGGTGGTGCTGGGTCGCAGCCGCCTTGCGGATGCCTATGCGCGCGGCCGGCTGGAAGGCGAAGCCGCTACGCTGGCCGAACGTGCCACGCTGGCCGAGCGCGCCAGCATGCGCGAGGCCGAGCAAAAAGAGCTGCGCGAACGGCTCTCCGCGCAGGATCAACAGCTGGCCGATCTGCGCCACCGCGCCGAGCAACTGCACGCTGGGCTGGAGGCTGAGAAAGCCGCCGCAGCCGAGAAGGTTGCCGCTGCCGAAAAGCTGAGCCAAGAAATGATCACGCGCTTTCAGGCCCTCTCGGCCGAGGCGCTGCAGAGCAATAACAAATCTTTCCTCGATCTGGCCCAGCAAACCCTCGCCACCTTTAACGAAGGTGCTAAGGGAGATCTCGACAAACGCCAGCAAGCCATCACCGAACTCGTTGCCCCCATCAAGACCACGCTAGAAAAGTTCGAGCAGCAAGTGCAGGGCGTAGAAAAGCAGCGCGTCGAAGCCTACGCCACGCTCACCGAACAAGTGAAGTCGCTGGCCGAAGCCCAAGGCGGCCTACGCAGCGAGACAGCCAATCTGGTTAAAGCCCTGCGCGCGCCACAAACGCGTGGCCGCTGGGGCGAAGTGCAGTTAAAGCGCGTGGCCGAGATGGCAGGCATGGTCGATCACTGCGACTTCTTTGAACAAGAAAACACCAACACCGACGAAGGCCGCCTGCGCCCCGACATGGTGGTGCGCCTGCCCGGCGGCAAGAACGTGGTGGTCGATGCCAAGGCCCCGCTGGCCGCGTATCTGGAAGCCCTAGAGACACAAGACCCCGACCAAGCCAAGCTCCACCTGCAAACGCATGCGCGTCAGGTGAAAGACCACCTCAAAATGCTGGGGCAAAAAGCCTACTGGGAACAGTTTCAGCCATCGCCCGAATTCGTTGTTCTCTTCCTGCCGGGCGAAGCTTTCTACAGCGCCGCGCTGGAGGCCGACCCCAGCCTGATCGAATATGGCGTCGAACAAAAAGTCATCCTCGCCACCCCAACCACACTCATCGCCGTGCTCAAAGCCGTGGCGTATGGCTGGAAGCAAGAAGCCTTGGCCGAGAACGCACAGAAGATCAGCGCGCTGGGCAAAGAGCTATTCGAACGACTGTGTGTAGTGGCCGATGCCTGGGGCGACGTCGGCAAGCACATCGACAACTCAGTCAAAGCCTACAACCGCTCTGTCACCTCGCTAGAGAGCCGCCTCTTCGTCACCGCCCGCAAGTTCAAGGAGCTGGGCGTGGGCAACGAAGACAAAGAGCTGAAGGAGCTAAACCCAATCGAATCACTGCCGCGTGAGGCTAAGGTGATTTCGATTAAGGATTAAGGCAGTAAAAAATGAGAATGGTTATGGGGGCACTCAATAACATCTGGTTGCAAGACTTGATGTCTGAGGCAGGGAGCCGTTGTGCTCGAGTGACAGCGGCAGTTGCATATGCGACTCACAATTCGCCATTTTTTGAGCACTGCTTAGAGAATAAGATATATCTCGACTTCATCGGCTTACTTGATGAAGACAACGCAGTGAGTATTTCGCTTCTTGAGGAGTGTCTTCGGGCTGGTCCTCTTGCTGTAAATCCTCGACTTATTAAAGGCCACTTCCATTCAAAAATTATCTGGTGGCATGGGTTTGGTGCATATATTGGTTCCGCAAATCTTACTTCTAGTGCTTGGTCATCCAATGTTGAGTGCGGAGTCTTCTATGATGAGGATGAAATCATAGGAACTTCAATTCAGTACGATCTTGAGACTCAGTTTTCATACCTAAAAGAGCACTCATCTCCTGTAACTCGTGAGCTTGTTAAGTCTCTGAGGGCTCTGGATGTCCATCGGTCGATGGCATACAAAGCGAGGCAAAGGCTTGTTTCTCAGTTCGATGAGGCGACAAAAGGAATTCCAGCCCACACAGGCCTTGGGGCATATGGAATGCCAGCAAAGGCTTCGGCTTATACGCGCTTCACAGCAGAGTGGAATGAAACCCTCGAGCTACTAAGGGGACTCGGTCGTGAGTTCAATGAACTTGGGCTTCGTCCTAAATGGGTAGCAGAGGATGCTAATCCTACCGTTCACTTTGACCAATTCCTACATGCGTTTTATTACGACAAAGTTCGAAAAGAATACGAAGATTTAGATACGCCGGGTAGTGTTGAGCTTGTAAATAGATCGTTCGAAAAAAACAAACAGAATAAGGCGCTGGCTCTAAGAGAAGCGGCATCATGGTGGGCCTCGCTAGAAAAAGCGCCGTATGGAGAGGATGTGTTCATACGAGAGACTGCTCCGAGAATGGAAGCAATGTTTGCAAGAGAAAAGCTCGAGTCATGGACGTTAGATGACTTCAAAGAGACGATGTATGAAGTCCATGCTTTCAAAATGCATGCCCGCCAAGTTAAAAATTCGATCTTTGGTCTGCCCTCAGGGTACAAAGAAACAGTCCGACAAAGATCTGACCGCTTAGCAACATGGCTTTGGGAGCATCCACGCCACACTGACCAAAAACATATCAAAGAGCTGCTTCTTTTTTTAATCTGGGGCATGGTGCCAAGTGATACGGCTGAGAGGCTGTGGCTTACGACCCAAGATGCGCAGTGGTGTTACAGCCACTTGGGGCAGAGCTCCTTAGGAGAGGCTATCGGTTGGGCAAGGCCAACACTCTGCCCACCGCGTAATAATCGTACGAATAAAGCTTTGCGTTCATTGGGGCACCATGTCGAGCTTTTTTCGAGTTGAAAGCCGCCTCTTCGTCACCGCCCGCAAGTTCAAAGAGCTGGGCGTTGGCAATGAAGACAAAGAGCTGAAGGAGCTGAACCCGATCGAATCACTGCCGCGTGAGGCTAAGGTGATTTCGATTAAGGATTGATAAGGCGTAGTACGTGTACCGGATTCGGATAAAAAAAGAGTGCTCGCTAGATTGGAGCCTCTTAGTCATGGCTTTCATCCTCAAGGGATAGAGTGAGCTGAATCCAATCGAGTCACTCTCACATTTTGCTAAGTTGAATTGGGTGACGTATCAGAAAAGCGGGATACTGGAGTTTAACTATGCACAGTGAAAATGTTGGCTTAGAGAGGCTTAGATTGTGGGCACAAATCTTAGCCACGATTGCTGTTCCAATCATTGTCCTGATCGTGGGAAATCAAGTGCAGCAATCTATCTCCGAGAGAGAGGTAGGAAAAGACTACGTTCAGATAGCAGCTGATATCTTAAAAGCACCTCCGACTCCGGAAACAACAGATTTAAGGCAGTGGGCTGTAGCAACAATGGATAAGCTTTCACCAGTACCCCTATCGCCTAAGTTACGTGAGCAACTTAATTCTGGAGAGGTTGATTTAAAGGTTAGCGCCGGCGTAGATGATGCGGTGGGGAGCACGAGGCTTGTGCGTTACTTTGCGTGTGAACCAGCTAAGGACAAAGCCACAGCGCAATGGCTATTAGATAACTTTCCTGAGAAATTTAAAAGATGCCCTTCTGAAATTGATGTTGGTATCCCTAAGTTTAAGGCAAAGGTTGGTCCACTAAAACAGGGTGAGGTTGAACTGAAACGGGCAGGTAAGGAGCTCGAAGGAACTATTAGTAGTATGAAAAAAACAGTAAGGTGCGTTAAAGCAAAAGATAAAGAAATGGTGTCTTGGCTACTAAAAGAGCATTCGAATGTTTTTTACGAATGTCCAAGACCAGGTGAGATTGGTATTGCCGAGTATAAAAAAGGTTCTTAGTAAGAAAATTACCGACCTCGTGCATCAATTGCCACCAAAACTCTTGAGCGTTTGCTTGAGTCTTGTGGGGTATGAAAGTAGGTCTAATTTTAAAACGCCTAGTTAGCTCTAGAGATCTTCAAGGATTGACTGACATGCTTGCATTGTTTGAGGCATAGAGGCTATGGCATTCCAATCTAATTGAGGATTGATAATAACGTTTACAGATTTTCTGTTAGCACCGTTGGTTAAAAGAAAAACATGCGGCACTCCAAGACCTCTACTGGGGATGAGAGCCTCCTGAAGCGCCGTTCTTGAGACAGAGCATTGAGGATCTTTGGCCAGAGTGTTTAATATAGAGGCCAAGTTTTTTCCACTCAGGGATTTTCTTGCTCTGAGCCAATTTATGATGAAGGCTATTGCTTTATCGGCTTGCGAATGGCGCGCTTCGATAGCCTCTCTTTTGTCAACACCAGCTCCAGTTCGAACGCCATTTTTCCAAGCAGATACCCAAGCTGGTACTTGTTTTTTCTCTGCAAGCGCTGTCTCAGTTTTTATCGTTGTGGCCTCAGGTTTTTTTGAGTTCCACAAAGAGGCAGAGCGCTTAAAGAACTTAAAGCGGCCTTCCCATGAAAATTCTTTCTCAAGTCGATACTGCGGTAGCTCACCAGGGTTGTCTTGTATCTGTAATAAGCTTGATTCAATTAACTCTGATAGCAGTATGTCAATCGTTGGTTCGGTGAATCCAAACATCTTTGACAAAAAAATTTCATTAGGTAGTGATGATGGTGTTTCAAAGTCCAGGTGATGGATGATGAAATGAAGGAACGAGTCATAGGGAGTAATTGCTTCTGTAAGCCTCTCTAAGTTTGATGGGTAAAAACTTCCCCTAGAAATAACTAAGCGATTAATAGTCGTTTCAGAAAAGACCGACCTCGGATGGTTGGAACAATGCTGGATAAGAAGTAGAAAAATTTCTCGACGACTTGCATTACTAAAGCGCTTGTGGATTTCAAGAAGTAATTCAATGAACGTAAAGCTTTCGCTACTAGACGTCATTTTTTCAAGGCTTGCTTCAAATGCCTCTGACAGGTTGTCAAAGTGGCGGGTCGTTTCCGCAACTAATGACTTTGCTACCTCATTGAGGTTGAGAGAGCTGTTTTTGTTTGATTCTTGTTTGGGTGTTAGTTTTGCAAGCTTTGAGCGCACTTTTTGGCTCGCACTTGAGAGGAAGTTTCTCTGGCGTTTTGATATTCGTATATCGGCTTCGCCATCTAGCCAGCTAATAAAATCGTCTACTTCGGCTATGGACGGGCTCGTTGTGTTTTGCCAAAGGCAGTCAAACCAATTGTTTAACTCTTGAAGTTGAGTGTCTTCCTTTAAGAGAATCCCCATTTCTGTACGAGCTAGAATCCCCATTGATGTCAGATTCGCTGAGCCTAAATATGCACTATTCGTACCGATTACCACCTTTGCGTGGACGTCCTTACAGTGATGAATATTTGCCAGGTTCTCGCGAATAAACTTCCATGTCTTAGGTCGAGCAAAAAATGACAATGAAGTGAGCCACGCTTCAATGTCCGAGACTAATCGCCAACTACTTGATATGGCTGTAATGCGAGTTAGGTAGTTAAGCCCGATGTATGGACTGACGATCAGGGTGTCGCTATTTTTCGCCACACTAATGATTGCCTCGTCAAATGGCGAGTCAGTGTGGGGTCGATCGAATGGGTGGTATATCAGACGGCTCATGTTTGCAGTGTGAAAATATGAGTCCCAGAAAAAAGCTCGTAGGGCTACTTTTTCCCTGGACAAAGAATCTTTCCAGGGACCATCTGCGCTAGAAATAGCAGCGCATCCTGAAGGCATATTAAGCCTTATTAATCCTTGTATTCATCATGCATAAAACAAAAAGGCAACCAATGGTGAGTTGCCTTTTTATTTAAGAAGTTTAGGACTCCTGCCTCAACGGCCGCAGTACGATCTCATTGAGGCCCACATCGGCGGGTTGTTCAATCGCATAGGCAATGGCGCGGGCGACTGAGTCGGCTGGGATGGCGGTCTTGTAGAACTCGACACTATTCTTGCGGCTGGCTTCTTCGCCAGAGCCAAACTTGAGTTCGCTATCCAGCACACGTGCTGTGAGCATTAGCGCACAGACGCAGCACAGGCTGCCCGCTACAGTGCTGGGATGATCCGAATTGAATTAAGTATTGAGCTGAACTATCAAGTCGACGCCATGGGCGCTGACTTTATTTTTAACGTCCATGCGGCAAGAACGCCATGGCAAACGGTGTCTCACGAAAACCTGCAGGTTAGCCAGCCGGTGCCACTTGGGCATTACACCGACCCAGGCAATGGCAATCGCTACCTGCGCTTGCGGGCCGGTCCTGGCAATTTGACGGTGTCTTATCAGGCGACGGTGGATGTTGCTCACGTCTTTGCCGAACCCGACCAGATTGCCGAAGTGCCGGTGCAATATCTGCCGCCGGAAGTGATGGTCTATCTCTACCCCAGCCGCTATTGCCAATCCGACCGGCTGATCAAGCTCGCCATTAAAGAGTTCGGTCAGCTCCCGCAAGGGTATGCGCGGGTGCAGGCGATTCAGGACTGGGTTAGCAACCGCGTGACGTTTACATCGAACACCACCAACTCGAATACCTCAGCAGTGGACACGCTGATTGAAGGGGTGGGGGTGTGCCGCGATTTTGCGCATCTCATGATTGCCTTGTGTCGCGCACTGAGCATCCCCGCACGCTTTGCCACCGGCACTGACTATGGCGCGCCTGCTGTATTGGGCCCGCCGGATTTTCATGCGTATGTAGAGGTGTATCTACAAGGCGGCTGGTATATCTTCGACCCGTCAGGCACAGTGGTGCCCATGGGCCTCATCCGTTTTAGCACCGGGCGCGATGCAGCCGATGTGGCGTTTGCCACCATCTTTGGTGGCGTCATGTCGCAAGCCCCGTGGATTCAGACCATGGCGCAGGAGGATGCCAGCAAAGGTATTTTGCTTCCCCACCCTTGTTCGCAAGCGCTATCGACAGACTGTGCTGCTCTGCCTCATGCAGCTAATCGATGAGCGTTTGTCATCGCCTAAGCGTCTGAAGCGCTAACAGCGTTGACTGAAAAGGGCCCGCCTCGATTGTGTGTCAATCGAGGCGGGCTCTTCTTCATGGGGGTGACTTAGAACGCCTGCGTCAGCGGGGAGGACTATCTCCCAAGCTCAGCTGTCAGGTAGTCGGCAAAGCTGCGTGCAGCGGGCTTGGCGGCTCGGCCAGCGGGAAAGACGGCATTGACTTCGACCTCGCCCATATCCCAATCGGCCAGGATCTGCACCAGAGATCCACTATCGATTTCTGCACGGCTACCCCATAGGCCGGTGTACATGATGCCCAGCCCGGCAACAGCCGCAGCAACGGCGCCTTCGTTCTGTGAAATGCTGACGCGGCCGTCGACACGCACCGAGACGTTGCGTCCGTCCTTCTGAAAGTGCCAGCCTCGTGTGCCATTGGGGCCGAGCACAATGCTGTGCTCTGCAAGGTCTGCCGGCGTTTGCGGTGTGCCGTGCTTGGCGAGATAACTGGGCGACGCGACTAGAACGCGACGCGACGCGGTGATGCGT
This sequence comes from uncultured Rhodocyclaceae bacterium, assembly GCA_964499485.1. Lineage (GTDB taxonomy): Bacteria > Pseudomonadota > Gammaproteobacteria > Burkholderiales > Rhodocyclaceae. Next base: position 224,296 of record CAZCLF010000002.1, on the reverse strand, counting down.
CGTGCGATGGCGCTGGAGTCTGGCAGCTCACCAAAGCGCAAGGCCATGTCGGCGCCATCTTGAATCAAGTCCTGGCGCAGGTCGTTCATCATCAGCTCGATACGCAGCGCCGGATGCTTTTCCAGAAAGTTTGGCAGGCGCGGAACGACTTCGCGCACGGCAAAGCTGGATGACACTGCCACGCGCAGGATGCCGCGCAATTCGCCTGTGCCGCGCACGGCGTGATCTGCTTCCTCCAGTGCATCGAGGATAGGTTCGATACGCGTCAGATAGTCGGCCCCGGCCTCGGTCAACGTGACTGCGCGTGTGGTCCGCGTGAGCAGGGCTGCACCTACTTCCTTTTCCAGCTCAGCAGCAATGCGGGAGACGGAGGGCTGCGATAACCCGAGTTCGCGCCCAGCCTTGGAAAAGCTGCCGGTACGGGCAATGCGGGCAAACAGGCGGAGCGCAAATAGACGGTCGGTCATGGCATTAATTGATTTGTTTTGTGAATATATATTAGTCGGTTTTGCTGTCTTCTCGCGGTTCTGTGAATGAAAGATAGTTCGCCTACGCCATCCGGCGATATCCACTCACAGGAGATTCATCATGAAACTGCAAGCCAAGCTAGATGCCTTTCGCGCCAACTTTGAAGCCGGCGGCCCACCCTTTAACGCACCAGCCTTCATTCACGAACCTATGCATCGCGCCACAGCGGAGCTGATTGCCTCGGGCGCTGCCAATCGTGCGCTCAAGGCGGGTGATAAGGCGCCGGAGTTCGTGCTGCCCGATGCAGACGGCACTATGATTTCGTCTAAGGAATTGCTGAAGCGCGGCCCACTGATCGTGACTTTCTATCGCGGCGTATGGTGCCCCTACTGCAATATGGATCTGCAGGAAATCGAGGCGGCACTCCCCGAGTTGCAGACCTTTGGCGCCCAACTGGTGGCTGTCTCGCCGCAGACCAAGGCGAATACGCGTCGTTCGGTGAAAGAGAACAACATCAGCTTCAAGATTCTTTCCGATCTCGGCAATGAAGTCGCCGCGCAGTTTGGTTTGCGCTTTACGCTGCCTGACTATCTACAGGACTTGTACAAGAACGTGTTCAAGAACGATCTCGCCATCAACAATGGCGAATCGAGCTGGACGCTGCCGATGCCGGCCCGTTATGTAATTGGTTCGGATGGTGTGATTGCGTATGCCGAAGTGAACCCTGATTACACCCGCCGTCCTGATCCCGAGGAGATGTTGCCGGTATTGCAACAGTTGCAGGCTGCGCAAGTCTGATCGGGCTGCACGAAAGAAAGCCCCGCTATTCAAAATAGCGGGGCTTTTCGTTTTGGTGACTGCTTAAAACGCCTGCGTTAGCGGGCGCAGCACGATCTCGTTGATGCCCACATCGGCCGGTTGCTCGATGGCAAAGGCGATGGCGCGGGCAACTGAGTCGGCGGGGATGGCGGTCTTGTAGAACTCGGCCAAGTTGTTGCGGCTGGCTTCGTTGCTGGAACCGAGTTTGAGCTCGCTATCCGACAACCCGGCGGTTTTTCCAGTGCAGCTGTAGCGCTTTATCTGCCACTGGAACTGTCGTGTGGTGATTGGATCAGCCACTTGTCTAGCAGCGATTTCAATTTTCCGAGGTCGATTGGCTTGCTCAAAAAATCGTCCATGCCAGCAGCGAGACATTGTTCTTGGTCTTGCTGAAAAGCCTTGGCGGTGACGGCGAGGATGGGCAGGCGGGGGCTTCCGTTTGTCTTTTCCCAGTTGCGGATGAGCTTGGTGGCTTCGTAGCCATCCATAATCGGCATTTGGCAATCCATTAGGATCAGTTGCGTCCGACTGCCCTTGAGGATGTGGTCGACGGCTTCTTTTCCGTTTGTGGCAGTTTGGTAGGGCACGCCTTGGGTGTCGAGGAAGGACTGAAGGATGAGGCGATTGGTTTCGCTGTCGTCTACGATCAGCACTTCAGCGTTGTTGTCGAGCCGATTGGTTTTTGTGGATGGTGTTGCTTCTGTATGCGGAGACGCTGTTTCTGCTTCTATGCTGCGGGCGCTGATTTGAAACCACACGCGTGTGCCATAGCCTGTTTCGCTATCAACGCCAATCTCACCATCCATCATGCTGGCTAGGTTGCGCACGATGGAAAGGCCGAGCCCGGTGCCCCCGTTTTCACGCGTGTTTGAGGCATCAATCTGCGAAAAGGGCTGGAAGAGTAGAGGCTGCTTTTCTGGGGGAATGCCGATGCCTGTATCGATTACCGAGAATTCGAGTAGAGCTGTGCCATTGTTGATAGAGACTTCTTTGCCTTCGACGCGAATATGTCCCTGCGTTGTGAACTTGATTGCATTGCTAACGAGGTTGGAAAGCATCTGACGCAAGCGTGTCGAGTCGATTAGGTAATGTGCATCGTCCGGGCCGCACCATTCATCATGGAGTTGTAGTCCTTTATTCGCCACCTGCTCGGCAAAGAGCTCTGATACTTGCTGGATGACTTGTGCCGGATGGGTGGGGTGCAATTGCAGTTCGAACTTGCCTGCTTCGATTTTGGACATATCTAGAATGTCGTTGAGCAAGACCATGAGCGTTTTGCCCGAAGCGAGGATAGTGCTGGCGTAGCTGAGGCGACGCATTTCGTCGATGCCCGGAATCATGAGCACTTGTGCAAGACCAAGAATGCCGTTCAGCGGCGTGCGAATTTCGTGCGACATGGTGGCAAGGAATTCAGACTTGGCGTTATTGGCTGCTTCGGCTGCTTCTTTGGCAGCTTGTAGTTCGATTTGCTGCTGACGGCTGACGCTGATGTCTTCTACCAGCGACCAGATAAAGGCTTGTCCATCACGGTCATACACGAGCGAGCCATTGAGTCGCAGGGGGACCAGACTGCCGTCTTTGCGCAGGTATTCCTTTTCGTAAGGGCCATAGCGGCCGGTCTGCTTGAGCAGTTCAAGCAGATGCTCTTCCTCCTGCATGTATTTCTTGGGTGTTAGTGTCCAATAGTCCATGGCCTTGAGTTCATCTTCGCTGTAGCCGCAAATATTGACAAAGGCTTTGTTGAATTCGATGTAACGCCCCTGCATATCGGTGAGCGCAATGCCAATCGGAGAAAATTCAAAGAGCGAGCCCAGTTTCTGCTGACTCTCACGCAGGCTTTCTTCCACGTTGATGCGTTCATCTTGCAGCAGTGCAATCAGCAGCAGGGTCAGAACGACAACTGCCATGTAAGACCACAATAGATACATGCGGATTTGCATGTCTTCAACGCCAAAAGTACCTTGGCCGGTGGCCGTGCCGTAGATGGCAAAGATGCTGAAGAAGAGGCCCGCAAGAGCAGAGCCGGTGCTGCCAAAGCGTAGTGCTGCCCAGGCCAGTGCAGGCAGTGTGGTGAAGGCGATTGGCAGGCGGGCTTCAAAGGTGTGCACAAAGGCGACCCATGCCAATATGCCCGAGAGAGAAAGCCAAAGCGCGAACTCTGAGCTGTGAGCTATTAGATGGCGAATGTTGCGACGCGTTAGCGAGAGCAGCAGCGGGGCAGCAATCAGTGCACCAACACTGTCGCCCATCCACCAAGTAAGCCAGGCGCTGCTCATGGCCGCCATTGGCAGAAGCCCAGCTGTATACAAGTTGATTACGCCGCCGAGCGCAGAAAAAATCATTCCGACCAGCGTCAGACAAAAGAACCAGAGTATGTCTTTACGCTGATCAAAGGTGCTGTGAAAGCCGACACGTTTCATTAGCCACCAGGCAAGCAGTGGTCCGAGTGTATTGCCGATGGCAATGCCGGCCGCTAGTGGCAGGGGGGAGCCGATGACGAGATTAACGATAAGTGCACCAATATAAACGCCGGGCCATACGCCATAACCCCAGCGCAGCATGGCACCTAGGGCAATGCCAGTAGGCAACCAGACCAGAGTGATATGGTCTCCGACCGATGGCATTTGCAGCCCAAGCCAGCCTGTGACGATGTAGCCCAGGGCCACAAGTAACACTAGTGAAATGTGCTGCAATTTTCTTGTGAAGTTGATGGCGCTTGGCTGGATCATCGTCTATGCATGGGGCAGCAATGTTGGACAGAATTATGTTACAGGCAAGTGTGTGGGTTGGGCGGTTGGTGCTAGCTCATATTTCGTTCATTTGGCTGGTTTCTTTGCGTTGATGCGGGCATAGAAAGCTAACCGACAGGGCAACGTGTAATAGTTCGTAAAACACTATGGTCCGCTTCATCGTTGCGCGTTACCGTGCCACGCTTTTAGTTGCGCAGACAATTCCATGACCTCGGCTGGTAACTCACCCTCAACCCCCGCCACTGCAAACCCCATGCAGTTTTCTCCCTACCAAAAGTTGGCGGTGGGGATGCTGGCCTTCTTACAGTTTGCGGTCGTGCTGGACTTCATGATCATGTCGCCCTTGGGCGCGTTGATCATGCCGGCGATGCAGATCACCCCGTCGCAATTTGGCATGGTGGTGTCAGCGTATGCGTTTAGCGCCGGGGCGTCGGGCTTGCTGACGGCGGGCTTTGCAGACCGCTTTGATCGCAAGAAGATCCTGCTGTTTTTTTACACCGGTTTCATTCTGGGCACGGTTTGGTGTGGCTTGGCGCAGAGCTTTGAGAGCCTACTGCTGGCGCGGGTGGTGACGGGTTTGTTTGGAGGCGTGATCGGGTCGATTGTGTTGGCGATCACGACCGACTTGTTTGCGCCGCAGTTGCGCGGCCGGGTGATGGGCGTGATTCAAACCGCCTTTGCTGCGAGCCAGGTGCTGGGTATTCCGGCGGGTTTGTATTTGTCCAGCCACTGGGATTGGCATGTGCCGTTTTTGGCGATGGCGGCGTTTGGCTTGGTGGGTGGGCTGGTGGTGGCGTGGAAGATGCAGCCCGTGGCCGACCACTTGAAGATTCCGCAAGAGCGCACGGCGATTCTTCACTTGTTCCACACGGTGACTGACAAGCGCTACCGCAATGCGTTTTTGGCAACCACGTTGCTAGCCACTGGTGGCTTTATGATCATGCCGTTTAGCAGCGCGTTTCTGGTGGGCAATTTGGGCATTGATCTGGCGCACTTGCCCACGGTGTATCTGATTACCGGTATCGCCACGATTTTTGTTGGCCCGATCATCGGCAAGATGGCGGATAAGGTCGGCAAGTTCCGCGTGTTCGTGTTTGGCACGGCGCTGTCGATCATCATGGTGTTGATCTACACCCACCTTGAGCAAACGCCGCTACTGCTGGTGGTGCTGGTGAATGTGGTGCTGTTCCTTGGCATCTTCTCGCGGATGATTCCATTTCAGGCACTGGTGGCCTCGGTGCCCGATGTGAACCAGCGCGGCGCGTTTAGCGCGGTGAGTGCGTCGATCCAGCAGCTGTCGGGCGGCTTGGCCTCGGTGATTGCCGGCCACATTGTGTCGATTGGCGCAGACGGCAGGCTCATGCACTTTGAGGTGGTGGGCTACACGGTGGCGGTGACGTCGCTGGTGTGTCTGTTCTTGGTGTGGCGGGTGGATAGCAGTCTCCGCTCGTAAGCGGTGCGGTGCGTTTCTGACCATCAACGCTGCGCTGGAAGCCGCTAAAGGACAGGCTGCCACGCACCTTGCACAAACTGCGCTAATCCGTTTTCTGTAAAACGCATCAGGTGTAGCCATTGATGCGTGACCAGATGCGCAACGTTGGCGTGTTTGTGCAGCACGGCTTCAATGATCTCAGCGGGTGCGTCAATCACGACGGTGAGGCGCAGCGGTTCGTGCACCCAGTCTTCGCCGTTGTGTAGCGATTGCCGCGAGAGACCCACACGCAGATCGCCGCCGTTGCCTTCAAATACACCGATATGCCCACCCACCACGTTGTGCAGCACTTTGTTGCCGCTACCCAGATGCAGCGGATCGCACAGCGAGGCGTGGTACTGCCAGTTGATCCAGTGGGTGACGAGCATGGGGGCTGTCATCAGTTGTTCTAGCAGCGCGCCGCTTGGGTCGAGTGTGGCGTCATAGTCGTGCAGGAAGGTGCGCCCTTGCAGCACGCAGCCTTGGCTGCGATGGCGCGGGGCAATGATGAAAGCGGCGTTGCCGGCCAGCCCAAATTCAGGCCGGGTTTCGGCGCCGTCGTTGGCGCGGCGTCGCAGCTGCATGAGCAGCTCGTTGTGCGATGCGCGTGGGTTGAGGCCAAGTTTGGGTGCGCGTTCGCGGCGTACTTGGTCGCCGGCCTGCACGAAGGCGGCTTGCAGTTTTTCCCAACGCGCGCTGGCGTGGATGGGCAGGTCGTTGAGATCAAAGCCTTCGATTTCGTCGGTCGTGGTGTTGTGCAACGCGGCGACAAAGGTGGTGGTGGGCGGGATGATCAGGCCACGTTCGTGCAGCTGTTGGCGTACTGCCGCTTCGTTGAGCAGGCGTGCAAGCACGCGCGCATTGACCTCGCCGGTTTGCCCGCAGCAGGCACCGCAATCTAGCGCGGCGGCGTGGGCGTTGTTGGCCGACTGGCTACCGTGACCGACCAGCACCACCAGCGGGGCTAGGAAGCGAGTGAGGCCCATGCCTTGAATCACGCGCGCAGCAATGTCGGTGCGCGTGGCGAGATCGACACCCGCGAGCATCGGGCGGCACACCTGCCGGTAGCGGCTGGGCAGGCCATCAAGATCGTCGCGCTGGCGCGGCCGGCTGGAGGGGCGCAGCCATTCGCCAAGTTTGCCTAGATAGCTGAACCCCGCGGCTTCAACATAAGAGAATGTGGCGCCCGGCCAGCGGCTGGCGGCGTGCCATGAGGCGGCCATGCCTGCGTTGTTGCGGCGCGCGCGAATGGCGTCTTCGCGCAGGGCGGTGCTGTCGTCATCGCTTGCGCTGTGATGCGCGGTGATTTCATCGGTGACTTCCAGCGCCGGGGCTAGCAGGCCGGGCAGCTGTGGGCGTTTGATCTGGCTGGCGAGTGGGGTGTAAGCGACAGGCAGGCCAAAGAAGCCGGCAAAGCCGATGGTCTGCACGCCAGGCCAGGCGGCCTCTAGCGCGCGGCGCAGTGGCTCGCTGCGGACGTCGATGCAGAAAGCGGCTTGCACTTCAATCTCGCCGCGCGATGGGGCAATGTTGGTGGCGTAGGCGAGGCGCTGTGTGAGGTCGCGCTGGTAGGCAATTTCTAGTGCGAGTTGGCCGACCTCATCGAGTAGCAGCGCACGCTCGGCTTCTTGCAGCACCACGGGGGCGTGTTGCCACACTTGTTGCAGTTGGCTAAAGGCTTCTTGTGCAGCCTGGTTGTCGCGCGCTTCAAGCACCACGGCGCCCCACGCCAGACGGATGGCCAGCAGCTCGCGCAGGTGGTGGTCTTCGCTGCCTTCGAGCTTGGCTTGCCAGCCGAGATAGGCGCACCACGATGCCCAGCCATTGACGGTGAGGAGCATGGCTTCAAGGTAATCGACCCACACGCTGGGCGGAAGGCCAAGACGCTCCAGCACCCAGCACTCGGCCTCGGCGCGGGTGGCGGGCAGGCTGTGTAGATGCTTGCCCAGATCGGGAATCCCCATGAGCAGGCCAATGCCGTGGTCATGCTGCAAGGTGTTGCGCCAGAAGGCGTAGAGGTCGGTCTGGTTTTCTGGGCGCCACTCGCCTTGATAGTCGTCGAAGAAGGCCGCGCAGGTTTGGCTCACCTGATGCGTAATCGCTTGCCGCCATGACAGCCGCGTGTGGCGCATGGGGTCGTTGTCGAGCACATCAATCAGCAAGGGCAGTTGTGGCAGCGCGGGCGGGGTGTGCATGGCCGTGGCCCACTGCTCGACGGTAATGCCTGCGGCTTTAGCCTCTGCGATGCGGTCGATGGCACGTTGTAGATCGTCAGTGGTGATGCGGCCTTCATTCCACGCAGCGAGCAGGTAGTCGCGCGAGGGAAAAACCTGAATGTTGGCAAGTGCGCCCATGCGTGCGGCGACGCTGCGCACGGGCATGCCCACGCGGGTCCAGTGCGGGTTGACTGCGATGGCGCGATCCAGCGGCCACACCGGGGCGATAGCGTCGCAAGCTTTTTTACAGGCGGCATCGACGTGCTGCAAAAAGGCAGCTGAGCGCGTGCGCGTGTGCGCGTGTGCGATCCCTTGGGAATGATCGATTTCAGCGTGATCGAGGGTGGCATGCACAGTGAGTCTCCTGATGTTGCGTAGCGTGGCAGAGGGGTGTGTCGTTGCTCAAGCGGCGTCAGCCTTGTGGGCGTTGGTGAGCGCGGGTGGGCGCAGTAATGAGCGGTGACGGGCCAGCCTGAGCCGCCCAGACCGTGGGCCACAGGCGCAAGGCGAGGCGGGTGTAAATCTCATCCACATAAAAACCGGCGTAGCTCCAGCGCCGCCACGTGGCAAGCACCTCGGGCCGCGTTTGCAGCACCACCAAGCACAGGTAAAGCAGCGTCATGCCCAGCATGGCGACGATGCCGAGGTCGGTGTGTGGCGAGTCGTGCAGACCAAAGGGCAGGGCATGGCCGAGCAGTGTGGCGACGGTGAGCGCGACAACCGAGATGAGGCCTATGCCAATGACTTTGTCTGCCGCAGGTGCGGGGTGTTCGCCCGCATCGCGCGGCGCCATCGGCACCCACAGCAGCGGTGACCAAGCGAGGCCGAGAATCACTGACCACCACCACGGCCATGCGGCGTGGTTGAGGCTGGCGGAGCCTTCGGCCAGCAGCATCACGATGGGGATGGAGATGATGGGCGCGAGCCACAGGCTGTACGGCGCTTTGTTCATGGGGCCATGCAGCATGTCGCGGCGCGTGTTGCGCACGACGGTGGAAGCGGCGAGGAAAGTTTGCGCCTTGTAAAGCGAGTGCCCCAGCAGATGCAGCAGCGCCAGCGTGTAGAGGCCCAGCGCGCATTCAAGCACCATAAAGCCCATTTGCGCCGCGGTGGACCAGGCCAGCCGCACCTTAATGCTGATGCGCGTGAGCATGACCATGCCAGCGAGTACCGCAGTGCCCAACCCAAAGACCATGAGCAGCCAGCGCGCTAGCTCGGTGTGTTCAAGCAGCGGCGCGAAGCGAATGAGCACCACACCGCCTAGATTAACAACCCCGGCGTGCAGCAAGGCAGAGACAGGCGTGGGGGCTTCCATCACTTGAATGAGCCAGCCATGTACGGGCAGGAGTGCTGTGCGCAGAATCACCCCGGCGGCGAGACAGAGAGCGCTGGCTTCGAGTGCCCAGTGTGCAGGCGCGTCAGCGAGGTGCGCGGAGAGGGTTGAGATCGAGAGGGTGCCGGTGGCGTGCCACGCTAAGGCTGCGGCGGCGACCAGCATCACATCGGCCAGCCGATCAGCCATGCGTTTTTTGTGCGCTGCGAGCAGGGCAAAGGGACGGTTTTCGTAGAAGCAGAGCAGGCGCTGTAGTGCAAGGCCGGTGGCCGCCCACGCGCCGATGAGTACGCCCCAGTGATCGGCTTGCAGCAGCACCTGAACCGAGGCCAGCACCCCGGCGAGCGCCGTGATGTAGGCGCGTTGCCCAGACTCGCCTTGTAGGTAGCGTGACGAGAACACGCCAATCACGGTGCCCAAGAGTTGAACCAACACGGCAAGGGTGAGGCTCAGGGTGCTGGTCACCAGCCACGGGGATAGGGGCGAGAGCGAGATGACCCCAAGCAGCGCGAGTGTGCTGAGTGCCAAGGTGCCGACCGACAAGGCGGCGAAGCCGCGCCATAACGCAGGGAGCGAGATTGAGGTTATGGCAGGCAATGCCGCCGCCAACAGCATGAGGCCTGGCAGTGCCAGCAGGGGGGTAACTGTCCAAACGTGTTGTAAATCCATGACGCAAGCCCGGTGTGAAACGCAGGCCGCATCTTGCTTTTTTAATTACGTTCTGTAAATTTCAATGATTCGAATGTTTTGATATTAAAAACAGAATGATTAACCTTGATCAGCTGAATTTCCACCACCTGTTCTATTTCTGGCGCGTGGCGAAAACTGGGCATCTCACGCAGGTGGCTAAGGCGCTTCACACCTCGCAATCGGCCCTGTCGGTGCAGATTCGACAGCTGGAAGACCGGCTGGGGGAGTCTTTGTTCAGTCGCGATGGGCGAAAACTGGTGCTGACGAATACCGGCCAGATGGTGTTTACGTATTGCGAGGACATTTTTGGGCTCAGCCAGGAAATGCTCGGGCAGTTGGCGGGGCAAAGCGCGGGCATGAGCCGTCTGCGCATTGGCAGCGTGGCCACGATGTCGCGGAATTTTCAGGAGAACTGGATTCGCCCGCTGATGAACGAGCCGTCGCTGCTGCTCACGCTGGAGTCCGGCCCGTTGGAGGGGTTGCTGGATCGCTTGCGTCAGCATCAGCTGGATGTAGTGCTGGCCAACGAAACCGTGCCGGCCGACCCTGAGCGCCCACTGTTCTCATGGTTTCTCGGCAGCCAGCCGGTGTCGCTGGTGGGGCCCGTGAATGAGTGGAGCGGCCGTCGCTTGCGTCTGCCGGAGGATCTGGATGGCCTCGATATCGCCGCCCCAGCCCCGCGACATGCGCTGCGCATGCAGTTTGATGCCCTGTGCACTGCCGCCGGGGTGCGCCCGCGTATCCGTGCCGAGGTGGAAGATATGGCGATGTTGCGTCTGATCGCCCGAGACAGCGGCTGGCTCACGGTGCTGCCTGAGGTGGTGGTGCAGGATGAGCTGCGCACAGGCATTTTGGTCACCGTAGGGCGCTCGTCCGAACTTCAAGAACACTTCTACGCCATCGCCAACCCCCACCGAGACCCAAACAAACTATTCGAGCGCTTGTTGGAAAAACGGTCGTTGGTGTAAGCGGTGTGCGGGCGAGGGGCCGAATCCTTTGCTTGTACTGCGGGAATTAATCAATTTTTCGGCCCTTAGATCGCCGGATGAAAACTGTTCCGTTTTGGGTGAAGCTTGGTAAAATGGCCGACTATGAAAACGAACTTTCTCGAATTTGAGCAGCCAATCGCCGAACTTGAAGCGAAAATCGAACAACTTCGCTTTGTTCAGGAGGATTCTGCTGTCGATATCTCCGAAGAAATCGGGCGCCTGGAAATCAAGAGTCAAGCACTGACCAAGGATATCTACGGCAAGCTGACTTCTTGGCAAAGTGCGCAGGTCGCGCGTCATTCGCAGCGTCCTTACACCCTTGATTACCTGAACTTGATGTTCACGGATTTTGAGGAGCTGCACGGAGATCGCCACTTCGCTGACGATCACGCGATTGTCGGTGGTCTGGCCCGTTTCAACGGTCAACCTTGTATGGTCATCGGCCATCAAAAGGGTCGCGATACCAAGGAAAAGATTTTCAGAAACTTTGGTATGCCACGTCCAGAAGGCTATCGCAAGGCGCTGCGCCTGATGAAGCTGGCTGAGCGTTTTGAAATCCCCGTCTTCACGTTTGTGGATACCCCCGGTGCTTACCCCGGTATCGACGCGGAAGAGCGCGGTCAGTCGGAAGCCATTGGCCGCAACCTGTTTGAAATGGCCGAGCTGAAGGTGCCGTTGATCGCAACGATCATTGGTGAAGGCGGCTCAGGCGGTGCGCTGGCGATTGCCGTTGGTGATGCAGTGAACATGCTGCAGTACTCAGTCTACTCGGTGATTTCGCCAGAAGGTTGTGCGTCGATTCTGTGGAAGAGCGCAGAGCGTGCCAACGAAGCGGCCGAAACCATGGGTATCACCGCAGCACGCCTCAAGACGCTTGGCCTGATTGATCGCGTGGTGACCGAGCCCTTGGGCGGCGCGCATCGCGACCATCAAGGCATGGCAGCAACGCTGAAGAAGGTTCTGCAAGAGCAATTGAAGCAACTGTCTGCACTCTCCACCGCTGAACTTGTCGAACGTCGCTTCGAGCGCGTCATGGCTTATGGCAAGTTCAAGGAACAGCCGATCCACTGAGGATCTACATCGGTCAGTGCGGGAGCGGCTTGCTGAGCTTATCCCGCCTGGCCGGCGTATCGCGGTTGCTTTCTCCGGCGGGCTGGATTCCACCGTCCTCCTGCACATCGCTGCGGATCATGCAGCGGTAACACACTCCCCCCTTTCTGCGATTCACATCCACCATGGCTTGAGCCAGCATGCGGATGCGTGGGCGTCGCATTGCGAGTCGCTGTGTGCCTCTTTGGCTGTGCCGATTACGGTGGTGCGTGTATCCGTACCTAGAGATGCGCCGGAAGGTCTGGAGGCCGCTGCACGCAAGCTGCGTTATGCGGCGTTTGCCGAGCTTGAAGCCGACCACGTGCTGCTGGGCCATCATGCCAACGACCAAGCCGAAACGCTGTTGCTTAATCTCATGCGTGGCGCAGGGGTGCGCGGGGCGGCGGGCATGCAGGCGGCGCGCGGGCCAGACAACCGCTATCTGCGTCCCATGCTGGCATGCACGCGCACGGAGCTTGAGAGCTATGCCCATGCGCATGGTTTGCGCTGGGTGGAAGATGACAGCAACAGCGATCAAACCTTTGCGCGCAACTTTGTGCGGCAGGAGGTCTTGCCCGTGCTGACCTCGCGCTTCCCGGCAGCGGTGGAAAATCTGGCACGGTCTGTCGAGTATTTTGCTGAATCGCAAGACATGCTCGACGAGCTGGCCCGGCATGACTTGGGCGACGCTCCGGCCACCTTCCCGGTGTCAGTGGCGCTACTTAAGGGGCTGAGTGAGCCAAGAGCGCGTAACCTGCTGCGCTATTTGCTGGCTGAGGCTGACTTGCAAGCGCCCGCCAGCAAAAAGCTGGCGGAGGTCTTGCGTCAATTTATTGAGGCTGCGCCTGACCGCCACCCCAGCCTTGATTTGGCGGCGTATCGCTTGTACCGGGCCAAGGGTGAGGTCAGGTTGGAGCTACCTTAGTTGGTGCCTTATTCCTGAAGCGCAGCGTCACGCTTTTTGCGGACGGCAGGTGCAAGAACGATGATGATGGCGATGATCGACATGGCCAGCATCACAGCGCTGATTGGGCGGGTCAGGAACACGCTGGCATCACCACGCGACAGCACGAGCGCGCGACGCAGATACTCTTCCATCAGCGGGCCAAGGATGAAGCCCAGTAGCATTGGCGCAGGCTCGCACTTGAGCTTGGCGAACACGTAACCCAGCACCCCGAAAATCGCCATCATGTAGATGTCGAACTCTGCATTATTCAGGCTGAAGACACCGATACAGCAGAACACGAGGATGGCTGGGTAGAGCAGCGGGTAGGGCACCAGAATCATGCGCACCCACAGGCCAATCATCGGCAGGTTCAGGATGACGAGGAAGAAATTACCGATCCACATGGAGGCAATGACGCCCCAGAACAGCTGCGGTTGCTCGGTAATGACGGATGGGCCAGGCTGAATGCCTTGCAGAATCATGGCGCCGATCATCAGTGCCATCACCGGGTTGGACGGGATGCCCAGTGTCAGCATGGGGATGAACGAGGTTTGGGCACCGGCGTTGTTGGCAGACTCAGGTGCAGCAACCCCTTCAATGGCGCCTTTGCCAAACTGATCCTTGTTCTTGGAAATGCGCTTTTCGAGGGAGTAGGCAGCAAATGCACCCAGAATGGAGCCACTTCCCGGCAGAATGCCGAGGGCAGAGCCCAGTGTGGTGCCGCGCAAGATCGGTCCGATGATGCGCTTCATGTCATCTTTGCTAGGCCAGAGACCTTCGATCTTCTTGACCATCACTGAGCGGGTGGCTTCGTTCTCGATGTTGTTGATGATTTCACCGAGACCAAACATGCCCATGGCGATGATCACAAAGCTGATGCCATCGGCCAGTTGCGGCATATCGAAGGTGAAGCGGGCCATGCCGGAGTTCACGTCGGTGCCGATCAGGCCAAAGAGCAGGCCGAGGACGACCATGCCAATCGCGTGCAGCAGCGAGCCTTGCGCCAACACAACGGCAACAACGAGGCCGAGGACCATCAGCGAGAAGTATTCAGCCGGGCCAAACTTAAGGGCGACTTCTGCCAATGGCGGTGCGAATAGGGCGATCAGAATGGTGGCGATGGTGCCGGCAATGAACGAGCCGATAGCTGACGCGGCAAGGGCCTTGCCAGCACGGCCTTGGCGCGCCATCTGATAACCATCGAGCGCGGTCACAACGGACGCTGCTTCACCCGGCAGGTTCACCAGAATGGCCGTGGTGGAGCCGCCATATTGCGAGCCATAGTAAATACCGGACAGCATGATGAGCGAAGCGACTGGCGGTAGGCCAAAGGTCACCGGCAGCAGCATGGCAATGGTTGCGGTCGGGCCCAAGCCCGGTAGAACCCCAATGGCGGTGCCTAAGAACACGCCAATCAGGCAATACATCAGGTTGGTGAGCGTAAAGGCGGTTTCGAAGCCGAGGCCTAGGTTTGCGATCAGTTCCATCTAGATATGCCCCGATTAGTTGCCGAACCACGTGCCAAGCAATGGCAGCGGGATGCCCAAGCCTTTAACGAAGACCAGGCTACAGAATGCGGTGAGTCCGGCTGCAAGCAGCGTGGTGCGCAGCAGGTTGAAATGCGCGCTGGCATAAGCGCTGCAATAAATAAGCACAGGGAGTGCGATCAGGAGGCCGGCCGTGCGGATGAGGAAGGCGAAGAGCATGATCGGGCCTGCGATGAGCAGGATGCCGCGGATGTTGAGGCGCGTGACGTCGTCCCCTTTGACGCGCAGGCCGCGTAAGACAGAAATGATGCCAAGGAATGTCAGCAAACCCGCAAGCAGCATCGGGAAATAGCCGGGGCCCATGCGTAGGGCGGTCCCGAGTCCGTAATCTTGGGCGGCAACGATTCCAGTTGCGCCAAAGGCGATGTAGATGAGTCCTGCCCAAAAATCGGCTGGATTGCGGATTGCATTAGTCAAAGCATTCTCCTGAGGGGAGGAGGGTAGAGATAAAACAAACAGGGCGAAATCTTTATGTTGATTTCGCCCTGTTTTGGTCGATCAATTAGTCGGCGTAGATGCCGGCCTTCTTGATGATCGGGCTCCATTTGTCGATTTCACGACGCAGGTGAGCACGCAGTGCTTCTGGGGTGGCGCGGTTCTGTGCAACAGGCTCGGTGCCTAGGTCGGCAAAGCGTTGCTTGACGGTTGGGTCAGCCAGTGCAGCTTGGAGTGCCTTGTTGAGGCGGTCTACCACTGCACTCGGGGTACCCTTGGCTGCATAGAGGCCGTGCCACACCGCCACTTCAAAGCCCGGCACGCCAGCGCTATCCAGGGTTGGCAGATCGGACAGCGATGGCACCTTGGTCTTGGTGGTCACAGCGTAGGCCTTAATCTTGCCGCCCTTGATTTGGCTGGTTGTGTTGGTGGTTTGGTCACACATGAAGTCGACCTGGCCGCCCAGCAAATCATTCATGGCCGGGCCGGTACCCTTGTAAGGGACGGTGGTCAGGTCAGTCTGGATGGAGGTCATGAACAGCATGCCGCACAAGTGCGAGGCTGAACCGATGCCTGCGTTAGCGTAGGTCACCTTGTCCTTATTGGTCTTCACGTACGCAATGAGTTCTTGCATGTTCTTAGCAGGGAAATCCTTGCGAGCAACGAAGGTCATTGGGACGTCAGTGATCAGGCCAATTGGCTCGAAGTCTTCGGTCGGCGAATACGACATCTTGCGATACAGCGACGGCGCGGTGGAGTGGCCGATGTGGTGCAGTAGCAGGGTGTAGCCATCGCCTGGGGCGCGTGCAACACGGCCTGCACCTACGGTACCACCGGCACCGCCAACGTTTTCGACCAGAACCGTTTGCTTCAGGTTCGTGCTCATGGCTTGCGCCACCAGACGGGCCACGGTATCAGTAGGACCGCCTGCAGCAAAAGGAACAACAACTGTGATGGGCTTGTTAGGGAAGTCTTGCGCCTGGGTGGTGGCAACACTAAACAGTGCTGCTGCGGCGACCAGTGCGTGAGTGAGTTTGAATGCCATATCTCCTCCTATTTGCTACGGGTTGAGTAGGACTCGGATCTATGTCCGGTTATGCGGCTGCCGCCTGCACTTTACCGGAGAAAGGCCCTTGTTGTCACACGCTGGCAATGAAAGTTACGCATTAGCGGAAAAGATGAAAATTGTGATCTTATGCCGCTTAGGAAGTTGACTCTTTGCCTGTCAGTATCCTCTTTAAAAGCTGGGGAAATGGGTCGGAATACGATAAAATGGGCGATTGCGCGGAGTTGATCGGGATTTGATCCTTTTTGACGAGTTCCGCAAAGTCTGTTGCTTAATTCCTACTGGAGAATCAAATGGCTGTTGAACGTACCCTGTCGATCATTAAACCTGACGCTGTTGCCAAGAATGTGATCGGCAAGATCTACACGCGCTTTGAAGATGCTGGCCTCAAGATCATCGCTTCGCGCATGACCCAGCTCTCCCGCCAGGAAGCTGAAGGTTTCTATGCTGTTCACCGTGAGCGTCCTTTCTTCAAGGATCTGGTTGATTTCATGATCTCCGGCCCGGTCGTGATCCAAGTCCTGGAAGGCGAAGGCGCCATCCTGAAGAACCGCGATCTGATGGGCGCTACCGATCCGAAGAAGGCTGAGAAGGGCACCATCCGTGCTGACTTCGCTGACAGCATCGATGCCAACGCTGTTCACGGTTCCGATGCACCGGAAACCGCTGCAGTTGAAATCGCTTATTTCTTCCCGGCACTGAACGTTTACTCGCGTTAAGCCGGTATTTGTCCAGCGCACATCCTCAGTGAATCTGCTTGATCTTGATCCCGAGGCTCTGACAGCCTACTTTGCCGGCCTGAACGAGAAACCGTTCCGGGCTCGGCAGGTGCTGCGCTGGCTGCATCATTTTGGTGCTGAAGATGTCGGTCAAATGACCGACATCGCACGTAGCTTGCGTGAAAAGCTGGCCGTTGAGGCCAGCATCATTGCCCCGCCTGTTGTCAGCGACAAGACATCGCATGACGGCACGCGCAAATTTTTGTTCTCCGTTGGCAATGGCAATGCCATTGAAACGGTGTTCATCCCCGAAGCGGATCGCGGAACCCTGTGTATTTCTAGTCAGGCTGGCTGCGCATTGGATTGCGCGTTTTGCTCGACGGGTAAACAGGGCTTCAACCGCAATCTGACGACGGCAGAAATCATCGGCCAGTTGTGGCAGGCCAATAAGTCACTCGGGCGTGACCCGAAGGGCGACCGCATCATCAGCAATGTGGTGATGATGGGCATGGGTGAGCCACTCACCAATTTCGACAATGTGGTGGCTGCACTGCGGCTGATGCTGGATGACAATGCCTATGGCTTGTCGCGTCGCCGCGTGACGGTGTCCACCTCAGGCATCGTGCCTGCCATGGATCGCCTTCGCGATGCTTGCCCTGTTGCGCTGGCTGTTTCGCTCCATGCGCCAAATGATGCGTTGCGCGACGAGCTGGTGCCGATTAACAAGAAATATCCGCTGGCAGAGCTCCTTGCTGCATGCAATCGTTATCTGGAAAAGGCCCCGCGCGATTTCATTACGTTCGAGTATGTGATGCTTGATGGCGTGAATGACAGTGACGAGCATGCCCGTCAGTTGCTCGATATTGCTGCGCAGGTGCCGTGCAAGTTCAACCTGATTCCGTTTAATCCGTTTCCTGCCGCGCATTTCAAGCGTAGCTCGCAGGATCGCATCCGTCGCTTCGCCGATATCCTGATGCAGAAAGGTATTATCACCACCACGCGTAAGACGCGGGGCGATGATATCGACGCCGCGTGTGGGCAATTGGCCGGACAGGTGCAAGATAAATCGAGACGGGTGATCCGTCTGCAGAATGCTGTAAGTGCTACAAACCGGGAGGTGTTGCAGTGAAGCAGGTGCAGATGATGGTATGGCTGCTGGCGGCAAGTGCGCTGTCGGCTTGTGTGACAACCCCAAGCGTACAAGATGCGCCAAGGGTTCCTGCTGTACAGGCAATTTCTCAGCAAGCTGCGCAAAGTGACGAGCGTCAGCGTGCAAAGACGCATACAGAATTGGGTTCTTTGTACGCGCAGGACGGCCGTTTTGCAGTTGCTCTCGAAGAAGCGCGTATCGCGCTGAATGCGGATTCGAGTTATGCACCAGCCTACAGTTTGCAAGGCTTGGTTCACATGTTCTTGGGTGACAAGGCGCAGGCTGAAGATGCGTTTCGTAATGCACTTTCAATCGCACCAAACGATCCGGAAACCAACAATAACTATGGCTGGTTTTTGTGTCAGACCGGCCGTGAAGCAGAGAGTATTCCGCGGTTCAAGGCGGTTTATCGCAATCAGTTGTATCTCACCCCAACCAAGCCCTACACCAATGCAGGTATCTGCCTGTTGCGGATGAAAGACTATGCTGCCGCAGAAGAACACTTGAATACGGCATTGCGCTATGAGCCCAGCAACAGTCAAGCGCATTATTGGTTAGCTGAGCTGTACTACCAAACCAACCGTCTGGCTGAGGCACGTCTGCGCGTTAATGATCTGAGTCGCATGATTGAGCCCTCAGTGGAGGTTATCTGGTTGGGTGCTCGTATCGAGCGCAAGCAAGGAGATCGCGAGGCGGAGCTGCGCTACACCACCATCATGCGGCGCAAGTTCCAGGAAACCGCTCAGTACCAAAAAATGTTGCAGGGGCAGTTCGAATGAGTGAGCACGACAACGAAGTCATTGAGTCTGCGGCACCTATCGCCGAACCAGCGGTAGTTGTGCTGCCATTGCCGGGTGCACAACTGCGGGCGGCACGCGAGGCTCATGGCCTTTCGCTCGGTGAGGTTTCGCAAGCCCTTAAGTTCGGTGTGCGTCAGATCGAAGCGCTTG
Organism: uncultured Rhodocyclaceae bacterium; assembly: GCA_964499485.1. Taxonomy (GTDB): domain Bacteria; phylum Pseudomonadota; class Gammaproteobacteria; order Burkholderiales; family Rhodocyclaceae. Next base: position 205,658 of record CAZCLF010000002.1, on the reverse strand, counting down.
AGAATGATGACTTTTCGACGCTGACCGGAACCACGTTTATTCGTGGTTTTGTTCGCAGTTATGCACGCTATCTCCGTTTGGATGAGGCCCCCTTGCTTGCTTCGCTCGAGGCTCAGGTACCAGCGGCAACCCCTGAAGTCCACGGTGTTGAAAGCATGGATGCTGAAATGCCCGTTGCAGGCGCTGATTCAAGTAAGCGTATGTACGGCTTGGCACTGGGGGTGTTGGTGTTGGGTGCGTTTGCTTGGTTTGCTTGGCAGGGGCAGCCCCCCGCTGCTGGGACATCAGATACGCCAGAGGTGGCGGCGCCTTCTGCCGAGACAAAAAGCGGCACGACCGATGCCCTGCAACCTGTGCCAGTAACTCTTCCAACGGAGGCGCCTACTGCGCCAATTGAAAGTAAGTCGGTTTCAGAGGTGATGAATCCAGCCACAGTGCCGGCAAGTGCGCCAGTGGCAACTGAACCGACTCCTTCCGTGCCTTCGCCCGCTGCTGCCTCACCCGATGACCGCGTGTTGGCCTTTAATTTCGGTGATGTGTCTTGGGTTGAAGTGCGTGACGCAACTCAGCGTGTGGTGTTCACCGGCAAGAGCGAGCCCGGTAGTCGTCAGGCGGTGCGTGGCCGCCCGCCGTTTCAGCTCGTGATTGGCAATGCCCAAACCGTCAAACTCCGCTATGAAGATCGTGCTGTCGATCTTCAGCCTTATATCCGTGCCGATGTTGCACGCTTAACGCTTGATGACAACACAAAGCAATAACTTCCCTGTCCGCCGCAAGACACGGCAGGTTCATGTAGGCAAGGTTCTGGTGGGTGGTGGCCTTGATGGCACCGAGGTTGCACCGGTGGTGGTGCAGTCCATGACCAACACAGATACTGCTGATGATTTTGCGACGGCCATGCAGGTTGCGCAGCTAGCTCGTGCCGGTTCCGAGGTCGTGCGCATCACTGTCAATACCCGTGAGGCCGCAGCCGCTGTGCCTAAGGTGCGCGAGCGCTTGGCGCAGATGAAGATTGATGTGCCGCTGGTGGGTGATTTTCACTTCAATGGCCACCGATTACTGACTGAGTTTCCGGAATGTGCGCAGATGCTCGACAAGCTGCGTATTAATCCCGGCAATGTCGGCAAGGGTAGCAAGCGCGATGAGCAATACGCTCAGCTTATTGAAATTGCCTGCAAATATGACAAGCCGGTCCGCATTGGCGTGAATTGGGGCAGTCTGGACCAAGCGCTGCTAGCGCGCATCATGGACGAAAACGCTAAGCGGGCGCAGCCCAAAGACGCAACCGCGATCATGCGTGAAGCCATGGTGACCTCAGCATTGGAGTCGGCGGCGCAGGCGGTTGAGTTTGGTCTGTCGCCAAACAAGATTATCCTGTCTTGCAAGGTCTCAGGTGTGCAAGATCTGGTCGCTATCTACGCTGATCTTGCTGCCAAATGTGACTATCCATTGCATTTGGGGCTGACAGAGGCAGGCATGGGCTCCAAGGGTATCGTCGCCTCGAGCGCCGCTATGGGTGTGCTGCTCCAGCAAGGGATTGGTGACACCATCCGTGTGTCGCTGACGCCAGAGCCGAATGGAGATCGCACCAAGGAAGTGGTGGTGGCGCAAGAGCTGCTGCAGACCATGGGTCTGCGCGCCTTTACGCCACTGGTTGCGGCGTGCCCCGGCTGTGGCCGCACTACCAGCACATATTTCCAAGAACTGGCGCAGGACGTGCAGACTTATGTGCGCGACAAGATGCCCACCTGGCGTTTGGAACGTATCGGTGTTGAGAATATGACCCTGGCCGTGATGGGGTGTGTGGTGAATGGGCCGGGCGAAAGTAAGCATGCCAACATCGGTATCAGCCTTCCAGGTACTGGCGAGTCGCCGGTCGCTCCGGTTTATGTTGATGGCGAACATACGATCACCCTCAAGGGCGATAACTTGATCAGTGAGTTCAAGACCATCATTGATGACTATGTGGCTCGGAGTTACCCATTGCACCGAGGTTGAGTTCAGCCTAGTTGCTTGTCGTTAGATAAAGCATGAGTGCGCCTGTCGCGCGCCTCAATTAACGCTTCGTTAAATTTAACGCTTCAATAAATACCAATCGCCATGAGTTGCATGGCGCGTAAAACAGATACAGATTTATGAGTCAGACATTGCAAGCCGTCCGCGGTATGAACGACATCCTCCCTGAGGAGGCTGAGCTGTGGGAGCAGTTTGAGGACATGATTCGTGATTGGTTGCGTGCCTATGGCTATCGCCCAATTCGTATGCCTCTGGTTGAGCCGACGCCGCTTTTCTCGCGTGCGATTGGCGAGGTGACCGATATTGTCGAGAAGGAAATGTATTCCTTCGAGGACTCACTGAATGGTGAAAAGCTGACGCTGCGCCCAGAAGGCACTGCCTCCTGCGTGCGCGCAGTGCTGCAGCACAATATGCTCTATGAAGGTCCGAAGCGCCTGTGGTACCAAGGCCCAATGTTCCGCCATGAGCGTCCGCAAAAGGGCCGCTACCGCCAGTTCCATCAGATAGGGGTGGAAGCCCTCGGCTTTGCTGGCCCGGACATTGATGCCGAACAGATTCTGATGACGGCGCGTCTCTGGGATGATCTCGGCTTGGAAGGCATTCGCCTTGAGTTGAATTCGCTAGGCAGTGTGGAAGAGCGCCAACAACACCGCGCTGCACTGATTACGTATTTTGAGCAGCATGCCGATCAGCTGGATGCCGACGCACAACGTCGCTTGCACAGCAACCCATTGCGCATTCTGGATACCAAGAATCCGGCCATGCAGGCGCTGGTAGAAGCGGCGCCTAAGCTGATGGATTATCTGGGTGAGGAATCGCTCAAGCATTTCGACGGTGTGCAGGCCATTCTCAAGGATGCGGGCATCCATGCGCACGTTAATCCGCGTTTGGTGCGCGGGCTGGATTACTACAACCTCACCGTGTTTGAGTGGGTGACGGATCAACTCGGCGCACAAGGGACGGTGTGTGCGGGCGGGCGTTATGATGGTTTGATCTCTCAGTTGGGTGGCAAGCCGGCACCCGCATGTGGCTTCGCCATGGGTGTAGAGCGTTTGCTGGCGCTGTGGAAAGACCAAGGCAATCAAGCCAGCGCCGTGACACCCGATGTGTATCTGGTGGTGCAGGGCGATGCCGCTAGCCGCTCTGCTTTCCGCGTGGCAGAAGAGTTGCGTAATAGCGGCTTGGCCGTCCTTCATCATTGTGGAGGTGGCAGCTTCAAGTCGCAGATGAAGCGGGCGGATGGGAGCGGTGCACTCTTGGCTGTGATTATTGGTGACGATGAAGTTGCTGCGGGTGAAGTTACACTGAAGCCCTTGCGTGATGCAGTAGAACAAAAACGTGTGGCCTTGGCTGATCTGGCCGACGCCGTAAATAATCTGATTTTCTCGACGGAAGACGACGATGGCAGTGTATGACCACGAAGAGCAGGAGCAGCTTGATACTCTGAAGGCCTGGTGGCGTGATCACGGCAACAAGGTGATCAACTTGGCATTGGCTGCCGCGCTGGTAGCTGCGGGTATTTCCGGTTGGAAGTGGTGGCAGGACCGCCAAAGTGTCGGTGCTGGCGCTTTGTACGGCCAATTGCAAGAAGCTGTCGAAAAGCGTGACGTCAAGACGGTCCGCGATACCGCAGTGGAGCTTGCTGAAAAATATGACGGCACTGTTTATGCCGGTATGGGCGCATTGTTGGCTGCTCGAGTGCAAATGGATGCGGGCGATGCTAAAAATGCAAAAGCCCAACTTGCTTGGGCCGCAGAGAAAGCCAATGATCCTGCACTGCGCGATCTGGCGCGTCTGCGTCTGGCGGGTTTGCTGCTGGATGACAAAGCTTACGACGAAGCCTTGAAACAATTGAGCAAAGATCCAGAGGCCAGTTTTGTCGTGCGTTTTGCTGAGCTCAAGGGCGATATTTATGCAGCCCAAGGCAAGGCTGACGAAGCACGCGCTGCCTATCAAGTTGCCATTAGTAAGCTGGATAGTAAGGGTGGGGTAGATACCCCCGCAACCCAGCGCGAGGGGATGTATCGCGAACTGATGCAGATCAAGCTTGATTCGCTCGGGGGCAAGGCCTGATGAGGCTAGTGGTGCGCACCGTTGTACTAGTCGCAGTAGCGACTTTGATGGGCGGCTGTTCGACCGTGGGCGAGGTTTTCGACAAGCTCAACCCGCTTTCGCCTTCGGTGGCAACTAAAGTCAAACCGGCTGAACTTGTCAGCTTTCAGCCTACAGTGAAGTTGAACACCCTGTGGCAGCGTGGCATTGGTAACAGCGGGGAGTTCACCTTGACGCCTGCAGTAGTAGGCGATTCGGTATATGTCGCGAGCAATAGTGGCACGCTGGCACGTTATGACAACGGTCAGGAAGTGTGGCGTGTGAATGTGGGTAAGCCGATTGCTGGTGGCGTTGGGGCGGATCGTGAGGTTGTTGCGGTAGGTACTGCCAAGGGCGAAGTGCTGGCGTTTAATAGTGCAGACGGCAAGCCAAAATGGCAGGCAAGAGCGTCCTCAGAGGTGCTGGCTGCTCCGGCAGTTGGTGAAGGCTTGGTGATCGTTCGTAGTGGCGACTCGCGCATCTTTGGCTTTGATCAAACGGATGGCAAACGTCGTTGGGTGTATCAGCGCTCAATTCCTGCCCTGAGTTTGCGCACGAATGCCGGTGTTTTGCTAGCTGGCAAAGGACTGCTCGTGGGGTTCCCTGGCGGAAAGTTAGTGGCAATTTCAACCACCAATGGCGCTGCCTTGTGGGAAATGACGATTGCGTTGCCAAAGGGGGCTACCGAACTTGAACGGGTTGCCGACATTACGAGTTCTCCCGTACTGGATATTCGCCATGCCTGCGCAGCAGCGTATCAAGGCCGTGTTTCTTGCATTGATGTGAATACTGGCAGCACCATCTGGTCGCGTGATGTGTCCAGCAGTGCCGGCATCGATATCGATAGTAAGGCTGTCTATGTCAGCGATGACAAGGGGGCGGTTCATGCTTTTGATCGTTTTACGGGCGCAAGTCTCTGGAAGCAAAGTGCGCTGACCAACCGTGGTTTGTCGCGACCCATTGCTATGGGCAATCACATTGCGGTGGGCGATGCGCAAGGTTACATTCACATCCTGCGTCGTGACGATGGTGCCTTTGCTGCACGCATGAGCACGGATGGCAGTGCCATTTCGGCAGAACCACAAGCGTTGGAACGCAGATTTGTTGTGCAGACGCGCAATGGTGGCGTGTATGCGCTGAGTATTGAGCAGTAACTGATTCAAACAAGGGGTGGTGCCCCTTGTAGCCCCCTGAGGAATCGGGGACGCAATTTTGCAGCACCTTTAATTCGTACCGTCATCATGAAACCCACGCTGGCCCTGGTTGGCCGTCCCAATGTCGGCAAGTCGACACTCTTTAATCGTCTGACCCGGACGCGGGATGCGCTCGTCGCGGATATGCCGGGCCTCACGCGGGATCGTCACTATGGGCATGGCCGCATGGGTGATCGTCCTTATCTTGTCGTAGATACCGGCGGCTTTGAGCCACGTGCCAAGGACGGCATTCTGAAAGAAATGGCACAGCAGGCCGAGGCAGCGATTGCCGAATCAGACATGCTGCTATTTATCGTCGACGGCCGTGCAGGTTTGACGCCACAAGATGTGGCCATTGGTGAGCGACTACGCAAGAGTGGGCGTCCCTTGCTGTTGGTGGTGAACAAAGCCGAAGGCATGAAAGCGGGTTTGATCAGCGCCGAGTTCCACGAACTTGGTCTAGGCGATCCCCTGGTGATTTCTGCTGCTCACGGCGATGGTGTGCGTGATCTGATTGATCAGGCCTTGTCGGCGTTTCCTCTGGAAGAGGAAGAAGAGGATGACACACATGGTCCGAAGGTCGCCATTGTCGGTCGTCCCAATGTCGGCAAGAGCACCCTGATCAACGCCATGCTCGGCGAAGACCGGGTGATTGCCTTTGATATGCCGGGCACTACGCGTGATGCGATTGAGGTGCCGTTCGAGCGTAACGGCCGCGCCTATACGCTGATTGATACGGCGGGTCTGCGTCGTCGCGGAAAAGTGTTTGAGGCGGTTGAAAAGTTCTCTGTGATCAAGACATTGCAGGCGGTTGAGGCATGCAATGTAGTTGTCCTGATGCTAGATGCCAGTCAGGATATCTCTGATCAGGATGCCCATATCGCCGGCTTTATTATTGAATCAGGCCGCGCCTTGGTGATTGCGGTGAATAAGTGGGACGCCATTGATAGTTATCGCCGCGACCAGATCAAGGGCGATATCAACCGCAAATTGAATTTCCTTGGTTTTGCTCGTCTGCACTTTATTTCCGCATTGAATGGCGAAGGTATTGGCGCTGTGCTGACTTCTGTGGACAAGGCTTATGCTGCAGCAATGATCAAATTGCCGACGCCGAAGCTCACGCGTGCGTTGGAAAATGCACTTGAGAAGCAGGCCCCGCCACGCCATGGGCTGTTCCGTCCAAAAATGCGTTATGCCCACCAAGGCGGCAGCAACCCTCCTATCATCGTGATCCACGGCAATGCGCTGGATAATATTCCTGATTCGTATACGAGATTTTTGGAACGAAGCTTCATGGAAACCTTCAAACTAAAAGGTACTCCATTGCGTATCCAGTACAAGACCAGCAAGAATCCGTTTGCCGAGAAATAGTCTCATTTGGGCTTGGCATGCCGGTGAAAAATGGATTACAGTACAGAGGCCTAGCGGCGTCCGCCTAAACACCAAGCGGACAAGACAACGCAAACAATAAGAGGCAAAACGATGAGCAACAAAGGGCAAATGCTACAAGACCCGTTTTTGAATACCTTGCGCCGGGAACATGTTCCGGTTTCCATTTACCTCGTAAATGGCATTAAGTTGCAGGGCCAGATCGAGTCTTTCGATCAATATGTAGTCCTTCTCAAGAATGTTGTGACGCAGATGGTTTACAAGCACGCGATTTCAACCGTTGTGCCCGCGCGTCCCGTCAATTTTGCTGCTGATGCAGGTGGTGCAGAGCACTGATCAGCATGCCGATCAGGCAAGTCAGTGACTTGCCTGCCTTCCCCTGATGTTTGAACGTCCCGCGAGCGGTGAGCAAGCCGTACTCGTCCAACTCGATTTTGGCGAAGGCGACTATGCCGAGCGTCAGGAAGAGTTTCGTCTCCTCGTCGGCAGTGCCGGCGCGACGCCTCGCGCAGAAATTCGCGGCAAGCGTAGTTCCCCCGATGCGGCCACCTATGCAGGCAAGGGCAAGGTGGCTGAGATTAAGGAGGCCATGACCGCGGTTGGCGCCGACATCGTGATCTTCAATCACCAGTTATCTGCGGCCCAGCAACGCAACTTGGAGCGCGTGCTGGAATGTCGGGTGATTGACCGTAACGCTTTGATTCTGGATATTTTTGCCCTGCGTGCGCGTAGCCACGAGGGCAAATTACAGGTGGAGCTTGCCCAGCTAGAGCATCTGGCAACACGGCTTGTCCGTGGCTGGACTCACCTTGAGCGCCAGAAGGGCGGTATTGGTCTGCGCGGTCCGGGTGAAAAGCAACTTGAAACTGACCGCCGACTTCTTGGTAAGCGAGTGTCCTTTCTCAAGGACAAACTCAAGACACTGGAAAAGCAACGTGCGGTGCGTCGGCGCTCCCGTGACCGTAATCAGGTGTTGGCAGTATCACTGGTTGGTTATACCAATGCCGGCAAATCGACCCTGTTCAATGCATTGACGAAGGCTGGCAGTTACGCTGCGGATCAGTTGTTTGCAACGCTCGATACGACTTCGCGGCGCTTGTTTGTCCCGGAGGTGGGCGGGCAGATCGTCATTTCTGATACGGTCGGTTTTATTCGCGATCTGCCTCACTCCTTGGTGGCGGCTTTCCATGCCACGCTGGAGGAAACAGCAAATGCCGATTTGTTGTTGCATGTGGTGGATTCCGCCAGTGCGGACCGAGACCAGCAAATTGATGCTGTAAATGGCGTACTGAAAGAGATTGGTGCGGCAGCCGTGCCTCAGATTGTGGTGTGGAACAAGATAGATTCAACAGCCGCCAGCGCCGGGGTTGAGCGGGACGAGTATGGTAAAATCGCGCGCGTTCGAGTCAGTGCACGTACGGGTGAAGGCCTGACCCTTTTACGTAGTGCGCTGGCCGAAGTCGCAACCGATGCAGCTGAAGCCGAAAGTCGGCCATACGCTGAACCTGACACAGAAGTCCCTGTCGAATGACATTCGCGGACCCCGGTCCGATAGAGAAAAAGCCAATATCGTGATAACTGGAATTCTTCTGTCTATGAGCAATCATGGTTGGGGTAACGACCCCGAGTCCGGTAACAACAAGGATAAGGATAAGCGCAAGCCTGCGGCCGATACGCCGCCAGATCTTGAGGAGCTATGGCGTGATTTTAGCCAGCGTCTCGGGGGCTTGTTTGGCAAGCAGCAACGCCCTAGCGGCAATGGGGGGTTTGGCGGTGGTTCTCCAAACATCACCCCTCGCCAGTTTGGTGGTGGTGTCGGTGTGATTGCTGCGCTGCTCGCAGCGGTTTGGCTAGCCAGCGGTTTTTATATTGTTGATGCAAGCGAACGCGGTGTGGTGCTGCAGTTTGGTCGCTACAGCGAAACCACCAGTCCTGGCCTGCGTTGGCGCATGCCTTGGCCGATCGAAAGCCATGAAGTGGTCAATCTGTCCGGTGTGCGTCGTCTCGAAATCGGCTATCGCGGTTCGGAAAAGAACAAGGTGCTGCGCGAGTCGCAGATGCTCACCGACGATGAGAATATCGTCAATATCCAGTTCGCCGTTCAGTACCTGCTGAAGGATCCACAAGCGTATCTATTCACCAATCGTCAGCCCGATGAAACCGTCATGCAGGCCGCCGAAACCGCGATTCGCGAAGTGGTGGGTAAGAGCAAGATGGACTTTGTGTTGTACGAAGGTCGCGACCAGATTGCCTCGAACACGCAAAAGCTGATGCAGGAAATTCTGGATCGTTATCAAACCGGTATTTTGGTTAGTAGCGTGACCATGCAGAATGCCCAGCCGCCAGAGCAAGTGCAGGCCGCGTTTGAAGATGCCGTCAAAGCAGGTCAGGATCGCCAGCGTTTGAAGAACGAAGGTGAAGCCTATGCCAATGATGTGATCCCGCGGGCCAAGGGTACGGCGTCGCGATTGTTCGAAGAGGCCGAGGGCTACAAGCAACGCATGATTGCGACCGCCGAGGGTGATGCCAGCCGCTTCAAGCAAATTCTGGTGGAGTACAACAAGGCGCCGGAGGTCATGCGGACGCGTTTGTATCTTGAAACCATGCAGCAGGTGTACACCAATACCAGCAAGGTTATGGTCGATGCTAAGGGGCAGGGTAACCTCTTGTACTTGCCGTTGGATAAGCTGATGGCAGCGTCAGTGGCTGCCTCACCGGTGACCCCTGCGGCCGATCCAGCAGCAGCACGTCCAGCGCAGGGTGGCTTGCCTTCAATCTACGATTCAAATGCGGTGCCGCCTCAACTTGAGAAAGCCCCATCAGTCGATGGCGGTTATAGCGACACACGTCGGCGCGACTCGCTCAGCCGTGATCGGGGAGCACGATAATGCAACGTAATACATCTTTCTTTCTCTCGATTGCTATCGCGATAGTCCTGCTGGTGTCCTCGTCAGTCTTTACGGTCGATCAACGTCAGTACGCCATCATTTTCCAGCTAGGTGAAATTCGCTCTGTGCTCTCCGAGCCAGGTCTGGCTATCAAGTGGCCACTAGTGCAGAACGTTCGCTTCTATGACAAGCGCATTTTGACGTTGGACGCTTCGGAACCTGAGCGTTTCATCACGGCTGAAAAGAAGCCTGTGTTGGTGGATGCGTATGTGAAATGGCGCATCCATGATGTGCGCCAGTTTTATGTGAGTTTGTCCGGCGGCGATGAAGCCGTCGCAGCGACGCGTTTGTCACCGATCATCAATTCAAGCCTGCGTGAAGAGTTTGGTAAACGCAGCGTGCATGATGTGGTGTCGGGCGCGCGTGACAAGATCATGGCCGAAGTGCTGAAGAAGACCGATGCGGATGTGCGCGGTATGGGTATCCAAATTGTAGATGTCCGTATCAAGCGCATCGAGTTGCCGCCGGGTGTATCCGAGTCTGTCTATGGCCGTATGGATACAGAGCGTAAGCGTGTTGCCAATGAGCTTCGCTCGCAAGGCGCTGCAGAAGCCGAAAAGATCAAGGCAGATGCAGACCGTCAGCGCGAGATCGTGATTGCCGAAGCCTACCGTGATGCCCAAAAGATTAAGGGTGAGGGCGATGCAAAAGCTGCGTCGATCTACGCGCAAGCTTTTGGTCAGAACCCTGAGTTCTACGCTTTCTATCGTAGCCTGGAAGCCTACCGCGGCAGCTTCAAGAGCAAGAACGATGTGCTTGTGCTGGAGCCGAATTCGGATTTCTTCAAATACCTGAAGAACCCCGGTCGTAGCGGCAAGTAATTATGCTGAACACGGTGTTGATTGCGCTCGGCCTGATGCTGGTGCTGGAAGGGCTGCTGCCCTTTCTGGCACCCAGTGTCTGGCGTGACACTTTCCGCCGTATCACCGAGCTGGCCGATGGTCAGCTGCGTTTTATGGGGCTGACCTCAATGCTGGTTGGCCTCCTCCTCATTATTTTTTTCAAGTGAATTTGCATGCGCCGCTGGTTGTTGCCTGAAGCGATTGAAGACATTCTGCCGCCCGAGGCTGCGCGTATTGAGGCATTGCGCCGGCGCATTCTTGACGGTTTTCGTGCCCACGCCTATGAGCTGGTTACGCCGCCTTTGCTTGAGTACGTTGAGTCACTCCTGACGGATGGAGCACACGATCTGGATCTGCGCACCTTCAAGTTGATTGATCAACTTTCTGGTCGCACGCTTGGTATTCGTGCCGACATCACGCCGCAGGTTGCTCGTATTGATGCGCACCTGTTGAATCAGGCTGGCGTCACGCGTCTTTGCTACTGCGCTAACGTGCTGCACACACGCTCTGACAGCCTGACTGCAACGCGCGAACCGCTGCAAATCGGCGCAGAGGTCTATGGTCATGCGGGGATTGAGGCCGACATTGAGATCATTCGGCTACTGTCGGAGACACTTGCACTGGCAAGCTTGTCCGCAGCTCGTATCGATCTCGGCCATGTGGGGATCTTCCGTGCGCTGGTTAATCGCGCTGATCTCGACGACGATCAGGTGGAAGAGCTCTTTACAGCGTTGCAAGCCAAGGATGTGCCAACGCTGATGAGTCTCACCGAAACTATCGCTGAACCAGTCCGTACTGCGCTGCGGGCATTGCCGGAGTGCTACGGCGGCAAGGATGTTCTGGATCGCATACAGGCACTGGTCGACGACGATGAAGTTGCCGCTGCCGTAGCAGATCTACGTCAGTTGGCCGATGCACTGGCGGGTTTGCCGATCAGCTTTGATTTGGCTGACCTGCGCGGCTATCACTATCATAGTGGTGTCGTGTTCGCTGCCTACTGTGCACGCCATCCCAACGCGATTGCCTTGGGTGGACGTTATGACAACATGGGCAAGGCCTTTGGTCGAGCCCGCCCAGCGACCGGTTTTTCGATGGATCTGCGCGAGGTTGTGCGCTTGTCTACAAATGCCGTGGCCGCCAAGAAAATACTGGCGCCTTGGCTTGATGATGCGACGCTGCAGGCTGAAGTTGGCCGTCTGCGTGCGGCTGGCGAAATCGTTGCCGTGGCACTGCCCGGGCATGATGCTGATTGGCGTGAGGCTGGCTGTGACCGTCAGCTCGTCCAGCGTGGGACGCAATGGATTATTGAAGCACTAAACTAAAAGAGCATTTAGGGAAAAGACAATGGCAAACAACCAGAACGCCAAAAATGTGGTGGTGGTGGGAACCCAGTGGGGCGACGAAGGTAAAGGCAAGATCGTCGACTGGCTGACCGATCACTCACAGGGCGTTGTACGCTTCCAAGGCGGCCACAACGCCGGCCACACGCTGGTCATCAATGGCAAAAAAACCGTCCTGCACCTTGTGCCTTCTGGCATTCTGCGCGACGGCGTTGTTTGCTATATCGGTAATGGCGTAGTGGTGTCGCCCGAGGCGCTGATCAAGGAAATCACTCAGCTTAATGAAGCGGGGATTGATGCTGCAGCCCGTATCAAGATTTCAGAAGCCTGCCCGCTGATTCTGCCGTATCACCAAGCCCTCGATGTGGCACGTGAGTTGGCGCGTGGTGAAAACAAGATCGGCACGACAGGCCGCGGTATCGGCCCAGCCTACGAAGACAAGGTGGCACGTCGTGCTATCCGTCTACAGGATTTGCTGCGTCCTAAGCGCTTTGCCGACAAGCTGGCCGAGCTGCTCGAGTATTACAACTTCGTTCTGACCAAGTACCACAACGCGCCGGCTGTCGATTTCCAGAAGGTCTTAGATGAGACCCTGGCCTACGTGCCGGTGCTGGAAAAAATGGTCGCGGATGTGCCGCGTGCGCTTTACGAAGCCAACAAGGCGGGTGCCAATCTGCTGTTTGAAGGTGCCCAAGGCGCACTGCTGGACATTGACCATGGGACGTATCCCTTTGTCACTTCGTCGAACTGTGTTGCCGGTGCTGCCGCAGCAGGTTCTGGGGTGGGCCCGGGCATGCTGCATTATGTGCTGGGCATTACCAAGGCTTACACCACACGTGTGGGCAGCGGTCCTTTCCCTACTGAACTTTACGATGCTGTCGACAAGCTCGATCCGGTCGGCAAGCATCTTGCCGACAAGGGCCATGAGTTTGGCGCCACCACCGGTCGTGCCCGTCGTTGCGGTTGGTTCGATGCTGCTGCAATGAAGCGTTCGATTCAGATCAATGGTGTGTCCGGCTTGTGTATTACCAAGATGGATGTGCTCGATGGTGTTGAAGAGCTGAACATTTGTATCGGCTACAAGCTTGATGGCAGCAGCGAGCTGACCGACATCCTTCCAGTGGGTGCAGAAGAGCTCGCCTGCTGTGTGCCTGTGTACGAGACGATGCCTGGTTGGAAGGAAAACACCTTTGGTGTGAAGACACTTGAAGGTCTGCCGGCGAATGCACGTGCGTACCTCAAACGGATCGAGGAGATTTGTGGCGTGCCCGTGGATATGATTTCAACGGGGCCAGATCGCGAAGAAACCATTGTGCTGCGTCATCCGTTTGCTTGATCAACGTGTCACGCATCCCCAACAAAAAGCCCCGCATCGCGGGGCTTTTTGTTGGTTAATTAGATGCTTACATGGCTCGGAAATGATCGTTCAGTTTGAAGAGAAAATCAGCCATCGATGAGTGTGCCAAGCCATTGATCCCCGCTGCCGCAGCGCGGCCCCCTCCTTGGGGAAATTGGCGACATAGACTATCTGCCCCGTTTGGGCGATTCAGGGGCGCGCGGATACTCACGGTGTACGTATTGTTGCTTGTCGGGGTGAGTACCGCATGGGCACGATCTGGGTAAGCATGGGCAAGTTGATTTGCCAAAATCCCACTGATGCGGCGCGCCCAAGGCGTATCCGGTAATTCAAATGCGGCAGCGTGGGGCGTGTCGAGAATTGCATGTAATTCACTGGCAAACGTCAGATCAGCTTTATAGCCAGCATGCAGCTTGCGGAAAGCCGGCGCTTCGTGGATGAAGTCGTTTGGATTTTCATAAGGCTTAACCGCTTGATACAGCTCTGCCGGATGAAACCACAGATCGTTTAGTGTTTCGCCGTAGCCGTTGTAGTTCAAGCATTCGCCAAGTGTTTGTAGCGATTGGCGAGTTTCTGTATTCAAGCCCAGCTTATCGGCCGCAATGTGCGCGCTGTGATGCAGGTTGTCGCCAAAAGCGCCAGTTACAGCCCAGAGTCTAAACTGCCCATTCAGCCAGCGATCCACAATCAGACTGGTGCAGATTGCGGCGGCAGTATCGATATGTGCGGCAAGATTTGTGTGAGTGACTGGTTGATCGCCTGCAAAGTGATGATCGAAATATTCAACCTTGACACCGCTGGCAAGGATACTGTCCAGTGCTGTGCGGTTCGTGTCGAGTGAGATGTCGAAGACACTGACGCTGTCCCCAGCAGTGGGGACAATGCGATCAAGGAGACGAATGTCTCGCTTGATACCGGTAATCAGCGTTGCATCCGGGCAAGGATTGGCTAAGCGAAGCTGATGCAGCGCGCAGATACCGTCTGCATCACCATTGAAAACATCGAAATGCGCCATTGCGGTTGATCAGTCTTGGCAGAGTGACATTACTGTAGCGCAATGCTGGCAACAGAATGCGTGGTTGATGGCCAGATTCTCTAGATTGAGGGCTAGCAAGACAGGCGAAAGCGGAAACAAAAAACCGCATGTAGCGCAAACTGGCTATCATGCGGTCTGTTGCTCTTGCTTGGTGCCCAGGAGAGGACTCGAACCTCCACAGTGTTGCCACCGCTAGGACCTGAACCTAGTGCGTCTACCAATTCCGCCACCTGGGCGGCACCGACAAGAGGCGCGAATTATAAAGGAAGAATCAGAATTGTCAAAGCCACCTAGCAAAAAAACACTAAAAATAAGCAAAATCCGCCAGGCAGATCCCATGCTCGTCCGAGAGCTGGAAACCTATGAAAACCCCTTGCCTAGCCGTGAATACATCTTGCAGGTGATTACCGAGCAGGGCGTCCCCGTGAGTCCAGAGCGACTGTATAAGCTGCTCGACATTCGTCCCGAAGAAGAAGAGTTTTTCATGCGCCGGCTGGGTGCCATGGCGCGCGATGGTCAATTGATGCAGAACCGCGGTGGTAATTGGTTACTGCCTGACAAGGCCAATTTAATTACGGGAAAAGTCCTGGGTCACGTCGATGGCTTTGGTTTCCTTGTGCCCGATGATGGCAGTGCAGATCTGTTTTTGACTGCACGTGAAATGGAAAAGGTCATGCATGGCGACCGTGCGATTGCGCGTGTGGCCGGCACAGACCATCGCGGTCGGCCCGAAGGTAAGATTGTTGAGGTGTTGGAGCGTGCCAACAGCAAGCTGGTGGGCCGCGTTCACAATGAACATGGGGTCTGGTTTGTTGAGCCGGAAAACAAGCGCATCAGCCAGCGCATTCTGCTGACGCCGCCCGAAAAGGCCACGCGCAAGGGCGCCAAGGCGCCTGTGCAACCGGTTGCAGGTCAAGTGGTGATGGTGGACATCATCGAGCAGCCGACGCGCAATGCCCAAGCCATCGGGCGCGTGACTGAGATTGTCGGTAACTATGCTGATCCGGGCATGGAAATCGAGATAGCCTTGCGCAAGCATGAGCTGCCCTACGAGTTTTCGAAAGAGGCCGAGGCCGAAGCCAAAAAGCTGCCGGATATCGTCCGCCCCGTCGACAAGAAGGGCCGTGAAGACATTACCCACTTGCCACTCGTGACTATCGATGGCGAGACGGCGCGCGATTTTGATGATGCGGTGTATTGTGAGCGACAGGGCAAGGGCTATCGCCTGATTGTGGCGATTGCGGATGTCAGCCATTACGTCAAGGAACGTGGCCATCTGGATCTCGATGCGTATGAGCGCGGCAACTCGGTGTACTTCCCGCGTCGTGTCATTCCGATGCTGCCGGAGAAAATCTCTAACGGGTTGTGTTCGCTGAACCCGCAGGTCGAGCGCCTCTGCATGGTCTGCGACATGGACATCAGCCCAACGGGCGAGGTGAAGCGCTATCGCTTTTATTCTGCGGTGATGTTCTCGCATGCACGTCTGACCTATAACGAGGTGGCGGCAGCGATTCACGAAAAGGAAATCCCGGCGCGCCGCAAGATTGGCAAGTTGTTGCCGCAGTTGGAAATGCTGGATGAGGTGTATCGTCTGCTGGTGGCAGAGCGCAAGAAGCGCGGTGCGATTGACTTTGAGAGCACCGAAACCCGGATGATCTTCAACGACAACGGCAAGATTGATCGCATCGTGCCAGATGAGCGCAATGAAGCGCACAAGATCATTGAAGAGTGCATGCTCGCGGCCAACGTGTGCGCATCTGCTTTCCTCGCTGAGAATGAACAGCCGTGCCTGTACCGTATTCATCAAGGTCCATCGCCAGAGCGGCTCACAAAGCTGCGAGACTTCTTGGGTACGTTTGGTATGCAGCTCGGCGGTGGTGAGGAACCCAAGGCCAAGGACTATGCGGGGCTGATTGACCGCATCAAGGGGCGTCCAGATACGCAGTTGTTGCAGACCGTGATGTTGCGTTCGCTGCGTCAGGCGATTTATAGCCCGGATAATGTCGGCCACTTTGGCCTTGCTTACGATCACTACACGCACTTCACCTCGCCGATCCGTCGTTACCCCGATTTGCTCGTGCATCGGTCGATCAAGGCGGTGCTGGCGAAGAAGAAGTACGAGCCGAACCACGATCAAGGTGACTGGGAGGCGATTGGTCTGCATTGCTCAATGACCGAGCGCCGTGCCGATGAAGCCACGCGCGATGTTGAGTCGTGGCTTAAGTGCTTCTACATGCAGGATCGCATCGGCGAAATTTTCACCGGAAGCATTGCATCGGTAGTGCAATTTGGTATCTTCGTCGCCCTTGATGATGTCTTCATTGAGGGGCTGGTGCATGTGTCGGAGCTGGGGGCTGATTACTTCCACTTCGATGAGAAGCAGCACGCTATGGTGGGTGAGCGTAGCGGCAAGCGTTATCGCCTGTCTGATCGCATCAGCGTGCAGTTGGTACGCGTTGATCTGGCAACCAACAAGATTGATTTCCGTCTGGCTCCCAACGCAGTGGACAAGATTATTGGCAGCGCCAAGCCGCAGGCAGAAAAGCGCACCGAGCAAAAACGGAACGACAAGTACGCTGATAAGCCACCTGCTAAAAACGCAGCTAGTAAGCCACCTAGAACTCCTGCCAAGAAAGCGGCGTCTGGTGGACGCAAAAGCAAAGATGTCGTAAGCGCCATGCCTGGCGGTATTGCGCCGGTGAAGCAGGGTACGGGTACTCGACGCGGCGGTGCTGCCGCACCGTCGACAAGCCGCAAGAAGCGGCGTTAACAAGCGCGCAAAGCGCGGGAGATTGGTTTGTCTGAAACACGAATGATCCACGGCTTTCATGCCGTCACCACACGTCTGCGTCAAAACCCGGACAGTGTGATCGAGCTGTATGTCTCGGCCCAGCGCCAAGATGCCCGCTTGCGTGATCTGCTCAAAGTAGCTGAATTGCACAAGGTGCGTGTGTTGCCGGTGGATGCAGCACGGTTGGATGGCATGGGTGGGGGTACGCGGCATCAGGGCGTGGTTGCCAAGGTCAAGGTCGTTGTCCTCGCCCATGGAATTGAGGATGTTCTGGATGTCTTGAATGAGCCGCCCTTGTTGCTGGTGCTCGATGGCATTACGGATCCCCATAATCTCGGCGCATGTCTGCGTGTCGCCGATGCAGCTGGTGTGCATGCGGTCATTGCGCCTAAGGATCGCGCCTGCGGTCTTAACGCCACAGTGATCAAGGTTGCCAGTGGGGCAGCAGATACCGTCCCGTACATCACGGTGACGAATCTCGCACGTACCCTGCGTGATCTCAAAGACCGCGATATTTGGGTCGTTGGCACCGCTGGCGAGGCTGAAAAGAGTCTCTACGCAGTCGAACAGAAGCGCCCGATTGCTTGGGTGATGGGCGCTGAGGGCGACGGCATGCGCCGCCTCACACGCGAAACTTGCGATGAGCTGGTCAATATTCCCATGGCTGGCAGCGTAGAAAGCCTCAATGCGTCTGTCGCGGCAGGCGTTTGCTTGTTCGAGACACGGCGCCAACGCCTCGCCTGAGTCGGTAGAACGGTGTCGCTGTGAAGCTCCAGCAATTGCGTTTTCTTGTTGAGGTGGTAGATAACAACCTCAACGTCACCACTGCATCGGAGCGTTTGTTCACCTCCCAACCCGGAGTCAGTAAGCAAATTCGTTTGTTAGAGGACGAGTTGGGCGTGACGATTTTCGAACGTGTCGGAAAGCGCTTTACTGGCCTCACCCCCGCAGGGATTGCGGTGACTGAACGGGCGCGTCGTGTCTTGCTTGAAGCAGAGAATCTGCGTCGTGTCAGTGCTGAATTCAGTGATGACGCGGCAGGCATGCTGACTGTAGCAACGACCCATACGCAGGCTCGCTATGTCTTGCCGCGCATCGTCGCTGAATTTACACGCCAATATCCGCGAGTTCGCCTAGCGATACGTGCCGGTAACCCTGTGCAAGTCGCCGAATTGGTTGAGCGGGGTGACGCTGAACTGGGGCTGGCAACCGAGTCGCTTTCAGCGTCTGCTTCGCTCGTGTCGATGCCTGCCTACAGTTGGACGCACAAGGTCATTGTTCCCGAAGGGCACCCCTTAGTGGCGGAGGCTAGCCTCTCACTGCAGGCACTTGTGAAGTATCCCATCGTCACATATGACCCCGCATTTTCCGGACGAACGAAGGTTGATGAGGTTTTTGCGCGTGCCAAGCTCACGCCCAATCTGATTTTGACAGCCGTGGATTCCGATGTGATCAAAACCTATGTAGGTATGGGGCTTGGCGTTGGTATTTTGGCCGGTTTGGCTTTTGATGCTGAGCGTGATCGCGGGTTGATAGCGTTGGATGCTGGTCATCTCTTCGGCGTGCAGGTCACCCGAGTTGCATTGCGGCGGGGCGTATTGCCGCGGCGCTTTACCTCAGCATTTCTTGAGCTCTTGTCTCCACAACTCACGCCTGCTGTAGTTGCTGCAGCCAGTCGAGACAGTGGCGAATCGAATTATTCGATTTAGTCGTTACCGCTCGCTGCACTGTGCATACCGCATTAAAAAAGGGAGCCGTAGCTCCCTTTTTTCTGTGTAGCTTCGCCTTTACCAAAGCTGCCACCAAGGCACTTCACGGCCAAAGCCCTTCTTGTAGTACTCACTGTCTGGGAAGTTCTTGCGCATGACGCGTTCTGCGTCATCACGCAAATCGGTCATGTTCATCGCGTCATAGGCCTTGACCATGATGAGCAGCGCGGCTTCATTCGCTGGGGCATCTGGGTAGGTCTTGATGGATGTCTGGGCACGATTTACCGCTGCAACATAAGCACCACGCTTCATATAGTAATTGGCAACGTGGACTTGGTGTGAGGCCAACGCATTAATTAGATACTTCATCCGCGCCGTTGCATCTGGCGTGTACTTGCTGTCGGGGAAGCGAGTAACCAGGTCGCGGAAGGCATCGAAGGACTCCTTTGCCGCCTTGGGGTCGCGTTCGGTCAAGTCCTGATTGCTGATGTGGCCGAGCATGCCTAGATCTTCGTTGAAGTTCACCAGACCCTTCAGGTAGTAGACGTAATCAACGTTCGGGTGATTGGGGTGTAGACGAATGAAGCGATCACAGGCAGCAATTGCAGATTCGACTTCGCCTTGCTTGTAGTAGGCATACGCAGCTTCGATTTGGGCCTGTTGTGCATAGCGACCATACGGGTAGCGCGATTCCAGCTTTTCAAAGTATTTGACAGCCTTATCGAATGCGCCATCCGCCATTGCATCTTTAGCTTCGGCATACAGCTTGTTGGCAGTCCAGCCTGCAGTTTCGTCAACCTGGTCGGGCAGAAGACTGCAACCGGACAGGAGCAAAGACAGGGCGATAACCAGAGAAACCGCTAAACTACGCATGATGAATGATGCCTCGAAAATTGACGCCACAAACGGCGTCGTAAGGGACGCTGGCGATTATAGCCCAGCCACCCATGCCCCCGACCTTGCTGATGAGTCTGAAGATGTAATGCTCATGGCTGTGCCTGCCGAATATAGCGGTTTACGGCTGGACGCTGCATTGGCCAAGATGTTTCCTGATCACTCGCGCAGCCGTCTGCAAGGCTGGCTGAAGGATGGACATATCCTGCTGGATGGCGAGTCTCGCGATGCCAAGCACAAGGTGTGGGGCGGTGAGCAGGTCAGTATGGAGACCGTGCTGGCGCCGCAGGACATGGCGGCTCAGGCCGAAAATATCCCGCTCAATATTGTGTTCGAGGATGACACGCTTATTGTGATCGACAAGCCGGTCGGTTTGGTCGTGCATCCAGGCAGCGGCAACTGGTCCGGCACTTTGATGAACGGGCTGTTACATCATGCCCCACAATTGGCCGAGGTCCCGCGAGCAGGCATTGTTCATCGACTTGATAAGGACACAAGTGGCCTGCTGGTTGTCGCCAAGACGCTGACTGCACAGACGGCACTGGTCAGGCAGTTACAAGCACGGACGGTGCGTCGTCACTATCAGGCGTTGGCGTTGGGGCAGGTGTTGCAAGATGGCCTAGTGGATGCCCCGATAGGTCGGCACGCGCGCGACCGCACCCGCATGGCGGTGATGGGAGGCGGGCGTGAGGCCCGGACCCACTACGTGATCATTGAACGTTTTACCCGGTGTACCTTGCTGGAGTGCCGGCTTGAGACAGGGCGTACCCATCAAATCCGGGTGCACATGGCGAATATTACCCATCCGCTGGTGGGGGATCAGGTCTATGGCCGTAAAGTGAGTGGTGATGCGCGGCTGGATGCTTTCCCTCGCCAAGCCTTGCATGCCTGGCGTTTAGCGTTGGAGCATCCGGTGACTGGGCTTGAAATGGCCTGGGAAACTCCGCTGCCGCAGGATTTCTCGGACTTGCTGCAAGACCTGCGCGAGCATCCATGAGCAGTCCCTTCATCCTGCCCGATTGGCCTGCACCCGCAGGTGTTCACGCGCGGGTAACAACGCGTGCAGGTGGCGCCAGTGTGGGCCCTTGGCAAGGGCTGAATCTGGGTAACCATGTTGGCGACGATCCCGCGCATGTTGCGCTGAACCGCGCATGGTTACGTGCATATTTGCCATCTGATCCACTGTGGTTGAATCAGACACATGGTATTGACTGTGCGGTCGCCGACACTGCACTTGCCGGATGTTCGGCAGATGCCAGCATTAGCTTTAGTGCGGGGCAGGTCTGTGCGGTATTGACTGCGGATTGTCTGCCTGTTTTGTTCTGTAGTCGCGATGGCAAGGCTGTCGGCGTAGCCCATGCCGGCTGGCGCGGTTTGCTGGCTGGGGTGCTGGAAAATACTGTGCGTCAGATGCAAGTACCTTCGTCAGAGATTCTGGCTTGGCTGGGCCCCGCTATCGGCCCGCAAGCATTTGAAGTGGGTGATGAGGTGAGGGCAGCTTTTGTTGCGCACGACACGCGTGCAACCACTGCATTTGTTGCCAAGGGCGATAAGTGGCTGGCCGATATCTACCAGCTCGCGCGACAGCGGCTGGCCGCCGCAGGCATCGCCCATATTTACGGCGGTGACTTTTGCACCGTGAGTGATCCTGAACGCTTCTATTCCTATCGCCGCGACGGCGTGACAGGTCGCATGGCCAGCCTGATCTGGCGCGATTGAGTGTTTCAAGCGCTTAATCCAACCGACTTAAGCTTGCGCTGATCACTCGTTCGTCTTTAGCCGAGATTGTGCACAGATAGCCGTCTCGCGGTATTGCTCCCGGAAACACCACTTGTAACTCGTCTTGGGCGTTCTCGAGTCGCTTCCATCCTTGCGTCATTGCGCGGATCTCGAGGCCTTGAATTTGCTCAACGATCCCGGTTGTTGAACTGCCTGCCACTAGTGAGCTACAGAATGTGGTGGCTTTGTCTTTGATGCCGCTGTCAGTGATGAAAAAATAGAGGCCAAATCCGCCCACTAGTAAGACAAGCAGAATCATCAGCGTGCCTACTGCGATTGCAATTTTCTTGAGTATTTTGCTCATTTGCTCACCGTGGTCGAACCTGAGTCACTGATCAGGATGCTTCGTTAGTGCAGATTGATAGTCATCGTCAAACCACTCCAACACCACTCAGAGTGTCGTGCGTATTGAGATGACTTTATTTTGTACCATCAAGTTGTATTAAAGTGCGAACCTTGCTTGGTTTCATTTTTAAGTTTCGCTTGTGAATTGAACCTCACCTAGCGACACAACGTCTCCGGCTTTGGATATCCACATGCACACAGCAGACAGTAGCGCGCAAGCGGCGACTTTGAGAATTGCCGCGATTCAGTTTTTGTTCATGATCACTTGGATCGTCTACGGCGTCTATTTTGGTGATCTGCTCGTGTCGGTGGGTTTGGACCGGAGCTGGTTGGCGGCGATTTTTCTGTTCGATCAAATCGTGTTTGCCGTGATGGACCCCTTGATGGGGGTGTGGGCGGATCGCATCGAGGCCCAGACACGTCGTCTAGCGCCGTTGGTGATTGCCTTTAATCTGCTTGCCGCCGCCGCATTTGTGGCACTGCCATTGGTTGCAGCTTATGTGTCCAGCACACCCGGTTTGTTGTTATTGGCGACAGCGGTGTGGGTGGTGAGCGCCTCGGTCTTGCGTGCGCCCTTGTTTGTGCTGCTGGATCGTTTGCCGGGCGCGCCAAATCAAACCACACGTCTTGCGCAGGTTGCCGCAGGGATTGCGCTGGGTGCTGCTGTCGCCCCCTTCATCGGCCTGTGGTTGAAAGGGGTAAGCCCTTTGCTACCTTTCTTGCTGTCGTCTGCTGCGCTGGCTATCGCCGGCTTTAGCTTGCCATCGGTTCCGCCTTTACCCGCCCGAACGCCGCCAACGCCTGATACCGCTGGCGCACTGCCGTCACGTCCGATTGCTTGGGTGTTTGGGCTGACCTTATTGCTGGCCTGTGGCTTTCAGTTTCATGCCTTTGTTGCCTCAGTCGTGCTGTATCGACAGTTTGTCAGTGCGGAGACCTTGCCATGGTTGCTGCCTGTGTTTTGGGTCGGTTTCAGCTTGGCGATGATCGTGGTCCCGCGCTGGGTGCATCAACACGGCGCCGGCCTAGTGTTACGTAACGCAGCCTGCTTAGGCAGTGGGGCGTTGTTGGTGTGCCTGAGTGCGCCGAGTTTGCCTGTGCTGCTTGCTGGGCAAGCCTTGTTAGGGGCATCTTGGGGCGCATTCTTCCTTTCAGCCTTGCGCGTCGTCCGCATATGGCCCACTCGCATGGGCAATGGCCTCGCGATGGGTGGCTGGTTCTGCATGCTGTCGCTGGCAGCCGCAGGGCGCATCACGTTGGACAAGTTGGTGAAAGTGGATGCACTGGTGCTTGAAACGGTGGCGCTGGTTTTCTGGATAGTGGCGGCCACAGTCGCCTGGAAGCTGTTTTCAAAAGGGGAACACCATGTCGCTGCGTAATACACCTCACACTTACGGTAGTGTCGCCAAGCTGTTGCATTGGGTCATGGCGCTCATGATTCTGGGTTTGATTGGCTTAGGGCTTTACATGACCAGTGAGCCAGATGGCGACCCCAAGTGGGCACTCTATGATCTGCACAAGACCATCGGTAGCGGCGTATTTGTATTGTTGGTTGTGCGGGTTGTCTGGCGCAAAATCTCACCGCCACCCGGTATGCCCGTGACCATGGGTCGCCTGGAACAACTGGCAGCCCATGCTGGCCATGCCATGCTGTATTTCATCATGCTGGCGCTGCCGGTCACCGGCTATCTGGACTCATCCTATGGCGGCTATCACCTCAGCTTCTTTGGTCTGTTCGACGTACCGATGATCTTTGACAAAGACGAAGCGCTGCTCGAGTTCTACGCCGCGGCGCATAGCTATATCGCGTATGGACTGATCGCTATTTTGGCTACGCATATTGGCGCAGCGCTCAAGCATCATTTCATCACCAAGGACGATGTGCTGCGGCGGATGACGGTGGGGCGTTGAGCTTTGCCCGTTGTCAGCTGAGGGAAGTGCCTAAACATCGATACAGATAAAGTGGCAGTCAATAATTTGATATTCCGTAAAGTATGAATATTGCGACTGGATGGTAAAGTTCATTCCGCTGGTACTAGTCCGCCGATAGCTTGAGGCGTACTGCTGAGAGCCGTGCTGAGACGCTGGGAAGACGTTTCAATCCATATAAAGGGGAAATCAATGCTGCAGGCAGAAGGTCAAATGTCGTTGGTGAAGTATGTGGCAATTGGGGTGGCGGTTTTGCTGGCCCTCGCCATCATTTGGCCATTCGGCCAGGTACCCACAGGTCATCGGGGTGTGGTGACACAGTTCGGCAGGATCGTCGGCATTGAGACCGAAGGACTGGTGATTCTGCCGCCCTGGCAGAAGCTGAACATTTTCAATGTACGTGCTGAACAAGCTGATGTCGAAAAGGCAGATGGCGCAACCGCAGATACGCAGCCTGTGAGTGTGAGCATGACGGTGCGTTATCGTATCCAGCCCGATAAGGTGGCGGATGTATTCGAGAATTACAGCCGCGACGGGAATCTCGACAGCTATGTGGGCACAGCAACGCAGGAAGTCTTTAAGGCTGTGACTGCGCGCTATGTGGCAACGGATCTGATTGCCAAGCGTCAAGCAGTGTCGTCAGAAATCGCAGCGGGGTTGACCACAAAGCTGGCTTTATATGGTGCACAAGTGGTCAATATTGATATGCGCAACTTTTCATTCTCGGGCGATTACATGGCCGCAATTAACGAGAAGGTGACGCAAGAGCAAAAGAAGCTAGCTGCTGAGAACAAGCTGAAAACGGTTGAGGCCGAGCAAAAGCAGAAGGTTGCGGTTGCCGAGGCTGAGGCCAAGGCCACTGTGGCAACGGCTGAAGCAGAGGCAAAATCGATTCACCTCAAGAGCGAAGCACTGGCACGTTCCAAGGACGTACTGGAGCTGAATCGTATTGAGGTCGAAAAGATCAAGGCAGAGAAGTGGAACGGTCAGTTGCCACAAAACATCTACGCCGGCGCACCGATTCCTTTCCTCAACGTCGGTAAGTAAATCAACAAATCCATTCCGCACGAATTAAGCGTGCGGAATGTTTCTGTGTGTGCGTTAATCCCTGACGGAACTTGCGTGCGATGTATGCCTCCATACAGTGTGAAGGGGCGTATGTTGTGGGGGCATCTCTGAAAGGGACTTCAATGCATGGCGAAACGAGTGACACCGCTCAGCAGGGCGCGGCACCTACAGAGGCTGCACCTGCTTGTACCACGGTCTATTTCGATAACTCGTGCCCACTGTGTCGCCGCGAGGTCGGGCTGTACCGTTCTTTGCCGGCAGATGCACCGATTGATTGGCAGGATGTCAGCAGCGCCGCGCCGGAAGGTTTGCATGGTGTTTCGCAAGTGCAGCTGATGCGGCGCTTTCATGTGCGTACCGAGGCAGGTGAGATGTTGAGCGGTGCGCGCGCGTTTGCTCATGTCTGGTCGCAGTTGCCGGGGTGGCGTTATCTGGCCCTGTTGTTCCGTATTCCCGGTATGCCGTGGCTGATGGAGGGCTTGTACCGCCTGTTCCTCAAGGTGCGCCCGGGTGTGCAGGCTTTGGTACGGCATTTCGACAAAGGCTAAGCAGTATGTTGGGCAAGGTGCGTAAAAATCAGCTTGCCAATGCTGTATTGATGCAGGCGCCACCTGCACCCTTGATCTGCCCAATCTGCGAGCGCGTCATTCCCGATGCACAGAAGGATGCCCATCATCTGGTGCCCAAGTCCAAGGGTGGCCGTGCGACTGAGTATTTGCATCGTATCTGCCATCGACAAATTCATGGTTTATTCACTGAGACTGAGTTAGCGCGTGAGCTGAACACAGCCGAGGCGCTTCGTGCGCATCCGCAGATGCAGAAGTTCATCACTTGGGTGAGCAACAAGCCGCCGGGCTTTTACGAGCGCGTGGCAAAAAGTACCCGCATCAAGCCACGCTGACTGCGCCGTGGCCCTATGTCTGTGGGTAGAATACAGACGGGGAAGGGTGTTTCTTTGCATAGAGAATGATCATGCACGCCCATACCCGCAATGTTGCCTCCCCCCTGAGCCTGAATGCGCTCCCGCCGCCTGCTGTGGTCTCTTGGCTGGGCTTTGCCGGGCTGATCCCTTTTGCTGCGCCGCTGTTGCTTGGCTTATTTGAGCCAACGCTGACGCCGCGTTTACTCCATGCACAGCAGTTGTATGGCGCAGTGATTCTGAGCTTTCTTGGAGCAATCCACTGGGGGCTGGCGATGGTCATGCCCGAGATCGATAGCGGGCGCCAGCATGCATTGTTCATTTGGAGCGTGGTGCCCTCACTGATCGGCTGGCTGGCCTGCTTGCTCGGCGGTATGGAAGGTTCACTGCTGTTGTCCTTGGGCTTGCTGGTTCAGTATGCTTGTGATGTCTACCAAATGCGTTGCGGTGGTGTGCCAGCTTGGTATCTGCGTTTGCGAATTCGTCTGACAACATTGGCTGTGCTCTCGCTCCTCGCTGGCGTATGGCTGCTGGCCTGATTGTCCGGCATGGGTGAGTAGCTGTGAGCACCAAGTTTCAACGCTACATCGGCATCGACTACTCCGGCGCTGCCACATCGCAAACCGGCTTAAGTGGCTTGCGAGTGTTTATGGCGGTAGGCAGTGATGCGCCTCAAGAGATGCGTAACCCTTCGCGGCCTTCCGGGCACTGGAGCCGCGAAGCACTAGTGCATTGGTTGCGCGATCGCTTACGCGAGCCGGTGGCAACGGTGGTGGGGGTGGATCACGGCTTCGCGTTTCCGCAGGCGTATTTCGAGCGGCATGGGTTAGCTGCCGACTGGCGTGGGTTTCTGGACGACTTCTGCCAACACTGGCCAACCGATACGCCAGACGTCACGGTGCGAGATGTGCGTGATGGTCGTGTCGGTAGTGGCGCAGCCCGCAGTGGAGATTCACGCTGGCGGCGCGTAGTCGAGCAGCAGTGCGCTGCCAAGTCGGTGTTCCATTTTGATGTGCCGGGTAGTGTGGCGAGTTCGACCCACGCTGGTCTGCCGTGGCTGCGCTGGTTATTGCAGGAAGTCCCATCGCTGCACTGCTGGCCGTTTGATGGCTGGACTACCCCTGTCGGAGGTTCAGTGATCTGCGAGGCCTACCCGGCCTTGGTCAGCCACCGTTATCCAAACACTTTCCTGAAACAAGATCAGCACGATGCCTATGCCTTATGCCGCTGGCTGGCAGAGGCAGATCAGGATGGCTCGCTGAGCACAGATTTTGCGCCAGTAGTGTCGTGCGATGAGATGGCCCTACCGCCCCTGGAGGGTTGGATTCTCGGCTATCCGCAGCCGTAAGTGTCTCCTAGGGGTGATCAATCGGATCGTTCTCACCACTCCCCGGTGTTTTCGAGAAAAGGGGATAGTTCTGCTTCGCTCCATTGCAGCGGTAGGGCATTGCTGCGCCAGATGGCCGAATCGACATCAATGCTCAGGATGCGCTCTGCTCCTGCATACGCGTCAATCTCCGGCCCATCGAGAATCAGCCGCGCATGCCCGGCGATGTGCAGCAGGTTGTGACTGGCGTAGTCGATGAAGAGTAGCCCGACACGCGGGTTCAAGGCGATGTTGCCGAAAGTGTTAAAAAAGAAGTTACCGACAAAGTCTGGCAGTTGCAGGCAGTCCTTGCCATGTTCGCTGCGCGTGATTTTGATGAAGCCGGGCTTTCCGCCGCGGTGCGAGACATCAACACCGTGCCCTTCTGTGCCAGCTTGCGGATGCGCACTGGCGATGAACATCGTATCGGCTTGAGCGATGAAGGCGCGTGTCTGTTCATCCAGCACTTCCATGGCCTGGGCACCAGCACCCTCTGGGAGAGCGGTCGGTGTCGCGGTTCGTGCCTGAATGTACTTGGGGCAATTACCGAAGCTCTCCGTGACTTGCACAACAAAAACATTTGCATCAGTATCGACAACGGTGCCATTGACGCGGTTACGCCGCCGCGTATGGGCTTCAAAACCGAGCATACCGATGGGGGAGCCTCGTTGCAGGGCATGGGCGAGCGGATCGTCTGTGCCCGGCAGCGCTGCTATGTGCAGCGTGGTTGGCGTTGGTGATTGCATGAAGCCGGGCGTGCCAGGAAGGATGGTGGCCCAAGGCTGACGCTTGTCATCCAGTGCGCCAACAATCATGTAAGGCAAGTGGCTAAAGAACTCACGATGTTGATCCGGCATATGGCGTCGTATGACGCGCGACCCAATCTCCGCCATTTTTTCAGCCAGACCAGACAGCTCCTGTAGACGGACTTCGCCTGCATGGAAGGTGCTTGCCGTTATAGGGTTGTTGGCGCTCATGATTACGCGGCCAGTCCGACAGCGGTTTTGGGCATGCCCACAAAACCCGGCAGCGCTTCGATGCGTGCTAGCCATGCGCGGAGGTGAGGGTAAGGCTGCAGTGAGACATTCCCTTCCGGAGCGTGGGCGATATAGCTATAGGCGGATATGTCGGCAATGGTGGGGGCAGTGCCCGTCAGGAAGGGCGCGCGTTGCAGCTCGCTGTCCATGACGACAAACAGGGCATCGGCTCGGGCGATGGCATCGGCTGCATCGATGTTGGCGTTGAATACTGTCTTGAGGCGGGCGCGGGCAGGGCCGAAGGCGATTTGCCCTGCAGCAATTGAAAGCCAGCGATGAACTTGCGCGGCGTGTGCCGGATCACTTGGGAGCCAGTCGATGGGCTGATCTTTGCCATATTTGGTGGCCAGATAGACGAGGATGGCATTCGAGTCAGCGATCACCGTATCGCCGTCTTCCAGCACAGGTACTTGACCGAAACTGTTGAGGGCGAGGAAGGCAGGCTGCTTGTGGGCACGATTGGCTAGATCGACGGTGATGAGCTCGCAGGGCAGGTGCAGCAGGGAAATAAAAAGCTCGGCGCGATGGCTGTGGCCGGAGAGGGGGAAGCGATGCAGTTTAAGCGTGTTCATGATGGCTCCTATGGGTGTGGTGTGGACGACGGAGTCATTGTGTTTATTTTCATTGGATTGATAAATGGCTTGAAATTGATTTGACTACTCCATAATGTTGAGTAATCTAGCGGCATGGATAAGCTTAAAGCTATGCAAACCGTCGTTGCGATTGCTGATGCAGGCAGTCTGACGGCTGCTGCACTGCTGCTCGACGCCTCTTTGCCTTCAGTCGTGCGCACATTGGCTTTGCTCGAACAGCACCTGGGGGTGCGGCTCTTCAATCGCACGACACGCCGGGTATCCCTGACTGAGGAAGGTCGCGTGTATGTTGAGGATTGCCGGCGCCTGCTGGCAGCCATTGAGGAAAGCGAAGCCACATTGAGTCGTGATGCTATCGAGCCTAGTGGCCTACTCACGGTGACGGCATCTGTGCTCTTTGGGCAGATGTATGTCGCCCCCGCTGTAACGCGCTTTGCGCAGCATTACGAAAAGGTTCGCGTCAATCTCCAGCTACATGATCGGGTGGTCAATCTGCTGGAAGAGAATATCGATGTGGGAATCCGTATCGGCGAGTTAGAAGATCAATCTCTTGTCGCACAACCCTTGGGGCGCGTGCGGCGCATGGTCGTGGCAACGCCGGACTATCTGGCAGCGCATGGGATGCCAGAGCACCCGCGCGATCTGCTCAAGCTCAACTGCATCCGCTTCACAGGCAATGCCGCGCCTTGGTGGACGTTTCAGGAGAAGGGCCGGACTTTCACCGTGCCGGTTACGGGCAATCTTGAGTTTAATCAGGTGTGGCCAGCAGCGCAGGCGTGTCTGGCTGGGGTGGGCTGCGGGTTGTTTATTTCGTATCAGGTGGCGGACTTTGTTCGCGATGGGCGCTTGCAGGTTGTGCTTGAAGACTTTGAGCCACCGCCTCGCCCTGTACAGCTGGTCTATCCGCATGCCCGACTGCTGCCGGCACGAACACGGGTCTTCATCGACTGGATGAAGCGCGAGCTGCACTTTGAACAACTTTGATAGGTTCTATTAACTTGGCAACACATGGCCGTTCGGGCTGAGCTTGTCGAAGCCGTGCATGAGCGTTGTTCATTGATGTGACAAGCCTTTAGCGGCGACCCCCCCGATTTTCTATACTCCAATCAAAAACTTTTCTAAGAAATAGCTTGCTATTGCATAGTGCGCTATTTATTATTCGGTCATGGCTACTAAACAACCGACCTCCAATTCGCTACTGCTGCTGGACAACCAGCTTTGCTTCTCGTTGTATTCGACAGCGCTGGCGATGAACAAGGTATATCGCAAACTGCTCAAGCAACTGGGCGTGACCTATCCGCAGTATCTGGTCATGCTGGTGCTGTGGGAGCAGGACGAGATGACGGTGTCGGATATTGGTGCGCGTCTGTTCCTGGATTCGGCCACGCTGACCCCGCTGTTGAAGCGCCTTGAAGCGCTGGGCATGGTCAGCCGCACGCGGGCAGCCAATGATGAGCGTCAGGTCATCATTGCACTGAAGGCGGAAGGCAAGGCGCTGAAGCTGAAGGCCAAGGCAGTACCTGAAGGTGTGTTGTGTGCCTCGCAGTGTTCGATCGAAGAGCTGGGTGTTGTGAAGAAGCAGCTCGATGGTCTGCGCGAAAGATTGATGAAGGGCTAGGCAGGGCGATTCAAGCAGGGCTGTGAAGGACAGTGCAGCCCTTTTTCAAAGACAGATAAATAGTGCGCTATTTAATAGCGTGAATTAAAAGAGTGTCAGGCAATAGGCAAACGGAGATGCGGCGTTTCGTGAGCCAACAGTGATCTTTCAACCAGCCGCATTTTTGAAAAGGAAATTCAAATGTCTATCGAAAAAGTTCTGTATCGCGCAACAGCAAAAGCCAACGGCGGTCGTGATGGTCGTGCGGTTTCTTCCGACAATGTGCTCGACGTCAAGCTCAGCACCCCGCGCGAACTCGGCGGTGCGGGCGGCGAGGGGACTAACCCTGAACAACTGTTTGCCGCGGGTTATTCGGCCTGCTTCCTGGGGGCATTGAAGTTCGTCGCCATGAAGCAAAAGGTGCAATTGCCCGCCGATGTGAATGTGGAAGGCACCGTGGGTATAGGTGCGATTCCCACCGGCTTTGGTATCGAGGCGGAACTGCGCATCGAGATCCCCGGCATTGCACGTGATGTCGCCCAGGCACTGATCGACAAGGCCCACATTGTGTGCCCGTACTCGAACGCCACGCGCGGCAACATCGACGTCACCCTTACGCTTGTTTAAGCATTTACGGAATACTGGAGATCATCATGAATACCATCAAGACACTCAAAACCGCCTTCGCCACCCTTGCCGTCAGTCTGGCTGTCGGTTCCGCCTTCGCCGCTGGTAGCCCTGGTGTTGAACACAACACCCAGAAGTTCCTCGAAGCACTGGAGGCCGGCGGCGGTACGCCGCTGGAGCAGCTCTCGCCGGCAGATGCACGCAATGTGCTGGTGGGCGCGCAGAAGAGCGTTAAGCTCAATCTGCCTGCTGCCAAGGTCAGCGAAAAGACGATTGAACAGGATGGTTACAAGGTAAACCTTACCGTTGTGCGTCCGGTCAATGCCAAGGGCCAGACTCCGGTATTCATGTTTATCCACGGCGGCGGCTGGATCCTCGGTGACTACCCGACCCATGAGCGTTTGGTGCGCGACCTGGTTGCCAACTCCGGTGCCACTGCAGTGTTCGTGAATTACACGCCGTCGCCGGAAGCGCAATACCCGGTTGCCATCAATGAGATCTACGCGGCAACCAAATGGGTCGCTGCACATGGCAAGGAAATCGGTGTGGATGGTTCGCGTCTGGCCGTGGCCGGCAACAGTGTAGGGGGCAATATGGCGGCAGTCGTGAGCCAGATGGCCAAGGACCAGGGGCAGCCCAAGATCAAGTTCCAACTTCTGTTGTGGCCGGTGACTGATGCCAACTTTGAGAGCGGCTCATACAAACAGTTTGCGCAAGGTCATTTCCTGACCAAGCCGATGATGAAGTGGTTCTGGAATGCATACACAAGCAAGGCTGATGAACGTCAGCAACGCTATGCCTCACCGCTGAATGCAACGGTCGATCAGCTCAAGGGTTCGCCGCCGGCATTGATCCAGACCGCCGAATTCGACGTGCTGCGCGACGAAGGTGAAGCCTACGGCCGCAAGCTGGATGCAGCGGGTGTGAATGTCACCGTGACACGTTACAACGGCATGATCCATGACTTCGGTCTGCTCAATGTCGTGAGTGATGTGCCTGCAGTCAAGGCCGCCATGCGTCAGGCTGGCAATGAGCTGAAGACGCATCTGAAGTAATACAGCAGCAGGCGGTGCGGGCGCATTGCCTGTACCTGATGGAAAACGCCGGGATGCTGATCGCATCCCGGCGTTTTTATTTATCGGTTTGAGGATGTGTTGACTTTGATCCGCGAATGTTTAATATTCACCGTAAAGGATGAATATATGAATCTACGCACCAACACACCGGCGAGTCTCGATAACACCCTGATTGCCCTGGCCGACACGACGCGCCGGGCGATTCTGCAGCAGCTGTCGCACGGCAGTGCGCGTGTGACCGAGCTGGCACAGCCGTTCGCGATCTCGCTGAATTCGGTGTCGAAACACATCCGCCTGCTCGAACGCGCCGATCTGGTCCGCCGCGAAAAGAGCGGGAGAGATCACTGGCTGGTGCTCAATGCCCAGCCAGTGGATGAGGCGCTGCAATGGATGCAGGCAGAACGCGAAGCATGGACGGCGCGGCTCGATACCCTCGAAGCCTTGTTGCGCGCCGAGGATGCGGCCACGGTTGCAACGGCAAAGCCGGCTGCAAAAAAGGCAAGCCCGAAAAAAGCAGCAGCATCGAAGCCGGCCAAGGCTGGCAAGTCATCCGCATTGGCGAAGGCCAAAACCCCAGCGAAAGGAAAACGAGCATGAACCAGCCCCTGAAACAGACGCTGCAAGACGATGTCGAAAGCTTTGGCACCTACCCCACACCCAACTCACTGCATCTGGAGCGGATACTGCCCGGCCCTGTCGAGCGCGTGTGGGCCTACCTGACCGAGCCCGAGAAGCGCGCCAAATGGTTTGCCGCCGGCGTCATGCCGGCGACCGTGGGCGAGGGCTTTGAGCTGCTGTTCAACAACCAGACGCTGGGCAAGGCCGGTGACACACCAGAGCGCTTCAAGAAGCACGAGAACAAGACCATGCGCAGCGTGATGACCCGCTACGAGCCACCGCATGCGCTGGGCTTCACCTTCGGCGTCGGGGAGAATGCATCCGAAGTGTTGTTTGAGCTGAAGCCGCATGCCAAGGGCGTGCTGCTTATAGTCAAGCATTGGAAGCTGACGACCAGCGAGGGCAAGCTTAGCGTATCGGCCGGCTGGCATACGCACCTGGGTGCGCTGGTGGATCTGCTCAACGACAATCCGGCTCGCCCTTTCTGGCCGCGCTTCGAAAGTCTGGAGGCGGAATACCAAAAGCGGATTCCCGGCCTGAGCTGAACGCCGGGTGCAGTCAGGCGGCCTGCTTGCCGACCATGCTTAGCGCCACGGCTTCAGCGACCTCAATCCCATCGACGCCGGCTGAAAGAATGCCGCCGGCGTAGCTGGCACCTTCCCCTGCGGGGTAGAGGCCGCGGGTGTTGAGGCTTTGGTAATCAGGGCCGCGCTTGATGCGGATGGGCGATGAGGTGCGGGTTTCCACACCTGTCAGTACGGCATCGTGCATGGCATAGCCACGGATTTGGCGGCTGAGGGCGGGGATGGCCTCACGCAACGCCTCGATGGCGTAATCGGGCAGGGTGGTGGATAGGTCGGTGGGGGTAACGCCCGGCTTGTACGAAGGGATGACACTGCCGAGTTCCGTGCTCGGTTTGCCGGCGACGAAGTCACCAACCAGTTGCGCCGGGGCATTGTAGTTACGCCCACCCAGTTCGAACGCACGGGTTTCCCAGATGCGCTGAAACTCCATCCCAGCGAGTGGATTTTCCGGATAGCCGGGGTAATCCTTGGGTTCAATGCCAACGACAATGCCCGCATTAGCATTGCGTTCGTTGCGCGAATATTGGCTCATGCCATTGGTCACAACGCGGCCTTCTTCTGAGGTTGCAGCAACCACGGTGCCACCGGGGCACATGCAGAAGCTATATACCGAGCGGCCGTTCTTACAGTGGTGTACGAGCTTGTAGTCAGCAGCGCCAAGAATCGGATTACCCGCCGCAGGCCCATAGCGGCAGGTATCAATCAGGCTTTGCGGGTGCTCGATGCGGAAGCCCATGGAGAAAGGCTTTGCCTCAATGTAGACGCCTTTGTCATGCAGCATTTGGAAGGTGTCACGCGCGCTGTGGCCAACGGCGAGGATGACATGGTTACTTGGCAGGAGTTCGCCATTCACAACCACGCCGCGGACTTGATGATCTTCAATCACCAGCTCATCCACCTTGCTCTGGAAGCGGATTTCGCCGCCCAGTGATTCAATCTCGGCGCGGATTCGCTCAACCATGCCCACCAGTTTGAACGTGCCAATGTGGGGGCGATTGACCCACAGGATTTCGGGTGGCGCGCCGGCCTTCACAAACTCGGTGAGTACGCGTCGTCCGAGAAAACGCGGGTCCTTAATTTGGCTGTAGAGCTTGCCGTCGGAGAAGGTGCCAGCACCGCCTTCGCCGAACTGCACGTTTGATTCGGGGTTGAGCGTGCTCTTACGCCACAAGCCCCAGGTGTCCTGTGTGCGTTCACGCACTGCCTTGCCGCGCTCCAGAACGATGGGCTTGAAGCCCATCTGTGCCAAAGTCAGCGCGGCCAAAATGCCGCAGGGCCCAAAGCCAATGATGACGGGGCGCTCTTTTTGACCTAGTGGAGCCGTGGTCACGAACTTGTAGTCCATGTCTGGCGTGGGGCCGATATGTGGGACGCCTTGGAGCTTTTTTAGCACTGCGGCTTCATCACGAAGCTCTACATCCACCGAGTAGATCAACAGGATGTTGTGCTTCTTGCGTGCATCCGGGCTGCGCTTGAAGACCGTGAAACGAATCAGCTCGCTTTCGCTGATCTTTAGGCGATCCAGCACCGCTGCCAGCAAGGCGGGTTCGGGATGGTCGAGCGGGAGCTTGATTTCAGTCAGACGCAGCATGGGAATCAATTCAGAGCACGGCGACAGGCGTAGTGCGAACACAAAAAGAGAGTGGCCGCCATTTTACCTTCTGGCTGGCCTCTCTCGGGAGGGCGCTCAGTCTGAATTCAGTCGGATGACTAGGTATCGGTCTGCGCCCTGATCAAACTGATGGCTTTTTCAGGGCAGGCGGTTACACATGCCCCGC
This sequence comes from uncultured Rhodocyclaceae bacterium, assembly GCA_964499485.1. GTDB lineage: Bacteria > Pseudomonadota > Gammaproteobacteria > Burkholderiales > Rhodocyclaceae. Next base: position 170,736 of record CAZCLF010000002.1, on the reverse strand, counting down.
AGGCCATACACCGCTCCGGATGCTTCACTTCCGCTTGCTGCCATCGATGCACGATGCCTTTCAGTTTGCCTTTGAGCGTGAGATTTTGTCGTTCGGCCTCAGGAACGGTGTGCATCACAAATACTTGGGGAGGGCAGACGCTGATGCAGGGCCCTTTGCCTTCACAGCGATTGCGATCAATCACCGGCTTGAAGGTGCCAGGCGTTAGCTTTTCCGTGTTCATGGGTTGGCTGCTCCTTCAACTAGCCTGTGATGATGTCTGCGTGTCCAAGGGCGCCACCTAGCGTGGGAAGTGGCAACGCACATGAGTCAGGCCATCTCTGTATTGTCGAGCACTGGAGTACGTTCAGGCCAAGCTCTCAGGGGCTTCGCCGCGACCCGCAATCGGCGCTTTTTTGATGCGCCCCCACGCCACAAAAGCAGATAGGGCGATAAGCACCAAGTTGAATGGAACAACAAAAAACTCGCCACGGCTGCTATGGAAAATTAGGGCTGCAATTTGCAAGACCACTGAGCCAATCGCAGCGCCGATTGTCAGGCGAGGAGCAAGGCGGGTAAGCGCAGGCAGGATGATCCCGAGTCCTGCAGACAGATCGACAGCGCCGATAAAGCGGAGGAATGGCACGGCGACATCCGCTGCCCATGGGATTTGTGTGGCGACTTCAGCGACTGGAGAAAACAGCTTTGTCAGGCCTGCGGGGATATAAACCAAGGCGAGTAGAACTTGAGCAATCCACAGTGCGATGCGGAGGCGCTTGGAGGCGGGGGCGGAAAGTTGAGTGTTTGTCATGGGGGGGCTGGAACGAGCTGAGTTGATAACAGACCCATATTTCCATCAAATAAACTGCATGAGAACTCTATAATTATGATTTAGTCGATCAGATTGATAGATAGAGTGAACGCATATACGCTTGATCAATTTCGGGTTTTCCTCGCCGTGGTTGATTGCGGTGGATTTGCTGCAGCTGCCCGCAAGCTGGGCCGAGCGCAATCTGCCATTACCTATGCGATCAGGGGCTTAGAGGAGCAGGCCGGTCTCGTGCTGTTTGATCGCGCACACTATCGACCAAGTTTGACGAGCGCCGGTCAATCCTTGCTGACCCGAGCGCGCCGCTTGGTTGATGATCTCGAGGATTTTCATCGCTATGCAGAAAGTTTTGCGCATGGGGTTGAGGCAGAGCTGTCGCTGGTGGTGAACGAGTTTGCTGATGTTGATTCTGTTGTCAGTGCGCTGGACGATCTGCGTATTGCCTACCCCTCAGTGCGGGTGCGCATGATGTTGAAGCCGTTCAATGAGGACATTGAAGTGGTGCGTACAGGCAAGGCGCAATTGGGCATCGTGGCCGCGATTTCGCCGCTTGGGAATGAGTTCGAAGGTAATTTTCTGGCGAGGAATGCACTGATTGCGGTGGCAGCGAGCACACATCCATTGGCCGCCATCAGCGGGAAAATTGACCTGTCACAGCTGCGTGGGCACATGCAGGTCGTCTGGACACGAGACTCATCCCTAAGTGATGCTGCAGACTTTGGCATTCATGCGCTGGACACTTGGTATGTCACCTCCCTTGAGGTGAAGCTACGGCTTCTGCGTGGTGGTTTGGGGTGGGGGAGTTTGCCCCGTCATATGGTGCAGGCCGACATTGATTCAGGCCGATTGCATGCGCTCAATTTGGAGAGCTGGGAAGGTCGTGATCAGATGCCAACGTATGAAACCTTTGCCATCCGTTTGAAAAAAGCAACGCTCGGCCCTGGCGCGCGCTTTTTGCTCAATGCATTACTACGTCATCGCGGACTAGAACCAGCGATATAGCAATAGACAGTAGTCAAGCTCATCCTGGGCGAAGCCTCAATCGAACGGTAGTTCAGGTTGGGCGTTCGCGGGTTGCTCATCACCCACCGGAGAGAGTTTGCCTGCGCGCACACCAAGTAGACGTAGCTTGCGGTCCAAGGGCACGCGCTTTAGACATTCGCGTGCAGCACGCAGGATGTCGTCGGCTTGCGTGGTTGGCGATGTGATCGTGTGGTCGCGCGTGACAGCCTCGAAGTTGTCGTAGCGTAGTTTGATTCCAATGGTGCGGCTGGAGTAGCGCTTGCGCTGCAGATCATCGGCTAGGCGAGTGCACAGGTGCACAAGGATGTCTGAGAGCTGTGCGCGGTCTCCGCGTGGATGCAGGTCGCGCTCGAAGGTCGTCTCGCGACTGATCGACTTGGGTTCGGATTCGGTGACAACGGGGCGCTCATCAATGCCGTGCGCAGCATCGGCCAGCCATGCGCCATAGCTGTTACCAAAGCGGCGGATGAGTAGTTCGCGCGGTTGCGCGGCAAGCTCGCCGATGGTGTGAATCCCCATCCGGGTCAGTCTTTCCGTTGCCTTGGGGCCAACGCCGTTAATCTTACTCACGGCTAACGGCCAGATGCGTGCAGGAATATCGTCTTGCATCACGATGCTCAGGCCGTTCGGTTTTTGCAGGTCTGAGGCGATTTTGGCAATCAGTTTGCAATGGCTGATGCCGATCGAGCAGCTCAGCCCGGTGGCCGCTTGAACCGCCTGCTTCAGGCGCATTGCCAGCGGCTCGCTGGCTTCAGGAATATCAGTTAAGTCAATGTAGATTTCATCGATACCGCGGTTTTCGATCACCGGCGCAATCTCTGCAACCGCGGCTTTGAACAGACGCGAGTAATGACGGTAAGCGGGGAAGTCCACGGGGAGTAGTACCGCATCCGGTGCAAGCTTGGCCGCCTTCATCATGCCCATGGCCGAAAAAACACCTAATGCGCGGGCTTCATAGGTGGAGGTGGTGATGACACCACGACCCACGTAATCGCGCAGACGCGCGTAGCGGCGCGTGCCATCGGCTAATTGCTCAGGCTGCTCATCCCGCCCGCCACCAATCACAACAGCTTGGCCTTTCAAATCGGGATAACGCAACAGCTCGACGGACGCATAGAAAGCATCCATATCAAGGTGAGCGATACGCGGCGTGGGGCGCAGAAGTGGGGCGGGCATGACGGGGCTGCTAAAGGTGAGGTCAGGAGTGTAATCGTGCTTCAGGCCGGTTGGCATACACCGCAATGTTTAGCGATATGCCCCGCATCTGCCAAATTCAGTCTGGCTGCGGGCAGTGTTTAGGTGGGATGTGACGCAGGTATTCCTGTACATGTTGGGCTTAGGTCAGACGGGGATGTGGCGCTCAAGCAACAACATTAGGGTGATCTTGGTGGCGGAGGCAGGGACAGGACGGGCTTTCATTTCTGCACTTTTACAGCGCATGAAAAAACAGGGGTTCTGCTTGAAGCTGGCAACAATCATCAAGCAATATTGGCTGTTTTTAGGGGGGGCTGTGATTGTTGGTTTGCGATTTGTAAGCCCTGTGACAGAAGGCATTCAGCATTTTTAAGGCCGACCTAAATTTATTTTCAATATGCTTTTAATAAATTACTTATGTACACATTGAATATGTTTATTTGGGTGTAGCCTTGGACCTGTGCCGCCAAAAAATCTATTCAAAGTGGCGCTGCACGCAGGAAAGGTAGGGGGTTTATGCAAATACCAAGTTCAGGCATGACTGAGCCAATGTTCCAAGCGCTGGTCGAGCAGACGCTGGCAGGCATCTACATTATTCAAAACGGGCAGTTCCGGTACGTAAATCCGCAGTTCGCAGCGATGTTCGGGTTCGCTGCGCCAGAAGACATTATCAATACCGTACCGATCACTCAGCTCATTGCGGATCGTGATGTAGCGATGGTGATTGAGAATGTACGGCGAAGAACCTTAGGTGAAGTGAAGGACATGCGCTACCGCTTTATGGCAAAGCGCAAAGATGGCTCGCATTTTTATGTCGAGGTCCACGGTAAGTCCTCGACTTATAACGATCAGCCGGCCGTTGTGGGTGTCTTGATTGATGTGACTGATCAGGTCGAGTCAGAGCAACGTATCTGTGATCGCGACAGTAAAATCAAAGCGCTGTTTAACGGCAATGTGATTGGTATTCTGTGCTGGAACAGCAGTGGGTTAATCCATGATGCCAACCCAGTATTTAGGCAGATGTTAGAGCTGTCAGATGACGACTTTGCCGGGACAGGCCTCGATTGGAAATCCATTACCCCTCCCGAATACCACGACATCTGCACCGAGCATGTGAAGCATATCGTTACCCATGGTCGTGGTATCCCCGTACAAAAAGAATATCTCAGTCGGTCAGGCGAGTGCATCCCGGTGCTGGTGAATGGCGTGCTACTAAGTGACGGCTCAGGCGGGGGGATTTCCTTCGTGTTGGATTTGCGTAATGTGCGGCACATTGAAAGTGAGCGTGACATGCTTGCCGAGATGGTTGAGCGTGCCCCTGCCTTGATGTTCGTTCAGGATATGGAAGGAAAGTTTGTCTATCTCAATGAGGCTGCAGAATGCAAAGGCAAGCGGTATGTCGGTTTAATGGGAAAGACTGAGTTTGACTTTATGGAGCATGAAACTGCAAAGCGTGTTGCGGCCGACCGTCAAAGAATCTTGAAGAAGGGTGGTTTAGAGCAATACGAGGAAGTGATTCGGTATCCGCAGTCAGATGAACCGGCCTATTTCAGAACCACGAAATGGCCTTTGAACGATGCGAATGATCAGCCGATCGGCTTAGCCGGAATTGTTGTGGATATCACTGCCCAGAAAAAAATCGAGGCAGAGCTGACGCGTTACCAAAACTTGATGAATGCGGTCTTTGAGAATATGCCCCTGCTGGCGCTCCTGAAGGACGTAGAAGGTCGCATCATTTCCTTCAACGGATTGTTCGGTGAGATTTACGGCTTGTCAGCAAAAGATGCGATTGGAAAGTTTGAATGGGAGGTTTTGCCGCAAGTCACAGAGGCTGAGGTTAGACGCTGGCATGAGTATGTTCTGACAACTGGCCGCCCCTACGTAACGGAGAGCACCATCGAGGTTGATGGCAAGCCTGTGCCTTATTTACTAAATATTTTTCCCGTACGTGATGCGTTGGGAGAGATCAGCGCACTGTGTGCGCTCGTGCAGAACCTAGAGGAAGTGAAGCAAGCAAAACTCGATCGTGAGGCACGACAAAAAGCCGAATACGAGTCGCTACATGATGGCCTTACCGGCCTGCCCAATCGCAAGCTGGTACTGGATCGGATCGAACAACTACTCGCACATTCAAAGCGTGAGAAGCTGAAGTTTGTGGTGTGCTTTATCGATCTGGATCGCTTTAAAGAGGTCAATGACACCTTGGGGCATGCTGCAGGGGATGAGTTGCTCCAAGCCTTGACTCGCCGAATGTCCGCCTGCATTCGTGAATCAGACACATTGGCGCGTGTTGGTGGTGATGAGTTTGTTGCTGTTCTGCGCGGGGGAATCGAATCCCTTGAAATTCGCCGTGTGATTGAGCGACTTAATAAGACAGTGTCCCAGCCGCTCACACTGAAGCAGGCCGAAGTGAAGGTGTCTTGCAGTATTGGTTGTGCCGGTTATCCCGAGGATGGATCAACCATCGAAGCCTTAATGGCGCATTCAGATACCTTGATGTACAAGCAGAAACGCAAGGAGCGAATGCTCAGTATCGAGAAGGCAGACCACTGACGAAGCGTATTCCATGACTGCGACAAAAAAATCCCGCGCATCTACTGAGGCGCGGGATTTTGTTAAGCATGCAAGCCTGCCTTAATTGGTGGCTTTCAAGATGAACTGCGGACTGACAGTCTTGACCCCAGGCACTGCCATGGCCAGGCGGATGGCTCTTTCGATCGTTTCCACCTTGTCCACTGTGCCGCTGAGCGTTACGGCACCCTTATTGCTGTCCACGCTGATGACAAACAGCGAAAGCATGCTGTCGCTAATCAATGCAGTCTTGACCTTTGTGGTCAACGTCGCGTCGTCGATGTATTGACCCGCAGCCTGCCCGGCTTGAGCCGCTGTACCTTTGGGGGCATCGGTTGCGTGTGCAAGTGGGGCGGCTGTTGCTGCCATGACGGCCATCATCAGAGCGATATCCTTATGTCGAAATTGCATGATTGACTCCTTTTTTGTGGTGAGGAATGGGGGCTGAGCGGATTAGCTCAGGCGACCGCTCCAAGTGAAGGTGGCGACCTTGACCATTAGATGGGTATTAATTGCCTTGACGCCGGGAACGGCTGCCGCGAGTTTGATTGCCCGCTGGATCGTTTCGGGCTTATCGACTTCGCCACTCAACGTGACAATGCCGTGGTCGGTGGTGACCTTGACTTCAAAAGCGGAGAGCAGGTTGTCAGTGAGTAGTGCGACTTTGACCTTAGTGGTCAACGTGGCGTCGTCGATGTACTTGCCCGCAGTTTGACCCGTACGCTCCGCGGCGCCGGGGCTTTGGCTTTCAGCGGCCTGAACCAGCGGAATGGCAAGCAAGCCGACAAGTAATAGCAGAGCGGTATCGATTTGGCGCAGTTGCATGGAGGACTCCTTTCTTCATGGTGGGCGTGTGCCCTGTCCTATCTATTGCAATGCCTGTGCCAGTTATTGTTTCTCATTTAAATCAATTGGTTAGTTTTTGTGGTGATTAAGGAGGGTGTTGGTCTTGGCCGACATGATGTGTGCCTTTTCCAGCAAGTCATTGTTTTTATTTAAATAAATTTGTCGCTAAATGCCGACGGTTCCAATTTAGGAAGGCTTGCTACGCGTCATGGGCTCGAATGAGCCCTCTCACTTTACCTGGGTACTGATGGGGCTTAGATATGGGTGTCTATTAATTTCAATGTCTTGCGAGATATTTTCTCGATACGCTTTGCCAACTTTGCGCGTTACTGAACTTGGATTGCTCAAGCCCTTCCCCGCCACTAAGCTGAGGTAGTTCTTAAAAGTTGAATTCGAGCTTATTTGTAAGATTGTCAGCTTAACGCAAGGAAATAAGCATCTTAAATGCTCATAATAAATTGAGTGGTTATAGAGTTGCTGTTATTGGGCTACCACTGTTATAGATGACAGAGATTCAAATTCAGTGCAGTTGGGGGAAAAATGAAAATAGCCAGTAAGTTGTCACTCATGGTGCTTGTGTCCTCGGTGAGCGTGTTTGTCATCGCGGGGATGGGGTTAGTTGGGATGAACAAAATTGAGGGCCACCTAGCCAGCCTCAATGACAATGCGATCCCAAGCATTGTCGTGCTCGATGAGGCGAGCAAGGAAGTGTTCCGTATGCGGACAAGGGTGCTGAACCATTTGATGTTCGATGACCCCGCAAAAGAGAAAGCGCTAGAAGCCGAGATTGAAAAATACTCTCAGCACGTCATGGAGCAACTTGATCACTACGAAAAAGAAATGCTTGTCGATCAAAAAGATCGAGAGCTACTGATGGCTGATCGAGAGGCGATCAGGGCATATTTTGCATTGCGAGATAAGGCGCTGAGTTTGTCGCGTGAGCGGCGTAAATCGGAGGCGCAGCATCTTCTTCAAGACAACGCTCAAATTCCTGTTGCAGCTACGGAAGCTTTGAGTGCACATGCTGACTACAACATCAAGCTTGCACGGCAGATGGGAGAGGAAGGAAAGTCGCTCTATAAAGTCATGCTCTACATGATGTTAATCATCGCGTTTGTCGCTTCCGCGGTTGCCCTCGGTGCTGGACTGACGATTCGCCGCAGTGTGGTCAATTCGCTGACGAGTCTCCGCAGTACCTTGCTTACGATCGGAAATAACCTGGACTTCACGCAACGTGCCGTTGTGCAAAATGACGACGAGGTTGGCGAAACAGTGCAATCGGTTAATACCCTCACCGCACGCTTACAGTCCAGCCTTACGGAAATTACAGAGCAAACTCAGCAACTCGCAATTGCCGCAGACACGCTAACGCAAACGGCTGCTGTTGTTTCAGAGAGCTCTTCTAGCCAAAGCGCGAGTGCGGCGGATATGGCGGCTACTGTTGAGCAGATGACTGTCAGCATTAACCATGTCGCTGATCAGGCCGGTGAAGCCAATACGCTGTCTTCCAATTCCGGTGCGCTGGCTGTTGAGGGTGAGCAAATTATTATCGACACCGTTCAGGACATCAATCAGATTGCCGATACGGTTCAGTCTGCTTCGGCTTTTGTTCAGAAACTAGATCACGACAGTCAGCAGGTCAGCGAGATTGTGGCCGTTATTAAAGAGATTGCGGATCAGACCAATTTACTTGCCTTGAATGCGGCCATTGAGGCAGCGCGTGCCGGTGAACAGGGCCGCGGTTTTGCTGTGGTGGCTGATGAGGTCAGAAAGTTGGCGGAACGGACGACACTTTCCACTCAGACGGTTGCCGAAACGATCGCGCTAATGCAAACAAATGCTCGCAGCACGGTGGAAGGAATTACTGAGGTGGGTGAGCGTGTAAGTGTCGGCGTTGAGCGTGCAACCGCCGCGAATGCGGCAATTGCCAAGATTCGCGATAGTTCAGGTTTGGCGGTTGAACGGGTCAGTGAGATCAGCAATGCGATTCGTGAGCAAGGCGTTGCCAGCACCAGCATTGCTCAGCAAGTCGAGCGTATTGCCCAGATGTCAGAAGAGAATCACGCAGCTGCAGTGAACACATCAAAAACTGCGGCCGAGGTGAATCAGTTGACTCAGAAAATTAAACAAGTGGTGTGCCAGTACCGCATCTAGCCGAACAGGGACGCAAGATGCCGGCGGATACGCCTGTGTCGTGGAAAAAAGCCCGGCTTACTACCGGGCTTTTTATTTCCTGATGATGCCGGTCTGTGTGGTGGCTCATTTCATGAGCCTTTGACCCGTCATGATGAGTTCGTCACTTAGACAAACTCATTTAGGAGCTCACCATGACCAAGCTACTTTCCCGCCTGCCGCATCTGTCCGACACCTTTGTTTTTCGTTCCACGCTGGTGCTCTGGGTCGTGGCCTTGCTCGTGAGCTGAATGCAGCGATTCGGCAGATTATTGCTGGCGCTCGGTTAATATCCGTTCCATATGTTTACTCTCATCCACGGCAACCGGCAGGAGCTCCTCGCGCGTCATCTGGCCACGCAGATGCAGGCCCAGCCCCTCAGCATTTTCGAGCGCGAAGTCGTGGTGGTGCAGAGCGGTGGCATGGCCCGTTGGCTGCAGATGTATCTCGCCGAGGACATGGGGCTGGCAACCCAGTTGCGGTTCACCTTCCCAGCCGGTTATCTCTGGGAGCTGTTTGGTAGTGTGCTGCCGGATGTGCCCAAAGAAACGCCCTTCGCCAGTGATATTTTGATCTGGCAATTGTTGCGTCTGATGCCGACCGCGCCGCAGACCGAGGCCTTCGCGCCGCTGCATCACTATCTGGCGGATGGCGATGTGGACAAGCGGCATGGCTTGGCACGTCGGCTGGCCGAATGTTTTGACACCTACCTCGCTTACCGCCCAGACTGGGTGGGGCGTTGGCTGGGCGGCAAGCACGTCGGGCTGGGCGAGCATGAAGGTTGGCAAGCTTGGCTGTGGCAGCGCATTGGTGAAGAAGCCGGCGATCTGCCCGAGGCGCACCCTGCGGAGTTGTTCTTCCGCGCGCTGGAAAAGGATGCGTCACTGCGCGCAATCTTGCCTGCGCGCATCACGGTCTTCGGCATCGGTGCGATGCCGCCGCCGTATCTCGACATTTTCAAGCGCCTCGGCCAACACATCGACGTAGCTTTCTATCTGGTCAATCCCTGTCGCGAGTACTGGGGTGATCTGGTCAGCAAGCGAGCATTGGCGCGGGCGGCATTGCAGACCCCGGATGCCTTGCCACTACTCGAAGTCGGCCATCCGCTGCTTGGGTCACTGGGGCAGGTCACGCGTGCCAGCTTTGAACGGCTGGCGGGTGAGAACGATATTGAGTTCTTTGTCGAGCCGGGTGAGGGCAGCGTGCTCAATGTGCTGCAGGGCGATCTACTCGACATGCGTCAGCGTGCTCCCGCCGAGCGCGTGCCACTAGATGCAGCAGATGCCTCGATTCAGTTTCATGTCTGCCATAGCGCCACGCGCGAGATCGAGGTGCTGCAAGACCGCTTGTTCGCGCTATTCGCTGCTGACCCCAGCCTGCAGCCGCACGACGTGCTGGTGTTGGCGCCGGATATCGTCTCGCTCGCGCCGTTGATTGAAGCGGTGTTTGCAACATCGGCAATGCCGGGGCAAGGCCGTGGCAGTTTGCCGTTCACTATCGCGGATCGGCCACTGGAGCTCGAAGCTCCCTTATTGCGCGCCTTCAATGCCTTGCTTGACTTGGTGCATAGCCGCTTTGATGCCGAGCGTGTGCTCAGTGTGTTGGAGCAGCCGTGCATTGCTAACCGCTTTGGCTTTGATGAAGAAGCGCTAACGCTCGCGCGTGCTTGGGTGGGCGAGAGCGGTATCCGCTGGGGCTTGTCCGCGGCCGCCCGTGCAGAACGAGGGCTGCCCGAAGAAGACACCCATAGCTGGGCCTTTGGTCTCCGGCGCATGCTGCTGGGTGTGGCCTTGCCGCAGCGCGACGGCAATCTGTTCATGGAGACGCTGCCATTCGATGCCATCGAGGGCGTACGCACGCAGGTGCTGGGCAAGCTGCTGGGTTTCATGGATGCGCTTGAAACCACGATGCAGCAACTGTCGATCGAACGCAGCGTAGCGGCATGGACAGAACTGCTGCCGCAACTGTGTCTGCGTTTCTGTCTCGACGAAAAGAAGATCGATTTTGCGAGTGCTAGCGATCAACGCGCACTGCAAACCCTGCGTACGACGCTACAGCAACTTGCCAAGTCGGCTGCGCGTGCGCGCAGCGAGGAGCTGGTGCCGCTGTCTGTCATCCGCCGCGAGCTGGATGCGCGACTGGATGCCATGCCGCCAGGGTGGGCCTTCCTGGGTGGCGGCATTACCTTCGCTGCGTTGCGCGCCTATCGCGGTATGCCAGCGCGGGTGGTCTGCCTGATTGGCATGAATGATGGGCTGTTCCCTCGCAACCAAGCGATTCCAGGATTTGATCTAATTGCTAAGTACCCGCAATTGGGCGACCGCGAGCTGCGTGCGGAAGACCGGCATGCTTTCTTTGAGGCGCTATTGTCCGCGCGCGAGTATTTGCATGTGAGCTATGTTGGTCGCGGTATCCGCGACAACGCGCCGCTACCACCGTCCATGCTCGTCGCCGAGCTGCGCGATGCCGTGGATCAGACTGCCTATGTGCCCGATGACATAACACGTGCTGCCAGTGAAGCCCTGACTGTACACCACCGCCTGCAACCTTTTTCACCCCGCTACTTCGATGGCAGTGACGCGCAGCTCTACAGCCATGCCGCTCACTATGCCCGCGCCAGCACGGCTGCGTTGGGCGCTCGGCAGACAGCCCAACCTTTCCTCACGCAGCCCCTTAGCCAGGCATCGCCAGAGCTGCTGACCATTACGCCGCAACAATTCATCCGCTTCTTTCGCAACCCTGCGGAGTATCTGCTGCGTCATCGGCTGGGGATTCAGCTGGAGGAGAGCGAAGGTCTACTCGCCACAGTTGAGCCATTTGTACCGAGTGGCCTAGAGCGTTATGCCTTGCGTACACAGCTCGTTGATGACTGGCAAACAGGTGTGCGCGATCACGCTCAGGCACTGGCGCTGGCACGTGCGCGCGGCACCTTGCCGCATGGCGCTGCGGGCATCGTATGGTTCGATCAGCTGTGGCGTGATTTTGCTCCCTTTGCAGAGCAGGTTGCCGCACACAGCGGCACGTTGCTTCCACCCTGTCGTATAGATCTTTCCGCGGCTGGCGTAGCGGTGCAGGGCAGTATTGCTGGCCTGCAGTTGAACGAGACAGGCGATCCATTGTTTATTGAGTGGCGTGTAGGCGATGTGCGCGCAATTGATCGCCTCAATCTGTGGCTGCATCATGTTTTGCTGCATGCCGCCGGCCAAGCCTGCACCAGTCGTCTGCTCACGCCGAAGGAAAGCTTGACGCTGCCACCACTGGCGGGTGTGAATGTTGAGGCATTGATCGAATCGCTGTTCGCAATTTATGCCGCAGGCTGCCGCGAGCTGCTGCCTTTCTTTCCGGCGACCTCGCTGCTCTGGCTCAAGACCCAGCGCGATGGCAAGGACAGCAACTGGCACAAGGATTGGGAAGACACAGGCCACAACCCCGCACCTGAAAGCCTGAATGCGTATGTCGATCTGGCATGGCGCGACTGCGACCCATTCAATCACCGCTTTGAAATTCTCGCCGGGCAGATTTATGGACCGATGCTCGAGCATGCTGACGCTGATGTAGGAGACGAGGCATGAGCCGTGTCCTGCATATTCCTGAGGTGACCCTCAACGGCTTGCAGATGATTGAAGCCAGCGCCGGTACGGGCAAGACATGGACGATTGCCGCGCTATATCTGCGACTGTTGCTGGAGCGTGCATTACCGGTCGAGAAGATTCTGGTCGTCACCTATACCAATGCCGCGACAGCCGAGCTTCGTGCGCGTGTTCGTCAGCGTCTGCTGGAGGCACAGCAAGCCTGTGTGGTGGGTAATGCCGGCTACGATGCAGTGCTGGCTGATATTTTCAGCCGCGTGGATAAGGCGCGTGCGCATGTGCTGCTGACGCTCGCACTTGAAAGCTTTGATCTCGCCGCGATTCATACCATCCACGGTTTTTGCCAGCGTGCCTTGGCCGAACGTGCTTTTGAGTCTGGCTTGCCCTTTGAGAGCGAATTGGCGAGCGATGATCGACGCGTGCTACACGAAGCGATGGATGATTTCTGGCGACGCGAAGTGGTGGGGCATGATGATCCATTGTGGCTAGGCTGGTTACTGGGTCATGTGCCCGGCCCCGATGCGCTGTTGCAAGTGCTCTCCCCGCACTTTGGTAAGCCTTATCTGCAGCATGTACTGCCCGCGGAGCCGGACATGGCTGCCGCTACCCGCTATCAGGCAACTGCTGCACGCTTGCAGAGGCTGTGGCAGCGCGAAGGTGCAGCGGCGAGTGAACTATTACGCGCGCATCCCGGTTTGAACCAGACCAGCCACAAGCCAGCGCAGATTCAGCTCGCGCTCGATGCCCTAGATAGTTGGCTGGCCGCGGGCGCAAGCTTGCCCGCACCCGCCTTGGCCGCCAAGCTGGGCGCACGCACACTGATCGAGAAGACAAAGAAGGGGAATACTCCGCCTGAGCACATTGCTTTCGCCGCCATTGATGAAGTGCTCGATGCAGCGGCTGAAGCCGAGGCCGCTTTTGCCGCGCAGTTGGCCTACCTGTTGCAACGTGCATTGGTTGCGTGTGAAACTAATATTCGTGAGGCGCGCCAGCGATTGGCAACGCGCTCGTTTGATGATCTGCTGCTCGACTTGCATGCGGCATTGATGGTCGAGGGCGGCGAGATGCTTGCGGCGGCCTTACGTCAGCGTTATGCCGCCGCATTGATTGATGAGTTTCAGGATACGGACCCGCTGCAGTACGGAATCTTTGCCCGTGTGTTTGCGGGTGGTGATCAACCACTGTTCTTTGTGGGCGACCCGAAGCAGGCTATCTACAGTTTCCGCGGTGCAGATTTGCGCGCTTATCTGGATGCCAAGATGCAGGCAGGTGAGCCGCTGGTGCTGGATACCAACCGTCGTTCCACCCGTGAATTGATCGCTGCTGTGAATGCGGTGTTTGCTGGCAACCCGCAGCCCTTTCTGGATGAGGAGCTTCAATTCGAGCCAGTACAGGCTCCGCCGAATGCACCGTCGCCGATTCTGCTGGATGGTCAGCCACTACCCGCCTTAGCGCTGTGGTTCATGCCGCGCACCGGCCGCGAGCTTGAGCCGCGTAAGTCCGGCAAGAACGCGGGCAAGCTTGGGCTGATTCCTAAGAACCGCGCCAACCCGTGCATTGCCGAAGCAGTTGCCGCCTCCATTGCTGAACTGTTGACGGCAACGCAAGCAGGCCGTGTGACGTTGGATGACAAGGGCACGACGCGTGCCTTGCAAGGACAAGACATCGCTGTGCTGGTGAAGTCACACCATCAAGGCCATTTGGTGCGCGAGTGTTTGCAGGACTTGGGTGTCGCCAGCGTGCGGTATGGGCAGGACAGTATTTTCGAAACGCAAGATGCGCTGGAGCTAGAGCGCGTATTGCTCGCGATTGCCCATCCTGGACGTGAAGGGCTGGTGCGCTCGGCCCTGGCTACACGGCTGATGGGCGTGCGCGGCGATGCCCTGGCTGGGCTTGATGGTGATGCATGGTTGCAACGGCTGGAAGACTTTCACCGCTGGCATGTGCTGGCCCGCGACCATGGCTTTATTCGCATGTGGCGGGCTTGGCAGCTAGAGGCAGATGTCGCGCCGCGCCTGCTGGCGCTGCCCGATGGCGAACGCCTGATGACCAATCTGCTGCACCTGTCCGATTTGCTCGCCACGCTGGTGCACGACGACAAGCTGGGGATAGAAGCGCTGGCGAAGCACTTGGCCGATGCGCGCAACGACGATAAGAGCGAAAGCAATACCGGCGAAGGTCGTTTGCTACGCTTGGAGAGTGATGAGAACTTGGTACGCATTGTCACCATCCACACGTCTAAGGGGCTGGAGTATCCCGTGACTTATTGCCCGTTCCTCTGGGATGGCGGGCTGCGTGAAAACAAGGGGCCAGTGCGTTATCACGACCCGGCGCAGGATCATCGGGCGGCATTGGATTTTGGTTCGCAGGAGCGCGACAACCATCAGGCACAGGCTGATCATGAAGCCCGCGCTGAAGCACTGCGTCTTGCGTATGTCGCCTTGACGCGTGCGCGCCAGCATTGCGTGCTGGTGTGGGGTGCCATGACGGATGCCGATGTATCACCGCTGGCTTGGCTGCTACATGGCAGTGAGCAGTTTGATTTTGGCGCGGCGAGTGATGATGAGGTGTGCACGCAGCTGCGCGAGTGGCAGCAGGACTGTCCGCATATTCAGTTGTTGCCGATGCCTGCCGCGGGTGAGCCGGTTGTGGCTGAGCGCAAGACGACTCAGTCTTTGCAGGCACGGCCGTATCCAACACGTGCTTTGCTGCCTTGGCGTATGCACAGCTTCACCGCTTGGCTGGTGAATCCCGGCGAGCGGGTACCGGATACGGATGAATTGCCGGATCACGATGCGATTGCGCCAGTCCCCCTGCCAGACGAGCAGGCGCCGCAGGAGGCAGCTACTGCTGCCTCCACGCCGGTTAGCGCCTTCCCCTGTGGCGCGAATGCCGGTACCTGTCTTCATGACATGTTCGAACGCACCGATTTCCTAGTGCCAGAGGCAGAGATCGTGGCCGACAGTCTTGAGCAGTTTGGTTTCGCCGCTGAACTGCAGCCGGTCGCCATGCGTTTGCTTAACGATGCGTTGTGCACCCCTATGGGCGAGTTATTACCGCCGCTGCGCGAGATTCCGCGGGTACAGCAAATTCGTGAAATGGAATTCATGCTGCCTGTGGCCGCGCCTGACATGGCTGCGCTGGCTGCTGCGGTGGGCAAGGGCGCGGGGGTTGACGGGAAGCTCGATCAACGCATCCGCAGCCTGAATGCTGCGCATCTGGCAGGCTTTCTCAAGGGCTTTATCGATCTAGTGTTTGCGCACGATGATCGTTATTACGTGCTCGACTACAAGTCCAATTATCTTGGCCCTTACTTGAATAATTACACTGCGTCGCATCTGGCGGCAGCAATGGCGGACTCGATGTATGACCTGCAGGCGCTGCTCTATGCCGTTGCCCTGCACTTGGCCTTGCAACAACGGCTGCTCGGCTATGACTACGACCGTCATTGCGGTGGCAGCCTGTATCTATTCCTGCGTGGCATGCAGCCCGACGTGGCAGGTAGTGGCGTCTTTGCGTGGCGTCCATCGCGCGAGATGGTGGAACGTGTTGCGGCGTGCCTGCAAACTAAAAAGCGGGTGCTGCAATGAGTCAGGACGCATCACGTAGCATGCTGAAGCGATTGGAGACCGCGCGCCGCCAAGGCGTGCTGGGTGATCTAGACGTTCACTTTGCGCGCTTCATTGCCGCGCAGGGCGCTGATGGTGATCAATACAATGACAATCCACCGGTAACGCTGGCTGCAGCATTACTAAGTCAACTCACCAGTAGTGGTCATGTCTGTCTGGATTTGACTGCATTGGCTGAACAGCCCGTACTGGATGGCAGCATAAGTGCGCCACCTTTGGCTGAATGGCAAGCTGCCTTGCATGCCCACCCAGCATGTGGTGATGCGCTGGCCTACACGCCACTGGTGCTGGATGGCAAGCGGCTCTACATGCGTCGTTATTTTGATTACGAATGTGCCGTTGCCAGTGCGTGGCAGGGCCATGCGGAAATTCCGCTCAATCCAGCGCTCGAAACGCAACTGGAAGCGCTCTTCCCACGCACCAGTGATGACCCCATGCGCGACCAGCGTGCCGCAGCGCGCGCAGCCTTGATGCATACGCGTGTGCTGATCTCGGGTGGTCCGGGCACAGGCAAGACGACCACACTGGCGAGCATTCTCGCCCTCTTGATCGGCCAGGCGCAGTCAGCCTTAGCCAAGCAGGCAGGGCTGTTTGATCCGCAGCCACAGCCACTGCGGATTCTGCTTGCAGCGCCGACTGGCAAAGCCGCCGCACGTATGCAGGATGCGATCCGTGGTGCTAAGGCGCGGCTACCCCTGAGCGAGAGTATCAAGGCGGCGATGCCAGAGACAGCGCAAACACTGCACCGCTTGTTAGGTGCCCAGCCACAGGGGGGAGGTACAGTCTGGCGACATCATGCAGGTAATCCACTCGCCTGCGATGTGCTTGTGGTTGATGAGGCCTCGATGATTGATCTGGCGCAAATGGCGCGATTGCTCGCTGCGATTCCACCAAATGCACGCCTGATCCTACTAGGGGATCGCGACCAGCTGGCCTCGGTGGACGCTGGCGCCGTGTTTGCGGATCTTTGCGCTGCAGGTGCATCCACTTTGAATGTGAGTTTCCGTTTTGATGCAGAGAGTGGTATCGCACGTTTGGCGGCCTTGCTGCGCGATGGCCAAGCGGATGAGGCCCTGCTTTTACTTACTTCTCCGCCTATCGATGTGCAGTGGTCAGCCTCTGCCAGCCGAAGTGGCGTGGTGACAGAGGCAGCAACGGCCTATGCCGCCTTCATTGCACAGTTGAATACGCACGCACTACCGGCAGTGTTTGATCTATTTTCAGATTTCCGTCTCCTCACGCCTATGCGCCAGGGGCCACTGGGTGTGGCAAGTCTGAATGCCGAGATTGAAAAGCAGTTGGTTGCCCTGGCAGCAATTCCTGCGCGTAGCCACTGGTACGTCGGGAAGCCAGTCATGATCACGGCAAACGACTATGCCTTGCGCCTGTTCAACGGTGATATCGGTATTTGCGTGAGCGATCCAGTCAGTGGCGAATTACGCATTGCCTTTCCCGCCGAGGCAGCTCAGGGCGGCGTTCGACTCCTTGCGCCGGCGCGATTACCGGGTCATGAAACCGCTTGGGCAATGACCGTACATAAAAGTCAGGGGTCAGAGTTTGATCGGGTAGCACTGGTGCTGCCGGATGAGCCTTCTGAGCTGGTAACACGTGAGTTGGTTTACACCGCGGTGACGCGTGCCCGCAAATCTGTCTTGATTTGGGCGACCGAAAGCAGTTTTCGCTTGGCCTGTTTGAGGCGTATTGTTCGTTACTCAGGTTTATCCTGCCGCCTGCTTGATAGACGGCTACATCATTCGAACAAAGCTTGATTTGCCTCATGGAGTGGTGACATTAAGCTGGATTAACATCCAACAACCGATTTAAGGTGGTTGCAGCATGCTGATCAGTAAAATTCTCGAAGACATCATCCATAACGCAGCATTACTCTTGGCGTGCGTCTATCTATTTGATTTAGCCAGGCTGCGTTGGCATCGTGTGCGTGGATCTCATGTCCTGACAGGGTTATTGCTGGGGCTGTGTGGCGTTGGGTTGATGATGACCCCGCTGGATATGGGTGATGGAATTGTGTACGACACCCGTTCAGTTTTCATTGGGCTGGTCGGACTTTTCTTTAGCCCACTCGAATTACTGATAGCTGCCGTCATGATGGTTGCCTATCGCCTCAACCTTGGCGGCCTTGGCATGCTGACTGGCAGTATGGTCATCGTGGCCTGTGGTTTTTTTGGCTTCTTGGTTCAGCGGGCATGGAAGCATCGTCTTGCTCGACTTCGCTGGCATGAGTTGCTTTTTTTCGGGCTTATCTGCTCGATCATCATGTTGCTCTTGCAGTTCACCCTTCCCGAAGGGCGCGCGTACTACATTATTCCCATCATTATTACGCCAGTCCTTTTGGTTTTTCCGGTGGCGAGTACGCTGGTAGGTGTGTTGATCGTCGGGCGTTTGCAGCAGGATCAGGCGCAGCGGTTTCAAGAAAATACATTAAGCCAACTTGAAGCCTTGTATCGCAATGTGCCTATCCCGATTTGGCAGGAGGATTTCTCAAGCGTACGTGAGAACCTTGAAAAAATTGTGGGCCAAGGTCACACGGATTTAGGTGCTTATTTTGAGCAGAACCCGAATGAACCATGGCGACTTGCACGCTTGATTCGAATAACAGATATCAATGATGAGGCCTTAGATCAGGTCGGCGCGACGTCATTTGATGTTGACAGTTTTTCGCCAGATCGTGTTTTCAGCCAAAGCTCGGTTGAAAACTTTTCCAAGCAATTAGTTGAAATGTGGAATGGGACTCCACGTACGCGTATTCTCAGTGTGATGCATACGTTGCAAGGGAATATACGCTATGTAGACATCTGCCGCTTTGTGGCGCCTGGCCATGAAGCAACGTGGGATAGGGTAATCACAACGACCCTGGATCTCACGGACAATTTGAAAGCACAAGCAAAGCTGCAGCAAAGCCATAGCCTGCTCAAAAATCTCACAGACCAAGTGCCTGGATTGCTCTATCAATTTAAGCGGCATCCGGATGGGCGTGTATCAGTGCCGTTTGCGACGCACGCTGTAGAGGAGATGTTTGGTCTGACTGCTGAGGAGCTTGTGGAGGATGCCAGCCCGATATTTCAACGAATCGTGGTTGAAGATCGCGCCGCTGTTGATCTCGCAATTGAACATTCGGTACAGACTTTTTCGACGTGGCGCTCTCAGTTTCGAGTCTGTCGACCCGATGGGCAAGTGCGGTGGTTATCCGGGCTTTCTCAGCCAAGTAAGATGGAAGATGGCAGCATCCTATGGCATGGTTATATTCACGATATTACCGACAGTAAGCGTATTGAAGAACGTTTACGTTTGACTTCGCGGGTGTTTGATGCGGCGGGTGAGGGCGTGTTAATCACTGATGCTCAGCAGAATATCATCGCAGTGAATGCTGCTTTCTGTCGGGTGACTGGTTTCACGGAGGCGGAGGTGCTTGGGAAAAAACCTTCGCTTCTGAGCTCGGGTCGCCATGATGAGAGCTTCTATCGCAGCATGTGGGTTGCCCTTGCAACGACAGGTACCTGGGCTGGCGATATCTGGAATCGCCGAAAGAGTGGCGAGGTGTATCCAGAATGGCTGACCATGAGTGTGGTCAAGGATGAACAGGACCAAGTTCAGTATTACGTGGCGGTCTTTTCCGATCTCAGCGAGATTCGGCGCGCACAAAACTTGGCAGAACGCATGGCGATGGAGGATGTTCTGACAGGGCTCGCCAATCGCAGTGCATTTGTTTTGCGCATGGACCGTTTCCTTGGTGAGTTGCGTGCAGCCAAGCGATATTCTGTGATGATCCTGTTTGATCTCGATCGTTTCAAGGAAATCAATCAGAGCGAAGGACTGGATCGTGGAGATACAGTCCTGAAAGCGGTAGCCCAGACCCTAAAACAGCGCTTTGGCGGTGAACATCTAGTGGCACGCGTGGGCGCCGATGAATTTGCTGTGCTCGTCCATCGGCAACTCTCTACTCATGAAGAGGCTGGGCGTTTGGCGCTGGATATTTTCGAGCAGGCCAGAAATGGCATATTGGCCAATGTTCGCTCAGATGCAAAGGGTGGGCAGATTGAAATCAGTGCAGGCATTGTCCTTCTACCGGGTCCAAGTGAACAACTTACCCCCGATAGTCTCCAGGCTGCAGATTGGGCTGCCAGCCAAGCCAAGAATCAGGGCGGCGGTAAAGCTGTTTTCTTTGCATCAGAGATGGGGCAGGAAATCCGTGAGCGCTATCGCTTGGAGCAAGAGTTGCGATTGGCCGCAGAACGTGGGGAGTTGCGATTATTCATGCAACCGCAGGTGAATGCTGAAGGCAAGCAGGTCAGTGCCGAAGCCTTGATTCGCTGGCAGCATCCGCAACGTGGATTGGTACCGCCGGGTATGTTCATTGCCCTGGCTGAGGAGGCTGGCTTCATTTCGGTGCTTGAGCGCTGGATGTTTCGTGAAATCTGCCAATTGTTAGTACGGTTGGAGGCCGAGGGGCGAGGCCTGAAGGTGTCACTCAATATCAGTGCGCATCACTTTGAGCGTGAAGATTTTGTTGATGAGGTTCGCCGCCAGATCACCCTAAGCGGTATCAATCCCTCACTGTTGGTGTTCGAGGTCACTGAGAGCGTAGTGATCAAGAACATCGGCGTGGTGACCGAAAAAATGCTGACGCTTGGCATGCTGGGAATTCAATTTTCTCTGGACGATTTTGGGACTGGCTATTCCAGTCTTTCCTATCTTAAGCGCCTACCCATCCATGAGCTCAAGATAGATCGAAGCTTCATTACTGACGCTCCACATGACATGAACGATGCAGCATTGGTCGAGGCTATTCTAGGGGTGGCGCGGACATTACATCTGCGGGTAGTGGCTGAGGGCGTCGAGACTCAGGCGCAAGCAGACTTTCTGAATACACACGGTAAGGTGATTCATCAAGGCTATCTGTATGACAAACCCTTGCCAGTGGCACAATGGCTGGAAAAATACTTCCCCTAGATCATGAAAAGTTTTCTCGACGCCCAGCTTTCGATGACGGATGTTTCTGCCCTGATTTGGTTTTTGATCTGTTGGGGTGGTTATAACTGGTATGCCAGCCATGGCGAGCATGCGCGGCGATCACTGGTGGGTGCATCGCATACCTATCGTTTGCAATGGGCACGGCAGCTGCTCAAGCGCGATGTCCGCATGGTGGATTCCTCGCTGGTGGGCAACTTGATGAACAGCGTATCGTTTTACGCAAACACGACGATTTACGTGATTGCCGGTTTGATGGCGCTATGGGGAACCTTAGATCAGACCATGGGTTTTGTCGCAGATCTGCCATTTGCTAAACAAAGTGGCAAAGATCTCTGGGAGCTCAGGCTCATTCTGTTGATCTTTGTTTTCGTTTTCGCCTACTTTAAATTCACCTGGGCTCTTCGAGAGTTCAATCTCTTGTCCATCATGATCGGCGGGGCGCCCGACTCTAAAAGTGTGCTTGCCGCTGAGGATTGCTGCGAAAGCTATGCAATCCGCATGGCTGCGGTCAATTCACTCGCTGGCGAGGAGTTCAACCGTGGTGTCCGCTCTTACTACTTTGGTTTAGCGGCGTTGGCTTGGTTTATCCAGCCTTGGCTCTTTATTGGTGCAACAACCCTAGTCGTTGTGGTGCTCTATCGCCGAGACTTTTCGTCCTCTTTGCTGAAAATTGTTCAGCCAGACTGATATGGCAAGCCTTTGCGGATGCACCAAGGCTATGCACCAAAGCAGTTCTTTCGCCCCGTAAGAGGGCTTTTTCCTCAGCCTCACTTTTAATGTGTTGAATCCAATGAGTTAGTTTGTGGGCACGTTTTGTGCTGAGTCTCTTGGTAAGTAGCTGTAAAGCTATTCGATGTCACGCAGTAGCTTCACCTGACAAGCCCATCCGGGCGCCCAATATTGACGTTGTCCCTCTCGTCGGGATGGGTCAATTGGGTTGGCCGGTGTTTTCTTGAAAGTGACCGTGTATGAAACCTGCCTACGACGAGATGTATGGTGCTGACAAGGATGTCCGCCCACACTATGAAAGCCTAGCCCGCTGGCTCAAAGAGACGCCCCCCGACGTGGTGGCGCGCAAGCGCGAAGAGGCCGATCTGGCCTTTCACCGGGTTGGTATCACCTTCACTGTGTATGGTGAAGATGCAGGCGAAGAGCGCCTGATCCCCTTTGATTTGTTGCCGCGCATTATTCCTGCCCATGAGTGGAAGATCATGGAGTCGGGCCTGCGCCAGCGCGTGAAAGCCCTGAACGCCTTCCTTCACGACGTCTATCACGACCAGAATATTCTGAAGGCGGGTCGCATTCCTTCAGCGCAAGTGTTGCAGAACCCTTTGTTCCGCAAAGAGATGGTGGGGGTTGATCTGCCCGGCCAAATTTATGTTCACGTTGCTGGCATCGATTTGGTGCGCGCTGGTGAGGGCGAGTATTACGTGCTGGAAGACAATTTGCGCACCCCGTCGGGCGTGTCCTACATGCTTGAAGACCGCAAGATGATGATGCGCTTGCTGCCAGAGCTATTCTCGCGTCAGCCGATTGCACCTGTTGAGCACTATCCCGATCTTCTGCTGGAAAACCTGCGTGCAGTCGCCGCCAAGGGTGTCATTGAGCCGACTGTGGTGGTGCTCACGCCGGGCCAGTTCAACAGTGCCTATTTTGAGCACGCCTTCCTTGCACAGCAGATGGGTGTGGAGTTGGTCGAAGGGCCGGATCTGTTTGTGAAAGACGATGTGGTCTATATGCGCACCACGCATGGCCCACAGCGTGTGGATGTAATTTATCGCCGTCTGGATGATGACTTCCTTGATCCAGAGGCCTTCCGTAAGGATTCAGTCCTCGGCGTCCCTGGATTGTTTAGCGCTTACTGCAAGGGGAATGTGACGCTTGCCAATGCTGTGGGCACTGGCATTGCCGATGACAAATCCATGTACGTGCATGTGCCGGAGATGATTCGCTTCTATCTTGGCGAAGAACCGATCCTCTCCAATGTGCCGACGTGGGAGTTATCCAAGCCAGACGATCTTAAGTATGTGCTCGACCACCTCGCCGAGTTAGTCGTCAAGGAAGTGGCGGGGTCAGGGGGGTACGGCATGCTGGTGGGGCCGACATCGACTGAAGATGAACGCCGCATATTCCGTGACAAGATTCTGGCGCATCCCGCTAACTACATCGCTCAGCCAACCTTGGCCTTGTCGACCTGTCCGACATTTGTCGATCAGGGGATTGCACCACGACATATCGATTTACGCCCCTTCATCTTGTGTGGTGAGGAAATTACCACCGTCCCCGGCGGTTTGACCCGGGTGGCCTTGAAAGAGGGGTCGTTGGTGGTGAATTCATCCCAGGGCGGCGGCACTAAAGACACCTGGGTTCTGGAGTACTAAGCATGCTTTCAAGTACCGCTGATCATCTGTTTTGGATGGCACGCAGCATCGAGCGCGCCGAGAACACTGCCCGCATGCTCGACATTACCTACAAGATGTCGCTGCTTAAGCACGCCACACTGGAGCCTTTTCAGGAATGGAGCGCGATGCTCTCCATCAGTGGTCTGCATTATGAATTCAATGAAAAGTACTCGGAAATCAATGCAGCGAATGTGATTCGTTTCATGGCCTTGGACGATGATAATCCTGCGAGTATTTATTCAAGTCTCAGAGCGGCACGCGAAAATGCCCGCGCAGTTCGCGGGTCTATTACCTCAGAGATGTGGGAGACCTTGAATGCGACCTGGTTGGAGATGAAGGCCATCGCGGATCGCGGTATTCCTTCGGATGGTGTTTCTAGCTTCTTCGAGTGGGTAAAAGACAGATCGCACCTCTCCCGCGGGATCACCTACGGCACGATGCTTCGGGATGATGGTTTCCGCTTCATTCGTTTGGGGACATTCCTTGAGCGTGCAGACAACACAATGCGTATTCTGGATGTGAAGTACCACATCCTCCTCCCTAGCTTGCAGGATGTTGGGGGAGCCGCCGATTATTACCAGTGGAGTGCATTATTGCGCTCTGTCTCGGCTTTCGAGACCTATCGCAAAGTCTATCGCGATGTGATCACGCCGCGTCGTGTTGCTCAATTGATGATTCTCCGTGCTGATATGCCCCGATCGCTTCATGCCTGTGTGGAGGAGCTGGATACCCAGATTCGTGTGCTTGATGGCCCACGCTCTGAGGAGTTGCAGCGACTTTCAGGTCGCTTGTATGCCGAACTCAAGTTCGGTCGCATTGAAGAAATTATGGCCGAAGGCTTACATGAGTACCTCACCCGCTGCTTACTGCGTCTACGGACACTGGGTGAGTGTATTAGTACGACCTACTTCTGGGCTGAGGCTGAAAAATGAAGGCAACATTCCTGCCTGAGTTGGTTCAGCCGGGCCTGAATGTCCTTGTCTGGAATCGGCGCTTCCGCTAAGGTAGGCGCTTCCGAACTTTGAGATTGCTGCAATGACCTACTGTGCTGCCACGATGCTGGATGCCGGCATCGTGTTTGCCTCTGATTCCCGCACAAATGCCGGAATTGACAATGTTTCTACGTTCAAGAAGATGCGTGTCTTCGAGGCGCCGGGCAATCGCGTCATCGTGACGCTGTGCTCAGGCAATCTGGCGGTCACGCAGGCGACCTTGAACCATCTTGATCAGGTGATCCGACGCAATGACGGCACCCCTAATCTGATGAATGCCAACTCAATGTTTGATGTTGCCTACTTGGTTGGCGATGCCCTGCGCGAGGTTCGTCAGCACGATGCACCCTATCTGACCCAGAATAATGTCGATAGCAGCGCAAATTTCATCGTGGGCGGCCAGATCGCGGGCGAGCAGCCACGTTTGTTCATGGTTTATTCAGAGGGTAATTTCATTGAGGCCATGACTGAGACGCCTTATTTCCAGATTGGTGAGGTCAAGTATGGCAAGCCAATTCTCGATCGCGTCATCAAGGCAGACACCAATATGGATGACGCTACCAAGTGTGTGCTGGTGTCATTTGATTCGACTATGCGCTCAAATCTTTCCGTTGGTATGCCTATTGATTTGTTGTGCTATGAGCGTGACAGTTTGCGTGTGACCAAGACCCGACGTTTTGACGAGCGTGATGATTACATGCGCAGCTTGCGTGAAAACTGGAGCGAAGGCTTACGCAAGGCTTTTGTTCAACTACCCAATTTTGACTGGCAGTAACAACCACGTATTTCGTACGCAGACAGATAAGCAAGGCCGTTTCATTGTCGTCATCGTCATGAATGAACAGGTGTCTGAACGCCGGATTTTCTAACGCCAACGCCTCAAGCCTAAGCACACACAATGACCATCCGCGTTGCACTGAATCATCGTACTTCGTATCGTTTTGACCGACCAGTACGCTTGTGGCCGCACGAAATTCGTTTGCGCCCTGCTGCACATGCGCGTACTCCGGTCAGCGGCTATTCGCTCACCATCAGTCCTGCCAATCATTTCATCAATTGGCAGCAGGATGTGTATGGCAACTGGGTTGCCCGTCTGGTATTCCCTGAGCCATCCGATCATATTGATGTGACGGTCGATCTCGTTGCGGACATGACCGTGATCAATCCCTTCGATTTTTTTGTCGAAGAATATGCAGAGTTTTTCCCGTTTGCTTATCCGCCGCTCTTGCAGCGCGAGCTAACGCCTTATTTAGAGTGCGATAGTCCGGGGCCGCTGTTTGCTGCGTGGCTCGATAAAGTCAAAGCGTCGGTCCTGCGCCCCGAGTTGCGGATTGTCGATTTCCTGGTTGGAGTGAACGCTCGAGTACAGCAGGATGTGAGCTATATCGTCCGCATGGAGCCGGGTATCCAGACCCTGGAGCAGACGCTTGAGTTAACGCGGGGCTCCTGTCGTGACTCGGCCTGGTTGCTGGTTCAGGCCTTCCGTCATTTGGGGCTTGCGGCACGCTTTGCATCTGGTTACTTATTGCAACTAGTGGCAGACGTCAAAGCGCTTGATGGCCCGTCGGGGCCAGAAACGGACTTTACGGATTTACATGCCTGGTGCGAGGTATATGTGCCGGGCGCCGGGTGGATTGGACTTGATCCGACATCAGGTTTGTTTGCTGGCGAAGGTCATATTCCCCTTGCCTGTACCGCCATGCCCTCATCGGCTGCACCCGTGATTGGCGCGACCGGTGTATGTGAAGCGCACATGGATTTTTCCATGAGCCTTACCCGTATTCACGAAGATCCACGCGTTACCAAACCGTACACAGAGACGCAATGGAGTGCCATCCTTAATCTGGGCCACACGGTTGATGCCGAGCTTAAAAAGCATGATGTACGTTTGACTCAAGGCGGTGAGCCAACTTTTGTGTCGATTGACGACATGGAAGGCCCTGAGTGGAATTACACCGCGCTATCGGATACCAAGCGCGAGTTGGCAGGGAGCTTGATCAAGCGGCTGCAAAGCTGTTTTGCGCCGGGAGCACTGCTCCATTTTGGACAGGGCAAGTGGTATCCCGGAGAGCCTTTGCCGCGCTGGGCGCTCGGTTGCTACTGGCGAGAAGATGGTGTGCCGCTGTGGCGTAATACGGCTTTGCTCGATCAGGGCGATCTGACGGATACCCGTAAGCCCGCTGATGCTGGCGTATTTCTAAAGACGCTGACGAGCCATTTGGGTCTCTCATCTCGCTATGTCCTGCCTGCCTATGAAGATCCACTTAAGGCGGTTGAAGAGGAGGCGCGATGGCCAGAAAACTTCGATCCCCTTAGTGCGAGCCTGACCCGTTACGACGAACGTCGGCGTATTGCCGAGACAATGGCTCGCGGTCTAGGTGAGGCAGTGGGCTATATCCTGCCGCTGAAGCCACATGAGCGTGTGCCGGTGAAGAAAGGCAAGGCACTGGTGCCGGGTACTTTGCCTGGATGGCGGACAAGCATTTGGCCATTACGTCGTGAGCATGTCTTCTTGCTGGGCGGTGATTCCCCGATGGGGCTGCGTTTACCCTTGGCCTCATTACCTTGGGTTGCCCCAGAGGATGCAGAGGTCGAGTTTGAACGTGACCCTTTTGCTGCGCAGGGCGATTTGCCAACATGCGACGCAAAAGGAAAAAAGGCAAAAGTCAGTGATGCTAAACCCGCGCTAACCTACGACCCACGCGAGATTATTCATACCGCCTTATGTTGTGAAGTCCGTGGAGAGGGGGGCAAGGGTGTTCTACATGTTTTCATGCCGCCGTTGGTGCTGCTTGAAGACTATCTGGAGCTTTTGTCTGCGGTTGAGGCTACTGCTGCAGAACTAGCCATGCCGGTGCGTATTGAAGGATATCCACCACCGAATGATCCGCGTTTGCGCGACTTTAAAGTCACCCCGGATCCGGGCGTGATTGAAGTGAATATCATGCCAGCGCGCACATGGCCTGAACTAGTTCACAACGTAGAGACCCTGTACGAAGAGGCGCGATTATCGCGACTCGGTACCGATAAGTTCATGCTTGATGGTCGTCATACCGGCACTGGTGGGGGCAATCACGTCACCTTGGGCGGGGCAACGCCGGCGGACTCCCCCATGTTGCGTCGGCCAGATGTGCTGATGAGCCTGATCACCTATTGGCAGAATCATCCATCACTGTCCTACCTGTTCTCGGGCATGTTCATTGGCCCGACCAGCCAGGCGCCACGTGTTGATGAAGCGCGCCATGAAAGTTTGTATGAGCTGGAAATTGCCTTCCAGCAAATGCGCGAGCGGCTCAAGCCGGGCAGCGAGTCCTTGCAACCTTGGCTGGTCGATCGTCTACTGCGCAACCTGTTGGTTGATTTGTCTGGCAACACGCACCGCGCTGAATTCTGTATCGATAAGCTGTACTCGCCGGATACCTCGACAGGGCGCTTGGGGCTAGTTGAGTTTCGTGCATTTGAAATGCCGCCGCATGCGCGCATGAGTTTGCTGCAAATGCTGTTGTTACGCGCATTGGTTGCTCGCTTCTGGCAGCAGCCCTATCAAGGGCGACTGATCCGTTGGGGTACAGAGCTGCATGACCGTTTCATGTTGCCGCAGTTTGTGGCAGCCGACCTGCGCGATGTCATTAGCGATCTCCAGCATGCTGGTTACGCCTTCGAGCATGAGTGGTTTGCACCCTTTGTTGAGTTCCGCTTCCCACGTTATGGCACCGTGGTGTATCAGGGTATTGAGATCGAGCTACGTCAGGCCATCGAACCTTGGCATGTGCTCGGTGAGGAGGTGACCGCAGGGGCGACTGCACGCTATGTCGACTCGTCTGTTGAGCGCATGCAAGTGCGGGTACGTGGCATGAATGACAAGCGCCATATCCTGACGTGCAATGGGCGCCCCTTGCCGCTCACGCCCACTGGTGTGCGGGGCGAGTATGTCGCCGGCGTACGCTATCGGGCGTGGGCGCCGCCGTCGGCGCTGCATCCGACCATTGGCGTACATAGCCCGCTGGTGTTTGATCTGGTTGATAGCTGGAGTGGCCGTGCCATTGGCGGCTGTACGTATCATGTGTCGCATCCGGGTGGCCGTAATTACGACACCTTCCCGATCAATGCGAATGAAGCTGAATCGCGCCGACTTGCCCGTTTCTGGGATCACGGTCACACACCGGGGCCGCTGCATGTACGTCGCGAAGGACTTAACCCCGACTATCCGCTGACGTTGGACTTGCGCCGTGCACCAGAAGCTTGGGTCGAGGGCGAGCAGCACATGGAAACCCATCAAGTCAAACAACAGGAACAGCAGCAACAGCAGCAGGAATAAGCGTGTGGCATGTGTGTAGGCACATGCCACACGCTTGACCTGCAACTTGTCAGTTTTGTTGCAATGCTAAGACATTTCATTCGCCTGTAATACAAGCCTGTTTTACTCATGCCCATACGCTGGGATTTCCTAGCTTTGCGGAGGCGCATCGCTCATGAGTATCAAACATCGCATTCTTCTCCTCCTCTGTCTTGGCTTATTCGCCATGATGGCCATTGGCGGCTTTGCGCAGTACCAAGCACGCTCAATTGCCAATGATGTTGAGGCGCTGACCTCACGCACGGTACCCGGTGCATTGGCAGCCTCCGACTTGAACGCGGAACTCAAGGCATTTCAATTGCAGCTGGTCTCTGTTGTTTATGCGCCTGACGAGGCGCTCTTCATGCAAATCAAAGAAACCTTGCCGGCCCGCATGGCTGATCTGAAATTACAACTCGGCGCGCAGATGGCGTATAGCAGCAACGAGACTGAAGCTGCAGTCATTAAACAAGCGGGGGAGGCATTTGAGACGTACCAAGCCGCAGTGCAAAGCATCATTGCGCTAAATGGTAGTCAGCGCGGGCTGGCCGATCCAATTTTGTTCGGCAATGTCGAACCCGCATTGAAAGAGATTGAGCAGGTGCTGCAAGCGCTGCGTGTCGAGAAACAACGCAGTAAAGATGCATCGATCGCCGAGCTCAATGCACGATTCGCAAGGTCCAGTTACGTTCTGGCAGGTGTAACTCTCATCATTGTTTTGATGATGATGATGGCCGGCACGATCCTATATCGACGTGTGACGGGTCCATTGCAGGAAATGAGTTCAACAATGGAGCAGATTGCGGCTTCACTTGACCTGACCCGGCGTGTTCCTTTGATACATCATGACGAGGTTGGCCGTGCAATTTCCGCATTCAATACCTTGGTCGGGAGCCTCCATCAAGCCTTGTCTGAAATGCACCGTGTCATTAACGAAAATGAGCATGCAGCTGTAGAGATGCATAAAGCCTCGATGGTGTTGTCTACGATCGCAGCTTCAGGTTCTGCCTCTACTCAGCAGATTCAGTGCTCGGTGAAACGCATTAGTGATCAAATTGAAGAGATCTCTGCAACGACAACGTCTGCAGCTCAGACAACGCGTACGTCGGGTGAGGTGGCAACAGTCAATGCCGAAGGCATTCAGATCGGTGTCCAGCAGATGGGTGAGTTGCGTAACAAGGTCAATACGACGGCGCAAAATGTTTTTGCATTGTCTGAAGTAGGAACAACCGTAGCGGCAATTGTCAGTGAGATTCACGATATTGCCGGTCAGACCAATTTGTTGGCACTCAATGCAGCCATTGAGGCAGCGCGCGCGGGTGAAAGCGGTCGGGGGTTTGCTGTTGTTGCGGATGAGGTACGCAAACTCGCCGCAAGAACAACGAGTGCAACCAGCCTGATTGAGGCTAAGCTTGATGAAGTCAGGATGCTCTCAGACACATCGAATACCTTGATGAACGATGTGGTTATCGGCGTGCAAAACGCCTCTCAAAGCGTGGCACGCGCAGGATCAAGCATGACTGAAATTGAGAGCTCTGCTAAAGCTGTGCTGGAGATGGTGGATGCAATTCAAGGCATGGTTGAATCAGGCCAATCATCCAGTCAGGAAATCGTGGCGCAGGTGCTTGAAATCAATGAGCAGATGGCAAGCGCCAATCAGTCAGCGCAGGTAAGCGAACACGCAGCGTCTCAGGTACGCACTATCTCGGAAAGCATGGCGCAGATTATTGGCCGCTTCCGCGTTGAGGAAACCTCAAGCTTAGATTGCTGACCAATCAGGACGCCTTACTTTTTGCATGCGAGCCAAGAAACGGCAGCATGCGGGTCAGCGTGTTGTCGTGTAGGGTCTCAGAAACCCTTAAAAAGCGCGACTTGTTGAATCAGCGACTTGTTCAGCATTTGTGAGAATCCCTAATCGATACGTCTCGAAAAAAGTGAGAAATCCCTACGGGAATCTCACGACAATATTTCGGTAGTTTACCTGAATAGATAGGCTCAGTTGAAACCAGGTCGGTGGCTCCGTGCTTACTAATATCGGCGCGGGATACAGAGGTCGCCCCCGGCGGTCGGCTTATGACCAACTCCGGGGGCGAAGCTAGCTTGTGGCTAGTCTCTTATTTCAGCTTTTGGCTTATTTAGCTTCAGACGCTTTAACTCGAAGGACGTAGTACGGAGCTTTACCTTCATCTGCACCGCCAGTGAATGCCGGCGTGGTATTCAATTGGTTCACCGAGATGTAGAGCCAAGCATTCGAACCAAACTGAATGCCATCTGGCCAAGTCAGGCGAGTATCGCGGACGAAGGGCGTAAGCTTTCCTTCCGGAGTCAGAACATCAATACCGTGCTCGGTCAGGTTGGTGAAGAAGTGATTGCCCTTTGCGTCCGTAGTAGCGCCGTCCGAAATCGGCTTATCACCTACTCGCACGATTGCACTAGCGATATCCGCATCACTGGCACCATTGCGGAATAGTTTGGCAGGTACGGAATACCAGCTTCGACCATTCATTGCACCAAAGTAGATAGTCTCCTTGTCAGCAGAAATGGTGATTGGATCGACTGCCACTTCGGCGGGCTTACCGTTGAAGTTCACGGGCTTGCCATCAATGACCATCGAAACGTTGGCTTCTGCGTTCAGTGAAGGATGCTTACCAAATCGGCGCGCTTGGCCGCTCTCGATATTCACCGCAATTAGGCCCGGATTGGCGATGTCCGCAAGATAGATCCAACCGTTCTTGTCGTCGACAACGAGGTCCTGCACAAAGCTACCCTTCGGAGCGATATCAGCCGGCAGGTCAATGCGCTTGACCAGCTTCTCGCTACGGCTGTCAAAGCCCCAGATTCGAGTCTTGCCAATGTTCATCCCCATGTCGACGATCCAAATACGGTCGTGGCTATCCTTATAGATGCCCAGCGGCGAATCGATACGGTCGTCAGTAAAGTGGGTGCCGTCGTTCTGAAACTTGGCGCTCGGCCAGGCGCGATACTGATGCTTGCCCGTGATGGTAATCAGCTGAACGCCGGCCGGCTTGCCCAGCGGATGCACCGTAGCAAAGACGCGTCCGTCCACCGTTGCTGCCACGTTGCCAGGACGAATAGGCAGCTCCGCAACGACTTCGACCTTACCTGCTGTCGGTGGGGCGGCAAAAGCGCCGGGGCTGGTAAATGCAGAGGCAATAGCGAATGCGACAGGCAATGCCAGATGACGACGGGAAACATTCGTAGTTTTTTTCATGATGAGTATCCTTGATTTAGAAATTAGTTAGAAACCTTCAAGCACAATCTTGCCGCGCGCTTTTCCTGATTCGAGCAATGCATGCGCACGCTTCAGGTTTGTCGCGTTGATACGTCCGTAGTTTTCGCCGACTGTCGTACGAACGACACCGTTATCAACCAGGGCTGCCACTTCCGTAAGAATGCGATGCTGTTCCGCCATATCTGCTGTGTCGAACATTGAGCGGGTAAACATCAGCTCCCAATGGAGGGAAACGCTCTTGCGCTTCAGCTTGCGAATATCAAAGACCTCTGGATCATCGATGAGGCCGAACTTGCCCTGCGGTGCAATCACTTCGGCGATCTGGTCGAAATGCTGGTCGGTATGCGTCAAGCTCACGATGTAGTTAGGGTTAGCGATACCCGTCTCTGCCAGCTGTGGGGCAAACGGACGAGTGTGATCGATAACATGGTGAGCGCCTAGCTGCCGAACCCATGCCGCAGTTTCAGGTCGCGATGCGGTTCCAATCACGGTCACCCCGGTCAAACGGCGTGCCAGTTGCACCATGATTGAGCCGACGCCACCAGCTGCGCCGATGATGAGTAGCGATTTCCCCGTTGATGCGGCACCTTGCTGAATGCCGAGGCGGTCGAAGAGCATCTCCCAAGCCGTGAGGCTGGTTAATGGCAGAGCCGCTGCCGCAGCGAAATCCAGCGAAGCTGGCATTTTTCCGACGATGCGTTCATCGACCAACTGCAGCTCACTGTTACTTCCCGTCCGAGTAATCGAGCCCGCATACCAGACACGGTCACCCGGATGGAACTGAGTTACCTCTGGGCCAACCGCGCGAACAATACCGGCAGCATCCCAACCGAGAACTTTCCATTCGCCAGGAGCCGGCGTTGCACTAGCACGCACTTTAACGTCGACGGGGTTGGCAGATACTGCCCGAACCTCCACCAATAGTTCACGGCCCTTCGCAACAGGATCAGGCAGCGTCACGTCTTTTAATGCTTCAGCATGGTCGATTGGCAGCGCTTTTTGATATGCAACGGCTTTCATGGCATTTCCTTTCAAAAATTAAGTAAGTGGCGCCAGTGTCATTCAATTTGATTAGTTGATAAACTATCCATTCATAGTTTTACCTTCAATTTAAAATTGAAAATTAAAAACGTTGCTGATTTGGAGCTTTTCGTCCGTACCGCCGACTGTGGCGGTCTGTCCGCGGCCGCCCGCAGTCTGGATCTTTCGCCCGCGGTCGCCAGTGCGGCGCTGAAACGGCTCGAAAATGATTTGGGCGTATTACTGTTCGTGCGAACTACACGCAGCATGCGACTCACAGTAGAAGGGGAGCGGCTACTTGCACGTAGCCGTCTGTTGTTAGCCGAGCTGCTAGCGGCAGAGGAAGAGCTTGCAGCAGGCCATGCGGTGATCAGTGGTGACTTGCAGATTTCGATGCCTTCCGACTTGGGTCGGAATGTGATCTTGCATTGGCTAGATGAATTCCAGACGAGCTATCCAGGGATTCGCTTGCGGGTCCATATGTCGGATCGCATTGCCAATATGTTCCGCGATCCTGTGGATTTAGCGATTCGTTATGGAAAGCCGCCTGATTCAAATATGGTGGCTATGCCCTTGGTCGCGCATAACCGGCGTGTCCTTTGCGCATCGCCGGGGTATTTGGCGACACACGGTTCGCCTCGCTCTCCTACTGAGCTCAGCAAACATAACTGTCTTTGCTTTATGGTCGGTGATGCACTCTACAACCGCTGGCGCTTTATAAAAAACAAGCAAGTCGTTGAAGTTGAGGTGCATGGCAATCGCACCTCTGATGACTCGGATGCTGTCCGTCGATGGGCAATCGATGGACATGGCATTTGCTATCGGTCTTATCTCGATGTGACGCAAGATATTGTCGCTGGCCGGTTACGCACTCTTTGCAACAGCTGGGAAGGCGAAGAGGTGCCACTCTACCTCGTCTGCCCAGACCGCCGGCAACTTTCTCCTGCCGTACGCCTCCTTCGAGAGTTTCTTGAGTGGCGTTTTCAAAGTCTTGCTTTGACATAAATTTCCTTGCTAGTAAAACAAAAAGGCCGCCTTTCGGCGGCCTCCAAGGCAAGCATCACAGATCTCAGATTTTGAGAAATATCTCAATCTGAGTGAGATCCTACATGTCGCCAAGGATGTAGTGATGGATGAGCGCCGCCGCGGTATGTAGGCCAATCAATAGGTAGCCAACGCCAGCGATCGCCTCATGCACTTCTTCCAAGATCGAAGCTGCCCCAACATGGTGTGTCAGCAGCATGGGCAGTTCAACACCAAAGTAGCGAATGCTTTCCCCGCGTGCATTCACCAGTAGCCAACCTATCAGCGGCAAGGCGAGCATCCAGACATAGAGCGAAATGTGCATGGCCTTTGCTAAACGCGCTTGCCAGTGGGTAAATATCTGTTCAATCGAAGCTGTAGACGTGTTCACAGCAGCAGTGTGTGTCGTCGTTGCTGCGTTTTTAGGGTTCGCAGCAAATCGGTGGCTCACGATCAGACCAAACGGCAAACGCAAGATAACCAGCCAGAGCACGCTCATCCCCAACACATAGTGCCAAAGCTGAGTTTCTTCACGCATGGCTGAACCGCGGGGGAAGATGTCTTCAAGCTCCATGCTGGCGTAGGCCAGCATAACGACGGCCAGCATGAGCCAGTGTAGAAAAATCAGCGGCGTTGTGTAGCGATGTGTGTGATGGTTGGACATGGTCGTTTTTCTCCGTGCAGTGTTAACACGATGAACCTGTCCACCGGGATGTTTCGTGAAAGCGTCCTACTTTTTCTCTGGGTCGTCCAGCATGACATGCACATAGCCGAAGGCACCAATAGATACTTTGCGGTCATCTGAAACGGTGTAAGAGGCCACGCCGAGAGAGTGATAGTCGACCACTAAGGAGGCAAGCGCACCTAGCCCCAGGGCACCCGCAATAGGGCTACGTTCGGCGATGGCAGAACTGATGGCGTTACGGTGCTTCTCGCCGGAAGGGTTCAGCGCAAGCGCGAGGATCACAATGATCAAGGCCGCAATGATTTTCGACAGAACAGTTTTTGGCATGATGCCTCCTGTAGTGGATGCCTGATTCTAGTGTGCGGCGGTGGAGAACCGTAGGCTAATTTGTAACGAGCTGTATGTGCTGATGAGCATGGCTATTGGCAAGAGCTCACTGGGGCCTTTGTCCGTAGAACGTGACAAGTTGAGCATAGACCGCTGGGTAGTGCTGGTTGAGCAGGGCTGGCGTTTCAAAAAACACCTCGCTCACGACGGCAAAAAATTCTGCGGGGTCAGTCGCGGCATACGGATCAATCCAAGTTTCCTCCGCTGCTTCAAGGCGTTGGCAAATATCGCCGTAGGCTGCTTCGAAGACGGTGATCCATTGCGCGCGCGCAGCTGCGGGCATGGCCGGCAGTCCATTGGCACCGCCATTGGCCATGTCCAGCTTGTGCGCAAATTCATGGATCACAACATTCACGCCGTCATGGCCGCTGTTAGGGCGGCCATCGAACCATGATATGAGGACGGGGCCGTGATCCCAGGCTTCGCCCAGTACGTGATCGTCATATTCATGCACCACGCCGGCCTCATCCATCTCCTGCCTAGGAATGATGAAGTCGCCGGGATAGATGATGATCTCGACCCAACCATCGTAGTCATGCAGGTCTTGATACAGGACCAGGAGACAGGCTTGCAAGCCAATCTCGAGTTGCATTTCGAGGCTGACTTCCAGTCCCTGCGCACCTTGCCATGCTTTGCGCTGGATAAAATCCAGCGCTAGCTCGCGCAAGCGGAGTCGCTCAGGGGGCGATAGATGATTGAGAAAGGGAAGCCGTGACTCAGCGGCGATCCATTGATCGGAACTAACGAGCGTGTCAGCGGTCTGGTGAGAGCTGCCCGTTAGGCGTTCCCACAGGCCTTTCAGTTGCTTGAGCATGGCGCCATTATGCCGCCGGTGACAGGGTAGGGCATGGGATAATGTGAACATGGTTGCTGTTACTCAAGATACTTCAGAAGATACGCTGGTCACCCTGACGTTGGGGTTGGAGCCGGCTGCCTGCGCGTCAGTGATGGCAGCATTGGCGTTATCCCGTGAGTTGTATGCCGGGAAAAAGCTTCCTACTGGCGAGGATGTGTTGGCGCATGCAATTGGCATGACCTCCATTCTCGCGAGCATAGGCGTAGATGTAGATACCCGTACCGCATCGCTGCTGTTTGCATCAGCAGACATACTGGTTGACCCACGCGACATGTTGAGTGAGAAGTTTGGTGCGCCGGTGGCTGATCTGGTTATAGGACTGCATCGTCTCAAAGGGCTGAAGCTTGCTGGTTTGCACGATCAGGCATCGGCTGCCGAAATGAAGGCGCAGACCGAAGTCCTGCGCAAGATGCTGCTCGCGATGGCCGAGGATGTGCGCGTGGTCATGATGCGCTTGGCCAGCCGTACTCAGACCCTGCGTTACCTCACCGAATTTAAAGATCCCGCCCTCGCACCTGAGCGGGAAGCGCATGCGCGCGAAGGGTTGGAGTTGTATGCGCCGTTGGCGAATCGTCTCGGCGTCTGGCAACTGAAATGGGAACTGGAAGATTTGTCCTTCCGTTTTCTTGAGCCAGCAACATACAAGCGGATTGCCAAGATGCTCGATGAGCGGCGTCTGGAGCGCGAGAGTTTTATTGAAAACGCGGTTGCTTTGCTTCGGCGAGAACTGTCTGCACAAGGTATCGAGGCTGAAGTCTATGGCCGCCCCAAGCACATCTACAGCATCTGGAACAAGATGCGTGGCAAGGATCTCGACTTTTCAGAGGTCTACGATGTACGTGCAGTGCGCATCATCGTCGATGAGGTCAAGGATTGCTACACCGCGCTGAGCTTAGTGCATCAATTGTGGCAGCCGATTGCCAAGGAATTTGACGACTATATCGCCAACCCCAAAGGCAATTTCTATCGCTCCCTACATACCGCAGTACTCGCGCAGGATGGTCGTGCGTTGGAAGTACAGATTCGTACGCATGAAATGCATCAGCATGCCGAGCTTGGCGTTGCCGCGCATTGGCGCTACAAGGAAGCGGGTAGTTCAGCGAAGGCTGAGGGTGAGTATGAGGACAAGATTGCTTGGCTACGCCAGCTCTTGTCATGGCGTGATGAAATTACCGATAGCGCCGAGTGGGTGGCGGAATTTAAGCGTGCTTCACTCGACGACACGATTTACGTGATGACCCCTCAAGGCAAGGTGATCGACCTTACGCGGGGGGCTACCCCCGTCGACTTTGCTTATCGCCTGCATACCGATTTAGGTCATCGCTGTCGTGGTGCGCGTGTGGACGGGCAACTGGTCCCCTTGAATACGCCACTCTCGAATGGGCAAAGCGTTGAGATCATTGCGGCCAAGAGTGGGGCGCCGTCACGCGATTGGTTGTCTCCCACCCAAGGTTAT
The DNA here is from genome assembly GCA_964499485.1 of uncultured Rhodocyclaceae bacterium. Taxonomy (GTDB): domain Bacteria; phylum Pseudomonadota; class Gammaproteobacteria; order Burkholderiales; family Rhodocyclaceae. The sequence continues at coordinate 133,504 of CAZCLF010000002.1, read as the reverse complement.
CTGGCCACCCATCGGGCACGTCAGAAGGTGCGTCAATGGTTCTCTGCACAAGAGGAAGCCGAGCTGCTCACTCAGGGCCGCGCACTTGTAACGCGTGAGTTGCAGCGCGAAGGCCAGACACAGATTAATATCGAAGAACTGGCGCAAAAGCTTGGGCTGAAAAATAGTAATGAGCTGTATTTGGAAGCCGCCCGGGGTGAAGTCGGCCCGCGTGCCTTACATCAGGCATTGCATGGTGACGAAACTGAAACACAGGCAACACAACCCGAAATTCAGACCAAGCGCAGCAAGGCCGGTGGTGGCGAGGTACTGATTCTTGGGGTGGACAAGTTACTGACCCAGCTCGGGCGTTGCTGCAAGCCAGTGCCGCCGGATGAGATTGCTGGATTTGTCACGCGCGGGCGCGGTGTTTCAATCCACCGCACAGAATGTGCAAATTTCCGTAATATGGTTAAACGTAACCCTGAGCGTCGTATTGAGGCGACTTGGGGGGATGGCCGTGTTGAGGGCGTATATGCCGTTGATCTCAAAGTCGAGGCGAGCGACAGACAAGGGCTGCTGCGTGATATTTCTGAAGTGCTATCCCGTGAAAAGGTCAATGTCACTGCAGTATCGACATTGTCGCGGCAGGGTGGCGCAAATATGTCGTTCACCGTAGAGTTGCCAGGGCTGGATAAGCTTAAGCGCATACTGACACTGCTTCAGGAAGTGCCGGGTGTGATGTCAGTAAGACGGGGTCAATAATCAGGGGCACCTGAGCCACGACAGTGCTCAGGAAAGGGGAAGTCATCGGGATGCAGATGTGGGTGTGGCGCCGGATCAGCCGTTTTCTGGATGATTCCCCACTGGTATTGGCCAGCGGATTGGCCTTGCTATGTCTGCCTGCCGTGGTGGCTTTGTCCTGGACCTTTACCGAGCGTTGGCAGACGGATCGATTCAACCTGGCGATTGAGCGTGAGTCGCAACATATCGCGCGTCAGCTCAATGAGGTTGAGGCGGATATCGAGCTCGCTTTCAGTCATGTCACCAATGTCACCAACTGGTTGGCACGTGATGAAAATGTCATTCAGGCGATTCTTAGCCCAACCGCAGCGCAGAAGACCAATCGTTATCTCAAGGAACTGGTTAATACCTTCTCGATAGATTTGGTTTACGTCATGGACGGCAACGGTATCTCCGTGGCAGCAAGTAATGCGGATACCCCAAGCTCCACGGTCGGTAAAGACTACAGTGATCGTGAACATTTCCTCGCGGCCATTCAGGGCTATGCCGGGCGGCAGTTTGCCGTAGGGCGTACGACCAAAGTACCGGGTTTTTTCTTTTCGATGCCAGTTCGCCAAGGCGAAAAAATCATTGGCACGATTGGGGTGAAGCTTGATCAGCCGCGCCTGCAGATGCAAGCCCGTATTCCGAATGGTTTGCTCACGGATAGTTATGGTGTCGTGGTTATGGCCGATAACCCTGCGCATATCTTTCGCGTGCTGCCAGATGCCACGGTGAGCAATCTACCCGAGGCGATGCTGCATAGCCGCTATGCGCAAAAGCAGTTCGAGCCGCTTGATCTGCGTCCGGCCAAGATGGTCGGCTATCCCGACATCATGCTGCTCGATGGTCAGCCTGTGCTCATTGGCACCCGTATTCTCAGTAACGAGAATCTCAACCTGCATATCGTGGCCGACATGGAGGCAATGCAGGATGCGCAGAAGCAGGCCCGCTTTGTCTTTTTGGTGAGTGTGGCCGGTGGAGCCTTGGTGGTGTGGGGTTTGTGGGCGGCTGTGATTTTCTTCCTGCGCGCACGCGATTATCGGCGCCGGCTTGAAATCTTGAATTCGCAATTGTCCAAGCTTAATGATGAATTGCATGAGCAGGCAACCCACGACTATCTGACCGGTTGCCTCAATCGCCGGGCATTTTCGGCCTTGCTGAATAACGAACTTGAACGTGTTAAACGCTACGGCGGAGATTTGACCCTAGGCATTATTGATATCGACTATTTCAAGCGTATCAATGACACGCGCGGTCATGCGGTGGGGGACTTAGCACTACAGTTTCTTGCTGAAAATGTACGTGCACAGTTGCGTCGTACTGATGTGATGGCGCGCTTGGGGGGCGAGGAGTTTGCGGTATTGATGACGAATACGCCCCTGTATGAGGCCATGCAGGTGATTGATCGGATGCGTGATTCGATCGCACAGCTTGAGGTACCGGGAGAGGTGCCTCCGTTGCGCATGACGTTCAGTGCTGGCGTTGCCGGCTGGCAGCCCGGTATGAATGACCGGACACTGATGAACGAGGCCGACCATGCCTTGTACGATGCCAAGGCCAGTGGCCGCAATCGTGTGGTGCAAGCTCGGGGCTATTAACCCCCGCTTTACTTTCTCAACGATTGCCTTCAGTCAGTGTGTCGGTATTCTCCGTCACCAAGCCCGTCAGATCTGCCAGCAAGATTTCCTGTGCTACCGTGCGGCTGCGGCGTGAGCTGCGTACGTTGTATTCCCCGTTGCTGTCCATTTCCCACGCTTGGGCATTGTCGGACAGATAAGTGCGCAAGCCTTCCTTGATCACACGGCGCTTGAGGCGTGGGTCAAGAATCGGGAAGCACACTTCGATGCGCCGGAAGAAGTTACGCTCCATCCAGTCGGCGCTCGACAGATAAACCTTTTCCTCACCATCGGCAAGGAAGTAGAAAATCCGGTGATGCTCAAGGAAGCGACCAACCACGGAGCGTACTTTGATGTTTTCCGACATGCCCGGCACACCCGGCCGTAGGGCACACACACCGCGTACCAGCAGATCAATCTCAACGCCGGCACTACTGGCTTCGTAAAGCGTTTCGATGATTTGGCGCTCCAGCAGCGAGTTCATCTTGGCGATGATGCGTCCCTTGCGACCTGCCTTTGCATTTTCGATCTCCTGACGGATGGCCGTCATCATGTTGGCATGCAGCGTGAACGGTGCTTGCCACAGATGCTTCAACTTACGCGCCTTGCCTAAACCAGTGAGCTGCTTAAATACTTCATTAACGTCATCACTGATTTCGTCGTTACAAGTCAGCAGACCAAAGTCGGTGTAAAAGCGTGTCGTGCGTGGATGGTAGTTACCTGTGCCGAGGTGTACATAGCGGCGGAAGCCACTGCGTTTGTTGATCACTTCACGGCGCAGCACCATCAGCATCTTGGCGTGCGTCTTGTAACCGACCACACCATAAACCACATGTGCACCTACCTCTTCAAGGCGTGCAGCAATACTTAGGTTGGCCTCTTCATCAAAGCGTGCCATCAGCTCGACGACGACGGTCACTTCCTTGCCCTTCTGCGCGGCGCGGAGCAGATGTTCCATCAGGACTGAGTCAGTGCCAGTCCGATAGACCGTCATCTTGATGGCGACGACTTGTGGATCATCCGCAGCCTGCTCCAGCAGCTGAATGACAGGTGCGAAAGACTGGAAGGGATGGTGCAGCAGAATGTCCTGCTTCTGAATGCTGTCGAAAATATCGAAGCGTTTTGTCAGCACCTTGGGCAGCGCCGGTTGGAAGGGACGATATTGCAGATCAGGGCGATCAATGAGGTCAGGGACTGACATCAGGCGAACCAGATTGACGATACCTGGTGCGCGGTACAAGTCCTCAGTGCCCAAACCAAACTGTTGCAGCAGGAAGTTTGCCATGATGGTCGAGCAATTGTCGGCCACCTCCAGACGCACGGCATCGCCGAAGTGGCGTTGCGGCAATTCGCCTTGGAGCGCAGTGCGTAGGTTTTTCACTTCTTCGTCATCGACGAACAAGTCCGAATTGCGGGTGACACGGAACTGGTAGCAGCCCAGCACATCCATGCCAGTGAACAGTTCGCCCACGTGTTGATGCAGCACGGAGGAGAGGAATACAAACCCGTAATCAACACCGGTGAGCTCGCGCGGCAGCTGGATCACACGCGGTAGCGCACGTGGCGCCTGCACAATAGCCGCGCCAGAGCTGCGGCCAAAGGCGTCATTGCCATCCAGCTCTACCGCAAAGTTAAGGCTCTTGTTGAGGACGCGCGGGAAGGGATGTGAGGGATCTAGTCCGATCGGTGTCAGCAGTGGCATGACTTCATTGAGGAAGTAAGCCTGGATCCAAGCCTGCTGCTCTGGCGTCCATTGTGCGCGGCGCAGGAACACGATGCCCTCGGTCGCAAGGGCGGGGAGGATCACATCGTTGAGCAGCGCATATTGCTCGGCAATGATGCTGTGCGCTAAAACGCCCACCCGGCGGAACGCTTCTTGCGGCAAAAGCCCATCGTTACCGGGCAATGCACTACCAAGCTTGAGCTGCTCCTTGATCCCCGCGACACGGATTTCAAAGAACTCGTCCATGTTCGACGACACGATACAGATGAAGCGTAGGCGCTCCAGTAGAGGTACGTTGGGATCAGCAGCCTGAGCCAGCACACGCCGATTAAAGGCGAGGAACGACAGCTCACGATTAAGGAAGCGTTCAAGCGAAGCAGGGCGTGGCGTGACGGGCGAGTTCATAGCGGAATAGTACAGTTGGTATCGTTCGATCAATTATGTGTCACTTTTGTTGCATTAAGATGACAGGTGGGCTGTGGTTTGATGATGCTGTTCTAGCGCCAGTGCTGACTGCCAAGGTGCTGCATTGCAGCAGGGCATGCCAGTGGAATGCTAGAATCAGCGCACTTTCCGAGTGGGGTTGAGATTGGAACACGAGCTGATTGCGGCAGTTGATTTGGGGTCAAACAGTTTCCGGCTGCAGGTGGGGCAGGTGCGTGGAAACCAGATTTATGAACTCGACGGGATCAAGGAGGCCGTGCGTCTAGGCGCCGGGCTGGGACCGGATAAGCAGCTGGATGGCGCTTCGCAACTGCGGGCACTGACCGCATTGTCACGGTTTGGTGAGCGTTTGCGTGGTTTCCCACCTGAGGCAGTGCGGGCTGTAGCAACCAATGCCCTGCGCGTGGCCAAGAACGGCAACTCGTTTTTGGTTCAGGCCGAGGCTGCACTAGGGTTCCCCATTGAGGTGATCGCTGGCCGTGAAGAGGCTCGGTTGATTTATCTCGGTGTGGCGCACTCGCTGCCCAATCCACGCAAGCAGCAGCTGATTGTGGATATTGGGGGCGGCTCGACTGAGTTCATTATTGGCCGCAACTTTAAGCCGCTCAAGCTGGAATCGCTTTACATGGGCTGTGTTAGCTACAGCCTGCGCTTCTTCCCGAATGGGCACGTGGACAAGAAGGCCTTCCGCGAGGCCGAAATTGCCGCTGGGAATGAGCTGCAAACCATCGTTCAAGCCTACCGCGAGACGGGCTGGCAGACGGCAGTGGGTTCGTCGGGTACCGCGCGTGCGATTGCCGATTTGCTCGAACTTAATGGTCTTTCCGAGCAGGGCATTACCCGAACTGGACTGGACCGTTTGATCGAGATGCTGGAACGCGTGGGCAATGTGCATCATTTGCGCATTGACGGTTTGCGTGCGGATCGCATGCCGGTGCTTTGCGGTGGCCTGGCCATCATGTCGGCAGTTTTCAATGCCTTTGAGCTTGAGCACATGGAGTTCTCGGATGGCGCATTGCGCCTCGGCGTTCTCTACGACTTGCTCGGCCGTAGTCATCACGATGACTTGCGCGAGGCCACCGTTAAGCATTTCACCCGGCGTTATGACATTGATCAGGCGCAGGCGCAGCGCATTGAAGCGACTGCACTAGCCTTACTCCGTCAGATCATGCCGGCAGCCAATGATCCAGAAAATCCAGATGCGCAGTTTTTGTCCTGGGCGGCGCGATTGCATGAGGTGGGCATCTCGGTGGCCCATTCGAGTTATCACAAGCACAGCGCTTACATTCTCGAAAACGCTGATATGCCAGGCTTCTCCAAGCGCGATCAGGCACGCCTCGCGCGTTTGGTCCTCGGCCATCGCGGCAAGCTGGAGCGTGTACAGCCGCTTGCGCGTGATCCCGTCGAGTGGCTGCTGATTTTCTGTCTGCGGACCGCGGTGGTCCTGCACCGTGCGCGCGACAGCCAGCCTCTGCCGCCACTCGAGGCCAATGCCACACCCAAAAGTTATCAGTTGCACGTGCCTGAGGGCTGGCTGCTCGAAGTGCCTCTTACTGCTGCAGCGCTGGAAGAAGAGGCGCGTCAGTGGGGCGGCCTTGGGGTGAATTTAAAAATTCGGGAACAGGGATGAAATTCAGCCCACCTTCTGAACGACGTGCTGGCCTTGCCTGTACCGATCAGAACGGTGGGACAACGGTTACGCTGAGCGGTACGTGGTCGCTCACCACCATCGGTCATGAATTGGCATCCTTGCAGCAAGCACTGACACAGCATGCCGCAAAATCGAATGTGAGTTGGGATTGTGAGGGTATCGAAGCCCTAGACAGTGCGGGTGCGATGTTGCTCTGGAACAGTTGGGGGCGTGAGTTGCCCGAATTGCTCTTGATCCGCCCCGAGCATTCAAAGGTCTTTGCTCGTTTGACCACTGCGGATGCGTGTCCGGTCGCACCAATCACACCGACGTTGCCCTTTGCGCGCCTACAGTCCATCGGCAATCGTGTACTTGATGCCCAGCAGCACTGCATTGACCTGATTACGCTGGTCGGGCAGATGGCGATGAATGTTGTCCATCTGTGCCGCTACCCCGCTGACATGCCAGCCCGTGAGATCGGTGCCAATATCTTCAAGGCGGGGGTCAGAGCCATGCCAGTCACCGCGCTGGTTGGGTTTCTCATCGGGATTGTGCTGTCCTACCTTTCCTCGCTGCAACTACGCCAGTTTGGGGCTGAGGTCTTCATCATTAATATTCTTGGGCTGGGGGTCATCCGCGAACTCGGCCCCTTGTTGGTGGCAGTCTTAGTTGCGGGCCGATCCGGTTCATCGATGACCGCTCAGCTAGGCGTGATGCGCGTGACTGAAGAGATCGATGCACTGATCGCCATGGGGATTCAGCGTTCGCTGCGGCTTGTCTTCCCGAAAGTGGTTGCGCTGGCTGCTGTCATGCCTTTACTGGTGCTGTGGACGACCGCCGCGGCATTGATTGGAGGCATGATTTCAGCCGAGATACAGTTGGATATTTCTTACGGCTTTTTCCTTGAGACTTTACCCAAGGTGGTGCCGGTGGCAAATGTATGGATTGCCTTGGCCAAGGGCGTGGTCTTTGGGGCCGCGATTGCTTTGGTTGCCTGTCACTTCGGCTTACGTGTGCGACCAAACACGGAAAGCCTTTCTGCTAATACAACGGCGTCCGTGGTGACTGCGATTACGGTGGTAATCCTGATTGATGCCGTGTTTGCCATGAGCACGCGGGGGATTGGGGTATGAGCAGAACCACTCCTCCCAATCGTTCCCCCGCGGAGGGGGACGACCATGGTTCAGCCGCTGAGGCGACTTCGCCAGTGATGGGCGGTGTTGAGCCCAATCCGGTTTGTCCACCGGTGATCTCAGCCCGGGGATTGTCTACACGCTTCGGCAAGGTGTGGGTGCATCGCAATCTGGATCTGGAGATTCAAGCGGGCGAATTGGTCGCGCTGGTAGGGGGCTCGGGGAGCGGCAAAACAACGCTGCTGCGCCAGATCATTGGCTTGCTTACGCCGACCGAGGGCGAAATGCGTGTCTTTGGCGAACCGCTGTTTGGCGGTGGAGTGTTGCGCGAGCGATTGTTACGACAACGCTTCGGCGTTCTATTTCAACAGGGGGCGCTATTTTCGGCCTTCAGTGTGTTCGACAACGTGGCATTTCCATTGCGCGAACTGAAGCTGCTGGATGAGGCCACCATCCGCGATTTGGTAATGCTTAAGCTGTCCATGGTTGAGCTGCTGCCGCGTCATGGTGAGCTGATGCCCGCGGAGCTGTCGGGTGGCATGATTAAACGTGTAGCGCTGGCCCGGGCATTGGCCTTGGAGCCAGAATTATTGCTGCTTGATGAACCGACCGCTGGGCTGGATCCTGATCGATCGGACAGCTTTGTCCGCTTAATCAGGAGCCTTAGTGCCGAATTGGGGTTAACGGTGGTGTTGGTCACACATGACCTCGATACCTTGGCAGCCTTGTCGACCCGCATTGCTGTGCTTGCTGAGCAGCGCATCCTTGCTTATGGCAGCATGCAAGACATCATGAAAATTGACCATCCATTCATCCAGAATTTTTTCCATTCCGAACGCAGCATGCGTGCGCTGCAGAATGTAGGCACCTGATTATGGAAAATCGCGCTCACGCCCTTGCTGCAGGTCTCTTTGTTCTAATTCTTGGCCTGGCAACCGCAGCTTGTATATGGTGGTTCCGTCAAGACAGAGATGAACTGTCTTATTACCTGCTGGAGACAAAGCAAGGTGTAGGCGGGCTCAACAACGAAGCCATTGTGCGCTATCGCGGTATTCGTGCTGGCAAAGTTGAGTCAGTTGGCGTCGATCCAAAGGACCCACGTTTCATCGTCGTCCGAATTAGCCTTAAGGATGATTTTAAGCTCACGCGTGGTACTACGGCCACCCTGACGATGCAGGGGATTACCGGTCTGACCTACATCTCACTGGATGATGATGGCAGTAATCCCGAGCTACTTACTGCGCCATCGGGTGAGCTGCCACGGCTCGCGCTACGGCCTACGTTGTTTGATGCGATGGCCACGAATGCTGCAAAGATGATTAATCGCCTAGCGGTAATGAGCGAACGTCTTGAGCTTGTGTTGAGTGAGAAAAATGCGGCCAATATGGAGCGCACCATTGCCAACGTGTCGATCGCCTCTGACGGGTTACGAGACTTACCTGAGGTTATCGCCGGGCTGCGTAGTGCATTGTCGCCAGAGAACATGAAAAAACTGAATGCAACAGTGGCGCACCTCGAACAGGCTGCGGGGGAAACCCCTGCGCTGGCTCGTGATGTCCGTCAATTGGTCGCCAGCCTAAATCAAGTCAGTGAGCGCGTCGAAGTCTTGCTCGGCAATAACGAGTCGGCACACGCAACATTGCCACGTGCGAATGCCCTGATGAAAGAGTTGACGGATACCACTCGCCAGCTCTCACGCTTGCTGGAAACCTTAGATGACAATCCACAATCCCTGATTTTTGGCCGCCCCCAAGTACGGCCGGGGCCCGGTGAAGCTGGATTCAGTGCAACAACTGGCGCTTCGAAGCCTTGAAGGATATTCAGATGAGATCACGCTTTGCTCCACTCGTGACACTGTTGTTGCCATTGTTGCTAACGGCTTGCGTTGGTGGCGGGCCAGCCAAGACAAATGTGGCCTATTACGATTTGTCGGCTGAATCCGAAAAGGCCCCCATACCTACGGCGACAGCATTACGCATGCTCGATGTGGTGCCCAGTTCATGGCTGTCGGGTAATGCCATGTATTACCGTCTGGCCTATGCGGACAGCAATCGCCGCGAAAGCTTTGTGAATAGTCGCTGGAGTGCCCAACCGGCTGAGCTGCTGAGCACCCGTTTGCAACGTAGTCTGCTGTCTGCGCCCCAGGGCAATGCCCCTTTTTGCCGTCTGCGTGTCGATCTTGATGATCTTTCCCAAGTGTTCGAGAGCGCATACAGTAGCCGGCTGGTGTTAGAAGCCCGCGTTACGTTATATGGGGCTCAGCAACGAGTGCTCGCACGGCGAAGCTTCGCGCTCAGCCAGCCTGCTGGTGCTGATGCACAGAGTGGTGTTGCCGTCAGTGGTGCGCTCACAGCAGAACTTGCCCGGGAGCTACATGTTTGGGTTCAGCGTGAGTGTGCTCAGCCAGCCGTGCCCGCCAAGACACATCAGTAGGATTCCGCCAGATCATTGCCTAATGATGTATCTCTTAGGTTAACAGGTCGAGACCAAGCGCCTTTGATTTGTACAGTTATTGCATGTAGTTTATGCAAACGGTATAGTCCGTCTAGGATTGTTTCATTTGTGTTTCATGCTCGCTTCCCAGCCCACCCAGTGTTCGCCGGAGGAAGTCCATGCACAGTTACACCGCACCGCTGCGCGACATGCGTTTTGTCCTCAAGGAGCTTTCCGGGCTTGAGCAAGTCAGCCGTTTGCCCGGTTACGAGGACGCAACGCCCGATATGGTCGATGCCATCCTTGAGGAGGCTGCCCGCTTTGCTGGCGGCGTGCTCGCCCCCCTGAACGCCAGCGGTGATCGCACCGGTGCCCATTGGGACAAGCAGGGCGTGACCATGCCGCCCGGTTTCCGCGAAGCCTATCAACAGTTCATTGCCAATGGCTGGACCGGTCTGGCCGCCAATCCCGAGTACGGTGGGCAGGGCTTGCCGCTGCTCTTGTCGGCTGCGGTTCAGGAAATGTGGAAGTCAGCGAACATGGCATTTTCGCTGTGCCCGATGCTTACCATCGGGGCTGCTGACACTATCGAGCTGGTGGCCAGCGATGAACTCAAGGCGCGCTATCTGCCCCCGCTGGTGAGCGGTGAGTGGACGGGTACTATGAATCTGACCGAGCCACAGGCCGGCTCCGATCTGGCGACCATTCGCGCGCGTGCTGAACCGCAGGCCGATGGTACGTATCGTCTCTTCGGCCAGAAAATCTTCATCACTTACGGTGAGCACGATCTGGCCGCTAACACAGTGCATCTGGTGCTGGCACGCCTGCCGGATGCACCGCCCGGTGTGAAGGGCATCTCTTTATTTCTCGTGCCCAAACGTCTGGTGAATGACGATGGCAGTTTGGGCGAACCAAACGATGTACTGTGCGCCTCGATTGAAAACAAGCTGGGTATTCACGCCAGTCCAACCTGCGTGATGCTCTACGGCGAGTCTGGCCGCGGTGCCGAAGGGTATCTACTTGGTGCGCCGCATCAGGGCCTTGCAACTATGTTTATCATGATGAACGCGGCGCGCTTTGCCGTGGGTCTTGAGGGACTGGCGTTGTCGGAGCTGGCGTATCAGAAGGCGGTAACGTATGCCAAGAGCCGCGTGCAGGGGCGCGCCATCGAAGGCTCGGCAGATTCGGTCCCAATTATTCGCCACCCTGATGTACGTCGTATGTTGATGCTGATGCGGACTCAGACCGAGGCTATGCGTGCCTTGGCTTACACGGTGGCTGCGGCACAAGATGCGGCAAGTCATGAGGTCGATCCGGCCGAACGAGAACGCAGTGCGGCTTTTGTCGATCTGCTAACCCCTGTGATCAAAGGCTGGTGCACGGAGACGGCCAATGAACTGGCCAATCTGTGCCTGCAAGTACATGGCGGTGCGGGCTATGTCGAAGAAACCGGTGTGGCGCAGTTGCTCCGGGATGCCCGCATTACAACGATCTACGAAGGTACCACCGGTATTCAGGCAAATGATCTGGTTGGACGCAAGGTCGCGCGGGATGGCGGCGCGGCACTGTTGGGTCTTATGCACGTGATGCAGCAGACCTGCGTCACGCTGGAGGAACATGGCAGCGAAGATTTGGCGCATATTGCCAAGCCCTTGGGCCGCGCGATTGATGCCTTGGCCCAGGCCGCCGAATACATCGTTAATCATTACGGCACGGATGTGCGTGGCGTGATGGTCGGTTCCGTGCCATTCCTCCGTTTGTTTGGCTTGGTGGCCGGCGGCTGGATGATGGCACGGGCAGCGCATGCCGCGCAGTTACGAGTTGATAACGATCAACCATTTGAAGGCGACGAAGCCTTCTGCCCGGCTAAGCTGATTTCAGCGCGTTTTTATGCCGATCATGTGCTGTCGACGGCCATGGGCTTGGCGCGTACCGTGGTCAATGGCGGGGCGAGTGCCCTAGCCTTGAATGAGGACGACTTTTAGTTTTCTGAATGCACTCTGTTTGATCCCGAACAGAGTCTTGTCATCTGTCACCTCTACAATGACCCGAATTAATTACGGATCACTTAACCGGGTAGCAGGGATATGACGCAGAGAGCAACGCCGCTGACCACACCCTCTAGCGAGGAACTGAGCGATTTGCATGCACTGTGGCGCGCCAGTAATTATCTGGCCGCTGCCATGATCTATCTGCAGGACAATCCGCTTCTGCATGAGCCACTCCAGTTAGCTCACATCAAGCAGCGCCTGCTTGGTCACTGGGGCTCCAGCCCCGGTTTGTCCTTCTGTTATTTGCACCTGTCCCGCCTGATTAAGCAACATGATCTGAATGCCATCTTTCTGGCTGGGCCGGGCCATGGCGCGCCAGGCGTGCTTGCGCCAGTGTGGCTGGAAGGCACCTACGGCGAGGTCTATCCGGGCAAGTCTGTTGAGCAGACGGGCCTAGCAGGGCTGCGGCATTTTCTGCGCGACTTTTCTTTCCCCGGTGGGATCGGTAGCCATTGCACACCCGAGCTGCCGGGTTCCATGCATGAAGGCGGCGAACTAGGCTATAGCTTGTCACATGCCTTCGGTGCGGCCTTCGACAACCCAGATTTAATTGTAAGCGTGGTGATCGGCGACGGCGAGGCCGAGACCGGGCCCCTCGCAACCAGCTGGCATGGCAACAAGTTCCTCAACCCCATCCGCGATGGTGCGGTGCTGCCCATCCTTCACCTCAACGGTTACAAGATCAACAATCCAACGTTGCTGGCGCGTATTAGCCATGCGGAGCTTGAAAGCCTGCTGCGTGGCTATGGGTGGACGCCACACTTTGTCGAAGGCGATGACCCCATGAGCATGCATGCGCTCATGGCTGAGACCATGGCGCAATGCGTGGCTGATATTCAGGCGGTGCATCGTGAGGCACGAACCACTGGAGTAGCGAAACGCCCGCGTTGGCCTATGATCGTGCTGCGCTCGCCCAAGGGATGGACCGGGCCGGGTGAAGTGGATGGCCACAAGGTCGAAGGATTCTGGCGTGCGCATCAGGTACCGCTCGGGCAGTTGCATGAAAAGCCTGCGCATCTAGTGCAGCTAGAGGCATGGCTGCGCAGCTATGAGCCGGACACCTTGTTTGATGTACGCGGTACCTTACGACCTGAGTTGCGTGCGCTGATGCCGCAAGGGCAACGCCGCATGAGTGCGAACCCGCATGCGAACGGTGGGCTGTTACGTCAAGATCTCAAGCTACCAGCGTTGCAGGACTATGGCGTACCCATCAAAACCCCAGCCGGTGATCGTGCCGAAAATACCCGACCACTTGGGCGCTTTCTCCGCGATGTGATGCAGGCCAATCCGCACACCTTCCGCGTGTTCAGTCCAGATGAGAACAGCTCAAATAAGCTGGATGACCTCTACACTGTGACCGGCAAGACATGGCTGACCGATGTGTATCCGGAAGATGCTGATGGCACGCATCTGGCTGCAGATGGCCGCGTCATGGAGATGCTTTCTGAACACACGCTAGAAGGCTGGCTGGAGGGCTATCTACTCACCGGACGGCACGGGTTCTTATCGACCTATGAGGCTTTTGCCCACGTTATCGACTCGATGTACAACCAGCACGCCAAGTGGCTGGCGATGGCCCGCCAGGTCGAATGGCGGGCACCGATTGCTTCGCTCAACCTACTGATTACCTCAACCGTCTGGCGGCAGGATCACAACGGCTTCACCCATCAGGATCCGGGGTTTTTGGATGTGGCCGTGAACAAGGACCCAGCCGTCACACGCATCTATCTGCCGCCCGATGCGAATTGCCTGCTTGTCACGGCAGATCATTGTTTGCGCTCGCGTCAGCACATCAATGTCATTGTGGCCGACAAGCAGAAGCATTTGCAGTTCCTCGATATGGAAGCGGCGCAAGCCCACTGTGCCGCCGGCGCAGGCGTGTGGGACTGGGCCAGTAATGATGGGGGGGGCGAGCCAGACGTGGTGATGGCTAGCGCGGGGGATGTGCCAACGCAAGAGTCGCTGGCAGCGGTCGAGTTGTTACGCGAGCATTTCCCCGACCTCAAGATTCGCTTTGTCAATGTAGTGAATCTGTTTGCCATGACGCCTGCCAGCGAGCATCCGCAAGGGCTGGATGACGACACCTTTGATCGCCTCTTTACGCGCAACCGGCCGGTGATCTTTAATTTCCATGGCTACCCTTATCTGATTCATCGGCTGGCATACCGCCGAGCCAATCACGACAACTTACATGTGCGTGGCTATATGGAAAAAGGCAGTATTGATACGCCGCTGGTCTTGGCGATCCGCAATCGTATTGATCGCTTTGGGTTAGCCCTGGATGCGATCCGTCGCGTGCCGCGATTGGCAGGGCGCAGTCAAAGCGCGGTGGTTGCGCTGGAAGTGCAGCGTCAGCAGTGCATGGATTACGCTTTGCTGCATGGCGTGGATAAGCCGGAAATGAGTGATTGGTGCTGGAGCACAAAACCATGAAACTAAAAGAGATGTTATTGGTGGCCGCCTTGAGTGCATGGACTACCGCATATGCCGGCAACTTGCTGGTTGAAGTTCGTATTGATGGTCAAAGTGCCAGCGATGGACAAGATATCGGCGTGGGTGTGCAAAACGGTCTGTTCGGCATGCAAGGCACACGCCGCACGGTGACGCGTCGAGACAGTAATCAGCAGCGATTGCTGGTCATGGATGGCGGTACTGCAACCTTGAGCTCAGTGCAGACGCAGCCCTTGCGTTTGCGTCAGGTGATGCGCAACGCCTATGGCCAGATTGTTTCGGACACGGTTGTGTTCCGTAGTTTGGGCGGTGGCATTCGCGTGACTCCGCGCAGCCGTGGCGATGTTGTTGAGATCGAGGTGGGGGCTGAAGAGGCGCGTCCCGTACCGGGGCATCCCACTGCAACCGATGTGTTGCAGCTGTCCACGCAGATTAGCGGTCGCATGGGCGAATGGATCATGCTGGGTGACGACCAACGCAGTGGTAGCGGTTCAGGTAATCGCGCTGGCGTTGGACTGGATGGCGCGGGCGGGGTCGGCATTGGTTCGCGAAGTGGCGAGAGCAGTAGCGGTCAGCAGGTGTGGTTGCGGGTGACGCCGCAATAGTGACCCTGCTAGGGTGTGGCGATACCTGCGCGTACGGTGTCACCCACCGTGAAGTTCCCGCCGTGTAGCACCCGTGCTGTCATGCCGCCATGCCCACGCATGGCGTTATAGCCCCCCGGGCCGAGCACTTCTTCCATGCGTGAGCAGGGTTCGCATGGCCCTGTGATTTCCAGCACAACTTCTGTACCCACATACAGATATAACGGCTGATCCTTAAACAAGGATTTGGCTGCAAGTAGGTTAAGTCCAGAAATCACGAGGTTACGTCGCAGTAGCGCTGGGTTGATGCTGGCCTGCTTGAGAAACGCAGCGACAGCCGGTAGGTGCTCTGCCTGTATCAGCGTAATTTGCCGTTTGCTTCCTTCTGGCTTGCTTGGTGTTCGAGCGGCGCTGCGATCGCCCTCTAGCCCGCGTGCGACCACGGCATTAGCAGCGTTTACCGAGACCACCTCGACACGTCGTTCCGGGCGCAGATAAATCGCATCAACACGCCCATTCAGAGGGAAGTTAGCGGAGAGGGATCGCAGGGTAGTTGGATCAATGCTCATGGTGAGGGGGCGTTAGATTGAGTAGTCATTATGCCCATGGTTATGTGCATCGTGAGGTCCATGAATTAGACTGCCCGCATGATTCTGTCTGTCATCGCATTCGCACTCGGCATCGTATGGCTGCAGTGCCAGCCAAACTTGCTGTCACCAGAGGTGCTGTGGCTGTTAGTCATCAGTGTTGGTGCGTTGCTCGGCCTGTACTTTTTGATGCGGTCACGTTGGCAGCATGCCTTTGTGTTGCTACCTGTGGCGGCCTTTCTGTTTGGGTTTGGATGGGCGCATTGGCTCGCGCAAGTCCGCTTGCTGGATCAGCTGCCGCCTGAGCTTGAAGGTGAAGATGTGATGATCACTGGGCGGATTGCCAGCATGCCTCAGCAGATTGAGCGGGGCATGCTCTTCGAGTTCGCTGTGGAGTCGCCTGTGCATATCCCTCGGCGTATTTCACTCGCTTGGTATAACCAAGGTTCCCGTGATGGTGTTGATCTGCGGGTGCCGGCCCTGCATGCCGGCGAGCGTTGGCAGCTGACAGTCCGACTTAAACGACCGCATGGCAATCTCAATCCCTATGGTTTTGACTACGAGGCTTTTTTGTTTGAGCGCGGCATTCGCGCCACTGGCTATGTTCGGCCCCGGGGTGAGCAGCAACGACTTGAAGCTGCAGGCTTTAACGTTGAGGGAATGCGCGAGCAGGTGCGCAACCGCTTCGAGCAAACCCTAGGGGAAGCCTCCTATACCGGTGTGCTGGTAGCGCTGGCAGTCGGTGATCAGCAAGCGGTACCGCGCAGCCAGTGGGACTTGTTTGCACGCACCGGGATTACGCACCTCGTCTCAATTTCTGGCTTGCACATCACCATGTTGGCCGGGTTGGCCTATGCGCTGGTCAATTTCCTGTGGCGTCGCTCGCGCTGGCTGATGCTGCATTTGCCAGCGCAGAAGGCCGCCGTGATTGGTGGTGTGCTGACGGCCTTTGCTTATGGGCTGCTCTCTGGCTTTGCTGTGCCAGCGCAGCGTACCCTTTACATGCTGGCGGTGGTGGCCATTGCCTTGTGGACACGCCGCAACCTCGCATCTCGTCATGTGTTGGCGCTGGCCTTGTTCGTGGTGCTGCTGTTTGATCCGTGGGCGGTTTTGGCGCCGGGGTTCTGGTTGTCCTTCGGCGCCGTGGCGATGCTGTTCTATATCGGCGCAGGGCGTTTGCAGGAGGGGCATTGGCTGCAGCGCTGGGGCCGTGCGCAATGGGCCATGAGCTTGGGGCTGCTACCGGTGTTGCTCGCGTTGTTCCAGCAGTTTTCCTTGGTCTCGCCGATTGCCAACGCCATTGCGATTCCACTGATGAGCTTTGTCATCACGCCATTGGCCTTGCTGGCGACATTGCCCGGCTTGGCTTTTCTGCTGCACCCGGCACATGCCTTGTTGAGCGGCATGATGGCGCTGATGAGCTGGCTGGCCGCCTTGCCCTACAGTAGCTGGCAGCAGGCGGCCGCACCCTTGCCGCTGATTTTACTGGCGCTAGGCGGGGCTGTCTGGCTCCTGCTCCCCAAAGGCGTACCTGCCCGCTGGCTGGGTGTCCTGCCTATGCTGGCCTTGTTGTCATGGTCTCCGTCACGACCCGCCATGGGCGAGCTGCAGGTAACGACGCTTGATGTGGGGCAGGGTTTGGCCGTGCATGTGCAAACCGCTACGCATGATCTGCTGTTTGACACAGGGCCGTCCTACTCTGAGGAATCAGATAGCGGCAATCGCATCATCCTGCCTTACCTGCGTGCGCAGGGAGTCGGCCAGCTGGATACGCTGGTGGTCACCCATGCGGATAACGATCATTCGGGCGGCGCCGAGTCTGTTGTTGACGGGATCGCCGTGAAGCAGATGTTGACCTCGGTGCCTTTTGAGCATCGGTTAGCGGCCTTACCTGTCGCGCAAGCCCCCTGTGAAGCGGGGCAGACGTGGACCTGGGATGATGTGCGCTTTGAGTTTCTACATCCCATAGCAAGCGATTACGCACGCGAAGGTGGCAAGAGTAACGACATGAGCTGCGTACTGCGTATTGATAGCACTCATGGCAGTCTACTCCTGACAGCAGACATCGAGGCACGTTCAGAGCTGGCACTGCTAGCGCGTTCATCAGAACGGCTCAAGGCCGATGTCATGTTGGTGCCACATCACGGCAGCAAGACATCGTCCTTGCCTGAGTTCATCGCGGCTGTTGATCCGCGCACGGTGATTATTCCGGTCGGTTATCTCAACCGTTTTCGTCACCCCCATCCCAGCGTCTTAGCGCGTTATGAGGGTCGGGAGATTCATCGAACGGATCACGAAGGCGCGCTACGCCTGAGTTACAGTGCGCAGGGAATACAGATTGCCAGTGCGCGTGAGCAGCGCCGCCGCTACTGGCATGCAGGTCCATAACAGGAGATTGGCTATGCGGCAGGGCAGCGTGCAATGTGCGCATCCGGGCGGGATGCACCGGATGGTGTTTGTGGAGTGGGGCGACCCTACCAACCCCAAGGTGTTGCTGTGCGTGCATGGGCTGACGCGCTCTGGGCGTGATTTCGATGATCTGGCGCAAGTACTGGGAACTGACTACCGCGTCGTCTGTCCCGACGTGGCTGGGCGCGGCCAGAGCGAGTGGTTGCCGGATCCGGCGCTGTATTCCATCCCGCAATATGCTGCCGACATGATGACCTTGATTGCTTGGCTGGCACCACAGACCCTGCATTGGCTAGGCACGTCGATGGGCGGCCTGATTGGTATGGGGATTGCCGCTCAGCCGGGGAATCCGATTCGCAAGCTGGTGCTCAACGATGTTGGCCCGGTCATTACGGCCGCCTCCTTGCAACGAATCGGCCAGTATCTGGGTAAGCCGCCGCGGTTTGATAATGAAGCCGCTGCTGAGGGGTATGTGCGTATGGTCAGCCCCGGCTTTGGGCCGCTGACCGATGCCCAATGGCAGCATCTGACAGCGCATGTGACCCATCGCGCAGCCGATGGCAAGGTTGAGTTTCGTTATGACCCCTCAATTGCTGCGGCTTACCAGCAAGCAGTGGTCGCAAGTGGCGGGCTCGATATCGAGCTGTGGCCGCTCTATGACATGATTGCCTGCCCTACCTTGTTGTTGCGCGGGGCTGAGTCCGACTTGCTGACACGCGCTACGGCAGAGGCGATGAGCCAGCGCGGCCCGCGTGCGCAACTGATTGAAATTGCAGGCATCGGACATGCACCCGCCCTGATGGCTGCTGATCAAATCGAGATCGTGCGCCACTTTCTGCTTGATGCAGCAGCGTGAGGGCGAGCGCCTTTCTCTGTTAGAATTCGGCGTGGCGGGTCTCCCCGCATTGTGGGGTGGTCAACCTGGTCAGGTCCGGAAGGAAGCAGCCACAGCCATTTCCTGCAAGTGCCGGGGGTCAGGCTCGCCACCCCAATGTATTTTCCTGCCGAAAGTCCATTGGGGTGGCTGGTGGAAACACCCCCTCCCATCCTTCCCCGCCGAGCGGGGGAGGCGACTAGTCAGGCTTCGCACATCAGCCATTCACCGCTAAAATCGCCCCCATGAGCTATCAAGTTTTGGCGCGCAAGTGGCGCCCCAAATCGTTTGCCACGTTGGTGGGGCAGGAACATGTGGTTAAGGCGCTGAGCCACGCGCTGACCGAACAACGTCTCCATCACGCCTATCTCTTCACCGGTACCCGCGGTGTGGGTAAGACCACCATCGCGCGCATCATGGCTAAGGCCTTGAATTGCGAAACCGGCCTGACAGCGACACCGTGTGGCGTGTGCTCCAGCTGTACTGAGATCGACAGCGGTCGCTTTATTGACTACATCGAACTGGATGCCGCCTCCAATCGTGGCGTCGAGGACATGACCCAGCTGCTAGAGCGCGCGACCTATGCGCCGACACGCGGCCGCTACAAAGTCTATGTGATTGACGAAGTGCATCAGCTCTCAGGTCATGCCTTCAACGCGATGCTGAAGACGCTGGAAGAGCCGCCAGAACACGTTAAATTCATCCTTGCGACGACCGATCCACAGAAGATTCCGGTGACGGTGCTGTCGCGCTGTCTGCAGTTCAATCTCAAGCAGATGCCGCAGCACCATATCGTCGATCACCTGACGAATGTTCTGACGCAGGAAAACATCACCTTTGAAGCCCCCGCACTGCGTCAATTGGCGCGTGCAGCGAATGGCTCGATGCGTGATGCACTGTCCTTATTGGATCAGGCCATTGCGCACGGGGCAGGGCAGGTACTCGAAGCCGGCGTGCGCGACATGCTCGGCACCGTCGGTGACGATTATCTGTTTGCCTTGCTCGATGGATTGGCTGCCTTCGATATTCATGCACTGATCGGTGTGGCTGATCAGATGGCTACACGCAGCCTGTCTTTTGAAGCAGCATTGCAAGAGCTGGCTACGCTATTCCATCGCATCGCGCTGGCGCAGATGGCACCGGATGCGCTGACCGATCCTGCTGAGCGCGCGCGGTTGGAAAAGTACGCTGGGGCGTTCGATCCAGAATTTTTGCAGCTCTGCTACCAGATTGCCATCCACGGTCGCGATGATTTGCGCCTTGCGCCAGATGAGTATGCCGGCTTCACCATGGCGTTGATGCGTCTGGTGGCTTTTCGCCCCGAGTCTGGCGATACCCCGCGTCGTGCTGCACCGCTAAAGGCGCCTAATTTGGCACCTGCGGTACGCAAGAGTGTTGCAGTCCCTCCTGCTGAGCCGCTGCGTGCAGAGGCGCCAAAGGTTGAAACGCCAAGCGTAGCTACGCCAACCACCGAGCCATCATCGGTCTCTGCAGCACCGGCCATGCCGCGCGTTTCGGCTGCTCCTGTGAGTGTGTCTTCCACGTCGTCCCATGACTGGCATGAGATTTCGGCGCGCTTAAATCTGGTCGGTATGGCGCGTCAGCTGGCGCAGTATTGCGAGCTGGCGGCGATTGACGATGCCACCGTTACGTTGCGCCTACCGCCGCTCCATAAGCATCTGCTTGGCCCCGCACCACAGGCTAAGCTGCAAGCCGAGCTGGAGCGTCACTTCGGGCGCAGCCTGCGTCTAACTGTTCAACTCGCTGACCCAGCCGGAGAAACACCGGTGGCTCGCAGCAACAACATTAAGCGTGAACGGCAAGAGCGTGCTGTCGCGGCGATTGAAGAAGATCCTTTTGTACGCCAAGTGGTGGATATCTTTGATGCCACCATCAATGAAGCGTCGATTAAACCCTTGGAATAAGCGGAGTCACGAATATGATGAAGGGCGGCATTGCCGGGCTGATGAAGCAAGCCCAACAGATGCAGGAAAAGATGGCCAAGGCTCAGGAAGAACTGGCCTCCATCGAGGTGCAAGGTGAGTCAGGTGCCGGTATGGTCAAGGTCACCATGACCTGTAAGCACGATATGCGTCGTGTGTTTATTGACCCATCCGTGATGGACGACAAGGACATGCTGGAAGATTTGATCGCAGCGGCTGTGAACGACGCTGTGCGCAAGATCGAAGCAACCACGCAGGCCAAGATGAGTGGCTTTACCGCCGGCATGAATCTGCCGCCGGGCATGAAACTGCCGTTCTGATGAAAGAGCCGAATAGCCTCGAAGAACTGATCGAGGCATTGCGTTGCCTGCCGGGCGTTGGACCGAAGTCGGCGCAGCGCATGGCGTATCACCTATTGCAGCGCGATCCACGTGGCGCGGAGCGCCTCTCAGGTGCATTGTCTGGAGCGCTGACCAATCTCCGCCGTTGCTCGCGCTGCAATACCTTCACTGAAGAAGAAGTGTGCGCGCGTTGTGCGTCGTCCAAGCGCAATCCAGCTCAACTGTGCGTGGTTGAAATGCCCATCGACATGAATGTGATGGAGCAGACCCATGCCTATAACGGTCTTTACTATGTGCTGATGGGGCGACTGTCCCCGCTGGATGGCATCGGGCCGCGTGAGCTGAAACTCGAGCAGTTGATTGCGCGTGCCAGTGATGGGCAGGTGCAGGAGGTCATCATGGCCACCAACTTCACCAACGAAGGCGAGGCCACGGCGCATTACGTTTCCGAACTCATGCGCGCCCGGGGCCTCAAGGTCAGCCGGATTGCCCGTGGTGTGCCGGTTGGTGGCGAGCTAGAGTTCACCGATGCCGGGACGGTCGCGCAGGCTTTTATCGAACGCAGGGAATACTGACAAGGTCCGCCGACATGCCACAACTTTCGCAAGCGTTTATTGGGATGCGTCGAAATGTAATGC
Organism: uncultured Rhodocyclaceae bacterium; assembly: GCA_964499485.1. Classification (GTDB taxonomy): domain Bacteria; phylum Pseudomonadota; class Gammaproteobacteria; order Burkholderiales; family Rhodocyclaceae. Next base: position 111,882 of record CAZCLF010000002.1, on the reverse strand, counting down.
TGGCCTTTTGTTTGGTGGCGATGGTTTCGCTGAGCGGTTGCGCTGCCAAACGAATGACATTTGCGCAGGAAATGCGTATTCGCACTGTGGCAGTGATCAACCTGGTCCCTGAGCAGGCAAGTTTCGATCTGATTGGGCTGACCGCCCTGCAGAACGAGCGCGAGATGATCAATATGGACGGGCGTATTGGTGACACCATCAATACGTTCGTGCCGCGGCTGATCGACAGATCTCATTTGCCGTGGAAGTTGAAAACTATCACTTACGATCGTGCCCAGCTCTACAGCCTGCTGACTGCCAGCGTTATTGAGGGCGGTCTTGTTGCCGCCTATCATGAAGAGCGACTCAAAAAGCCGATTGCCGAATTGGCAAAAGCCAATGGACTCGATGCTTGCATCATCATCACCACCGCACGCAACGATCGTTTGCAGAACGATGGCGACTCCGCCTTGCCGCTGACTTTTCCTTTGCTGCTCATGGCATCGAATCATTTCCAGCCAGATGGCGTGGGTGTGTGGATGCGCTCGACTGGCAGTGCCAGCGACAAGAAAGCTTATATCCATGCCAATCTTGCCGTCAGTGTGATTGATACGAATGGTGCGCTACTTGTACGTTCAGCAGCTGCCGACGATGCGCGCATCATTGATGCCGCTGCTTATGGCTTAACGAGTGAGTTGAAAAACAACTTGCGTCCAGAGGTGCTGGAGCGTTTGCGACCAGACATCATTGAGCAGCTGCAGGGTGCCCTCAAGCGCCGCTTCGCTAAATTGGGAATCGTCTAGTTAGTCTCGTTATGTCCAACACACCCCCTACGCAAAAGCCCTTGCAGGGCGTCAAGGTAATCGAGCTCGGCACCCTGATTGCCGGCCCTTTCTGCTCTCGTATCCTCGCTGAGTTCGGGGCCGAAGTCATCAAAATAGAAACACCAGGTGAGGGCGATCCACTGCGCAGTTGGCGCAAGGTGTATGAGGGCACGTCGCTCTGGTGGTATCTGCAGGCACGTAATAAACAATCCCTGACGCTCAATCTCAAACAGCCTGAGGCGGTTGAAATCCTGAAAAAGCTGGTCGCGCAAGCCGATATCGTGGTCGAAAACTTCCGTCCTGGCGTGCTCGAAAAGCTTGGTGTGGGCTGGGATGTGTTGTCCGCGATCAATCCTGGGCTGGTCATGGTGCGGTTGTCCGGCTTTGGGCAGACGGGCCCGATGGCACAACAGCCGGGTTTCGGCGCGATTGGTGAATCGATGGGCGGCTTGCGCTATGTCACTGGATTTTCAGATCGGCCACCGGTCAAGACGGGGGTGTCCATTGGGGATTCGATTGCCGCATTGTGGGCTGCGATTGGTGCGCTGATGGCGCTGCGCCACAAAGAGGTCAATGGTGGCAAGGGGCAGGTGGTGGATGTGGCCTTGTATGAGGCCGTGTTTGCCATGATGGAAAGCCTTGTGCCCGAGTTTGATGTGTTTGGTTTCGTGCGAGAACGTACCGGCAATGTCATGCCCGGTATCACCCCATCCAATACGCATACAACCAAAGACGGCAAGCATTTGATCGTTGGCGCTAATGGTGATGCCATCTTTCGCCGCTGCATGGAGGTCATGGGGCGTTCGGATCTCGCGGCAGATCCAGTGCTGCAGACCAATGCTGGCCGAGATACCCGTGCCACCGAGCTGTATGGAGTCATTGACGATTGGGTGGCACGCCACGATGAAGTTGATGTGCTCAAGTTGCTGGGGGATGCGGGTGTCCCCGCCAGCCGTATCTATTCGGTCGAGGACATGTTTGGTGATCCCCAGTTTTTGGCGCGCGAGATGTTGAAGTCAGCTCAACTGCCGGATGGCAAGCCGTTCCGCATGCCGGGCATTGTGCCTAAGCTCACAGAAACCCCTGGTGAGGTTGTACATATTGGTCCCGCCTTGGGTGCGGATACGCAAGACATACTTCTAAGCTTGGGTTACAGCGTGGAAGATGTTTCTGATCTGCGTCAAAAGGGCATCATTTAGTTCATACATTCCCCTATTGAAGACTTTAATCCTGCGGTGGCATGGGTTAAGATGCCGCACTAAGGTTATGGTTTTATTTGCGCGCAATACCAAGTTTCTGTTCTTCATTTCAGGGGTGACTCCATGAGTTGTGACGAGAAAGTAGATTGCGGTCGGCGCCGTCTGCTGGTGGCGACTGCTGCCATCGGGGGTGTGGGCGGTGCAGTTGTAGCAACGCCGTTTGTGTCCAGCATGCTGCCGTCTGAGCGTGCCAAGGCCGCAGGCGCGCCAGTTGAGGTCGATATTTCCAAGCTTGAACCAGGTCAGATGATGACGGTGGAATGGCGCGGAAAGCCGGTCTGGATCATTAACCGTACCGACGAGCAACTGGCTTCGCTGAAGAAGGTTGAAGGCGAAGTTAGTGATCCCAAGTCCGAAAAGAACATGCAGCCTAAGTACTGCCAGAACGAAACCCGTTCAATTAAGCCGAATGTGCTGGTGGCGGTCGGTATCTGCACCCACCTCGGATGTTCACCCACTGACAAGTTCAAGACCGGCGATGAAAGTGGTCTTGGCGCAACGTGGCCCGGCGGCTTTATCTGTCCGTGCCATGGTTCTACTTTTGATATGGCTGGTCGGGTCTATAAGAGTAAGCCCGCCCCTGACAACCTCGAAGTTCCGCCGCATATGTATCTGAGTGACAGCAAGATCGTCATCGGCGAAGAAAAGAAGGGAGCCTAAGCAATGGCTGGAAGCGAGAACAAATATAAGTCGGATGGTTCCATAGCCGGCGCTGCGCTGGAGTGGGTCGATGCCCGTTTCCCCGCCACGTCACTGTGGAAGGAACACCTGTCCGAGTACTACGCCCCAAAGAACTTTAACTTCTGGTATTTCTTCGGCTCGCTGGCACTGCTGGTGCTCGTGCTGCAGATCGTGACCGGTATTTTCCTCGTTATGCACTTCAAGCCGGATGCGTCACTGAATACGTCCGGTGTGCCGGTGGCATTCGCCTCCGTTGAGTACATCATGCGTGATGTGCCGTGGGGCTGGTTGATCCGTTATATGCATTCGACGGGTGCTTCGGCATTCTTTATCGTCGTCTATCTGCATATGTTCCGTGGTCTTCTGTACGGTTCTTACCGTAAACCACGCGAACTCATCTGGATCTTTGGTCTGCTGATTTTCCTGTGTCTGATGGGTGAAGCCTTCTTCGGCTATTTGCTGCCATGGGGACAAATGTCCTTCTGGGGTGCGCAAGTCATCGTGAATCTGTTCTCCGCGATTCCTGTGATCGGCCCTGATCTCTCGATCTGGCTGCGTGGTGACTTTGTGGTCGGCGATGCAACACTGAACCGCTTCTTCTCCTTCCACGTCATTGCCATGCCGCTGGTACTGCTCGGTCTTGTTGCTGCGCACATCATCGCGCTGCACGAAGTCGGCTCCAACAATCCAGACGGCGTTGAAATCAAGAAGCACAAGGACAGCAACGGTATCCCGCTCGACGGTATTCCGTTCCACCCGTACTACACCGTCAAGGACATCGTCGGCGTGGTTGTCTTCCTGATTGTGTTCTCGGCAATTGTCTTCTTCATGCCGGAGTTCGGGGGCTACTTCCTTGAATACAACAACTTCGTCCCAGCCGATCCACTGAAGACGCCGCCGCACATTGCACCGGTCTGGTATTTCACGCCTTTCTATTCGATTCTGCGTGCGGTGACCTCTGACTTCGTGCCTTTCCTGTGGCTTTTCCTGGGTTTGGTGGGGTGGTTGTGTGTGCGTCCTTCGCGCTTGTCTTTGATCGTCAAGCTGGGCTATCTGGGCTTCGTTGGCGCCATGTTCATCCTGCTGGGCGTCCCCGCAGTGCTGGCAAGCTGGGTCGGCATCAAGCTGAGCTCAATCATCTTTGTCGGCTTGGAAGCTAAGTTCTGGGGTGTGGTTGCGATGGGTGGTTCAGTCGTGATCATCGGCGCATTGCCTTGGCTAGACCATAGCCCGGTCAAGTCCATCCGTTACAAAGGCGCTCTGTATAAAGCCATTCTTGCCGTTTTCGTTATTGCTTTCTTTATCCTGGGTTATCTCGGTGTTCTTGCACCAACCCCTATGCGTACCCTTGTCTCGCAGATTTGTTCGTTGATTTATTTCGCGTTCTTCCTGCTGATGCCTTGGTATAGCAAGATTGATAAATGCAAGCCTGAACCGGAAAGGGTGACTGGATAATGAAAAAGATTCTGACCACACTGCTGTTCGTGCCGGTCCTCGCTTTTGCGGGTGGTGCCGAGCTGCATCTGGATCGTGCGCCAAACAAGCGAAATGACGTTGCTGCGCTGCAGCATGGCGCAAAACTCTTTGTGAACTACTGTTTGAACTGCCATTCGGCCTCCTACATGCGCTATAACCGCCTGCAGGATATCGGTTTGAGTGACCAGCAGATCAAGGATAACCTGTTGTTTACAGCTGAAAAAGTGGGTGAGCCTATGCGTATCGCCATGCAGCAGGGTGATGCTAAGGTTTGGTTCGGTGCAGCCCCCCCTGATCTGACCATTGTTGCCCGCTCCCGTGCATCGGAGTTTGGCAGCGGGCCCGACTGGCTGTATACTTACCTCCGTTCCTTCTACCGCGACGAAAGTCGACCAACGGGTTGGAACAATACTGTGTTTGAAAATGTCGGCATGCCGCACGTCCTGTACGAGCTTCAGGGCATTCAGGTCAAGGACGAACACGGAAAGCTGAGCCTGGCGACTCCGGGCAAGATGACGGCAGAAGAATATGACACCGCCATCGCTGATCTGGTCGCCTACCTGCAATACATGGGTGAGCCGGTTAGCGAGTTCCGCAAGAGTCTCGGAGCCATGGTTATTGCCTTTCTGGCTGTTCTGCTAGTTTTCGCCTACGCTTTGAAGCGCGAATTCTGGAAAGACATCCACTAATCAACGGAATTTCATCAGAGAAACTATGGGGCATCGCGAAGTTAGCGCATCATCTGTCCGTCGTGTTGTTCGCGACGCCGACTATTCCTGGGGTACCAGCGCCATGATGAATCTGTATTCGGGGACCACTGACCCGTTCAGCCATCGCTGCCGTATCGTCCTCTTCGAAAAGCAGATGGACTTCCAGGTCATCGACGTTGACCTGTTCAACAAGCCGGAAGACATCGCCGTCATTAACCCGTACAACCGGGTGCCGGTGCTCGTTGATCGTGACCTCATCCTGTATGAGGCCAACATCATCAATGAGTACATTGACGAGCGTTTCCCTCATCCGCAATTGATGCCGCCAGATCCTATCATGCGTGCCCGTGCCCGCCAGCTCTTATTCACCATGGAGCAGGAGCTGTTCAGCCATATTGATGCGCTTGAAAAGAACCTCAAGACGGCTGACAAGGCGCGCCAGCACATTCGCGAACGCTTGACTGAACTGGCGCCGCTGTTCAACAAGCAAAAGCACATGCTGGGAGAAGACTTCTCGATGCTCGACGTTGCCGTTGCACCGCTGCTGTGGCGTCTTGACCATTATGGTGTGGAGCTGCCGAAGACGGCTGCACCACTGCAGAAATACGCTGAGCGTATTTTCAGTCGTCAAGGTTTCATTGACGCACTGACGCCTTCCGAAAAGGTGATGCGCCGCTAAGGCAAAACAAAACGGCTGCTTCGGCAGCCGTTTTGCATTCAGTCCCTTGGATTGAACTTTCCTCTCGCATTCAAGACAGACAGTCATGATTTCCACCAAGCCTTATCTCATTCGCGCCCTGTGGCAATGGTGCGTCGACCAAGGACAGACCCCGCACATCGTTGTTGATGTGGACGAACATACCCAAGTGCCTGCTGGTTACGTGAAAGAGGGGCAGATCACCCTCAATATCGGTGTGGATGCTAGTCATCAACTCGATATTGGCAATGAATTCATTGCATTTCAGGCCCGCTTTGGCGGCGTTGCCCAACAGATCTTTGTGCCCATCGAGCGCGTTGCCGCAATCTACGCGCGCGAGAGCAATGAGGGGATGGGCTTTGAGGTGACCGAGGTTGGCTCCGCCAATGCAGATGATGTGAGTATTCCTGAAAACGTCAGCGAACCTCATTTGTCGGCTGTCTCTGCAGATACGCCACCTCCGGATGATGAGCCTACACCGCCAACGGGTGGCTCCCGCCCGCGCTTTACGGTCGTGAAGTAAGTTGGCAACACCCAAGACATGAGTCCATTCGTTGCCCGCTATTTGGGGAGTGGGTTGCCGGCGCATTTAGCCAACGCAGCACTTGTATCTGTGCAGGTATTGATTTGCCTCATCGTGCTCTCACCCTTGCTCTATCGTTTCAGTATTGGCAAGCAGGAGGCGTGGCTTTTACCTTGGGACTGGATGACCCCGACGATCGCTGGGAGGTTATGTGTCGTCGGCTTGATCATGACACTCTGCTTTGGCGTAGGGGCTTGGGTCATCGCGCATCACTCACCAACTGCTTCGAAACGTAATCCGCCGGAGTGAGTTCCTAGCTAGTGAGAAATAATGGCTTGGCGTCCCGTGGTGGAATCGAACCACCAATTGACCCTTAGGAGGGGCCGGTTATATCCATTTAACTAACGGGACCTGCGAAGCGGCCATCTTTTGCGCGTCGTTGGTTGCCTGCAACCAGCATTGCGCTGGTTCGGCGCGCATTATATCCCGTTGCCATGCCTGCTTATCCGGCGCGGCCCCGTATAATTGCAGCCTTCTTATTGCCGCAATCCTAATGCCATGCGCAAACTTGCTCAATTCATTCTGCAGTTATTGACGGTCACCATGTCGGCGGTGGTTGCATCAGCACATGCGGGTGATGTGCCTAAAGTTGGCACAGTTGCGCCGGGATTTACGTTGAAGGACCAAAACGCCAAAGTGCAGACGCTGGCTGACTATCGTGGCAAATGGATAGTGCTGTATTTTTATCCCAAAGACGATACGCCGGGCTGTACCGAGCAGGCCTGCAAGTTCCGCGATGACTTAGCGCAATTGACCCAACTGGGTGCTCAAGTGCTGGGTATCAGCGTTGATGATTCCGCTTCACATGCCAAGTTTGCGGCCAAGTACAACCTGCCGTTTCCTTTGCTGGCCGATGAAGGCGGGGCTGTTGCTAAGTCCTATGGCGCGTTTTCTGATTGGGGTGTCTTCACCTATGCCAAGCGCTACACCTATTTGATTGACCCGAAGGGCTTGATCGCCAAGACCTATCTCAAGGTTGATACCTCGAAACATTCCGCCGACATCATCGCGGACCTGAAACAACTTCAAAAGAACTAAATGCCTCTTCTCTCGCTTTCCAATGCTTGTCTCGCCTTCGGGCACGTTGCACTGCTAGACCACGCCGATCTGCAGATTGATGACGGCGAGAAGATCGCCCTAATTGGGCGCAATGGGAGTGGCAAGTCGAGCCTGCTACGCTCCTTGCTGGGTGAGTCAGCGCTGGATGATGGTCAGGTCTGGCGAGCCAATTCGCTACGTGTCGCGTATGTGCCGCAAGAACCATTGTTCGAGCCGGAAGCCAAGTTGTTTGATGTGGTTGCATCCGGTATGGGCGAGGCCGCGCGTCTGCTAGTTGATTACCATGCTGCAACGCAACGTGTGGCCCATGATGACTCGATGGAGGCTATCGAGCACATGATGGAACTGCAATCGCAGTTGGAAGCGGTTGACGGTTGGAACATGAATACCAAGGTCGAGCAGATGCTCGGCCTACTTGAGCTGGATGGCGATGTGGCGGTAGGTACGCTCTCTGGTGGCGGCATTAAGCGCGTGGCATTGGCGCGTGCGTTGGTCGGCGATCCTGATTTGCTGCTGCTCGATGAGCCAACTAATCACCTCGATCTGGCCGGAATTTTGTGGCTGGAGGAGCTGATCAAAAGCTTCTCGGGTGCAGTGGTAGTGATTACCCATGACCGTAGCTTCCTCGATAGCGTTGCTACACGCATTGTCGAGCTGGACCGCGGCAAGCTGGCTAGCTTCCCCGGTAGCTTTGCTGAGTATTTGGTGCGCAAAGAGCAAATGCTGGCCGATGAGTCGGTGGCAAACGCCAAGTTCGACAAGATGCTAGCGGCTGAGGAAGTGTGGATACGCCAAGGTGTTAAAGCACGCCGTACGCGTAACGAAGGTCGCGTATTGCGGTTAGAGCAGCTGCGCCGTGAACGTAGTGAGCGCCGCGAACGTCAGGGCAAGGTCAATCTAGAGCTGGCGCGTGGTGATCAGTCAGGCAAATTGGTCGCTGAGCTTGAGAACGTCAACAAGTCCTATGGTGATCGCTTTATCGTGCGCAACTTTAGTGCGCGCATTCAGCGTGGCGACAAGATCGGTTTAATTGGGCACAACGGTGCGGGCAAAACCACACTGCTCAAGCTGGTGTTGGGTCAGTTGGAGGCGGATTCTGGCCGTGTTCAGATGGGTACCAAGGTTGAGGTCGCGTATTTCGACCAATTCCGTGACCAACTGGATCCTGAAGCGGCGATTGTGGATGTGATTTCTCCGGGCTCGGACTACGTTGAGATCAACGGCAAGAAAAAGCACGTCATCAGTTATCTCGAGGATTTCCTGTTTGCTCCCCAACGCGCTCGTTCGCCGGTGCGGACCTTATCTGGCGGGGAGCGTAACCGTCTGCTGCTGGCCCGCTTGTTTGCAAAGCCCGCGAATGTATTGGTGCTGGATGAACCGACCAATGACTTGGATATCGAGACACTCGAGCTACTTGAGGAGTTGTTGCAGGAATATTCCGGCACGCTGTTCCTTGTCAGCCATGACCGTCGATTCCTCGATAACGTTGTCACGCAAACTATCGTGGCTGAAGGCAATGGCCGCTGGGCTGAATATGTCGGCGGTTATGAAGACTGGTTGCGTCAACGCCCAGAAGGGGGGCTGAATGCCAACGTTGCAATCGAGAAGCCGCTGGCGGCAGAACAGTCCGTTAAGGCGGTGTCTGATGCAGCCGCCAAGCCGGTTGCTAAACCGAGCAAGAACAAGCTGAGTTTCAAGGAGCAAAAGGAACTGAGCGAGTTGCCCGAGAGGATCGCGGGCTTGGAAACTACGATCGCTGGCTATCAAGGTCAGTTAGCTGACCCGTCGATCTATCAAAGTGGTGGTGAAGCGACCAAGATTCAGGGCTTACTGGAAGGGGCTGAAGCTGAGCTGCTGGAAGCCCTAGAGCGCTGGGAGGCTCTGGAGGCGCGCAACGTTTAAGCGTTGTGAAGGTTTTAGAGGTTAAAAATCTTCTGATAGAACGCGATACCGCTGGCGCTAATGGCATTGAGGCGATTATTCGCTTGCTCGGTTGAGCGCTGCATCAGATCAATTAAATTTTGCTGATTCGCCTGCTGACTTTCCAGGTTGCGTACCTGCGTGTTTAGCGTGCTAATAGAGCGGCTCACGTTGCTCGTATTTTGTAGTTGGCGTGTTGTTGATTGCTCTACTTGTTGGCCTGCTGCTGCCAAGGTGTCGCTGACCTGTTGTGGTGCACTTTGAAGTGCCTGCTCAAACTTCTGCTTATCGAGGCTCAGCGTACCGTTTTGATTGGTCGTAATGCCAATGGCACTCAGCGCTTTACTATTGCTGCGATCAAGCGAACGATTGACTTCGTTGGCGGCTGCGCGCGCGCGGCTATCCGTGGCTAATGCGCCTTCCGTTCCGCCATCACCATTGATTGCGCGGTTGGCAACAGTGCGTGCCGTGTTGAAAGCAGAGACAAAGTTCTGTGCTGCTTTTTTGGCCTCTTCTGCAGTATCGGTATTGGTTTCGTCAGTCAGTGCCTTGCTGCTGCTTTGCAATTCAGCGACTGCAGATTTGATTTGCCCGAAAACAGACAAGCGTACCTGCGCCGAGTCTCGCTGTTGGTTGAGGCGTTCACTAGCCTGACCGAGCGCCTTGCTGATCGCATCACTGCCGCTGGACGTGCGCGTTCGAGCCGTCTGACCGATGGCATCGGCAGAGGCATAGGCGCTTAGTGAGCTGGCAAGGTCGTTGATATTCAAGGTGGCGTTCTGGATCAATGGGTTAGTGCGTCATGACACTATAGCAAGCGCGATCCTATCCTGCTTGGATTTGTCTTAGCTTTGGGATGGTCCTTCGATGCCTAATTTTTTGAACAAGGTCTCATGGTTGATATGCAGGAGCTCCGTAATGGCCTTGTAGTCGTCGGGTAGCGCCGCATCATCCCAACCGTTGGCCGAGTGACGAGCCAGATCGACGGCCAAGCGCACATTCAATTCGCGTTGAGTTTCCTCTTCGTCACCATGATTCATCATGCTGATCAGCAGGCTTGGCAAATGCCAGGTCCGTGCCAGATCAATTTGCAGGTCATGCAAGGCGATGCCATAAACTTCCTGCTGTGCGTTGATGCTGCGCAAGTGCTTGTCGGCGTTCTGCTTTTCTCTGACTTGTAGCGCCAAGGTTGGGGCAAAACTCCACATGAGTAACTCAGCCGTATCGTGGAGCAGGGCGGCGACGGTGATCTCATCAACGTCTAAATCCTTGCGCATCAAGCCCCAGTCGCGCGCCCAACCAGAGGCTTGGCGGGAACGCTTGATCACGCGGAGCAGCCATAAGAGCGCTTTCGGGTGTTCCTTAAGCTGATCCTCAACCAGTGGAATATGCTGGAAATCACGGAAAAATGGCTCCATACCAATCATGACCAAGGCGCGTTCAATGGTCGTGATATCGGTCGCCTGACGCTTGCTTCGCTTACTCTCGATGTAAGCCAGTACGCGCAGCGTCATCAGTGGATCGCCAAGGATGATGGTCGATAGCGTGCGTGCGTTAATGCTCGAGGCACGTTCTCGCAGCTTGTCGAGCTCCTGCACGGTATGGCGCAGCACAGGGATGTCAGCTTCACCGAAGTACATTACCCAGCTGTCGAGATCCGGAAAAGGCGATTTGATCATCTTGTCTTGATTAATAAAGGTTTTTCGTGATTTTGTGCATTGATTTTGCACGCATTTTTGCAGTTTGACAGAAAAACCACCTGTGTATGCATCGATGCAAAGCTATATCCTCAGCCCAATTACCCCGATTGCCTGGCCGCTTCCCTTTAAAGCGCCTAAAGCCTTGTGTCAGCGAGATTATCTGGTTATAATAGCCGGCTTTCCACCTTGCTCCACCCGTACGCATGCGGGGGGGCTCACTATCCAAAAGGAGTTTTCATGCGCCATTATGAAGTTGTATTCATCGTCCACCCGGACCAGTCCGAACAGGTCCCGGCGATGATTGAGCGTTACAAGACGCTCGTGACCTCGCATGCAGGTCAAATCCACCGTCTGGAAGATTGGGGCCGTCGTCAACTGGCTTATCCGATCCAGAAGGTGCACAAGGCTCACTACGTGCTGATGAACATCGAAGTCGACGGCGCTACGCTGGTTGAGCTTGAGACCGCATTCAAGTTTAACGATGCAGTGCTGCGTCACCTCACCATCAAGATGGACAAGGCTGTTACCGCTCCGTCGCCGATGATGAAGGAAGAAAAGTCCAAGTCGCTGACGCCTGCTGCTGAAACCAAGCCGGAGGCAGCCGCTACTGCAGAATGAAGCAATGACGGACGAGACGCCTCGTAATCTGCTCACCTTAGACGGGCAGGTGATTGAAAGAGGTGCCGTTCGCTACACCCCGGCTGGCGTGCCAGTGATTGAGTTCAAGCTGCAACATGAGTCTGAACAAGTCGAAGCGGGGAGCAAGCGCAAAGTAGATTGTGAAATGGCCTGTGTTGCACTGGGGTCGCTGGCAACGCTACTTTCTGGCATGAATGCCGGCAGCTTGTGTAGCGCAACGGGATTTCTCGCCGCTAAAAGCCTCAAGAACAGAAGCCTGGTACTGCACGTAACCTCGATCGAATTCAAGGAAGGAATTAATCATGGCATTTAAGCCGAAGAATGGCGCAAATAAGCGTAAGGACGACAAAGGTCGCAGCATGTTCAAGCGCCGTAAGTTCTGCCGCTTCACCGCAGAAAAGATTGAACAAGTCGATTACAAGGATGTGGACATCCTGAAGGACTTCATCACCGAAAACGCCAAGATCATGCCGGCACGTATCACCGGCACCAAGACTGGCTACCAACGTCAACTGTCGACCGCCATCAAGCGTGCCCGTTTCCTGGCCCTGATGCCGTACACCGACCTGCACCAATAAGCGGAGGACTGAACCATGCAAATTATTCTGATGGAAAAAGTGGTTAACCTCGGCGGCCTGGGCGATGTGGTCAAGGTCAAGGATGGCTATGCTCGTAACTTCCTGATCCCGCAAGGCAAGGCCAAGCGCGTGACCCCGGAAAATCTGGCTCACTTCGAAGCCCGTCGTGCCGAGCTGGAAAAGCTGGCTGCTGAAAAGCTGGCTGCTGCACAAGCTGAAGCCGCCAAGGTTGAAGGTCAAGTTGTCACCATCGCTCGTAAGGCGGGTGTGGATGGTCGTCTGTTCGGTTCCGTTAGCACTGCTGACGTAGCTGAAGCGCTGAGCGCCAAGGGCACCAAGATTGATAAGGCTGCTGTTCGCCTGCCAAATGGTCCGCTGAAGACCATTGGTGATACTGCTGTTGAAATTTCGCTGCATACCGATGTACTGGTGAGCGTGACTGTGACCGTGGTGGCCGAGCAGTAATCTGCCTGCACTGTGACTGAAAAGAGCCGCCTTGAGCGGCTCTTTTCTTTTGTGATCTCATCATTTGGTTCGATTTTTGAAGTGAATGCCCTTGTGGCATGATCTGCGCCATGCCAAAAAAGAAAACCTCCACACAATCAAGCCGTCATGGACCGCGTCTGCGTGTTTTGTTCAGTGAAATGACAGCTCTGGGGCCAGGCCGTTCTGAGCTGTTAGAGCGTATTGCCCGAACCGGATCCATTTCAGCGGCCGCTCGGGAAATGGGCATGTCCTATCGCCGAGCCTGGTTGCTGGTTGAGGCAACCAACGCAGCCTTCATTGAGCCCTTGGTGACTACCAATACAGGTGGCAGCCGTGGGGGCGGTGCCCAACTCACCGAGTTTGGTATGAATATACTGGCGCGCTATCGTGCCATGGAATTGAAGGCCGCTCAGGCCTTGTCTGTAGACTTTGCCGAGTTCAGCCGTTATCTACAGCCACCGGCAGAGCGTGCTCTCGAAGCGGAGGAATAGCCTTACTCCATTGGCGCGACGCCCTTGATCTGCGCATACACTAGTTGTCCCGGCTGTAAATGTAATGCGCGTGCTGAGCGTGTTGTGATTCGTGAGAGTAGTTCGGGACCGTTATTGAGTGTTAGGCGCACAAGCGTTCGTCCTGGTGCTGTTTCCTCGAGACTCGCTATTTCGGTCTGCAGCGTATTGAGTATGCTGCTTTCCCGTGCTCCAGGGTTCAGGCTCAGGCTGACGTCTCGAGCGAGCAAGCGCAACCGTACTTTGCTTCCAATAGGGCGATTGATAAAGCGCATCCATACACGATCCGTTCCGATGCTGATTTGCGTTAAGTAGTCGTGGGTATCGTGCAGCTCAATCGTGCCGACGAGGAGGGTAAATACACCTTCTTCTTGGCTCAGTGGGTGCAGTAGTGCTGGAAAAATATCAATGGCTTCGCCGGCGCGGATAACACGACCGTTGCCAAGTTGCACGATGTAATCTGCGAGCCGTGCTACCTCTTCTGGAGCATGGCTCACATAGATAACGGGGATATCCAGCTGCTGATGCAGCTGATCGAGATAGGGCAATAGTTCTGCCTTACGTTGCCCATCGAGCGCAGCAAGTGGCTCATCAAGCAATAGCATTTTGGGTGCAGAAAATAATGCGCGCGCGATGCCTACACGCTGCTTCTCACCACCCGACAAGGTGTCCGTACGCCGTTGCAGTAGATGCCCTATGCCGAGTAGCTCAATCAGGTGCTCTGTGCCGCCGGCTTTGCTCCGGCAACGCTTGGCACCGTAGTCAAGATTCTGCTGGACGTTCAGATGGGGGAATAAGGCGGCATCTTGAAACACCATGCCAACGGGGCGCTTATGTGGCGGCAGAAAGTGTGCAGCGTCTTGCCAGACTTCGCCATCGACGATCAACTTGCCATGTTGAGGCTTGTGCAATCCGGCAATGCAGCGGAGTAGCGTACTTTTGCCCGAGCCCGAGGGGCCGAACAATGCAGTGACACCACGGCTGGGCAATGTGATGTGTGCCTCGAGTGAGAATCCCGGTAGTCCGAGGTGGAAGTCAGCCTCAATCATGCGGCAGAGGCTTTCTTTTTTGACGGGTTGAGTGTGTAGAGAAGAAAGAGAACGATGAAAGCAAATATCAACATGAGTGCTGCCAGACGATGGGCGTCGCTGTACTCAAGTGCCTCGACATAGTCGTAAATCTGTACTGAGACAACGCGAGTTTTGTCCGGGATGTTGCCGCCGATCATCAATACCACGCCGAATTCGCCAACAGTGTGTGCAAAGCCCAGCACTGCTGCAGTAAGGAATCCCGGCTTAGCCAGCGGTACTGCCACCGTGAAAAAGCGGTCCAACGGGCTTGCCCTTAGTGTGGCCGCGGCTTCGTACATGCGCTCGTCGATGGCTTCGAAGGCATTCTGCAATGGTTGTATGACGAAGGGCAATGAATAGATGCAAGAGGCAAGCAGCAAACCACCGAAGGAAAAGGGTAGACGGCCAATTCCTAGTTGATCCATCAACTGACCTAGTGGTCCATTCGGGCCCATGAAAACAAGCAGATAAAAGCCGATCACACTTGGTGGTAGCACCAGTGGCATCGCTACCAGCGAAACAAAAAGCGGCTTGGTACGCGATGTCGTGCGCGACAACCACCATGCAAGTGGGGTGCCGAACAGGATGAGTAGCAAGGTCGTGAGGCTGGCCAGCTCAAGGGTTAGGCGGATGGCTGACCAATCCTGGGGGGTGAAGTTCATAGCGCAATTGTAGCGACAGACAGCGAGTCGACCCTAAAAGTCGGCCAGAAGAGGCCGCGATCAGCCAGGTCGGTCACGACAGTGCGTGTTTTGGCGCTCAGTGGCTATAGCCGTAGCTGAGGATAATCTCCTTTGCCGTCTTGTTACTCTTCAGGAACTCGAGGAAGGCTGCTGCTGCCTTGTTGTCCTTACCTCTATTGAGCAGCACGGCATCTTGACGGATCGGCGAATAGAGCTTCTCCGGCACAACCCATGAAGAACCATCAATCTTCCCATCCTTAAGCACTTGCGACAGCGCAACAAAGCCAAGCAAGGCATTACCCGTGGCTACAAACTGGTGTGTCTGCGCGATGTTTTCGCCCATCACCAGTTTGGCTTGAACCGTTTCGTAGGCACCGAGTGCCTTTAGCGTTTCGACGGCAGCGGCACCATAGGGGGCCACCTTCGGGTTGGCAATCGAGAGATGGTCGAAACCTCCCCGCTTAAGTACATCACCATTGACATCCACGATGGCAGGCTTGGGTGACCATAGCACCAGTTTGCCAATCGCATAGGTAAAGCGCTTCCCGGTGACTGACTGGCCTTCCTTTTCCAGCTTGGCTGGGGTTTCGTCATCTGCAGCCAGCAGGATGTCAAATGGTGCCCCGTTCACGATCTGAGCGTAGAACTTACCTGTCGCACCTGTTGCGATGATCGCTTTGTGTCCCGTTTGCTTTTCGAACTCCGCAGCAATCTTTTGTACGGGCGCTGCAAAGTTGGCGGCAACGGCGATTTGGGTTTCTTCAGCGTTGGCGTTGGTGATGCACGCCATCGCTATCAGGGCGGTCAGTAAAGTTTTCATGCGTTCGTCAGTTGAAAGTGCGGCGGTGAATGAGGTGAGTTATCGTATCTTTATAGATATAACGAAGTACGACGGAATTTGTTGTGTAAGTTATATAAAAAGATATTAAGTAATTAATTTTGCGTTTAGTTAAGCTGTGGCGTTATGTCTTTCGATATATCTGTAAGGGAATAGCGATGACTATACAAAAAATGGACGTGACTGACAAGGCCATCATGGCCAAAAGCTAATTTCGTATCATCTGACGTATGCTCTGATTTCACATTGATTCTCTTTGCTCACATGTTTATCCGTCAGCTCAAATATTTGGTCACCCTTGCTGAAGTGCGCCATTTCGCCCGCGCCGCCGAACGCTGCCACGTGTCGCAGCCAGCCTTGTCCACGGCTATTCGTAATTTAGAGAAAGAGCTGGACCTGCACCTCGTCAGACGCGGACGTCGCTATGAAGGGCTAACTGAGGAAGGTGAAAAGGTGGTGGGCTGGGCGCAGCATTTGCTCGCCAGCTATGAGGCGATGCGCCAAGAGGCCATGAGTGCGCACAGCAACCTGAAAGGGTCGCTCAGCATTGGTGCGATTCCAACCACTATGCCGGTTGTGCCTTTGCTGTCTACGCCGTGTCAGGAGCAGTATGAAGGGATAGATTTTTCCATCCTCTCCCTGCCATCGCAGGAGATTGCACGGCGGCTGGATAGCTGCGAACTCGATTTTGGTATTACCTATCTGTCGGATACGGCGTTGGCAGGCTTTACTGTTCATCCGCTGTATGTCGAGCGCTATGTGCTGATGACGCGTGATGACAGCATGCTGAAGGGACGCACGCACCTCGACTGGGCTGAAGTTGCTGAGTTACCGCTATGTCTGCTGACCAGCAATATGCAAAGCCGCCGCATCATCGATACAGCTTTTCGTCAGGCAGGGGTGATGCCGCGCGTGAAGATGGAGACGGACTCGATCTTTGGTTTGTACTCGCAAATTCGCTGTAGCAACTTATGCGCTGTTGTGCCGCACAGTGTGCTCAGTCTGATTGAGCTGCGCCAAGAGATTTGTGTTGTACAGATCGTGCCTGAACTCTCGCGCCAGATTGGCTTGGTTGTGCGCAAGCAAAATTCTTATCCGCCGATGACAGCTGCCATGCTTGAACTCTCGCGTGGTATCGATCTGCAGAGCCGCTTTGACCGTCTGATTCAGGTGGTGTGAGTGATGTAGTCCGAAGGCACCCTAACGCTATCGGATAAGAAAAAGCCGCTGTAGTCTGACTACAGCGGCTAAGAGGGCAGAGCAAGGGATAGTGGAAAGCTCAGAGCTGTGGGCTTGCGGTACGTGCCACGCGGATGATGTTGGGGAGCGGTGGTGACGGCAGGATTTTCAAAGCTTCACGGACCAGTGGCAGCAGGTCGTTGTTCAGCGTGCGGTGTTTGTCGTTGTAATCCAGAATCATGTGACGCATGCGTGGCTCCCAGAACTTTTCCAGATGGTTGGCTACTTCACGCCGAGCGAGATCACGGTCGTTGTAATTATTAAAGAAGCCGCCAATCTGGTTAGCCATTTTGATTAGGCTCTCGATCTGTGTCAGATGCTGCATGGATGTCCTCGGTAGAGATGTATAAGCCGAAACGGACTATAGACCCAGACTGTCCGAGGCTTTGATGCGTTTGGGTTATCAAACCATCCAAGGCGACAATCAGTCGTCGATAGAAAAAGCGTTAAGGTCTAGCACACCTACACAAGCCGGACGCCCCATGCAAACCGATAGTCTGACGAGCGCTAACAGGGAGCGCATATTCGATGAGTTCAAACGCTATCTGGCGTTGTCTGAGCACATGATCGCGATCAGCAGCAAGGAGGCTTTGGCGAAGACCGCGCGTATTTTGGCGATGCAGGCGGCGCATTACGCTGCGAAATATGGCGATGAGCCGATGCTTGATCTAGCAACAGTCGTCCCCTCGAGTGCCCTGAGTGAGGACAGCGCTACTTTTTTGCGCGATGGGGCCAAGACCTTTGTTGGGGTGTTGGGCGTGGTAGCGGGTGGTCTGCTCAAGGATGAATTGGATCCTGTGCAGTAGGGTGTTATTGGGTTGTCCACAGACTACTCACAGTTCATCCACAAGCCGTCGTTGTTGGCGGATGTATTCACACGCTATACATGGATACAAACAGCTTGCTCACAGAGTTATACACAGCCTTGAGAGAGGGATGCGAGTAAACTCGCGCTAATCGTCTCGAGGGGTAGTCATGGCACAAGCGCGCGCATTCTCAAACAACAATTCGACATCGGCCTATACCAGTGATGCCCAGCTCGCGAGCTTGAAGTTGCCGCCTCACTCGATTGAAGCCGAGCAGTCGCTTATTGGCGGCTTGCTCCTCGATAACACCGCCTGGGATCGTATTGGCGATGTGGTGGCGGATGGTGATTTTTACCGCGATGACCATCGCCGGATCTTCCGTCACATTTCCCGCCTGATCGAAGTTGGCCGTCCTGCCGATGTGGTGACGGTTTTCGAGTCGATCGAAAAGTCGAACGAAACAGATCAAACCGGTGGTCTGGGCTACCTCGCCGAGATTGCCAACAACACCCCGTCTGCCGCGAATATCCGCCGCTATGCGGAAATCGTGCGCGAGCGCTCGGTACTGCGTAAGCTGGTTTCTGCTGGTGATGAAATCGCTGCATCGGCGCTCAATCCAGCTGGCCGCGACGTCAAGCAGATCCTCGATGAGGCTGAAGTTAAAGTCTTGGAAATCGCCGAAGCTGGCGCGCGCTCGACTGCCGGCTTTGTAGCGATTCAGCCCCTGATGGCGCAAGTTGTCGAAAAGATCGAAGAGCTCTACGGCCGCGATAGCAGCGATATTACGGGCACGCCAACGGGCTTTACCGACCTCGACAAAATGACATCGGGCCTCCAGCCAGGCGATATGGTGGTTGTCGCAGGGCGTCCATCCATGGGTAAGACCGCATTTGCGTTGAATATCGCCGAGTATGTAGGCGTCGAAATGAAGCTGCCTGTCGCGATTTTCAGTCTGGAAATGTCTGGGCCGCAACTTGCGCTGCGTCTGTTGTCTTCAGTCGGTCGTATTGACCAGACCAAGTTGCGTAGCGCCCGTCTGACGGACGACGACTGGGACAAGATGACCATGGCGCTGGGCAAGTTGCATGAGGCCAATATCCATATTGATGATACTGGTGCGATTAATTCGAACGATCTGCGTGCCCGTGCCCGTCGCCTACATCGCCAGTATGGCAAGCTCGGCTTGATCGTGATCGATTATTTGCAGCTCATGACGTCAGCACGGGAAAACGAAAACCGTGCGACAGAAATCTCTGAGATTTCTCGCTCGATCAAGTCGCTGGCCAAGGAGCTGCAGGTACCCGTTATTGCCCTGTCGCAGCTCTCGCGGAAGGTGGAAGAGCGCAACGACAAGCGCCCCCTGATGAGCGACTTGCGTGAATCCGGCGCCATTGAACAAGATGCCGACATCATCATCATGATGTATCGCGATGAGTACTACAACAAGGACAAGCCCGATAACAAGGGTATGGCCGAGGCGATTGTCGGCAAACACCGGAATGGTCCGACCGGCCCAGTGATGCTCACCTTCCTTGGCGAGTACACCAAGTTCGTTAATTTCGCGGCACCTGGCTCCTACTAAGTTTGAATCTAGCTGAGCGTAAGGCGCTCAGTTAGGTTTAGCTACGGTAACTCAGTGCCAAGGTCTTGCTCTCCTGACGGGCAAAGCTCATGAACTGGTCAGCCATCAGCGCCAGCTGCTTACCGACCGGGTAAGCAAATACCCAGTGCTGTTCAACCGGCAAGCCTTCGACATCTAAAATCGTCAGCGGATGTGGGTTTTGCTCACGGCTTAGTGTGTAACGCGAGATGATGGAAACGCCGTGCCCACCTGCGACAGCCTCGCGGATGGCATCGTTGCTCGATAGTTCAATTCGAGTTTTTGGTACCAGCCCGCGTGAGTCGAAGAGCTCTTGCACGACCTGTCGAGTCCCCGAGCCGACTTCGCGCATCAGAAAGGGTTCAAGCGCCAATTCCTCAAACGGGATTTTCTTGCGTCCTTTGAGAGGGTGGTCCACTGGGGCAATTGCCACCATCGGATTTGGCAATATGCGTTGCGTCACTACGGGACATTCATCATTCGTAGGTGGGACATCAAAGATGTAGAGGTCGTCAATGTTCTGTGCCAGCCGATCGAGTAGTCCTTGCCGGTTATGGATCTGCAGTCCTAGACGAATATTAGGATGGTGTTTGGCGAAATCGCTAAGCATGCGTGCCGCAAAGTCTTTTGCGGTGGTGCTGACGGCAAGGTTAAGTCGGCCGGAGTTCAAAGCGCCAAGGCTTACCAACTTATTGTCTAGCGACTGCAGGCTGGCAAAAATTTCCCGGCATGAGGCGTACAAGGTTTGCCCAGCTTCGGTGAGATAAATTTTTTTCCCAATTTGCTCGACCAAGGGAACGCCCACTGTATCTGTGAGCTTCTTCATTTGCACTGATACCGTGGGTTGTGACATGAAGAGTTCTTCACCGGCTTTGGTGAAGTTGCCGTGACGGGCAACGGCTTCGAAGACACTGAGCTGGGGCATCATGCCGTGCTTGAGGAAGCGTCTGATGCTGCGCTGAACCATGATAGGACCTCTTGTCGTAAGCGTAGAACAAGATCCGGCAATGCCGGATCGACCTTTTGCATCACAGTCCTTACCCAATTGTTAATAGGTAATGGCTGGACAAACAAAGGTCTCGCTTACAACATTCAAGCGGTTTGGGCGGGTGGTGCAGGGGGCTGCACACGATTGCCAAACAGCTTGCGTGCCGGAGCTGCCGAGGGTGACTACATTCCCTGTAATGACGACAGCCACGCAGCGGCTAAGGCCGCAGAAGCTACTCCCCTTTGCGGGAGTTGCGTGTTTAATCACACACGATGTAATTAAACACAATCCATAGACATGGATCAACTAAATTTTGTTCCCCAATCATTGCATTTATTGATGCAACCCCTTTAAAAACATAATGAAAATTTTCGCAACATAATCCAAATCATTTCAAATCTTCATTTCACAACGGCAACGAAGTTATCAATACTTTGGTCCGTGGGGAGTAGCAATGGCAGCAATGCCATGAATATCGCCGACAGTCCGGGGAAACCCCGGCGGTATTCGAGCTCCGAGAGGAGTGGTGCGAGACCAGGATGTAACCAGCAAAGCGCTTGGGTGATCCTGATGCAGCCTGTCGGGTCGCCCGTTAATGCAACTGATAACGGAGAACCTAATCATGGAACTGTTTACAGCCGAGTTTTTCTCGGCACTCCTCGCGATCATCATGATCGATCTAGTGCTAGCGGGTGACAACGCGATTGTCATTGCGCTGGCTGCACGTAATCTGCCACCTACTCAACGTAACAAAGCCATCGTTTGGGGCACCGTTGGTGCCATTGCTGTACGCACAGCAATGACACTGGTTGTCGTTTGGCTGCTTGATATTCCTGGTTTGATGATGCTGGGTGGTGCCCTGTTGATCTGGATCGCCTTTAACCTACTTACCGACAAGAAAGATGAAGGTGAGCATGTGGATGCGGCTGACAGCTTCTGGGGTGCGATGAAGACCATCGTGATCGCTGATGCTGTAATGGGTCTGGACAATGTCCTAGCGGTTGCCGGCGCTGCTCATGGTAGCTTCCTGCTCGTCGTGCTGGGCCTGTTGATCAGCGTGCCGATCATGATCTGGGGTAGCCAAATCATCCTCAAGTTCGTCGAGCGCTATCCCTCGATCATCTACATCGGTGGTGGTGTGCTTGCCTGGACGTCGGCCAGCATGATTACGCATGAGCCGATGCTGAAGGATGTCTTTGAGGCAAACACCTGGTTGTCGCCGCTGTTGCATGCCCTGATTGTGGGTGGTGTCTTGGGTGGTGGATACCTGGTGAACGCCTCGATTGCACGCCGCAATGTGGCTGGCCACGTGGTCGAAGGTAGCGGTGAAGTGAGCACGCCGGTCCAAATGTCAGTCGATGGCATCCGTGCAGTGCGTAAGGTGCTGGTGCCGGTTGATGACTCCGACAACTCTATCCGTGCAGTACAACACGTTGCCAATCGCGTGGTGACTGAGGGCGGCATCGAGGTCCATCTGGTGCATGTACGCACGCCCTTGTCTCAGCATATTGCTCGTTTCCTCAAGCGGGGTGAGCGTGAGAGCTTCCATCGTGCTGAAGCAAACAAGGCTCTCTTGCCTGCACAACTGCTGTTGGATCGCTTCTCGATTCCTTATGCCGTGCATGTCGAGCTTGGCGATAAAGCTCCGGTGATTCAACGTGTTGCCCAGCGCCTGCATGTGGATGAAATTGTGATCGGCACCGCACGCAAGCATTCGCTGACGCGCTTGTTCGAAGACTCTGTCACCAACCGCGTGTTGGAGCTTGTGAATGTGCCTGTGCAGGTGATTGCCGGTGGTGAGATCTCTCGTGTCGAGAAATTCGGCCTCCCCGCAGGTATCGGTGCAGCACTGGCTCTGTTTGTCGCTGTCGAGTAAGCGTAGCAATGTCCTGACGTGGTGGTGAGATGTGGCTCACCACCGCGTTGGGGCAAATAGATGAAATTCAGGTCATTTAATTTAGGAGACAAGACAATGCGTAAAGTACTCATCCCCGTTGATGGTTCGGCCAGTGCGCTCAATGCCGTTCGTCATGTCAGCAACCGTAACGTTCAGGAAGGTGGCATCGAAGTTCATCTGCTTCACGTCAATAAGCCCTTATCGAAGGCTATTGGTGCTTACCTTTCACGTCATGATCTGGATAGCTACTACCGTGACGTAGCTGAGAAAAGTTTGAAGCCTGCGGGCGACATGCTGCAACGCTTCGGCGTTACCTTTCATACCCACATTGCCCGTGGTGAGAAAGCCGAGACCATTCACCAACAAGCGCAGTTACTTGAGGTGGATGAAATCGTCATGGGTACTAGCCGCAAAAATGCCTTCACACGACTGGTAGAGGGGTCGGTCACAAATCAGGTCATGGCGATTGCCGATGTGCCTGTTGAGCTGATCGCTAGTGGCGAGGAATCGGCTGCTGAGAAGTATGGCCTACCTGCGGGTATCGGGGCCACGCTAACGCTGCTGCTGGTCGCAAGCGAATAAGGCATTTACTTCAGCGTTTGCCGTGCCCTGCCGGTTTGCCGGCAGGGCATTTTTTTAGCCTATTGGGGGGCAGGGTCACTATGTGAAACTTGCATGTCTGGCTTTATGAACAATAATCAAAGCATGCGGGGAGTAGCGACTGCATCCCATGTGCAGGATATTCTGCCGACAGCACGAGCGTAGGAATGACGCTCCGGCAGAGTATATGTCCGCCCATTGAGGGCTGACATAAGCGAGACCAAGTACGGAAGCCATCAGGCTTGCGTGAACAACTTGGAGGCGCTGGTCATGGAACTCATCTCTTCCGGATTTCTGGCGAGCTTGCTGGCGATTGTCATGATTGACCTCGTTCTGGCTGGCGACAATGCCATCGTGATTGCCTTGGCTGCCCGTAATTTGCCACCGCGTTTGCGGACCCGCGCCGTTGTCTGGGGTACCGTGGGCGCTATTGGCGTGCGAACTGCGATGACGCTGTTGGTGGTGTGGTTGCTCAGAATCCCAGGCTTGATGGTGCTGGGCGGTGTGCTGCTTATTGCGATCGCCTACAAATTGCTGGCTGAACATGACAGTGGCGAACATGAGGTCTCTGCTGCCAGTAGTTTCTGGGGCGCCATGAAAACCATTGTGATTGCTGATGCTGTGATGGGGCTGGACAATGTGCTGGCGGTCGCCGGTGCGGCACACGGCAGTTTTTTACTGGTGATTCTTGGACTGCTGATCAGTGTGCCCATCATGATTGGTGGAAGTCAGCTCATCCTACGATTTGTCGAGCGCTATCCCATCATCATCTACCTTGGGGGGGCGATTCTGGCTTGGACATCGGCCAGCATGATCGTGCATGAGCCTATGCTCAAAGGTTTTACAGCCAGCAACCCATGGTTTTCCCTGTTGTTGCATGCAGCCATTATTGTTGGCGTTTTGAGTGCCGGCTACCTCGCCAGCGTCAGAGAGGCGCGTTTGGCCGTGGCACAGCACTCAGTAGCTGCGGGGCAAGTAAGCCAGCCATCTTCCTTGCACATGCGCGGGACATCGATCCCGCATAAGGTATTGATTCCTGTCGATGGATCCACGAATGCTTTACAGGCGGTTCGCTATGCGGCGCGCTGCGAGGCTGGGCAGGGGAATGTAGAGATTCATCTTTTACATGTATGCGCACCGTTATCGCAATACATTGCTCGTTTCCTGCAGCATGGTGAGCGTGGGCGTTACCACGAAGCCGAAGCTCGTAAAGCGCTGCAAGAAGCTGAGGCTGTGCTCAAGTATTTGAATGTGCCTTTTGTGAGCCATGTATCCATTGGCGAAAAGGCCGAGTGCATCGTGCGCTGCGCCGAAGAGTTTAGCGTCCATGAAGTACTGCTGGCGACGGCCAGGGCGCGCTCACTGACGCGTGTGGTCGAGGATGCGGTGAGCAGTCAGGTCCTTGCCTTGGCAAGGGTGCCTGTAAGCATCCTTGCCGGTGATGATGTTTCCCGATTTGAAAAGTTTGGCTTGCCAGCTGGTATTGGTGCCTTTGTGATCTTGATGCTGGCAAGCAGCTCATGAATACCCAGTAGTCATTACGTTTCGTAATTAAAGAAATTACTAATCTTTACTTCACAAAAATTTATCGTATGTCTATAGTGAGCTTGTGTGATCGCAAGATTGCACAACCGGAGAAACAAAGCTTGTTAGGCAGGTTTGCAAGCAAGCATAACGATCCGGTGAGCTTGGCAGGGGAGTAGCTTCTGTAGTGCGCTTTGCTACAGATGGTGTTATCGACAACACGGGGTTGTTTCCCCGGTAACACCGGTGGCCTTCCGCCCATCAGCGAGGACACAAGCGAGACCGAAAGTGACGGTGCATGCATCGTCTACACATGTGGTCTGACTTGGAGGTGCTGAAAATGGGAAATCCTAAATAGTCTGAAGCAAGAACACTCCGGCATCCCGCCGATCATGTGAATGCGTCAAATCTACTCAAGGAGAATGTCATGCTCAAGGTACTTATTCCTGTTGATGGTTCTGAGAACTCCCTCGGTGCAGTTCGTCACATCATCAACCGCTATATCGAGAAAAAAGACGTCGATGTGCATCTGCTGCATGTGTGTATGCGCCTGCCGCAGGAAATCACGCGCTTCGTGTCGAAAAGTGATCTCGATAGTTATCACAATGACGAGGCCGAAAAGACCCTCAAGCCAGCACGTGATCTGCTAACGCAGTTTGCGGTGCCTTTTGAGACCCAT
Source organism: uncultured Rhodocyclaceae bacterium (assembly GCA_964499485.1). Taxonomy (GTDB): domain Bacteria; phylum Pseudomonadota; class Gammaproteobacteria; order Burkholderiales; family Rhodocyclaceae. The sequence goes on along the minus strand of CAZCLF010000002.1, from coordinate 86,858 downwards.
GTAGGCTTGGGTGACAAAGCTGAGGTCATCCACCAGATGGCCAAGGATCTTGGCATTGGCGAAATCGTCATCGGTACTGGGCGCAAGAATTCCTTCACGCGCCTGATCGAAGGCTCACTGACCAACCGTGTCATGGAGATTTCGGATGTGCCGGTCGAAGTGATCTCCCATGGTGAAGAGTCTAAGCTCGAGAAGTATGGTCTGCCGGCAGGTATTGGTGCCGCACTGACGCTGCTCTTCGTTGCTAACGAGTAAGACCTTTCTGTAGGTCTGTAAAGCAAAACGCCCTGCCAGTAATGGCAGGGCGTTTTTTACTGTGTGCTGATAGTTAAAGAACTTCAGCCGCGTGATCAGCCAAGCGTGACCGTTCGCCGCGTTGCAAGGTGATATGGCCCGAGTGCGGCCAACCCTTGAAACGATCGACGACATAGGTGAGGCCTGAACTGCCTTCGGTCAGGTAAGGTGTATCGATCTGGGCAATATTACCCAGACAGACCACTTTAGTACCTGGACCAGCACGGGTGATCAGTGTCTTCATCTGCTTTGGCGTCAGATTCTGTGCCTCATCAATGATCAGATACTTGTTGATGAAGGTTCGACCGCGCATGAAATTCAGCGACTTAATCTTGATGCGGCTGCGGATCAAATCCATGGTGGCCGCGCGGCCCCAGTCTCCGCCGTAGCCGCCCTGACCTGCATGTGATGGGTCGGCATCTGCCGGTTTGTTGAGCACATCAAGGTTGTCCTCAAGTGCGCCCATCCACGGCGTCATCTTCTCTTCTTCGGTACCGGGTAGGAAGCCAATGTCTTCACCCACAGGAACCGTAACGCGCGTAATGATGATTTCCGAGTAACGCTTACTCTCGAGTACCTGCGTCAGGCTGGCTGCCAGTGTCAGGAGTGTCTTACCGGTGCCAGCTTGGCCGAGAAGGGTAACGAAATCGACCTCGGGGTCCATCAGAAGGTTGAGGGCAAAATTCTGCTCACGGTTGCGGGCAGTAATACCCCAGACAGCGTTCTTGGTATGGCCATAGTCCACCAGTGTTTTGAGAACGGCAGTCTTGCCTTTGACCTCTTGCACGATGGCATTGAAGGGTTTCTCGTTCGGATCAGGGCTGTCCATATGAACATACTGATTGACGAGCAGGTCTGGACACAGGGGCCCAGTTACACGATAGAGATTGCGACCTTCTTCCTTCCACGACTCCATGCCCTTGGCATGTTTGTCCCAGAAGTCGGTAGGCAATTCAAGCGTGCCGGTGTAGAGCAGGTCGGTGTCTTCAAGTACCTTATCGTTGAAGTAATCCTGTGCGAGTAAGCCTAGTGTGCGGGCTTTAATGCGCATATTGATGTCCTTAGACACCAAGATGACTTCGCGCTTGGGGAATTTCTGCGAGAGGTACATGACCACCGCAAGAATCTGGTTATCGCCCTTAGCCGTTGGTAGTGAGGCTGGCAGGTTGCTGCTGATGGCTTCGCTTTGCAAAAAAAGGCTGCCGGAGGCCAGATCGCGAGAGGGCGCTGTTAGTGAAATTCCGGCTGCGATATCGAGCTCGCAACCCGAGACAATGTCGTCAAGCATACGGCTGGCTTGGCGTGCATTGCGGGCAACTTCGGTTGTTCCCTTCTTATTGTTGTCCAGCTCTTCCAGCGTCATGATCGGCACGTAAATGTCGTGCTCCTCAAAACGGTAGATGGAGAGCGGATCGTGCATCAGCACATTAGTGTCGAGAACGAACAGCTTAGTGGATGGAGTCTTGCTGCTAGTTTTGCTAGGTGCGGCACGCTTGGTGGCCATGGTTTCCCTTTACGAGTTCACAGAGTCTTGACTGCTTCGAGCACTGCTTGGGCGTGACCGTCCACCTTCACACCCCGCCATTCCTGGCGTAAAACACCTTTCGCATCGATCAGGAAGGTACTGCGTTCGACACCGCGTACCTGCTTGCCGTACATGTTCTTCATCTTCATTACGCCGAAAATCCCACAAGCCAGCTCATCCTTGTCGCTGAGTAGCTCGAAGGGGAGTTCAAGCTTGGCTTTGAAGTTTTCATGGGATTTGAGGCTGTCGCGCGAGACGCCATAGACCGTACAACCGAGTTTGGCGAACTGCGCATGCAGATCCCTGAACTGACCAGCCTCGGTTGTACAACCGGGGGTGCTGTCCTTGGGATAGAAGTAAATAACGAGGGGTTTGCCCAAATGGGCAGAGAGTTGAAACGTAATGCCGCCAGTGGCGGGTAGGGAAAAATCAGGAACTACCTGGTCCAGCATTCGTGCCTCCTATACAGCCGGACACCCGCATGTCTCAGGCTGCATTTTGCCAATTCGCCAAAAATTCGGCACCTTGCACCATCAGTGGTTCGATGCGGCCTGGCACTGAGCCGCGTGTGATCTGATGATGGGGCAGGGTGTCGCGATCGAGTCGATCCACGATGTCCTGCATCGCAACCATACTGTATCCCTGTTCGCGCCAGCCTGTCAGCAAATTTTCGAAAGTATTCGCCAATTTCATACCTTCGACCTCTGCACGCAGCGTGAACACATGACCGTGCTCTGGCTCTGGGGCTGTATGACGCAGTAGAGTTTCTGCCACATTGTCCGAATTAACGCCATTCAACCCAATCAGCTCATCAAGGGTAGGCAGAGTGGTCGGTACTTGGGGACACAGGACGATCTCTCCATTCTGTACAGGCATGAAGGGGTGCGTTCCGCGCGTATCGCTGGAATAACGAAAGCCTTTGCGCTGAGTGAGTCGTAAGGCATGCGCATTCATCTGCCAACCTGCAGCGCCATGTACGCTCGGTGGTGCCTTGAATATATCCGTAAAGCGATCAATCGCCAGATGTAGTTGGTGTTCTGTCCAGTCTGCTGTTGCCTTATCTATCTGCTCTTCCCAAGCAAGATGATCCCAACCATGGAGGCCAACCTCAAAGCCGCTGTCACGCACACCGCGAAGAATGTCGCTCGCCCGCCGACCAATCATCGGCGCCGGCAGAAGGGTGCCATTCATTAGGGTCCGGTAGCCGTAATGCGAAACAGCGCGTGTGCGACGAATTTGCTTGAGATAGCCACTACGGAAAAAACGCTTGAGCGCACGTCCAGTGTTGTCGGGGCCGACAGTGAATAAAAAGGTTCCGCCAGCCGCGTGCCGACGCAAGATATCGACGAGTGTGGGCAATCCTTGCAGGGTGCCACGCCAGGTGGAAGCGGTAATTCTCAGAGCAAGCAGGCGCATGGGGGAGTGAGGTTAGGAGCGCGTAACGAGGACTACGCCAATAATAATAAAACCGATACCAAGCAGTTTTTGAGCACTCAAGGCCTCACCAAACCAGTAGTAGGCTACAAAGACATTGATGGCATACCCGATCGATAGCATTGGATACGCAATGCTGACAGGGACGCGTGATAGTGCCATGATCCAGATGGCCAAGCTGATCACGTAGCAGGTGATGCCACCAAGGATGTAGGGCTGGAGGGCAAGCTTGAGCCCAACTGGCACGATGTTTTCGGTTTGAAACGCAAAGTGACCGACTGCATTCGTGCCGGCCTTGAGCAATAGCTGAGCAACGGCATTGAGCAGAACACCGCCAAGAATCAGCGCAAGGCTGAGTCCGTTCATCGGCGTTATTCGATGATCAGGGCAGCGGCAACCTTGCGGCCTTCTGCCATGAGGATGTTATAAGTACGACACGCCGCCGATGTGTCCATGACATCAACAGTACGACCCGCCATGATCACCGGCTTAAGCAGCTCCAGCGAGGGGAAGTGTTGTCTCCGACCCGTGCCCAGCAGCAGTATTTCTGCCCCAGTGGCAAGTAGTTGCTCTAGGTGTGCGCTGGTGAGCGCGCTACTCGCAGTAATTTGCCAGGTGGTATCAATGCTTTCTGGCTGTACGATCAGGCTAGTTTCATGCCGCTCCCCATTGATGGCAATGTAGCCTTCGCCGTGGGCGGTGATGGTGTTACCGGTGCGGGGATCTGTATGAAGTTTCATTGCTGGCGTAGTGCTAACGTTGCGGCGCAACATGGGGTTCGGTAAGATTATACCTTTCCCGATTGACGCACCTGCAGCCATTTGCCCGCTGTCAGGCCCTGTTTTCTCCTTGTTTTCACCGTTTCCCCCTGAAAGGATGGTTCCTTAATGCAGCCCGTGCTCAAGTCCACCAAGCTGGCCAATGTCCTCTATGACATTCGTGGACCGGTTATGGTACGAGCGAAGCAGATGGAGGAAGACGGTCAGCGCATCATCAAGCTGAACATCGGCAATCCAGCGCCCTTCGGCTTCACTGCACCCGACGAAATCGTCCAGGACATCATTCACAATCTGGCAGATGCTTCCGGCTATAGCGATTCCAAGGGCATGTTCGCTGCGCGCAAGGCCATCATGCATTACACCCAGGAAAAGAAAATCCAGGGTGTAAAGGTCGACGATATCTATATTGGCAATGGCGTGTCAGAACTGATCGTCATGGCCATGAACGCATTGGTAAACGCTGGCGACGAAGTATTGGTACCTGCGCCGGATTACCCGCTCTGGACAGCGGCTGTCAGCCTGTCTGGCGGAACTGCGCGCCATTACCTCTGCGATGAGGATGCTGGCTGGTTGCCTGATTTGGCTGACATTCGCGCCAAGATCACGCCAAAGACCCGCGCCATCGTGGTGATCAACCCGAATAACCCGACCGGTGCGCTGTATCCGGATGATGTCCTCAAGGAAATCGTGGCCATCGCTCGCGAGCACAACCTCATCATCTACGCCGACGAGATTTACGACAAGGTGCTGTTTGACGGCGCAACACATACCTCGATTGCCTCACTGGCCGATGATGTGCTGTTCATCACCTTTGGGGGGCTCTCTAAAAACTACCGTGCCGCTGGCTTCCGTGCCGGTTGGTTGATTGTCTCCGGTGAGAAGCGCCATGCTCAGGACTATATTGAGGGTCTGAACTTGCTGGCGTCGATGCGCCTGTGTGCCAATGTACCTGCTCAATTCGGTATTCAGACGGCACTTGGCGGTTATCAAAGTATCAATGATCTGGTCATGCCGCTGGGGCGTCTCGCCAAACAGCGTGATCTCGCCTATGAGCTGCTGACGGCTATTCCGGGCGTGACCTGCGTTAAACCTAAAGGTGCAATGTACCTTTTCCCGCGACTTGATCCGGAGATGTATCCGATCAAGGATGACCAGCAATTTATTCTTGAATTGCTTGAAAGCGAGAAGGTTCTTCTAGTGCAAGGCTCCGGCTTCAATTGGCCTAAGCCTGATCATTTCCGCGTCGTATTCCTGCCTAATGCAGATGATTTGACGGAAGCCATTGGCCGCATTGCACGCTTCCTCGAACAGTATCGCAAGCGCTACGCCTAATGGCGTGGCGTGCATTCAATCTTAATGACGATTCAACTTATGAAACCGATTAATGTAGGTCTGCTTGGCATTGGCACCGTTGGTGGTGGCACGTTCACTGTTCTATCGCGTAACGAGGCTGAGATCACTCGCCGTGCCGGTCGTCCAATCCGTATTGTTGCGGTGGCCGACAAAAATATTGAGCTGGCAAAGCAGGTGGCGGGTGATGCTGTACGGGTCACCGATGATGCCTTTGCGGTGGTCAACGACCCTGAAGTTAATGTTGTCGTCGAACTGATCGGTGGCTATGGCGTGGCCAAGGAGTTGGTACTCAAGGCCATTGAAAATGGCAAGCATGTGGTCACTGCCAATAAGGCCTTGCTTGCTTTGCATGGCAACGAAATTTTCGCGGCTGCACAGAAGAAGGGCGTCATCGTCGCTTTCGAGGCCGCGGTGGCGGGTGGCATTCCGATCATCAAGGCTGTCCGTGAAGGGCTTGCAGCGAATCGTATCCAATGGATTGCCGGCATCATTAACGGCACCACCAATTTCATTCTCTCCGAGATGCGCGACAAAGGTTTGCCCTTTGCCGAGGTGCTCAAGGAGGCTCAACGTCTCGGCTATGCCGAGGCTGATCCGACCTTCGATATTGAAGGCGTAGATGCAGCGCACAAGATCACGATTCTCTCTGCGCTGGCTTTTGGTATTCCCATGCAGTTCGATAGTGCGCATGTTGAAGGTATCAGCAAGCTGGATGCCGAAGACATTAAGTACGCCGAACAACTTGGCTATCGCATCAAGCTGCTTGGTATTACCAAGAAGCAGGCTGATGGCGTTGAGCTGCGTGTTCATCCCACCCTTATCCCGGCTAAGCGTCTGATTGCCAATGTCGAGGGCGCAATGAATGCCGTCTTGGTGCAGGGTGACGCTGTCGGTGCCACGCTGCATTATGGGAAGGGCGCAGGTGCTGAGCCAACCGCTAGTGCAGTGGTTGCCGATTTGGTGGATGTCGCCCGTGTGCTGGATGCTGACCCTGAGCATCGCGTGCCCTACCTGGCCTTCCAACCCGATGCGGTGGTGAATACCCCGATCCTCCCAATCAGTGAAGTTGAGACCAGCTACTACCTGCGCCTACGTGTGGAAGACAAGCCAGGTGTGCTGGCCGACATTACGCGGATTTTGGCTGACCAAGGTATTTCCATTGATGCAATGATCCAGCGCGAACCGGATGAGGGCGAGGATCAAACGGATCTGATTATCCTGACCCACCGTGTGCGTGAAAAATTTGTTGATGCTGCGATCGCCAAAATTGAGGCATTGTCGGTGGTCAAGCGCAAGGTGATTCGCCTGCGCTTGGAAACCCTCGGCTAATCCAATAAAGAAGGGCGGCAAGCGGTATGCGAATTCTGGTTGTTGAGGACGATACCTTACTTGCCGATGCGCTGACCCGCTGCCTCACTCAGGCCGCCTATGCGGTTGATCTGGCACGCGATGGTGCGGCTGCGAATGAAATTCTCAGCTCTCACACATACGATCTGGTGATTCTTGATGTTGGCCTTCCCAAAATGGACGGCTTCGAGGTCTTGCGCCAGATGCGTGCGCGGCGCTCCCAGATGCCTGTGCTTTTGCTTACCGCGCGTGACACCCTTGAAGATCGAGTGTATGGGCTTGATCTTGGTGCTGACGATTATTTGACCAAGCCTTTTGATTTGCCTGAGTTTGAGGCGAGAGCACGAGCCTTGATTCGTCGCGGTCATTACGGTGCGAACTCCGAGTTGATCCATGGCCTATTGCGTTTTGATACGGCAGGCAGGCGTTTGTTCTACAAGGACCAGCCTGTTGAGCTGACAGCGCGTGAGCTCGCTTTGGCTGAGCTCTTACTGATGCGTGAAGGGCGGGTTGTCAGCAAGGAGCAAATGGTTGATCACCTTTATGGCTGGGGGGATGAAATCAGTAGTAATGCCATTGAGGTGTATGTCCACCGCCTGCGTAAAAAGCTCGAGTTTGCGGATTTTAATGTCCGGACTGTCCGAGGCATGGGATATCTCCTCGATAAGCCGCAAAGCATGCCAACATGAAGTGGTCTGAGCGTGTGAACATGGCAGCGCGTGAGGAAGAAAACAGTAGTACCCCTTTGCAATGGTCAGCATTGCTGCGACTGCGCCGTAAGCTCTTGGTGTGGTTGCTTTCTCCACTAGTGCTGTTACTCGTTGTAGATGGGCTTGCGAGCTACTACGTTGCTCAAAACTTTGCTTCAGTTGCATATGACCGGACGCTTGCAGAGCGTGCCCGCGAGCTACTGCTGCGTATTCGCAAAGATGAAAACAATCTTCAAGTACTGCTGTCCCCAAGTGCGGAACGTATCCTTCTGGATGAAATAGAGGATCGTCTTTTCTATCGAGTCGTCAGGCCAGACAATCACTTACTCAGTGGTGAAACCTATTTTGAATTGCCTGACACTGGGCGACTCATCTCCAACAAGCCGTTTTTTTATAACTCGGTTGTTGCTTCAGAGCCGGTCAGGGTGGTTGCACTAAAGGGGCCATATGAGGGGAGTGGGCGCGAGGAGGTTCTAGTACTGGTTGCAGAAACCCTTAACAAAAGGCGCCTTCTATTTCAGGAAAGCTTAGCTGGGGTGGTGATGCCTCAGTTGTTGGTTGTGATCTTGGTCGGTAGTTTGGTTTGGCTTGGAGTCATTCGTGGGCTTGCGCCATTACGGATGCTAGAGCGCAGTATTGCCAGTCGCTCTCACCTCGACCTGAGTCCAGTTTTGGTAGATGGCGTGCCCGGTCGTGTTCGGCCCCTCGTGGATGAAATCAATGCGCTAATGGCTCGACTTTCAGAGGTGCTAGAGTTCCAGAACCGTTTTATTGCGGATGCGGCCCATCAGTTGAGAACCCCTGTGGCAGGCCTTAAGGCGCAAATTGAAATCGTGCTTCGGGAAAGCGATCCCGAACGTATCCGTTACTCCATGAATCAGATTTACATGGGGATGACACGGTTGTCGCGCTTGGTCACGCAGCTGCTATCACTGGCACGTAATGAACCTAACGCGATTCGGAATCTTCAACTACAGCTGATAGATCTGAATCGTTTAGTCTTTGAGACCACAATGGAGTGGGTGCCAGAGGCTTTACGCAAAGGGATTGACTTGGGTTTTGATGGTGACGATGTGCCAATTTTGATCAATGGTGACCCCGTCCGACTCAAAGAGCTAATTAACAATCTATTTGATAACGCAATTCGCTACACGCCGGATAACGGGCGTGTAACGGCACGTGTCCTCTCAGAGCCGTCGCCCGCTTTTGCTTTGAGTGATGACGGTCCTGCCATTCCAGTTGAAGAGCGTGAGCGGGTTTTCGAGCGATTCCATCGGCTGTTAGGTTCGAATACCGAGGGCAGTGGCCTAGGTTTGGCGATCGTTAATGAAATTGCCAAAATTCACGGAGCCCACGTCGATCTCATGGAAGACAAAGATGGGGTTGGCAATACTTTTGTTGTTGCCTTTCCTTCGCCGGGCGTAACATCCGGGCACGCTGCACTTTAAGCTTCAAAAAATAATGTTTGTAAGCTTGGCGTAATATTTGCGACAGACCCGTGTAAGGGGGGTGCCGTATTGTTGCCTTCGGTAGCATTCTGGCAGGGTGCTTCTGTCCTGTAGAAACTTAAACAGCGCATAACTCATATGCGCACCCAGAGGAGAGTAGTTCATGGAGTTCTTATTTGACCCAGCTTTTTGGCTGGCGCTGTGGAAGATCATGCTCGTCAATATCGTTTTGTCGGGCGACAACGCTGTGGTGATTGCACTGGCTAGCCGTAATCTGCCACCACAACATCAAAAGAAGGCCGTTCTTTACGGTAGTGGCGCTGCGATTCTGCTGCGCGTGATTCTGACTGTGTTCGCTGTCGCGCTGCTCGACATGCACTGGATTAAGCTCGGCGGTGCTGTTCTGCTGATCTGGATTGGTGTGAAGCTGCTTGTACCAGAAGATGAGCATGGTGACCTGGAAGGCTCTTCCAATCTTATGGGTGCAGTTAAGACCATCCTGATTGCTGACTTCGTGATGAGCCTTGATAACGTGATCGCTGTTGCTGGTGCCGCAGAAACTTACCCGGCTGCAAAGCTGGAACTGCTGATCATCGGTCTGGCACTCTCGATCCCGCTGATCATTTTCGGTAGCGCAATCATCCTGAAGGTTATGGACCGCTTCCCTGTCATCATCACCCTTGGCGCAGCGCTGCTTGGCTTCGTCGCCGGTGAAATGGCTGTTAAGGATGGCGCCGTTTCCGGCTGGATTGATGCAAATGCCCATTGGCTGCACAGCGTAGTCCCAGCAGCTGGTGCGATTCTGGTGGTTGTTATCGGTAAGTTCATCGCTGCCCGCAACAAGGCAGAAGGTGAAGAGAAGCACGCGTAATACGTAATTGGGTGCAGCAGTTGTCTTCGGGCAGCTGCTGCACTACTGCTTCATTGGTTTGATTTATTGGAAATGAATCTGAAGAAGAAGCAGAAAGACCATCGAGCTTACGCTTTCATGATTTAAAGTTAATCGAGTGGTCTTGTTAAGTAGCTGTTTATAATGTGAATTCCGCTTTGTTTGTGTGTTACAAAGTTTTTGTGGAATTTGGCCTCATGGGCTGGCAGTGTGATAATTCGCTGTGGTATATTTGCAAAGCTAATAAGTGCTGCAAATTGTAAGTAGCATGTAAGAGTAGGCGGTCGTCGTGGCAGCGATCAGACAGCCGGCAATACGGTGTATTGCTTGTAGTAGTTGAGTTTCAGGGGGAGGCATGTGCGCCAATCATTTCAAATGGCGCTAGTTACCCACGAAAGAATTGTTACGCAATTGATGTGGCTGCGTCATCTGATAACTCGGATTGATCGTTACATCAATTGCCCGGATTCAGTGTTTTCTGGCGGAGCCTCAGGTTCTTCGCGAGAAAGTTCTGGGTTGTCATCAGGTCGGACTTGGCAGTAGGCCGGCTGATGGCAGGAAGTAGTGGTTGTATTCTTTCAATGAAGTTAGAGGAGAACCGCAATATGGCAATTTCCATGAAATCCGCATTTGGCAAGGCGCTGGTTGGCGTGATGGGTGCTGGTCTGGTTGCATCTGTTTCCACCTCCGCTCTGGCCGCTTGGGAACCCGAGAAGCAAGTCGAGTTCGTGGTGCCGGCCGGTACCGGTGGCGGTGCTGACCAAATGGCTCGCTTGATGCAAGGCATCATCGTTAAGCACAACCTGATGAAGCAATCGCTGGTTGTTGTTAACAAGTCTGGTGGCGCTGGCGCTGAAGGCTTCCTGTCTGTCAAGAACAGCAAGGGCGACCCTTACAAGATCATCATCACTCTGTCGAACCTGTTCACCACCCCGCTGGCGACTGGTGTTCCGTTCAACTGGAAGGACATGACCCCGGTTGCCATGCTGGCACTGGATCAGTTCATCCTGTGGGTTAACGCTGAAAAGCCTTACAAGAACGCTAAGGAATTCATCGACGCTGCTAAGGCTGCTGGCCCAGGCAAGATGAAGATGGGTGGTACTGGTTCGAAGCAAGAAGACCAAATCCTGACCGCTGGTCTGGAAAAGGCAACCGGCACCAAGTTCAGCTACATCCCTTACAAGGGCGGTGGTGAAGTGGCTGTTCAACTGGTGGGTAACCACGTTGATGCAACCGTGAACAACCCAGCTGAAGCTGTTGCTCAATGGCGTGCTGGTTCGCTGCGCGCACTGTGCGTGTTTGACGACACCCGTATGCCGTACAAGGCTAAGGTCACCCCGACCCAATCTTGGAACGACATCCCAACCTGTAAGGAAGCTGGTGTTCCGACCGACTACGTTATGCTGCGCGGCATCTTCATGTCGCCTGGCGTGAGCGCAGATCAGGTTACCTACTTCGTCGAAGTCTTCAAGAAGATGATGGCTACGCCTGAGTGGAAGGAATACATGGAGAAGGGTGCATTCCAACAAACCTTCCTCACCGGCAAGGAATTTGCTGATTGGCTCGGCAAGGCTGAAGCCAACCACAAGCAGCTGATGTCCGAAGCTGGCTTCCTGGCCAAGTAATTTGTAGTTTGTATCAAGATCTGGCTGGCTAAATCGCTCGCGGTTTAGCCAGCCTTTGTATCAACCTCAACGCGGGGCAGTTTATATGCAGGATAATCACAACAACGAGGGTGGCTCCATCGGCAACAAGACGATGGAAATCGTTACCGCCCTTATCATTCTGGCCTTCGGGGCTATTGTTATGTGGGACAGCAACCGTATTGGTTCTGGCTGGGGTTCCGATGGTCCAGAGTCTGGCTCTTTCCCTTTCTATGTCGGTCTTCTGATTGTCATCAGTGCAATCGTGACTTTGGTTAATGCAGTGCGTAGTGATGCAGAAGCGGCTGGCGAATTTGTTGGCGCTGAAGAGTTCAAGCTGGTTCTGGCCATCCTGATCCCCAGCATCATCTACATTGCATTGATCATGTTCATTGGCATCTACATTTCGTCGATTGCCTTCATCGCTATCTTCATGGTGTGGCAGGGCAAGTTCAGCGTTGTCAAGTCGCTTGCTGTAGCGATCCCGGTGAACGTTTTCCTGTTCATGATGTTTGAAATCTGGTTCAAGATTCCGCTGCCTAAGGGCCCTGTGGAAGCATTGTTCGGTTTCTAAACCGACCACATAAAGTATTAGGAGAAGGTAGTGGAAGAACTTAACGCATTGTTCAACGGCTTTGCCGTTGCAATTACACCGTACAACATCGCCATGATGTTCGTCGGTACGATTCTGGGTGTGCTGATTGGCACGCTGCCAGGTCTGGGTGGTGCAAACGGCGTGGCAATTCTGTTGCCGCTGACGTTCTCGATGGAGCCAACCTCAGCCATCATCATGCTGTCCTGTATTTACTGGGGCGCATTGTTCGGTGGTGCAATCACCTCGATTCTGTTCAACATCCCGGGTGAGCCTTGGTCTGTTGCCACCACTTTTGACGGCTTCCCGCTGGCACAAAAGGGCTCTCCAGGCGAGGCACTGACGGCTGCTTTCACGTCGTCATTCGTGGGCGCATTTGTTGCCGTTCTGGTTATCACCTTCTTGGCACCAATGGTCGCTAAGTTCGCACTGAAGTTCGGCCCAGCTGAATTCTTCGCTGTGCAACTGCTGACTTTCTGTTCCTTCGTGGGTATGTCCAAAGAGCCTCCGTTCAAGACCATCGCAGCAATGATGATTGGTTTTGCACTGGCATCCGTTGGTATGGACTCTGTGACCGGCCAACTGCGTCTGACCTTCGGCTCCGAAGAAATGATGCGCGGCTTTGACTTCCTGATCGCCGTTATCGGTCTGTTCGGTCTGGGTGAAATCCTGATGACCATGGAAGAAGGTCTCGCCTTTAAGGGTACCGAAGCAAAGATCAACGCTAAGGTTGTGTTCCAAACCTGGGCGAAGCTGCCTAAGTATTGGGCAACGTCGGTTCGTAGCGCAATGATTGGCTGCTGGATGGGTATCACCCCTGGTGGTGCTACACCTGCCTCCTTCATGGCCTACGGTATTGCCAAGAAGTTTGCCAAGAATCCAGAAGGTTTTGGTAAGGGTGAGCTTGAAGGTATCGTCGCTCCAGAAACCGCTGCTCACGCTGCCGGTACTTCCGCGCTGCTGCCAATGCTGACCTTGGGTATCCCGGGTTCGCCGACCGCTGCTGTGCTTTTGGGTGGTCTCCTGATTTGGGGTCTGCAACCTGGTCCGCTGCTGTTCGTGGAAAAGGCTGACTTCGTTTGGGGTCTGATCGCTTCGATGTACCTCGGTAACCTGGCTGGTCTGATCGTTGTTCTGACCACTGTGCCGTACTTCGCCGCTATCCTGAAGATTCCGTTCTCGATCATCGCTCCGGTCATTCTCGTGATCTGCGCTATCGGTTCCTACACCGTTGCTAACGCAGAATTCGACATGATCCTCATGCTGATCTTCGGTGTTATTGGTTACGTCTTCAAGAAGCTGAGCTACCCACTGGCACCAATGGTGCTGGCACTGGTTCTCGGTAAGATGGCTGAAGGTTCGTTCCGTCAAGCACTGCTGACCTCGCAAGGCGATATCAGCGTGTTCTGGGCGAATGGTCTGGTTGGTGGTATCTCCGGTCTGGCTATCATCCTGCTGATCTCCCCACTGCTGTCGAAGCTGTGGGCACTGACCAAGGGTAACAAGGCTGCTGCCTAAGTTTCCCTAGCGAAATCCGGTACCATTGATGAAATGGACCGGATAAGCCGGTAAAATCCGAAACAGCCTTGTTCGTGAAAACGGACAAGGCTGTTTCCTTTTGTGCTCGAGATTCTGCATGAGTGTTTGCAAATCGAGCCTTTCCTGTTGCAATCGCCTCGTATAGGTTGTTTGATGAAATACATCAGTACCCGCGGACAATCTCCCGCACTCTCGTTCAGTGACATTCTGCTGGGGGGGCTGGCGCCTGATGGCGGCCTTTATCTTCCGGAGCAGTACCCTCAAATTGATCGCGCTACCCTGGCTGAGTGGCGTAAGCTGTCCTATGCGGAATTGGCTTTCCGAATTTTCAGCCTGTATGTTGATGACATTCCAGCGGCTGATCTCAAAGCGATTGTCTACAAGACCTATACCGCTGAGACCTATCACTTTGCGCGTGATGCGGCTAAGGCTAGCCAAGTTACGCCGCTTACTACGCTTGAATCAGGTTTGCATCTTCTTGAACTGTCCAATGGACCGACCTTGGCATTCAAGGATATGGCGATGCAGCTGCTCGGTAACTTGTTCGAGTATTTGCTGGCCAAGCGCGGGCAGCAGATCAACATTCTAGGCGCCACGTCGGGTGACACAGGTTCAGCGGCTGAATATGCCATGCGTGGTAAAGCGGGTGTTCGCGTGTTCATGCTGTCACCGCACGGCAAGATGAGCTCATTCCAGCGCGCGCAAATGTATTCGCTCCAGGATGCCAATATCTTCAACATCGCCGTACATGGCATGTTTGATGATGCACAGGACATCGTAAAGGCTGTGTCCAATGATGCTGGCTTCAAGGCGCAGTACAAGATTGGCGCAGTGAATTCGATCAACTGGGCGCGTGTAATGGCGCAGATCGTCTATTACTTCAAGGGCTACTTTGCGGCGACTCAAAATGAAGATGAGCAGGTTTCTTTCTGTGTGCCTTCAGGGAATTTTGGCAACATCTGTGCGGGTCACGTAGCCCGCATGATGGGTTTGCCGATCGCCAAGCTTGTGCTAGCGACAAACGAGAATAATGTGCTCGATGAGTTTTTCCGCACCGGCGTCTATCGCCCGCGTCACACGACGGAGACGTATGTCACGTCGAGTCCGTCCATGGATATTTCTAAGGCCTCGAACTTCGAGCGCTTTGTGTTCGATTTGGTTGGCCGTGATGCAAGTACCGTCAGAGACTTGTGGAGCAAGGTCGATGGAGGCGGAAGTTTTGATCTAAAGGGAACGGCCTACTTCGAGAAGCTAAGCAACTTTGGTTTCCAGTCGGGCAATAGCAACCATGCAGATCGCTTAACAACGATCCGCAATGTGTGGAAAAAGCACGGTGTAATGATTGATACGCATACGGCTGATGGACTCAAAGTTGCTTTGGAAAGACGCGAGTCCGGTATCTCAATGGTGGTATTGGAGACTGCACAGGCCGTTAAGTTTGCCGAAACAATTAAGGAAGCCCTCGGTCTTGATGCGCCTCGCCCCCCAGAGCTTGAAGGTATCGAGTTGTTACCCCAACGCGTTGAGGTAATGCCGCCTGATGTTGCAGCGGTGAAGGCATTCATTCAGGCGCATTGCTGATCTGCTTTCACGGTCAAAGCGCGCACAAAAAAGCCAGCCTTATAGGCTGGCTTTTTTATTCGATACTTACTTTTACAAGTAAATTACTGCGGGGAAAACCGTGACCGCAAGGACTAGTACCACCCACTCAAGATTGTGGCGAGCGAGCCAACCAGTGAAGTGCAGCGTCAGAATGGCAATGGCAACAATGTAGTAGAGAAGAAACAGCATGAATCTTCCTCGCAGAGAGAGTGACTGATAGATCAGGAACTATTGAAACCTGATGCAATGTAGTAAAGATTCTAGCATAGCTCAACTAAAGCTCTGTCCATGGCTAGGGGAGTAATCCCCCAGCTTTCCAAGCTTGCCGAGCTCTCGAATGACAGCCACCGTGTCATTATCAGTTTGGATATACGCCTGTTTGAGATGATTCACCACCAACTCGTCATCAGGCTCTTGGGTCGTGGTGTAAGTGAAGCGGACAAACAGATGCTCCGGTGCTGGTTCCTCAATCCGCATGGAAAGACTGCTGGCTGGGAAATTCTCTGAGGCCATTACGTCATAGCGGACTTCCGACATGTGAGATAGGAAGACCTCATCCTGAATCCGCAATCGACCAAAGCGCAACTCCCGTCGCAAATAGCCCGTCCGCCGTTCGAGCACGACACAGGCATCCAGCCCCATCACGGAGAGTTCAGGATTCTCTGCCCGGATCACCAGCCCTTGCCAGAGTTGATTCCTAGACAACGGCTCAATCATTGGATTGCCCGGAGCGTTAACTTCGATCAGATGTTCAAAATTCATTTCAGCAGCTCAATGTCTAGGTGTTCTACGGCCATTTTAGGATCGGCAGGAATCAGATGTGGGATATGACCAAGCAAAGGGGCCGGAATACGAGATGCGAGCGCTTGCAGGTTAGCTGCGATATGCGTCATGGCAGGATCGATCTGATTTGCGACCCAGCCGGCAAGCCTCAGGCCGCGCGCCTGAACTGCTTCCACTGTCAGTAAGGCATGACTGATACAACCAAGGCGCATGCCAACTACCAGAATCACGGGTAGGCCGAGCTTCACAGCAAGATCAGCCGCACTCTCTGTTTCAGTCAAGGGTACGTAAAACCCACCCACACCTTCAACAATCGTGACATCTGATTGAGCGCGTATTTGTTGCAAACATCGCTCGATAAGCGGCAGATCAAAGCTCACACCTTCAAGACCTGCTGCAATATGGGGTGCCGCAGCTTCTTGCAATAAATAGGGGCAGACCAAATTAGGCTCGATGAATACATTGCTACTCGCTGTAATGAGTGCCACATCATCGTTATGCCATGCCTTGCCTGTCCATACGGCACCTGCGGCAATCGGCTTCATGCCTGCTGCTCGCTTTCCTTGTGCGGCAAAGGCCTCGAGCAATGTGGCGCTGACCATTGACTTGCCGATTTCAGTATCGGTGCCTGTGATGAACCATGCGCTCATGATGCTGCCTTTTCTGCCTGAAGCAGGACGGTGCACAGACGGTCTATGTCTGTACTTGAGTGCGCTGCAGACAGTGCAACACGCAGACGTGCAGTTCCGACTGGCACCGTGGGTGGGCGTATTGCAGGGACCCACACGCCAGCTTGGTCGAGCGCTTGTGCCGCCTTGAGCGCCGCCCCATTGCTGCCAATCATTACCGGCTGGATGGCTGTTGGAGAGGGCAGGAGTGACCATTGCTCAAGCTGCAGCACGTGCTTGAACTCGGCACAGTTGGCTTGCAGTTTGGCGCGACGCTGCTTGCCTTCATCACCACGGATCAATGCCAAGCTGCGGCTCACCGTGTGTGCAATCGCTGGCGCAGGCGCTGTGGTGAACAGATAGGTGCGCGCCCGTTGCAGCAACCATTCAATTACGGCGTCATGGGCAACGACGAAGGCCCCAGAGACGCCGGCTGCCTTGCCCAGCGTACCGATATAGACGATGTGCTCTGAACGCAGATTGAAGTGCTCAAGCACGCCTGCACCGTGTTCGCCGAGCACGCCAAATCCATGCGCATCATCAACGACGAGCCAGGCATTATGCTGTTCGGCAAGCGCGGCCAGTTGGCGCAAGGGGGCAATGTCACCGTCCATCGAGAACACGCCATCCGTGACAATGATTTTGTGTGCCCCCGTAGGTGCTGCTTGTAAGGCTGCTTCGACTGCGCTGGCGTCGGCGTGTGCGTACGCAATGATCTCGGCGCTGCGGGACAGATGAGCAGCGTCAATCAGGGACGCATGATTCAAACTATCCGCAAGGACAAGACGGCCATCGCGCTTGCTGCTGGCATCGCCCGCTTCGGCCAAGGCCGGAACAACGGCCAGATTGGCCATGTAGCCAGTGCTGAAGAACAGTGCACGCGCCTCGGGTATCCATGGCGATAGCATGTCGGCCAATTGATCTTCAAGCAACGCGTGTGCGCGTGAATGCCCGCTGATCAAGTGAGCGGCACCGCTACCCACACCGTAGCGCTGTGCGCCTTCCGCCATGGCTTCAATCAAAGCGGGATGGTTGGCAAGACCTAGATAGTCATTGCTACAGAACGCCAGCAGATCTCGACCTTCAATGGTCAGGTGTGGTGAGCAGGGCGAATCGACGGTGCGAACACGGCGTCGTAGATGCTGTCGGTCCAATGCCTCCAGCTTGGTGTGAATGTCCTCGCGCAGCTTCATGCCGCCATGACCTCGTTGAAGCTGGCGATTGTGCCGCGTGCAAGATGCACGAGGGCATCGTCATCCAGCACGTACGGTGGCATCAAATACATCGTGGTGCCAATGGGTCGTAGGAGCAATCCATGAGTGAGTGCAGCTTGATGAAAGCGTGTTGAAAAAGTGGCTGCCTTGTTGGGGTCTGTAACGATCGCGTCGAAGGCCCAGATCATGCCGCGGTTGCGATAGTGGCGAATCCGACTGTCTGCGGCTAACGGTTGTAACAGCTCGTTCAGGCGTGCAGTCCGCATCCGATTCGCCGCCAGCACATTGTCAGACGCAAACAGATCAAGCGCTGCCAGTGCTGCACGGCAGGCCATGGGGTTGCCCGTGTAGGAGTGCGAGTGCAAAAAGCCGCGGGTCACGTCTTCATCGTAAAACGCAGCATAGACGGCGTCTGTGGTCATCACCAGTGACAATGGCAGATAGCCGGCACTGATGCCTTTGGAAAGGCAAATAAAGTCAGGCCAAATTTGCGCCTGCTCACAGGCAAAGAACGTCCCCGTACGGCCACAGCCCACCGCGATTTCGTCAGCAATCAGATGCACGTCGTATTGATCACACAGTCGACGTGCTTCACGTAGATAGCATGGGTCGTACATCGCCATGCCGGTTGCACATTGCACCAAGGGTTCGACAATCAGCGCAGCAATCTGTGCATGCTTCTCAGCCAGTAATGTCTCAAGCGCCTGAATCGCATGTTGCGCGGCGATCTCAGCTGACTCAGCGTCGCGCGCGTCAGGCGAGGCGACGATATGAGCGTGGCGTAGGAGTGGGTCGTAGGCATCACGGAACAGATCGACATCCGTGACTGAGAGCGCGCCCAGTGTTTCGCCGTGATAGCTGTTTTTGAGGCAAACAAATTCGCGTTTTTCAGCACGCCCCGTATTGCGCCAAAAATGAAAGCTCATCTTGAGCGAGATTTCGACGGCAGACGCGCCGTCGGATGCATAGAAGCAATGACCGAGCTGGTGGCCCGTTAGGGCTGCCAGTCGTTCCGACAGCTCAACCACGGGGGCGTGGGTGCAGCCGGACAGCATGGCATGGGCCAGCGTGTCCAGCTGGTCTTTCAGTGCCGCGTTGATCTGCGGATGCGCGTGACCAAACAAATTCACCCACCAAGAGCTGATGCCATCGAGATAACGCTTACCTTCAACGTCATACAGCCAGGGCCCCTCGCCACGGGCAATAGCCAGTGGTGGCAGGCTCTCATGCCGTTTCATCTGCGTGCAGGGGTGCCAGACGGCGGCCAGGCTACGCTGCTGCAGGGAGGTGGGTTCGGACATGCGGGGCTTGAAAGACGGCAGTAAAGACCACATTTTATCAGGCGACTTGCTGTCGCCGGCCGTCTATCTTGCACGGCCGCATCGGTTAAGATTCAGACATAGTCCTATCAGAGCATAAGCATGAAACTCGACACCTTACTTCCTGAATTGCATGAACGCATCGCCACTGTGCGGCGCGACATCCATGCCCACCCCGAGCTGGCCTTTAAGGAGCATCGCACTGCCGATGTGGTGGCTGACTATTTGACGGGGCTTGGTATTGAGGTGCATCGCGGTTTGGCGGGCACCGGCGTGGTGGCAAAAATCTCAGCCGGCACGAGTAACCGCGCCATCGGTTTGCGCGCCGACATGGATGCGCTGCCACTCAAGGAGCTCAACAGCTTTGCGCACCACTCCAAAATCGAGGGCCACATGCATGCCTGCGGCCATGACGGTCATACCGCCATGTTGCTGGGGGCTGCGGAAGCGCTCGCAAAGACACGCAACTTCGATGGCACCGTCTACCTGATCTTCCAGCCAGCAGAAGAGCATGAAGGGGGCGGTCGTGTCATGGTTGAGGAAGGCCTGTTCGACAAATTCCCGATGGAAATGGTCTTCGGCCTGCATAACTGGCCGGGCATCCCGCCGGGCACCATGAGCGTCATCGAAGGTCCAGTTATGGCCGGGACCGACCGCTTTGAAATCACGCTAACCGGGCGAGGCGGGCACGCTGCCATGCCGCATCAGGCCAACGATGCCATCGTGGCCTCCGCCACCTTGATCACTAATTTGCAGACACTCGTGTCGCGCAATACCGACCCACAGGAAGCTACCGTGGTCAGTGTGACGCGTATCCACGCAGGCCATGCCGACAACATCCTACCTAACTCGGTCGTCTTGGGTGGCACTGTGCGTAGCCTCAAGCCTGAGCTCAAGGACATGATGGAAGCCGGTGTGCGCCGCATTTGCAGTGGAGTCGAGGCGATGTTTGGCGTGGATATCCATATCGTCTATTCCTACGGCTATCCACCCACAATCAATGCCAAGCAGGCGACTGACTATGCGCGCGTCGTGGCGGAAAAAGTGGTGGGCAAGGACAAGTTGCTCACGCATCTCAAGCCCAGCATGGGCGCGGAAGATTTCGCCTATATGGCTGCCGTGAAGCCCGGCTGTTATGTCTGGCTGGGTAATGGGTTGGGCGAGGGCGGTTGCATGCTGCACAGCCCCCACTACGATTTCAATGACGACGTTATCCCGACAGGCATCCGTTACTGGGTGACTTTGACCGAAACCGTGCTCAAGGCCTGAACCTCGGACCGGGTGCTCTGTCTGACTCAACTCTCAGCAACTAGGAAATTCAATGACTGATCTTTTTTCACCTGCGCGCTTCGGCGCGATTGAGCTCGCTAACCGCGTGGTCATGTCCTCGTTGACGCGTAGCCGCGCTGGGGAGGGGAATGTCCCAACCGCCACCATTGCCGAGTATTACCGTCAGCGTGCCAGCACCGGTTTGATCCTTACCGAGGCCACCCCTATCTGCCCTGAAGGGCACGGCTACAGCCGTACCCCTGGCATTCATACGGATGCCCAGATTGATGGTTGGCGGAAGGTTACGGATGCCGTCCATGCCGCTGGCGGCAAGATTGCCCTGCAGCTATGGCATGTGGGCCGTATTTCGCATCCCGAGCTGCAACCTGGTGGCGTGCCGCCCGTGGCTCCCTCTGCCATTCGCCCGGCGGGCAAGGTCTATGCCGGTGGCAAGATGCAAGACTATGTGACGCCACGTGCATTGGAGGCCGCAGAGTTGCCAGCCCTCGTTGCCAACTATGCGCTCGCCGCGCGTCATGCCATTGATGCCGGTTTCGACGGCGTTGAAGTGCATGCCGGCAATGGCTATCTGCTCGACCAATTTCTCCGCTCTTCCACCAATCAGCGTGATGATGCCTATGGCGGCAGCAAGGAAAAGCGTGCACGTCTGTTGTTGGAAGTACTGGAAGCTGTGTGTTCGGCCGTCGGGAACGACCGTACCGGTCTGCGTCTATCGCCAGTGACCACCTTTAACGATATCAGCGATGAAAATCCGCAAGAGACCTTTGACTATGTGGTGAGCCAGCTCAACCCCTTGCGACTGGCTTTCCTCGATATCCTCAAAGGTACCGGCGGCGCGCCCAGCGATCAATGGGTGCCGTTCGACTACCGTCGTACCCGTCTGCTGTACGAGGGCAACCTGATTCTAAATAATGGCTATGACTTTTCTAGCGCGCAGACCGAGCTACAGGACGGTCACGCCGATGCTATTGCCTTCGGCCGTTTGCTGATTGCAAACCCCGATCTGGTTGAGCGTTTCCGCCAAGGGGCGGCCTTGAATGCGCCGGATCCGCGCACCTTCTACACCGGTGAGGAAAAAGGCTACATCGACTATCCAACCTTGGCGGCGTAATGCGCTATTGAGCCGTTATACGCTAGCGGCTAGTGTGCAACCCACAAACAAAAACCCCGGCCTAGGCCGGGGTTTTTGTTTGTGGGTTGGCACGCCGCTTACTTCTTTGTGTCTTGTGCCTTCACCGCCTGTACTGCCGGACGCGCGGCAATACGTTCGCTAAAGGCCTTGAGATTGGCGAACGCGGAGAGATCAACGTGCGCAAACTCGCTCCATCCCAGTACAACAAACAGGTAGGCATCAGCGCAGCCAAAATCATCGCCCAGCAAGTACGTCTTGCCAGCGAGGGTGATATCCACATAAGCCAAGCGCTTGGCTAGCTTGGCGCGAGCCGCGTCTTTCCATTCCTCAGCAGCACCACGATCAAACAGAATGCTGTAGCCACCCTTGTGCAGCTCGGTGGCGATAAAGTTCAGCCATGACTGCAGCTGGTAACGCGCAGCAGTGCCGTTGGCGGGGGCCAGTTTTTTCTCGGGCGCCAGATCCGCAATGTACTGACTAATGGCCGGGCCTTCTGTCAGCACCGAGCCATCGTCGAGTTGAAGTGCCGGCACATAACCATTGGGGTTGATCTGCAGATAGTCAGCACCGCTGGCAGTTTGCTTGGTCTTGAAGCTGACCAGTTCTTGCTCGCAGGCAATGCCAGCTTCGGCAAGGAGAATGCGCGGTGCGGTGGCACAAGTACCGGGGGTGTAATAGAGCTTCATCGTGTTCTCCCTATGAGTTGTTCGCTACGAGTCATTCAAAGTGTGAAATTGCCGCCTGCACAATAGCTGGTGCTTTCAATGCGGCTAATGGTCGGTAAAAGATTGAGGCCGGTTTCTGCCTTGAGTAGACGGGCATGCTCTTTGAGTTCGCTCAGCGTCAGTTCGACGGCATGACCATCAGCAGCGAAAGCGATGGCATTACCGCTATCGCACGAAGGAAAGGCGAGGGCGCGGCCATCAAACGCTTCGCCTAGGCGTTGCACACTGGCCTTGAACTTCTTGCTGCGTGAGAGCAGATTAACGGCTAACAACCCATCCTTGGTCAGGCGTTGTTTGCAGTCAAGATAGAACGGCAGGCTGTCGAGCCGGCCAGCCTTGGCATCGGCATCAAAGCCATCCACCAAGATCAGATCGTATTTGCCTTTATTGCTGATCACAAAGTCAGCGCCGTCGGCAATCTCGACCTGGATGCGCGCTGGGTCGTCCGGTAGCTTGAAGTACTGCATCGCCATTGGTACGACAGCCGGGTCGATTTCCACGACCGTGATTTTGCAGTCAGGCCGGTGACGATATAAAAACTTGGTCACAGAAGCTGCCCCCAAGCCGATTTGCAGCACTTTGCGTGGCCAGGTGCTGTCGGGGCGGAGCAGCAGCGCTGCCATCATTTCACGTGTGTAGTCGAGCTCTAGCGCCCAGGGGCGGGCAATGCGCATTGCCCCTTGAACCCAATCAGAGCCGAAGTGCAGATAGCGCACCCCAGCTTCTTCGCTGATATCGATGCTCACCGCTTTGCCTTAATGCAGGATGCGCGGCTGAGCGGGAAACAGCTCGTCCAGAATGCTCTCGTCAAACACGTACTCATGGTTGCAGATGTCGTCATGCACACGAATCTCGCCATGCTCATCGAGAATCCCTTGCACTTCGTCACGGCCCAGCGAGAGCAGCGCGCCACGTACTTTTTCTTCGTCGCGCGGGCAGTGGTAGCTGACCGGGTGGGCATCGAACAAGCGCACATCTTCTTCTGCGAACAAGCGATGCAACAAGTCGGCGGCTGGCAGAGAAAACTCATCGGGGCGGATGGTGGCCGCCAGTTGCTGAATGCGGTTCCAGCCATCTTCGTCTTCGACTGGTTGACCTGCGGTTTGCGGCAAGGTTTGCAGGAACAAGCCGCAGGCGCGGGTGCCGTCGGCAAACAGGAACAGTCGCGTCGGCTGCTGCTCTGATTGCGCCAAGTAGTTCTCGAAAATCGCTGAGACGGTGTCGCCCTTCAGTGGCACAAAGCTCTGATACGGTTGCGAGCTGGTATTGGTTTGCACCGTCAGCATCAGGCGTCCATCGCCAATCAGTTCTGAGGCGTTTGCTGCGGTGACACCTGGTGCCGCCTTGGCCATGCCGCGCAGGCGCAATTGTTCATCACAATCCACGACCAACAGGGAGACAGGGCCATCGCCCTGAATCTGGAAGGTCAGGCGCCCCGGCGATTTCAGTTGCGACCCAATCAGCGTGGTGATGGCGGTGGTTTGTCCCAGTAGCTCAAGGGTCGGCTGGTTATAGGCGCGGCCGTGCTGCATGGCTTGCCAGCTCGTCTCTAGCTGTACAAAGGCACCGCGAATATCCAGCTTCTCAAAAATGAAGCGTTGAAACGTATCGCTCATTTCACAAAGCTTTCAAACATGGTCGGATCAAAACCAATCAGCAGCTGGCCGTTGGCTTCCACCACCGGGCGGCGGATGACGCTGGGGTTTTCCATCATCAGTGCAACCGCTTGGCCTTGTGCCGTAATGGCTTGCTGCTCAGGGCTCAGGTTCTTCCAGGTCGTGCCTTTGGTGTTGATCAGCGACTTCCATCCCACGACCTTGCACCATTCCACCAACTTGCAGCGCTCAACGCCTTCCTTCTTGTAGTCGTGAAACACATAGTCGATCTCACGCTCGGCCACCCAGTGGATGGCCTTTTTCATGGTGTCGCAGTTTTTAATGCCGTAAAGATGTATCGGTTCGGAGCTCATGGGCGTCGGTGCGTATGCGTAAAGCGTAATTCTAAAGCCTATGGCAGGGCGAGGCCAGCGCAATCCCATGCAGGTCTATGCAACTAGGGGGCTTGAAATAGTTCCTTTCGCCCGGATATACAATGCACCGTCGTTTAGGCGTAAGGCTTTCTTTTTATTCACCTTCAACTGATGGAGATATGAGATGAGCATCTACATTTTCGACCCGAATACCCTGAAATCCCCCCTGACCTTTATCTACAACGGCGCCAATCAGCGCTGGGCCGACGAAGTGGCCTTTATCAAGTCCAAGGACACTGGCAACAAACTCACCTACGTTGATGCCTCTAAGGCTGACCCCGGTCCCGGTGTTGATGCGACCGCAGTTAAATCCACCCCATATTTGCGTGATGCTACCGGCAAGGTCGTGACTGGCATCGATGCGGTTTACGCGGCGCATAACGGCATTGGCTTTGGTCCTTGGTTCCGCTTCAACCGTATCCCCGGCTTCGTCTGCGAAGGCACCGGCATCGGCCCGCAGAAAAAGGCAGCCTGATTTCACGCGCTGGATACAAGCCCGCCCAGCAAAAAGCCCCGCATTGCGGGGCTTTTGTTTTTCAGGACGAACAGCTCACTTCAATGTGCCGCAAATGTTCTGGCGGCTCGGCGGCATAGGTCTCCATCCCCGGCTGCTCGACAAAGGGCTGGCTGAGCACGCGGGCGAGCTGGTTCAATTCCTCCAAGCTGCCTTTCTCGGCCGCAGCAATCGCGACTTGTGCCAGATGGTTGCGTAGCACATAGCAGGGGTTGGTTGCGTTCATGCGCGCGGCGCGGTTGGCGTTATCGCTGTTTTCTGATTGCAGACGAGCGCGGTACTTTTCTACCCATGCATCAAAGGCGGCAATGTCGAGAATGTCGTCACGCACCCCATTGGCAGGCCCGCTGCCCTGTGCATCAATCAATGCCAGCTTGCGGAAGGAACGGGTGAAGTCGCTCTTGCTGCGGTGCATGATCGTCAGCAATTCATTGATCAGTGCATCGTCGGCCTCACGCACCTCTTGCAGGCCTAGCTTGGCACCCCAACGCTGGCGAGCGGCAGTGCCGTAAGCGGCAGCGTATTTGTCATAGATGTTGCGGGCGATAGAGAGCGCCTCATCGTCATCGTCCGAGAACAGCGGGAAACACGCTTGCAGCAGGCGCGACAAATTCCACTGCCCAATTTCCGGTTGTGCCGCATAGGCATAGCGGCCTGAATCGTCGGAGTGATTACAGATATGGTTGAAGTTGAACGCATCAAGAAAGCCGAAGGGGCCGTAGTCGATGGTCAGGCCAAGGATGGACATGTTGTCCGTGTTCATCACCCCGTGACAGAAGCCCACCGCCTGCCACTGCGCAATCAAGCGTGCGGTACGCTCCACAACTTCAATCAGCCACAGCACATAGCGATCAGGGCGACCAGCCAGTTCAGGGAAGTGTTCATTGATCACATGGTCGGCCAGCGGTGCGAGTTGCTCATGCTGACCGGTGTGATAGAAAAATTCAAAATGCCCAAAGCGCACAAAGCAGGGCGCCACGCGGCAGACCACGGCAGCCGTCTCCACCCGTTCGCGATACACCGGTTGCGGCGAGCCCACCAGCGACAGGGCGCGCGTGGTCGGAATGCCCAACGCATGCATGGCTTCCGAACACAGGTATTCACGGATGGACGAACGCAACACAGCGCGGCCATCGGCATGGCGCGAATAGGGTGTCAGGCCCGCGCCCTTGAGCTGTAGCTCCATGTGCTGGCCGTTGGCGGCGGCAATCTCGGCAAGCATCAGCGCGCGGCCATCGCCTAGCTGGGGCACATACACGCCAAACTGGTGGCCCGAGTACACCGAGGCATGGCTCGGATAATCCGGCCACGGTGCATTGCCTGCCATCAAGGCAAGAAATTCAGGGCTAGCCAGCGTCTCGGCATCAAAGCCCAGCTCAGCCGCCAAGGGCTGCGACACATGCAGCAGCTCAATGTCCGGTAGCGGCGTAGTGGGGATAGGGTAGTGGTAAGGCTTGCCCAGCAGGGCGTAGCGCGAATCGAGAGCAGGCAGTTTCATGCCCTGATTGTCTCACGCAGGGGGGACTCGAAAAACTGCGCTGGTGATGGGGTTAAATCCTGTGAGAGTGAGTTTCCATATCCCTCATGCAGTTCGGAATAAATGGCACTGACTGAAGTTGATGTTTCATTTACACTTACGCAAATGTCATTTCATTAACTGACCGGGATAGAAACACTGCGCAAACACTGCGGGATTGTGAGCTGTGACCGGGGTGGAGACGCAATGGAAAAGATTCAGTCCCTTATTGGGAACGTTGAGAAAGTCATCGTTGGCAAGCGCCAGGTGATTGAATTTTCAGTGGTAGCCATGTTGGCGCGTGGACATGTGTTGCTCGAAGATGTACCGGGGACAGGTAAGACCATGCTTGCGCGTGCGCTTTCCCGCTCGGTCGATGTCGATCTGAAGCGTTTGCAATGCACGCCTGATCTTCTACCGTCGGATGTCACCGGCGTGCCTGTCTACAACCAGAAAACCGCTGATTTCGAATTCCGCCCTGGTCCTGTATTCACGAATATTCTGCTGGCTGACGAAATCAATCGAGCCACACCTCGCGCCCAGTCCTCGCTACTCGAGTGCATGGAGGAGTTTCGGGTAAGTGTTGATGGTTCAACCTATGAGCTGCCTCGCTTGTTCATGGTCTTAGCGACGCAGAATCCAATTGATATGTCAGGTACCCATCCTCTACCTGAAGCTCAGTTGGATCGTTTTTTTGTTCGTCTGAGTATGGGGTATCCGAATCTGGAGGAAGAGGTACGGATGCTTCAGGCCCAAATCAGTGCCCATCCGATTGATTCACTGCGTGCTGTCGTCAGTGAAGACGATATTTTGCAAGCACGTGAACAAGTCAAAGCAATTCATATCAGCAATGATATCGCTGAATATATTGTTCGCATTGCCGTTGCTACTCGCCAGCATGCAGACCTACGTTTGGGTGTGAGTCCACGCGGTGTGCTTGCATTGTCGAGGGCGGTTCAGGGCTTGGCATATTTGCGTGGTAGAGACTTTGTCACGCCTGACTTAGTCAAGATCATGGCTGTGCCTGTGCTTGCACATCGACTGATTGTGCTTCCTCAGGCGGCTGCACGTGGACAAATTGCAGCTGCTGTATTGCGCGATGTCTTAGCGCAGGTTGCCCCCCCAGTCTGACCGTCAGACTATGTTTGGTGAGTCTTGGCGCGAGCGCTATCTGAAGCCGGGCATCATCGCCGGGCTGGTTGTGATTGCGTATGCCACTGCGTTAAACCGCATGCAGACCCTTCCGTGGGTGATTGCAGCTGCCTTGCTCGCAACTGCCATCGTTGGCATCGCCTTACCGTATTGGCTTGTGAGTCGGGTGCGCATCGAGAGAAGTGGCCCCTCGCGAGCTGAAGAAGGGCAGACAATCCATTTTGATATCCGGGTTGAAAACCGAGGTTTTCTGCCGCGCTTCATGGTCGAGCTGACAGACAAGTTGCCATTTCTTACCGAGCGTGTGAATGCGGCTGGTGAGCATGTATTGGGTATCGTCTCGTATGCACCCCCTCGCGGTATGAGTCAGTTTTCCATGCCAATGCTCTGTGAAACACGTGGTTTCTATAAGTTGGGACCTGTGGGTCTGCAGTCATCCTTTCCGCTAGGGCTGGCAGAGGCGCGTGTAAAGACCAATGGTGGCGTTCAGAACTTAACGATTTATCCAGATGTGTTCCCCATCATTTCAATGCCTTTACATGGCGCCCCCAGCCAGATTCATCGTGGGGGTTACCTTCTGCCTAAAGGAACTGGTGCAGCCGAGTTTGCAGGGTTACGAGAATATCGGCGAGGTGATCATCCTCGTTTTATTCACTGGCCTACAACCGCGCGTCTCAATGAGTTGATGGTCAAGGAATTTGAGCCGC
Organism: uncultured Rhodocyclaceae bacterium; assembly: GCA_964499485.1. Classification (GTDB taxonomy): domain Bacteria; phylum Pseudomonadota; class Gammaproteobacteria; order Burkholderiales; family Rhodocyclaceae. Next base: position 58,654 of record CAZCLF010000002.1, on the reverse strand, counting down.
TGGCGTCAGCTTCTATTTATGTCATTCTTGATCTGGCTAAAGAGACGAATGTGGGACAAGGTCGAGAGGCCACCGCTGAATATGCAATTCGTATCGCAGCTTCAATAGCTCAATTCAGTTGCCTCAACAATATTCCGGTTCGCTTGGGTGGCCAAGGGCGGCGTCCATTTGACATATCCTCAGGGAGTGGCGAATACCACTATCAACGTACGCTCGACGAGCTCGCTATTGTTGATGTGAATGGTGGCTTGCCCTATGCAAATGTCCTGCAGCAACTTGCTCTAAATTGTTCCTACGGTGAAACGGTCGTTGTTTTTATTTCGCAGAAGGATCAAGAAGCCGATGCCGTAATCGAGTCGCTCGCAACATTACGATCACGTGGCGTGCATCTTCATGTCGTCGTCTTTGATCGAGGTAGCTTTTCAGACAAGCTGCCGGATACAACAGCGGCAACACAAAACATCATGGCAAAAGCGCTTGCACTGGATGCTTATTGCATCCCTGTGAAGTGTGGTGATGACCTGCAGCAGTTGTTCAATTCATGAGCCCCCCCATCACATATTTCCCAGCCTATCTGGGACTTTTTGCCTCGTTGTTACTGGGCGTGATCTGTAATGCCTATCTGGATATTCACTACGGTAGTTTCGGCACCGAAGTGTTTCTCTGGGGTATTGCCTTTGCCTTTACCTTGAGCATTGCATGGCGACAGTATGGTGTTGTTGATGACCATGGCTTGTTCTGGCAAAAGGTCTGTGTAGTGATTGGCCTGTTGGCAACCTTCATCATCTTCCTGCCAACGTGGGGTATGCCAAGGGCTGGCCTCTATCTGTTGGCTGCATTACAGGCAGCAACGAATTGCGTCACTGTTAATCGGCGCAAATTTAGAATGGCGCTACTGTCCTCGGCTGTCATGGTCATGTTTTCTACCGCCCATTACCGGGCTGACTGGACCATGCTCTTCTATCTAGTGCCGTATATCTTCGCCGTGGTCTTTACATTGTCGGCCGAACAGGTGTGCACGCGAGCAGAGGCAGCCATCGTACCGGGACGACATGGCGGGCATATGCTGGCTATCGGCGCCGCAGCCGCCAGCATCATTGCGCTCACGTTTGTGCTGTACTCACTGACGCCGCAAATGACATGGTTGTCGCTGTCATGGAAGTATGGTCAGGCAAGCAATATCGCTTTGCTCAATTCCCAACAAAAGGGGGCTGATGGTGGGAATGAGCTGCCGGGTGGTGGCACAAATGGTAATGAAGCGTCAGACCTCAACGCAGGGGCGAATGGCGAAGGGCAGGGCGACCAGGACATCGCTAATGGTGGAATTAATGGCCCCAGCGGCCCTGGCTACCGTGAGTCACAAGCGCGCTGGCCAACCATTGAAGAAGTGCGCCAAGCGGCAAAGCGTCCAGGCATGCCCCGATGGCAGGCAACCAGCATAGAGACCGTGGCGGAAGTATTGGAAGGCGTCAAGCTACAGTCGATCCCGTTAATGAAGCCGATACAGGACGCCATCAGTAATGCGGCAGAGTGGTGTTCCCAAAATAAGGCAGCATTCTTTGGCTGGCTAGCTGCGTTGATTGCCTTGGTGTTACTAATTGCAGCTTGGTTGCTAGCTAAAGAAACGCGTGCATTGCACTGGATACGCATGCAATTTGACTATCTACGCTTTGGGGTGCTCGGTTGGCATGCAAACGGAAACCTTGGCGTGCTACAGCTTTTCTATGCCATGCAACGTCTATTGCCTCAGCAATACCTTAACCAGAATGAAAAGCTGAATGCCAGAGATTATCTAGTCCGCGCACAACGTCTGCACTACCAGCTGAGTAACGAGCTGGCTGAGGCAACCGAGCTTTTTGAGTGGGCGCGATATGGCCGGACTGCGCCACCCACCGATGCGGTGCTGCGCATGCGTGATTTGTATCTTTCGATGTATCGGAGCGTTTGAGCGCTCAGCTCAAAGGCATGCAGTAGGCAACTAGCATTACTTGTCGCCTTGAGATTGGATTTCAAGCAAACGTCGAGATATACAACTGCTCAACCTGTTCGCGCGCCCAGGGCGTTTTACGCAGAAATTTCAGGGTGGACTTGATCGAGGGATCACTCTTGAAGCAGTTGATATTGATCTTACGGGCAAGGGCATCCCAGCCGTAGTGATCGACCAGCTCGGTGACGACACGCTCTAGGGTGATGCCGTGGAGAGGGTTGTTGGCTTGTTCGTTATGCATGACGTTGAAAATAATGGGCTGTGGCTCTAAAGCGACTGGTCGGAGTGGTTGCGGCGATTCCACAGTCTTGCTTGACCGAAGGGCTAGCCACAAAGCTCATAACGAATGGTCCTCAATGTGATGAAGGTACCAGCACCCTTGGCGGTTAACGAAATGGTAGGTCAGCAACCAATCAGTGTCGGGCTTGAATACAGCCAAAGTAGCTTGTTTGCTTTTGAGTTCTTTGATCTCCATAGCCATTTGATTTTTGCTAAGAATTTGTTTGATCGTCGGGGTGCTTTCGTCTCTGGCCTTTGAAACAGATGTCTTGATAGCGGAGGTTACTTTCTTCCCATTCTCGATCCCGACCTGGTGACGCAAAGTGTACGTAGGGTAAATCGTTCTGGACAGCGCGATAGGTTTCGAATCAGCGAACCTTGGAATGAACTCCTGAAATGACTCCGTAGGTGCAGCCTTGCACTGTGCAAGAACTGAGGCGGATGACAGACAAAGCACTAGGGCGAGCAAATAGCGCATGCGTGAGTGAGTGGCTAACAGTTAAAGGACCCCACGGGGCAGCCTATTGAATAGTTGAGACAACGCATGCTAACAGGGCTTTCATTTTTATTTTCAACGTATTGATCCTCCAGCTGTCCGTCTATTGAGCAATCAAAATACTGACTGATGCGTGTTCCAAAACACAAAGGGCTCCCCAAGGGAGCCCTTTGTTTTGATGTCGAAGGGGCTTACCGTTTCAACTTGGCAAACGCCGATGCCATTGCGCTTTCCACCTGCGGTGCACGGCTGTTGCCGCTGTGACGTTGTACGTCGCGGCTGGAGGCGCCGCCGCGGTCGTTGCTGCGCTGACCGCCTTCTGAGCGCTTGGCTGGGGTGGCTTCGTCGGTAAGGCGCATGGTGAGGGCAATGCGTTTGCGCGGCAGGTCGACTTCCAGCACTTTGACCTTGACGACGTCGCCGGCCTTAACGACTTCGTGCGGGTCTTTGACGAACTTGTTGGCAAGGGCAGAGACGTGCACGAGGCCGTCCTGATGCACGCCGATATCGACAAAGGCGCCGAAGGCCGCGACGTTGGTGACTACGCCTTCGAGCAGCATGCCCGGTACGAGATCTTTCAAGTCTTCCACGCCTTCCTTGAAGGTGGCGCTCTTGAACTCGGGGCGGGGGTCGCGGCCGGGCTTTTCGAGTTCCTTCAGGATGTCTTGCACGGTGGGCAGGCCGAACTTGTCATCGGTGTATTTGTGGGCATTAAGGCTGCGCACGGTGCTGCTGTCGCCGATGACTTCTTTAACGCCCTTCTTGATGTCAGCAAGGATGCGTTCAACCACCGGATAGGCTTCCGGGTGGACTGAAGAGGCGTCGAGTGGATTCTCGCCGCCATTGATGCGCAGGAAGCCTGCTGCTTGTTCAAAGGTCTTGTCGCCCAGACGTGGCACTTGCTTAAGCGCATCGCGGCTGCTGAACCGGCCATTGGCATCGCGGTGGGCAACGATGTTGGCGGCCAGCGTGCTGTTAAGACCGGAGATACGGGTGAGCAGGGCGACGCTGGCGGTGTTTACATCGACACCCACTGCGTTCACGCAATCTTCAACCACTGCATCAAGTGACTTGGCGAGCTTGGTCTGCGAGACGTCGTGCTGATACTGGCCGACGCCGATGGATTTGGGGTCGATCTTGACCAGCTCGGCCAGCGGGTCTTGCAGACGACGGGCAATCGAGACCGCGCCGCGCAGCGAGACGTCGAGGTCGGGGAATTCCTTGGCAGCCAGTTCCGACGCCGAGTAGACCGAGGCACCCGCTTCGGACACGACGATCTTGCTCATGTTGAGCTCAGGCAGACCCTTAATTAGGTCAGCTGCCAACTTGTCGGTTTCGCGCGAGGCGGTGCCGTTGCCGATGCTGATGAGATTGACCTTGTGCTTGACGCAGAGCAGGCCCAGCGTATGCAGCGTGCCGTGCCAGTCGTTACGCGGCTCGTGTGGGTAGACGGTGGCGGTGTCCAGCACCTTGCCCGTGGTATCGACCACAGCCACTTTGACGCCAGTGCGGATGCCAGGGTCCAGCCCCATGGTGACGCGCGGGCCAGCCGGGGCGGCGAGCAGCAGGTCGTTGAGGTTGCGAGCGAAGACGCGAATGGCTTCCTCTTCCGAACGCTCGCGCAGGGCGTTCATGAGCTCCAGCTCAAGGTGTAGCGAAATCTTGACCATCCACGCCCAGCGGGCGGTTTCCATCAGCCAGCGGTCGGCCGGGCGGCCTTGATCGGCGATGCCGAAATGGGCGGCCACGCGGCGCTCGCAGGGCGAGGACAGCGGTGGATCTTGTAGCTCTTCCGGCATTTTGAGTGCCAGACGCAGGATGTCTTCATTGCGGCCACGGAACAAGGCTAGCGCACGGTGCGAGGGGATGTCGGCGATCTTTTCCGAATAGACAAAGTAATCGCGGAACTTGGCGCCTTCCTGTTCTTTACCTTCGGCCATGACCGAGGTGAGGATGCCGTTGTCTTGCAGCTGTTCGCGTAGCTTGCCGAGCAGACCGGCGTCCTCGGCAAAGCGCTCCATAAGAATCTGGCGTGCACCGTCGAGGGCGGCCTTGACGTCGGTAACCGGATTTTCAGCGCGATCCGGGGCCAGGTACTTGGCGGCCTCGTCCTCAGGCTTGAGGGTGGGGTCGTTTAGCAGGGCGTCGGCCAGCGGTTCAAGACCGGATTCCTTGGCGATCTGGGCCTTGGTGCGGCGCTTTTGCTTGTAGGGCAGGTACAAGTCTTCCAAGCGTTGCTTGGTTTCAGCGTTTTCAAATTCGGCCTGTAGTTCTGGGGTCAGCTTGCCTTGTTCGGCCACGCTGGCGATCACCGCTGCGCGTCGTTCTTCTAGCTCGCGTAGGTAGCCGAGGCGCTCTTCCAGCAGGCGCAGCTGGGTGTCGTCCAGCCCGCCGGTGACTTCTTTCCGGTAACGGGAGATGAAGGGGACGGTGGCGCCTTCGTCTAGGAGGGCAACAGCAGCAGCAACTTGGGCAGGCTTTGCGCCAATATCAACGGCAAGGCGGTTTTCGATTGAGGGCAGCATGGAAACATCCAAAACAGTGAGGCACGCACCCTACCGGAGGGGGGCGGCGCTGACAAGACTTGACAGTCGCCCAAGTTCAACAGCTTTCAGCGGAACTTCATCAGATCCACAACAGTCGCAATGAATATTTTAAATTGCAGGTGTCATATTCATCAGCTATTGTTTCCATCTTGGGTAAGATAGCTGAGTTACATGCAGTACCGTATGTGCGGTACTGCTGGCTGCGACAGGCAAAGGATTTTGCATGCAGGACCCTTCGGCTTTAGTGAATACACATTTCTTACGCCACTTGGTATCGCTGGCGGAGGATGAAGAAGTAAAAGCGACGGAAGATGTGTTTTCCGCCAGCGGCGTTAAGCTGATCGGCAAAGGGACGCGGATCAGCGAAAGCCTCTACGAGCGAATTGTGTCGCACAAGCTGATTCGTCCTTTGGAGTCCAGTATCAGTATTGGCGATCCGGTGACACCGCAAGCATTGCATGTCACGGCAGAAACATTGCTTGACTCGAGCCCATCGTTGGCCCGCCTGGTCGGCAATGACAAAAGCTTGGAAAGCGCACTGGGTATTGTTAAATCCGCGCAGTTTGGGGAACAGGCCGGCGCGTTATTAAAGCTGCATGAAGCGCGTCTCCCCTCTTCATTGACGCACGGCGTCCTGGTGGGCTTGATTGCGATGAGTCTGATGAAGCGCATTCGACCGAATGATCGCGGAAGCCTAGACCGGCTGATCGTGGCAAGCTTTTTCCATGATATTGGCGAACTCTATATCGACCCTGCGCTGCATAAGGAGCGCATCAATCCCTATAACGCCGAAGAGTGGCGGCAAATGGCAGCGCACCCTGCCATAGGCCATGCAGTGCTCAAAAACATGAGTGGTATTGCCCCTGTGGTTGCTGAACTGGTTCTTGAGCATCACGAGCGTCTTGATGGGGGGGGCTATCCTCAAGGGCGAACGAAAAGCACAATCAGTGAAGAGGGGCATGTCCTGGCAGTGGCTGAAACCTTGTCCCGCTTCATGGGGCAGCACAATGCACCTTTTGCCTACGCCGAAGTCGCGCTCAAGATTATTCCGGGCGAGTTTAGTCACGCCGTGATTGATGCTGCAGCTGCCTGCCGCGAAGAGTTGCGTGCGGCCCAGATGTTGCAGGAGGCGCTGGATCAGGCCGATGGCTTCGATCCCTCCGCCAGTGAGCTTCAAGTTGGGATGGGCGGTTTGTTCATGAAGATAGGGCAAACGTGTGAGGTGATGGCGCAACTTGAAACGGAGACACAAAAAGCCTCTGCCAGCTTGAAGCGCTTGCTCGACGACTGCCAGCAGAGTTTGCAGCGCATCACGCGGGCTATATCCAGTACGGGGCTTGATGTGGCCTTGAATGGCGTCACCTTGGGGGAGGCAAGCGAGGCAGACAAGAAGCAAATTCGCCTAGAGTTCGATGTCACCGTAACAGAGGTGCATTGGCGTCTAGTTGAACTGTCCCGGCGGGTGATGCAGCAGCAGCAATCGTTACCGGCAGAAGAGGTTCCTGTCCTTGCGCCGCTGATTGATGTGCTGGCAAAGCCTGCCTAATCAGCACTGAGCAGCCGATAAGCTGAAACAGCCGTGATCTAGGCATGTTTTCAGCTCGTCGATTTAGCGCTGTTCGTGGCACATTGCCGCCATGAATTCCTCACTTTCTGCGCCAAGCAAGGAGCTGATTGCAACCTTGCCGTTGTTCCCCCTGCTACAACGGTCCTCAATTGTGTTGGCGGATTCAGAACCGCTGATTGAGAAGACACTGGCTGAGCTTAAGACTTATACGGCGCTGGGCTTTGATACCGAATCGCGTCCAACTTTCAATAAAGGTGAGACCTCAGACGGTCCGCATCTGGTGCAGTTCGCGGTAGCGAATCGCGCTTGGTTGCTCCCAACCCGAAGCCCCCAGGCGCAGGCCGCTGTGGCCGAGCTACTGCACGATGCCAAGATCGCCAAGATCGGGTTTGGATTGGCCAATGACACCAGCCAACTGGCACATAAGTTTGGGATACACCCGCATAATTTGGTCGACCTGGATAAAAACTTCCGCCAGCTCGGCTATCGCAACTCTGTCGGTGCCAAGGGCGCAATTGCGATTCTTTTTCAGCAGCGCTTTGTGAAGTCCAAGCGCATTTCAACCTCGAACTGGTCGCTGCCTAAATTGAACGAACAACAGATTGTGTATGCCGCCAACGATGCCTACGCAGCGATTCGCGTCTTTGAGGCCTTGCAGTCGTGGGGTGCGGTATGAGTGCTTTCCCAGCCTCATGGTTGGCATTTTGCGCGCCACAACTGGCTGCCGATGTGGTGCGCGCCGAAGCCAACGTTGCGGCGATTGAGCCGCCAGAGACAGTATTCCCAGCCGCTGAACATCGTTATCGCGCTCTCGCGATGCATCCGGATGCCGTCTCAGTCGTGATTCTTGGGCAAGACCCGTATCACGGTGAGGATGCGTGTATGGGCAGCTTATTACCACAGGCGATGGGGCTGTCGTTCTCTGTACCCGAGGGCATGAAGGCACCGCCGTCCTTACGCAATATTGCTAAGGAGCTGGAAAGCGATGTGGGTGCAAAACTCAACAGTGGCGATCTCTCGCACTGGGCGGCGCAAGGGGTGTTGCTGTTGAATACTAGCCTGACGGTGAGCAAGGGGGAAGCTGGCTCGCACAAAAACGTTGGCTGGCAGACGGTGACGGATCACATTATCCGTGCCCTTGGGCAGTCAGCGCAGTCACGCGTGTTCATTCTGTGGGGTGCGCATGCGCAGGCCAAGCGCAGCTTGATTGGTGAGCACCATCTGGTGATCGAGTCAGTTCACCCCAGCCCTTTGTCAGCGCACCGTGGCTTTTTTGGCAGCCGACCTTTCTCGCGTACTAATGCTTTTTTGCAGCAGCAGGGCAGGGCGGCAATTCGCTGGTAGTACTTAGCTATTCCGCCGCGGATAACCCTCGGCGAGAATACGCTCCCAGATTACATCCTTCTGTTCGCGCGTATAGGTGATCCAGTTCGCGACTTCGATGACAGTGCGACCGCAACCACGGCAGACGTCGTCGAAGGTGGTGGAGCACACGGCTACACAGGGGCTGTCGGGGTAAGGTTTCTTGTATTCCATGCCCCGATTCTAAGCGATGCCGGACAGAAACAAAAACGGCTACCCGCAGGTAGCCGTGGTGGTTGGTACTGAATTAGCCTGGGCTTAACGCGGCAACAGTCTGCCGTTGTCGATGCGCACGCGATCACCGATGCGCCATACCGGCTCGGCATTCTCGCGGATTTGCTGGAAGGTACCATCTTCAAGGCGGATATTGATGTCATAGACGGTGCTGCCGCGCTGTGACTTTTCAATCTGATGGCCGGCATACGCGCCACCGGCAATACCCGCAATGCGGGCAACATCGCGCCCGCTGCCCTTACCAATTTGGTTGCCGACGATAGCGCCCACTACACCCCCGGCGACAGCGCCAAGGCCGCTACCTTCACCCTTTTCGGTGACTGGAACAATGGCAGTGATGGTGCCGCAGGTGTAGCAAATTTGAGGGCGTGCATCATCGGAGCGATATACGTCATTCCCCGCAGTTTCCGTGTTGCGCGGCTTGCTTGAATAGGTGGTCGTCGGTTTATGGACAGGCTTTTCGGCTACTGGCTTGGCGACGGGTTTGGTTGCTGGTGCGGGTGTAGCCGGGGCTGGTGCAGGAGGTGGGGTGACTTCTGCAACCTTTGCGTCAACCGGTGCAGCGACTTCGGGTGCCGGGGTGCTTTTGCCAGTGGGAATCAGCCCAGTAACGGCGCCGATACCGACCAAGCTAAAAAGCGTGACGGCAATGGCGGCGATCCAGAGCACGGGGTGTAGCGAAGACTTCTGGACAGTCTGGGTTTCCATAGGGGACTCCTTTTGATGATGATGAACGTTTAACGATCCCATCATAGGCCCGGCAGACAGGGATAATGAATTGTTACACCTGGTCTTACAGGTGGCTTGCTGCTTAGGCCGGTTTCTCCGTACGAACTTTGCGTAATTGATAGCGCGCTGGATCAATGGTTTTCAATAGCGCTTGTTCGAGTGGTGAGCATTCATTGTTGAGCTGTGCTGCAATCACTTCTGCAGCCATGGGGGCCCAAGTGAGGCCGCGGGCCCCGAAGCCTAGCGTTGCGTGCAAGCCAGTTTGTCGTGGCAAGCCACTTAATGTCAGGCTGGGGCGAAAGCTAGGTGCGGGTAAGGTGCCGATCAGAGGCAGTCTGTCATGGCTGGCGCTGCGGAAACTCACACGGCCGTCGAGCGGCGCTGGATCGAGGTTCAGCGTCAAGTCGGGCAGCATCGCGCGCAACCGCACTAGATTGTCCTGATGTTCACTTTCCCGGAGCGATGTGTCGTTATCGCCCTCAACAAAGCTCGCACCGAGAATGATGGGTGCCTGATCTGGCTGAATCAGATAGCCGGTGCCGCACAGTGAGTGATTGAGTGGGGCAAGTGTTTCTGTGGGTAGGTAGGTCAATTGGCCCCGAATAGCGCGTAGCGTGAGGGCAAGCTCAGGCACCAGGACATTGGCTGCGCTCGCGTTGGCAAGAATAAGATGCTCTGCACTGGCGATACAGGTGCCGTCAGCAGCTTCCACATGCCACTGCCCCGCATGTGAGTGAATGCGGGAAGCCGTCATGTTAAAACGATAGTCCACCTTTGTCTTCGCCTCTGCTGCTGTCAGTAAGGCCCGACAAAAAGTCTGCGGTTTGACCCAAGCGGCATGCGGAAAGTACCAGCCCCCCGCACTCATTGGCGCACCCGCATGTGCACTGGCAGTGTCTCGATCGACCCAGCTGACGTAATCAGCGGGGAAATTGAGTGAGGCGCAAGTGCGTTTCTGTGCGCTGGCGTCGGCCGCGTCTTCGGCCAGTTGCAGAATGCCGCATTCGCGCCAGAAGTCGCTCTTGGGATCGAGCTGCTGCAGCAAGCGCAGCGTGTAGAGGTAGGCGGCGCGCGAGAAGCGTGCGGCCAAATTGTCATCCCGCGCGAGCATCGGATGAAGCAGGCCAGCAGGGTTGCCAGAGGCTTCCTGCGCAGGTGCAGCATGCTGATCGATGAGGGTGACGTGCCAGCCGCGACGGCTCAATGCCTCAGTCACGCTACAACCTGCAATCCCCGCGCCGATAACGATAGCAGTAGGGGCTGTTGAAGCTGATTGTAGTTGCGCCGTACGCTCGCCAAAGCGCCCTGTCAGCATGTGCCGTTTACGCGCAAAGCCTTGCTGCTTCTGTATTGTCCAGCCAAGGTGGACGAGTTCCTTGCGCACATCACCTGCAACGCACCAGCTTGCCAGTGTGGCACCGGGAGCGGCATGCGCGGTCACGCTGGCGAGTAACGTAGCTGACCAGAGCTGCGGATTTTTCTGCGGGGCAAAGCCATCGAGATAGATGGCATCCACTTTGCCAACGAGCTGCGGCAGCGTCTCAAGTGCATCACCGAAGAGCAGCGTGAGCGTCACGCGCCCACCGTCTAGCAAGAGCTGATGGAAGCCGGGCGTCAACGGTGGCCAAGCCTTATGTAGCTCACTTGCAAGCGTCGCCAACGCAGGCCAGTGTGCATGCAGCGTGATCAGGTCTTCGCGGGTGAAGGGGTGCAGTTCAGTGCTGATGAAGTGCAGTCGCGTACTGCGCTGCGGATCATTGCGCCACGCGTGCCAAGTGGCGAGAAAACTGAGGCCAAGGCCGAAGCCGGTTTCCAGAATGCTGAACTGGTGTCGCCCCTGCCAAGCGTGCGGTAATTGATTGCCACCAAGAAAGACATGCGCTGCCTGAGCCAGCCCACCTTCCGTGGAGTGGTACACATCATTAAAGCTGGCCGACCAGGGAATGCCGTCAGCCGTGAGGGCGAGGCGGGCCGGGGTGATCATCGTGGATGCAGAAAGCCGTCGAGGACGTCGAGCAGAATTTCAATACGTAGCAGGCTCTTGCGGGTAAAGCGTCGTAAGGGCTGTGCGATGCAGACGAGGCGCCGCAACCAAGGAAGCGTGCGTTGCAGTGTCTGGCGGATAGCAGCATTGTCAGGATGCGCTACTGCATAGGCATTCAGCAGTTGCGGTAGCAGCAGGCGTGACTCCGTTTCATCAATCGGCCCGGCTAAGGACACCGAGTTGAGGAAGAGAATGAGGTCCGTCGCATGGCTCACTGGCAGAGGCAAAAATTCGCCAAAGTTCTCTTCAAAATCAATGCGGGTGAAGCGCTCGTTCTGCAGCGTTACATTTTTAATTTGTGCACCACCGTGCCATAGCCCACGCGCATGCAGCTGTCCAAGATCATTGGCAAGGCGCAACAACACATCGCGCCAGATTGCCGATGTCCAGTCTTCCAGTTGCGTGGCAACCACCGTGCCGCAATCTTCGAGCAGTAGGTAGTCTGTGGTTTGGTGCGCGAGGTGCGGCACTGAGGCGCCTGCCGCCGCAAGGCTTTGCAGGCGCGTAGCTTCGTAGTGCATGCTGTGCGCCGCTTCCGACAGCGCCAGCGTCCGCAGTGGCAGTGGTTGGCCAGTAATACGCTTGACCAGCCAACGCATGAACAGCGTTTGCAGCAGGCGTCTCGGTTTTTCGGCGAGCCGCTTGGCAATGTAGTCCTTGCCCGCGTGACGCACACGGACTGTGCGTTGCTGCGGCTCGGCGGCGAGCGCCTGCTCGGCCGCCGTGATGAGTCCTGCGTCAGTCACTCAACACGCATTTGTGGGAATAGGATGACATCGCGGATGGCGGGCGAGTCCGTTAGCAACATGATCAGGCGATCAATGCCGATACCGCAGCCACCCGTGGGAGGCAGACCGTATTCAAGCGCACGGATGTAGTCGGCGTCGTAGTGCATCGCTTCGTCATCACCGGCTTCCTTGGCTTGCGCTTGTTGGAGGAAGCGGGCTGCCTGATCTTCTGGATCGTTGAGCTCGGAGAAACCATTGGCGATTTCGCGGCCCACCATAAACAGCTCAAAGCGCTCGGTGATTTCGGGCGTTGTATCGCTGCGGCGTGCCAGCGGCGAGACTTCAGCTGGATAGTCGATGATGAAGGTCGGGGTCCACAGCTGGCCTTCGGCAATTTCCTCAAACAGCTTAAGTTGCAGGCTGCCCATGCCTTCATGCGACAGAATCTTGACCTTGTGGGCCTTCAGCTGCTCGCGGAGCCACGCTTCGTCGTTGAGTTGCTCGTAGCTCAGTTCGGGGTTGTACTTCTTGATGGCTTCGACAATGGTCAGACGGTCGAAAGGCTTGCCCATATCAATCGGCTTACCTTGGTATTCGAACACTTCTGTCCCCAAGGCTTCGCGCGCAGCGTGGCGCAGCAGGCCTTCGGTGAAGTCCATCAGCATGGTGTAGTCGGCGTAAGCCTCGTAGAACTCCATCATGGTGAACTCGGGGTTGTGCCGGGTCGAGACGCCTTCGTTGCGGAAGTTTCGGTTGATCTCGAACACCTTCTCGAAGCCGCCGACAACGAGGCGCTTCAGATACAGCTCTGGTGCGATACGCAGGAACATCTGCTGATCGAGCGCATTGTGGTGGGTGATGAAGGGCTTAGCCGCTGCGCCGCCGGGGATGGGGTGCATCATTGGCGTTTCGACTTCGAGGAAATGGTGATTCACCATGTAGCCACGAATCGCTTGGATTAGCTTGCTGCGTGCAAAGAAAGTCTGGCGCGAATCATCGTTGGTGATCAGGTCGAGGTAGCGCTGGCGATACTTCTGCTCAACGTCGGTCAGACCGTGGAATTTCTCTGGCAGCGGACGAATGGTTTTGGTCAGTAGATGCAGTTCAGTCACTTGCACCGACAGCTCACCTGTCTTGGTCTTGATGACATTACCTGCTGCGCCAAGGATGTCGCCCATGTCAAAGCGCTTGAAGTCAGCGTAAATCTCTTCGCCGACATTATCGCGGCTGATAAAGAGCTGAATGCGGCCCGACATGTCTTGAATAGTGGCAAAGCTAGCCTTGCCCATTACACGCTTGAGCATCATGCGGCCGGCAATGCGCACGCTGACAGGGTTTGCTTCGAGTTCTTCGCGGGTTTTATCAGCGTAGACTTCTTGCAGCTTGCCAGCGTAGTTTTCGCGGCGGAAGTTGTTCGGGAAAGCACGCCCGGTCGTACGCCATTCGGCCAGCTTGGCGCGGCGCTCGGCGATGATGTGGTTTTCGTCCTGCTGGACGGGGGCGTTATTCGTGTTTTCGGCTTCGCTCATGGCGGGAGGGGTAAAAGCAGTGCAATAAAGCCCGTAATTGTCGCCGATTGCACTGCTTTTGACCAGCCGGAAGCACCTGAAGCCGAGGACGGCTAGATTCAGGTGCCTCTTCGGGCGTGGGGTGTTGTTAGTCTTTACAGTCCTAGGTCACTCAGCCCTGGGTGATCATCCGGTCGTCGGCCCATGGGCCAATGAAACTTACGATCTGTTTCCTTGATGGGTAGATCGTTGATACTGGCGTGACGTTGCTGCATCAGGCCATTGGCATCGAACTCCCAGTTTTCGTTGCCATAAGAGCGATACCACTGACCGGAGTCGTCTTTCCATTCGTAGGCAAAGCGTACGGCAATCCGGTTATCGGTGTAGGCCCAGACTTCCTTGATCAGGCGATATTCAATTTCGCGTGCCCATTTGCGGGTGAGAAACTCAACGATCTTGTCGCGGCCTTGAAAAATCTCGGCGCGATTACGCCACTTACTGTCCTCGGTGTAGGCCATCGAGACCTTGACGGCATCGCGTGAGTTCCAGCCGTCTTCAGCAGCACGGGCTTTTTGTGCCGCAGTTTCGGCGGTGAAGGGAGGGAGCGGTGGGCGAATGTTCGGTGCGGTACTCATAGGTTTCTCCTGGTGGTTTTACGGGGTGTGTGTTGAGACGGCTGCGGGGATTGCTGGATCAGTATTTGAGCGATGGCTTTGGCTTCTTGTGCCGCACCGCTGCCCGGCGTGACTTGCTCAGTCACGATGGCGCCTTCCATCAGCAAGGCAAGGCGTTTGGCCAGCGCAGGAGAGCTGGGCAGATTGGCTGCATGGCACAAGTTTTCGATGTCTTGCAGAACGCGTGCCTTATGTCGTGCTGATAACACATGAAAAGGATGGTCTGGATTGCTGTATTCCGCTGCGGTGTTGATAAAGGCACAGCCACAGAAGTCGGCCTGACGAAACCAGTCGTCGAGAAAATCGTAGATGGCAAATACACGCTCAAGTGGATCGGCACTAGCGGTCATCACAAAATCGTTCATCCATCCGCACCAGCGCTCATCGCGGAGGGTCAGAAAGGCAGCGACAAGGCCATCTTTTGACTCAAAGTGTTGATAGAGACTTTGTCGAGCAACGCCAGCACGGTCCAGTATGGATTCGATACTGGTCCCACGAATGCCTTGCGTATAAAACAGGCTGCACGCAGCTTCAAGGAGTGCGTCTTTGGCGGGGGTGGGGCGGCTAGATGTTCGCATGACCAATCATCCAAAGTAGAACGGTTGGTCTATTAAACGTTTTCGCTAAGTAGACTGTCAATCTATGCAGCGAATTTCTTATGTGCCGGGTGTTGCAGAATGAAATACGCCGGCACTGGCCGGCGTATTGGGGGAGATTTAGTAAGTCTTGTAAGCGAGATACTTACCCGAGAGGACGATCTGTACGCGGTCGCCATTCGGGTCAGCGACACGACTGAGGTCCATCTTGTAGTCGATGGCGCTCATGATGCCATCGCCAAACTCCTCATGAATCAGCTCCTTGAAGGTAGTGCCATAGACTTGCACCAGTTCGTAGAAGCGATAGATCAGTGGATCAGTTGGTACAGCAGTGGGCAGCGAGCCCTTGTACGGTACCGTCTGCAGGAAAGGGGCGGCTTCATCAGGCAGGCCAAAGATCTTGATGATCTTTGCGGCCTGCTCGGCGGTAAAGGTCATTTGGCCGAGGCAAGCAGCCGTGACCCATTCTTTCGACAGGCCAACTTCGGCGGCGACATCCTTCCACTTGAGGCCTTTCTTGATACGGGCCTCAATGATCATTTCAGTGATGTCATTACGGGTGAGGGTGAGTTCCATGCGCTTCATGCTGACTCCTTTTTCTTGACGAGCTGGGGGTGGTTATCGGTCTCGGCGGAATCGAGGCCGGGGGAAACAATGTGCGGTACTAGGGGCGCCTGACCATGCGAAAGCTTGGCTGCGCGTTGTACGAGGAAATCCACCAGGTGGTTTCGGATGCGGTAGTACTGCGGGTCATGATGCATGCCGCTACGTGTGCGGCTGGTCGGCAGGGTATTAACTACGATTTCGGCAACGCGGGCCCGCGGACCATTGCTCATGAGCAATATCTTGTCGGCCAGCAGAATGGCTTCATCCACATCGTGCGTAATCATGAAAACGGTTTGTTGCGTCTCGCGACAGATACGCAAGAGCTCATCCTGAATGGTGCCCCGTGTGAGCGCATCCAGTGCGCCAAACGGTTCATCCAGCAGCAGCATCTTGGGCTGGATGGCAAACGCACGTGCAATGCCAACTCGTTGCTTCATCCCGCCTGAGAGGGCTGAGGGTTTTTTGTCGATGGCATGGGAGAGTCCCACCATCGCGACATATTTTTCGACATGCGCATCCACCTCCGCCTTGTTCCATTCAGGCCACTTGGAACGCACGGCGAACGCGATGTTTTTGCGCACGGTCAGCCATGGCATGAGGGCGTGCCCTTGAAACACGACCCCGCGATCGAGACTGGGGCCTGCCACTTCGCGCCCGGCCATGATGATGGTGCCGGCGCTGGCAGTTTCGAGCCCAGCCAGGGCATTGAGGATGGTGGTCTTGCCGCAACCGCTATGGCCGATGATGCAGACAAACTGGCCACGCTCGATACCGAAATTGACGCCCTCGAATACGGCCTCGCCGGGCTTGCCATCCGCACCCGGATAGGACTTGCTCAGGTCGGCAACTTGGAGAAACGATTCGTTCTTCAAAATAGGCTCATTCAACATAGGTCACCGCCTTTTGCAGCTTGGCGAATACGGCATCGAGAGCCATACCCGTGAGGCCGATGACCAGAATGGCAAAGATCACATTCGGCAGCGACAGGTTGTTCCATTCATTCCAGACGAAGTAGCCAATGCCGGTCCCGCCTACCAACATCTCGGCAGCTACGATCACCAACCAAGCGATGCCCATGCTGATGCGCATACCGGTGAGGATGGTGGGGGCTGCTGCAGGCAGGATGACTTCAAAGGCGCGTCGGAACGGGCGAACTTCCAATGTGCGTGCAACGTTGAGCCAGTCGCGCCGAACGCTGGCGACACCAAAAGCGGTGTTGATCAACATGGGCCACACCGAACAAATGAAGATCACGAAAATGCCGGAGATGGTCGAGTCCTTGATGGTGTAGAGCGCAATCGGCATCCACGCGAGTGGCGAGATCGGTTTGAGGACTTGAATGAAGGGGTCAAGTGCCCGGTAGATCAGCGGCGACATACCGATCAAGAACCCGAAGGGGATGGCCACCAAGGCGGCAAGCAGATAGCCAAGGCCGACGCGACCGAGCGAATAGGCCAGTTGAACGCCAATGCCCTTGTCGTTGGGGCCATTGTCGAAGAAGGGGTCTGAGACATGGCGTACGACCACTGCACCCATTTGGGCGAGCGTGGGGAAGCCAGACTTGCTACTGGCCTCTTGCTTTGCTGGGTCTTTGCCCATCAACTTCATATACTCGACTTGCTCGGGCGTGTATTGCGTTACCGCGGACTTGGGTAATGTCGAGAAGTGCCAGACGCCTAGAATCAGCGCAAAGATCAAGGCGGATAACACGCCTGCTTTAGTTCGTAAGGAAAGGTGCTTCATACAGGGTCTTTCATATCGGGTGCCATCACGCGGGCCCGCCGTACCCGCCCGTAATGGGCGGGTGTGGTCAGCACTAGGGTGTGAAATGTCAGCACAGCTTGGTCAGTATCAAGTGCGCTTGATTGCAAAGCTGTTCACGTAGGCATCGGCTTTGTCAGCATCAAAGGGTTTGCCCATGACGCTGAACTTTTCGTAAGCGCCAGCAGGGGTTGGCATGCCCAATTCCTTCATGTACTTCTTGGCGTCGGTGAGCAAGAATACTTTTTCAGCGATTTGCTTGTAGTTCACATCGCCCTTGATGTAGCCCCAACGTTTCATCTGCGACAGAATCCATACGGCCATGCTCTGCCACGGAATCGGGTCGAAGTCGGCACGGTCGGGCACGTTCTTGATATTGCCTAGACCATCGGCAAACTTACCGGTCAGCACCTGTGCAATGACTTCCTCAGGCTGGTTGAGATAGGCCTGTGGCGAAATGACCTTGGCGATGAGTTCCTTGTTTTCGGCTTTGCGAGCCATCGCGGCAGCCGTAAGTACAGCGCGGTAAAGCGCGGCAAAAGTATTCGGATTCTGCTGGATGAATTCGCTGGAGGTACCAAAGGCGCAGCAGGGGTGGCCGTTCCACAGCTCCTTAGTGAGCAGGTGGATGAAGCCCACTTCCTCAAACACGGCACGCTGATTGAAGGGGTCAGGCCCGAGGAAGCCGTCGATATTGCCGGCGCGCAAATTGGCGACCATTTCGGGTGGCGGAACTACACGAATTTGGATGTCTTTGTCTGGATCGAGCCCGGCTTCTGCGACGTAGTAACGCAACAGGAAGTTGTGCATCGAGTACTCGAAGGGCACCGCGAACTTGAATCCCTTCCAGGTTTTCGGGTCACGCTTATCTTTGTGCTTGAGTGACAGTGTGATGGCTTGTCCATTGGTGTTCTGAATGGTGGCCACATTCATCGGTGTGGCCTGCGCTCCCGCACCCAAGGAGATGGCAAGCGGCATCGGGCTCAGGAAGTGGGTCGCGTCATATTCCTTGTTGAGCATCTTGTCGCGGATCAGCGCCCAGCCTGCTGTCTTGATCACGCTGACATCCAGCCCTTGCTGCTTATAGAAGCCCAGTGGATGGGCCATGATCAGCGGGGTAGCACAGGTGATTGGAATGAAGCCAATCTTCAACTGCTTCTTCTCAATAGCCCCTTTGTCCTGCGCAGCCATGGCTTGCAGGCTGGCCATGGGGAACACGCTGGCAATGGCTGCCATAGCCGTGGTTTTTCCAACTGCAGAAAGGAAGTTACGGCGCGTCTGATCGTGCGGGAAGATGGCCTTGATCAGCGTGGCTTCAATGAACTCGTTCGAGTACTGTTCAAACTCTGCAGTCTCACTGCGTGCACGCAGCTGATCGACTGCCGATTGCGTTTCAGTGACGGCATCGTGCTCGGCTTGACTGCCGTGATGACCACAGCTACAACCGATGTGCAGGGGCTTGTTGGCGTCGTACGGATCAAAGAAGCGGCTCATGGCGATCTCCCAGTGAATGATGGAGTCATCATAGGGAGCCGCACGAGGGCGGACTATCGTGCAGCGCCGCGACTTTACGTGGGGCAGCGACGATACCTTGTAGGGCTAGCCCTACATGGGGCTACTCGGTTGCGCTGGCTTGTCTTACGGCATACAACGCAAGTTCAACATCATTGCGAACGCCGGTCTTTTCAAGGATGCGTGCGCGATAGGTGCTGACCGTATTCGATGACAGCGCAAGTTGCGTGGCAATTTCACCCACGCTATGGCCTTGCGATAACAATAAATACACTTGGTGTTCGCGGTGCGAGAGCAGTTCTTGAATCGGCTTGTCCCCTTTGTCAGCAGGGCCAGCCCCTACCGAGGAGGCAAGCAGTTCTGCGACCGAGGGGGTAATAAAGAGTCCGCCCAGAGCAACCTTGCGAATTGCCGCAATCATCTGCTCGGAGTCTGCACTCTTGTTCAGGTAGCCAGCTGCGCCGAGCTTGAGACTGAAGACAGCGTATTGCTTGTCAGAATAGGTACTGAGGATCAGCACAGGTAGTTTCGGAAATTCGCTCTTGAACTGTTTGAGCATATCCAGACCATCGCGCTGCGGCATGGCAATGTCGAGCAAAACGACATCCATCTTGCCGTCGGCATCGCGGACCAGCCGAATCGCATCAGGCCCATTGCTGGCTTCGCTGACCACCTCGATATCATCGGCATCAGCGAGAATCTGCTTAATGCCTTGACGTACGATCAGATGATCGTCGCAGACGAGTACCTTGATGGTTTTCTTGCTCATGCTGTTTCCTGTTCACTCATGAGCGGCATGACCAGCTTCACGCACGTGCCTTGCCCAGGCAAGCCGTCAATCGTGAGTTTGCCGCCAAAGTGGGCAGCGCGTTCTCGCATACCCACGACACCATAGCTTTGCGGGCTGTTGAGTGCTTCATATGTGGCGCCTACGCCATCGTCCCGCACTTCAATGTACAGCACGGGTTGCGGTGGCTGATCGACCAGGACGCGAATCGAGATGGCACTTGCCTTGGCATGGCGAGCGACATTGCTGAGCATTTCCTGAAAGATGCGGAAGACAGCCGTGGCCTGACTGCGCTCAGGTGGCGTGACGCCCGCAGCAATATGCATCTGCACATCGGATTGCAGCTCAGCGCTGTTAATGAGTTCTTGCGCTTGCCAGTTCAAGGCTGCCCATAATCCCTGATGGTCGAGAATGCTGGGGCGTAGGTCGGTGATGATGCGCCCAACATTATCGACAGCGGTATCAATGAGTCTGCCCATGCCCTGACACTTTTGTGCTAATGATGGGCGGTCATCCATGCGCTTTTCCAGCCAGTTCACATCCATTTTCAAGGCCACAAGGAGCGACCCTAGTTCGTCATGGATTTCCCGCGCGATGCGCGTACGCTCAGTCTCGCGTACGGTTTCTAGATACGCCGCCAGCTGGCGCAGGTCTGCCAGCGCATTGGTCAGCTCAACGGTGCGCTCATTGACCCGTCGTTCCAGCTCATCATTGGTTTGTTTGAGCAGCGCTTCAGCTTGCTTGCGTTCGCTGATGTCTTTGATCGTCGCAACGGCGCCTAGGATCACATCCTGGCCATCTGGCGCATGCTCAATAATCGGATGTGAGGTGTACTCCGCCTGAAAGGAGCTTCCGTCCTTGCGCCACAGGACCTCGTCCTCAATGTGGCAAGGCAAACCGTGGCTGAACGCATGGAAAATCGGACATTGCTCAACCGGATAGTGGCTGCCATCATTGTGTGAGTGATGGATCAGGTAATGCATGTTTTGATGCAGGGCTTCTTCCGGCGAGTAGCCGATCATCTCAGCCGCCGCCCGGTTGATGAAGATGCAATTGCCTTGCATGTCCACACCAAATACGCCTTCACCCGTCGACTCGAGCAGTAGATCGAGCCGTTCACGCCAAAGGGCAGCACCACGTGGGTTGGTTTCAGTGGATAGTGTGGTCGGGCGTGAAGAGGCATTCATGGGCACAGCTTAGCAGGCGCTGTGCAGGAAGTTCAAGATCAGCCTACGCATACTTTTGCGATCTCCCAGTAATGCATGATAGCCACTACAATCGCTGCATCACAGGTAAGGACGACAAGCGCAATGGTGACTGAAGCAGGGTTGAACCACACGTTCGGAATTCCGGGCGCATTGATTTTTGAGCAGGATCCAAGCGGCTTGCTGTTCGCTCGAATGACCACCGCGGCAGGGACAGCAGCGCTGAGTCTGCAGGGTGGTCATCTGCTCAGCTGGCAGTCGTCATCCAGCGCTGAGCCGGTATTGTGGATGTCGAAACAAGCGCGTTTTGCTGCCGGCAAGTCGATTCGTGGTGGGGTGCCTGTCTGCTGGCCCTGGTTTGGTCCGCATGCGACCGATCCATCGCTGCCTGCACATGGCTTTGCACGTATTGCGCAGTGGTCGGTCACGGACAGTGACTTGAACACGCAAGGAGAAGTGTCAATCACGCTGGCCCTGCAACATGATCTTGCGCATGAAACGATCTGGCCCCATTCAGCCAACCTCAGCCTCACGGTCACCTTGGGTGAGTCGCTGCGCATGCAGCTAGAAACACAAAACAGTGGCATGACACCATTTGTGCTTGGCGAGGCACTCCATACCTATTTCAACATCAGCGATATCGAGGCGGTGACTGTCCATGGCCTGGAAGGTGGTGAGTATTGGGACACAGTGGGCGGCGTAGAAAAAAAGCTGCAGACGGGACCTATTCAGTTCAGCGCGGAGACCGATCGTGTCTATATCAACAGTGATGTTGCAACGGTGATTGAAGACCCCGGCTATGCGCGGCGGATTCATATTACTAAGGGCGGTAGCCTCACTACCGTTGTGTGGAACCCGTGGACCGACAAGGCCAACCGTATGGGCGATCTGGGGCAGCCTGATGGTTGGCGGCAGATGCTGTGCGTTGAGTCGGCCAATGCTTGGGATAACAAGATCACGTTGGCACCGGGTGTAGTACATACGCTTGACGTGACTTATCACGTCGAAACACGCTAGGAAATTTGCAATGAAGTGCGATCACAAAAAAGTATTAGATCTTGCTAAGGCAGGCGATTGGGAAACCTCACATGCGCTGGTGCAAGTGCACGCCGACAGTCTGTCGTGTTTGATCCACGGCTATCTGCATCGGGTAGAAGGTGATCTCGGCAATGCCAGTTACTGGTATGGTCGCGGGGGCAGTAAGCTCACGACTAACCCTTTGCCCGACGAATGGGCGCGTTTATACAGAAAGGTCGAGGATGAGGCGTCTTGAGGATTTTGATGTCTTGATCCTGCCGGGTGTGGGCGGGGCTGGCCCCGATCACTGGCAGACCTTCTGGCAGCGTGCCTTCCCGGAGTTTCGTCGCGTCTTGCAAGAAAACTGGGAACTCCCGGTTTACCGTGCGTGGGCGGACCGATTGAGTGAAGCGGTGCGCTCAGCAAAGAAGCCGGTGGTGTTGGTTGGACACAGTCTGGGAACCTGTCTGACCGTACGCTGGGCGAAGGAAAATCCTGCACTTGTCAATCAGGTTGCTGGTGCCTTTCTCGTCGCCACGACCGATATTGATCGCTTCGAAGGCAAGGGTGGCACACCCGCCGTTGGATTTGCACCGGTGATTCTTGAGCCGCTTCCTTTCCCTGCATTGGTCATTGCTAGTCATAACGACGAACGGGTGAGCTTTGAGCGGGCCAGTGAATTTGCCACTGCATGGGGCGCAATGCTTGCCGATGTCGGTGATGCCGGCCATATCGGCAGTGCGGCCAAGCTGGGCGTGTGGCCGACCGGGCTGGTGTTGTTGGGGCAGTTCATTGCCACCCTGAACGTTGCTCAGGGCAAAACCTCCGCTTAACGCGAGCTACGAATTTCCGCAGGAACGGCGGGCGCGACCAGCGAATCGCCTATATAGCCAACAACCTCACCAAAGACCGTATCTGCACCGGTGCGACCGTTCCAGGTCGCTGTCGCAGCGGCGATTTCGTCGCGTGTGCGGCCAACAAAATTCCACCACAGCAATACGTTTTCCTCGAATGGCGTGCCGCCAATCAGAAGTACACGTGCAGCGCCCTTGCAGTGCAGATCCAGCTCGCTCTGTCCGGGCGGCAGGAAGAGCAGGGTGCCACTGGCAAGGGCTTCGCTGTGAGTTGCTTCGGTAATCTCGACATTGCCTTCGAGGACCAGTACGCCGTATTCGAAGTCGGGACGCAGTGAGATGACTGCACTGGCTGCAGAGCTGGAGTTCAGATCCAGTCCAAGGAGTGGGCTATGCACAGCGACGGGAGAGGTATGCTGATTTAGTTCGCCGACGAGGAGTGTCGCAGTGAAGCCACCGGCTGCAAATTTCGGTAAATCTGGGTAATGCTGAAAAGCCGGTGCGCAATGGCGGTGGCTATTGGGCAAAGCGATCCACAACTGTGCTAAATGCAGCGTTGGTGGGCGTTGTGCAGGCGACTCTTCGGAGTGTGAAATACCTTGGCCTGCTGTCATCAGATTTACTTGACCGGGGCGAAGTAGCTGCTCATAACCGAGGCTGTCGCGATGCAGGACCTCGCCCTCGATTAACCATGAGAACGTTTGTAGTCCTATATGCGGATGGGGTCCAACGCGCATGCCCTCGCCCTGACTGACATCGACGGGGCCCGCATGATCGAGAAAGCACCAGGCGCCAATCATGCGCTTTTCGCGGCTAGGCAGGGCGCGGCGAATCAGCATGCCTTCGCCGAGGATGCTGGTACGGGCTTCAATACGTTGTGAGGTCTCGCTCATGGCTAGGCAGCAAATGAAGGGGGTGAGACATAATAGTGCTGCCTTGCTTTCGGCTCAAGTCGGAGGTGCAGGGCTTTCCATCAAGGCGGAAAAAGACGAGCATATTCACTACGCACCACGGCATGGCATTCACACACCCTTTGTTCCAGAGCGTGACGGTCCACCACGGTAATACGACCGCGACTGTAACGAATTCCCCCTTCCTCTTGTAAGCGTCCTGCAACTTCGGTAATGCCTTCGCGTCGTACGCCCAAGGTGTTGGCAATCTGCTCCTGTGTCATGAGTAGTTGATTTCCTTGCATACGATCGAGTCGCAATAGGAGCCAACGACAGAATTGCTGTTGAAGAGAGTGGTGCCGATTACAGACAGTGGTCTGCGCCATTTGGGTGAGCAGTGCTTGTGCGTAGCGCAATGCCAAATATTGGAGTTGTTCTCCTAAAGCAAATTCGCTCTTGAGAATTTTGGCGCGTAAGCGATACCCATGGCCCGCATGCTGAACGATGGCCCGGCTAGTGGTGCTTTCCCCCCCCATGAAGAGTGCAATGCCAACCATGCCGTCATTGCCAGTGATGGCAATTTCAGCAGCAGCGCCGTTTTCCATCATGTAAAGCAAGGAAACGATGCTGTCGATAGGAAAGTAAATCCACTCAAATTGAATGCCGGGTTCGCAAATGACCCAACCCACAGGCATTTCGACATACTCAAGATGTGGCAATAGGCGTGCGTGCTCATGCGCAGGCAGAGCGCTGAGGATACGGTTATTGCGCAAAGGTGTGTGGTTCTCGGCCGATGAAGCGAGGGTGGGCATGCAAGCCTTTCCCCGCAGGGCGCATAGGAGGCAGAGTGTTCATGCCGAGTAGTTTCACCTTAACACCGGACTGACCTGCTCACAAGTGGTGTCTTCGTGAAACGCGACAGCCGCCGTGAGGCGGTCTGTCACGCATAGGGCTTTACTTCGCCGCTGGGGCTTCTGGTGTGGACGGTGTTGCAGCAGGCGTAGGTTCTACTGCGGCAGGTGCCGCTGCTGACTCACGCTTCACCGTTTTATCGTCAACACTTCTCACACCCGTAATGCTACGTGTGGTGTTGATGGCACGATCCATCTGTGGGTAGCTATCAATCATCCCACTGAGTTCAACGACGCCAGCATGCGCTGCGACCTTGATGTTCAGGCCTTTCAGCTCCGGATCGGCTGCCAATGCATCTTTAACGGTTGCTGTCAGGACATTGTCATCTACGACTGGAATGACAACTTCTTCCTTGCCGCAACCTAGGAGAGCGGCGGCGATGGCACCGGCCAGAACAAGATTCAGGGCATTACGATAGTGGCGGTTCTTCATTGGATACGCATCCTTTAGGTTTGATAGGGATCGGTGCCGGCGAGCTGTACCGGTGATCCTGACCGAGTGTGACCGCGTAATCCATTCCGGTCTGTGCGAAAACGCACATAGCGCCGTTTATCTGCCCTGTCCTTGCCTCAAAGTGGCCATTGTTCAAGCCGATATGCCGAGTCCCAAAAAATCCATTCAAGTTGTGTTGCGCGCGTGAAGGCCTTGTGCATTTCAGCGATGGTGGACGGGCTCGCTGTGAGCGCCACACGATCCACGGTGTCAATCACACCGCGCACGGCAGCATGAAAGTCCTCACCCGCGTACGTGTCGATCCAAGCTTGGTAGGCATTGGGCTTTGCAGCACGCGCATGAATGTCGCGCCCGATTTCAGCGTAAATCCAGAAGCAAGGGAGCAGGGCAGCCAGCGCCACCGGGTAGGAGGCACTCCAGGCGGTACTGATTAAATAGCTGGTGTAATGATCACATGCCGGTGAGAGTGGGGTTGCGGCAAAGGTGGTTGGCGATACCCCAAACTGGGTCATAAAGTCACTGTGTAAGCTGCGCTCAACAATCACTGCGACCTCTGCAGCATGTGAGAACTGCACAAGTCCATCGGCATCATCGGCCTTGGCAGCAGCCACAGCAAGGGCACGGCCAAAGGCAATGAGGTAGTGCGCATCCTGGATCATGTAGTGCTGGAAGCGTTCGCGGCTCAGGGTGCCATTGGCTAACTCCTGGTTGAACGGCATGGTGCGAATGGTTTCGTAGCGGGCGCTGTTCAAGGCCCAAGCATCGGTGCTGAACGACATGCGACTTCTCCGTGCGGTAGCGGTGATTAGTTAAAAACAGACCCCTAGTCTCGCACATCGCCGTCGTCAGAATCCAGCCCTAAATTGGGTTCTATTCAGACTTTATTGCAGCTTGACTCTGTTTCTAGAGGGCGCATAGTGGATGCCACGGATCGCCTGTTGCAATCTGCCAAGCCCTAGGTCGCGGGGCAAAGGAAGAAACCTATGAGTACGGCGTATTTCAAACTGATTCGCAAAAACGAAATGGCGATTGAAGCCGCCATTACCCCGCAACGTAACGAGGCTAAGTTAATGGCTGCCCTTCGCGCAGCCAAAGATTTCATCCTCAACTACCCAGGCTATACCCCAGCTGAAAAGTCCCGTGCCGCTGATTTGCGTCAGATGATGGCAAACCTTTAAGGCCGCCTATTTCGGCTGTAGGAATTCGCTGAAGAAGGCTGATCGCTCAAAGCACCATTGCGCTGGAAAGTCGGGATAGTGCGCCAGTACAAAGCCGTCCTCAATCGCAAGTGCGGTCATGACTGCGCAGACATGCTCGAAATGACGCGAAGCAATGGTCAGGCGATTCTGTTCCTTGAAATAAGTCTCCTCATAGGCGCGAGCCTTGGGTGAGTGTTCAACTAAATAAGTGACATACCGCTGGTAGTCGGCCACGATCGGCTGGTCAGCCTGATAAGTAGACCAGTAACGAAAACCGATCATGTAGGCAATCAAAAAACTACCCAGCACAATTAGATGGCGCCATTGGGCCCAGACAACTTTGAAGCGTTCAAGCATGAGCGATAATCTCAGTGAAGAATGTGTCGCAGTCTCGCACAAATTATTTTGTGTTGCTGCGCCCCCTACAGTGCGCTAATGCATCGACCGTAACGAGCCCCATGAAGCAACTTTTTCTCTTCTTACTCCACGCAATATTGCTGGCCTCAGGTGCCAACGCACAAGTGACAACCGCTGAAGCAGATCGCGCCTTGTATCTTGATTATCTTGAAAAGAGCGCACTCGCGGGAATCTGTGCTGCTCGATTACCCGATTTCGCCGAGAAATATCCATCCTTGTTGCGCAAGTGGAAGGTACGCAACGAGTCTGTTGTGCGCTTGGGCGATGCCTTTATTCGTAGCGAGGCTGTGCGTGATCAGATCAGCATCGAAGAAAAAATCGAGAAAGCCATCAGTACATCGATAACTAAGATCGAGGCCGCCGGCGAGGCGGAGACAAAGAAAACGTGTGGTGAGGTGCTACGTTGGTTTGAGCAACGTGAAGAAAAGCCGGAAGCCAAGGGCGCCTGAGCCATGGTCGGCATGACACTACTTGGGTTGGTTGTTGGTGTCCTGATGGGCTTAACTGGGGCGGGCGGCGGTGTGTTGGCTGTGCCGGGTTTGATGCTCGTCATGCATTGGGGCGTCGCTGAAGCCGCACCTTTGGCAATGCTGGCTGTTGCGCTGAGTGCCAGTGTTGGCGCAATTGGCGCCTTACGGCAAGGCTTGGCGCGTTATAAGGCGGCAATTTTGATGGCAATTGTTGCCCTCCCTTTTTCATCGCTCGGGATTCAGCTCGCTCAGCAATTCCACCCTAAAACCCTCAGCGGTTTGTTTTCATTGATCTTGCTGTATATCGGCGTGCGCCAATTGCAGGGATGTTTGCGTTATGACGCACGCGTTGCGGATGAGAACAATGCCGCTTTGTGTCACATGGACTGGAAGACCGGCAAGTTATCTTGGAATTGGCTCACCGTCGGTTTAATTGGTGGAGTAGGGGCAGTAACCGGTTTTCTGACGGGTTTATTGGGTGTGGGTGGGGCTTTTTTTATGGTGCCTATGTTGCGCCGCTTGACGGATATTCCTCTGCGAGGAGTGATTGCTACCGTGTTGTTAGTAATGGCGATGGTGGCAACGGGCAGCTTGCTATTGGCCAGTTATCACGGCGTACCTGTCTCTGTGGATATGGCTTTGCCATTCGTGCTTGCCGCTGTTATTGGCATGATACTTGGGCGCCTTTGGATTACACGTTTGAGTACGCGGGTATTGCAATGCAGTTTCGGTGTACTCGTGCTTGTAGTCGGAATGATCGTTTCGTTGCGGACGATGCAGGTGCTGTAAAGCCCTCAAAAACCTGAAGTGTCATAAACTCTGCACGACAGCGGGCTATAATCGCAAGTTGCCATTTTTCTCATTTTCCTACGGTTTCTCGCCCTTTCACCCTGACGTTCGCTTGCCGCTTACCGGCCATCATTCCACTTCATCATTGACGTGTTAAGTCTCGATACCCGTACCCTGCTAATCGTATTCATCATCGGCAACTTGCTGGTGGGCTCACTGATGCTAGCCGCATTTCGAGGGCGACTGACGTCAGTTTTGAGGACTTGGATCGCAAGCCTGTTCGTTCAGGCGGTCGGTTGGGGGTTGCTTGGCAACTGTGGCGGTCCTTTGCCCTTGATTGGGTTTCTCGCGCTGAGCGTGAGTTACAGCATGATGGTCACGGCACTGGCTATGCATTTCGGCGTAACGCGGCGTTACGGCTGGCCATGGTGGCCCATAGGTGTGGCTTTAGTTTTTATCATTTTTGTACCAGCAGATCCGGCTACCCGTCAAATGGGCGGGAATTTGATCGCCGCAGTTCAGGTCTTGGTCGCTGCAGCAATCACATTGTGGCAACGGGGGTATCGCAACCCTTTGCGCCTTTTGATCGGCGCCAGCGGCTTTCTTGGCGGCGTGGTGCTGATATTGCGCGGAATTGACCTCTATTTAGGTGGGCCTACGCCATGCCTTGTGGATGCGAAAACCTCAGAGCAAAGCCTCACGTTCCTCAGCTTCTTTGTTTTCCGTTTTACCTTTATGTTTGGTTTCATCTTGCTGATTGAATCTCAACAGCGTGAGACGGTAACGCGTCTGGCGATGATTGACTCACTCACTGAAGCCTATAACCGTCGCACTTTTATTAGTCTTGCTGAGCGCGAACTTCAGCGCAGCGTGAGAAATGGCAAGCCCTTGTCAGTGATGGTGCTTGATTTGGATAAGTTTAAGCAAATCAATGATACCCACGGCCATCAAGCGGGTGACTCTGTGCTTCAGCATGTCAAACAGGTCGCAGATCAGTGTCTACGTGCTTCAGATATTTTCGCTCGATATGGTGGCGAGGAGTTTGTGGTGCTGTTACCGGAAACCGCACGCCAAGGCGCGGTCGTAATTGCAGAGCGTTTGCGTCAATCAATTGCTGCAACGCCCGCCAGCAGCGGTGTCGTGGTGACGGCTTGTATCGGTGTGTATTGCCTTGATCAGGTCAATAACAGCGTCACACTGGCTGAACTACTCGCCCAGGCTGACAAGGCCATGTATCAGGCCAAGGCAGCTGGGCGTAACTGTGTCGTCGTCGCTGACTGAGGCTATCGCCGCAGGCTTCTCGCCTGTTTAGGCGGCAAGTGTGGACTCGATCTTGATTTCGCCAAGTAGGATCTTGTGGATTGGGCACGCGTTAGCGATTTGAAGCAGGCGCTCGCGTTGCTCTGCATCCAGTTGTGCACCCTTGACGTGAATTTCACGTGTGATCGTGGTGGTGCCCGGCGCTTCATTGGCGTACCCCAGAATGACTTCTACGCCTTCCAAGGGCCATGTTTTACGGCCAGCATACATGGTTAGTGTCACGGCTGTACAAGTGCCCAGTGAGGACAGCAGAATGCTGTGTGGCGTAGGACCGGCATAGGCGCCACCGTGTTCGGCTGTAGCATCGCCTAGCCATTTGTGGGCACCATCAGTCAGTGTGACGGTGTAGGGAACATTGCCTATTGAGGCGGTTACAAGTGTCGATGCCATGATTTTTCTATTCACTATGTGGTTGGGGATACAGCAAGGCTGATAATAGCCTGACTCGCCCCGGATGCCACCCCTGATATTGACTATGCGACATAGCGAACGACACCGAACCCACCGATCTGGCTGGCTGCGTGCTGCTGTGCTGGGCGCAAATGACGGCATCGTTTCAACTGCCAGCTTGGTTCTTGGTGTGGCAGCGACAGGTGCGGCGACACACACTATTGTCGTTACTGGTGTCGCTAGCCTAGTGGCTGGAGCCATGTCTATGGCTGCAGGCGAATATGTTTCGGTCAGTTCGCAGGCTGACACCGAAAATGCTGACCTTGCGCGCGAGCGCGCAGAGCTGGCTGACAATCCCAGCCAGGAGCATGCCGAGCTTAGAGATATCTACATTGCGCGCGGACTTGATTCTGCACTGGCCGCCAATGTGGCCACCCAGCTGATGGCCCATGACGCGCTGACTGCACATGCGCGCGACGAACTTGGCATTTCCGACACGCTGGCTGCGCAGCCGGTGAGTGCTGCGCTCGCATCGGCGGCAGCCTTCGCTGCAGGTGCTTTGTTGCCGGTATTGATGGTCTTGGTTCTACCCCCTGCCGCGCTTATGTGGGGCCTTGCCATCAGTTCGTTGTTGTTCCTTGTGCTGCTCGGCATTGTTGCGGCTCGCGCCGGTGGCGCACCCGTTTTGGCCTCGGCCTTGCGTGTGACTTTCTGGGGAGCGCTTGCCATGGCGCTTACGGCAGGCGTTGGCGCACTTTTTGGTGTGGCGGCTTAAGATAGCAATAACAATAAGTATTCTGCGAGTCTGTGATCCATGGAAAGCAATAACGTTCTTCCTTTCAAGCGCCCTCCCAAGCGGGGTATTCCGGCACGACAGGCGGCCGCTGAGCTGCGCGATTTGCTGATCACCTATGACCAGCTGATTGTCTTGCTTAGAGAAGCCTATGACGATGGCCTCGACATGCTGACCGATGGGCTGGTTGAGTCGGTGGTGCGCTGTCGTGCGGCATTGGCAGCAGGGCTTGACGATACCAGCGGCCAACAGTTGTTGAAGGAAATGCGTGAGGGGCTGCGTCAGATGCCCGGTAATCTGCGATCACTCCTGCCTGGCATCGGTCCGCGCCTTGGCGAAAGCATTGAGCGCAAGCTGGGCATCCAGTTTTCCAAGTTCTAGCATCGACATCGCGTGAGCCTCCGCCGGGGTTATCTTGCCGCTCTCATTGTTGTCTGCTGCTGGTCGGGCTTCAACATCGTGTCGCGCCTTGGCGGCAGAAGTGAGCTGACGCCCTTTGATATCGCCGCCTTGCGTTTCGGTGTGGCTGGACTGGTATTGTCGCCTTTGTTTTATCGCACGATGCGCGACATCAACCGTAGCCGCTTGACTCAATATTTTGTTGTCGCCTGCTTTGGTGGCATGGGTTACGCCTTGCTTGCCTATATCGGATTCTCCCTTGCGCCGGCTGCCCATGCGGGTGTGTTGGTCAACGGCGGGATTCCTTTTGCCACTGCGCTTATCGCATGGTTGGCACTCAATCAGCGACCAAGCGGGCGTGCCTTGCTTTCCTTGTCGATTGCGTTGGCTGGGATTGTGTTGATTGGGCTGCAAAGTTTTACGCATCTCGATGCGGGTAGTCGTCAGTGGATCGGCGATCTATGTTTTCTTTCTGCCGCCACTGCATGGGCGATCGCCGGCCTCTTGATGCGACGCTGGCAACTCAAACCTATCGAGACAACTGTCATGATGGTCGGACTGTCGGGTCTGATCTATTTGCCCGTCTATGGACTCTTTCTCCCCAAGCATCTTTGGGGCGCACCGCTGGGGTCGATTCTCCTTCAAGGCTTCTATCAGGGGATTATTGCAGCGACCATGGCTGGTGTTTTCTACAACTATGCTAATCACACCATTGGCCCCCACAAAGCGAGTCTGATGCTTGCATTGGTACCTGGTATCACGGCGATTGCGGCGGTTCCACTACTCGGTGAGACACTGACGCCGTTGGCGATATGCGGAGTGATATTGGTAACCTTTGGCGCAGTCCTTGGCGCTACCCGCCGTAGCTGATTGCCATAGGAAGCAGCTAACCTTTGAGGTTTATATGCCTTACCCACTTCGCTTGATATTGGCTGTTTTGATTCTGCTTGGTTTGTTGTTATTGAGTGGTATGCAACCATATGACCGGCTGACATGGTTGTTGGAGGTGATGCCAGTGATCATTGGCATCCCGATTTTGATTTCAACTTGGCAGCGATATCCACTGACAGGCTTGCTCTATTCGCTAATCTTTGTGCATTGCGTCATTCTGATTGTCGGTGGTGAATACACATATGCGCGAGTACCACTAGGTTTTTGGTTGCAGGACGTATTAGGAACGCTACGCAATCCTTACGACAAAATCGGCCACTTTGCACAGGGGCTTGTTCCAGCGATGATTGCGCGCGAGATTTTTTGGCGTGGTACCTATGTTCAAGGTCACAAGATGATGGCCTTTCTCTCCATTTGTGTTGCAATGGCTATAAGTGCCTGGTACGAGATCATCGAATGGGCAGCAGCGTTGCTGATGGGGCAAGGGGCGGATGAATTTCTTGGATTACAAGGTGATCAATGGGACACGCAGTCCGATATGTTCTTGGCCTTTCTAGGTGCCTCCTGCACGATGTTGCTATTGACGCGTTGGCATGACCGCCAACTGAGATGTCTTCGCGCAGGATGAGGCGGGTGGCTCCGGTATAATCATGGGCTTTGCTTTTACCTGCCACGCTCCCTCGTGGCAGCCCATGCCGTGAGCACACTGACTGAAGAAATCCAGCGCCGTCGCACCTTTGCGATTATTTCCCACCCTGATGCGGGCAAGACCACGCTGACCGAAAAACTGCTGTGGTTCGGCGGTGCGATTCAGGTCGCCGGCGAAGTGCGTGCACGCAAGGCATCCCGCCACGCCACGTCCGACTGGATGGAGCTGGAAAAACAACGCGGCATCTCGGTCACATCCTCGGTGATGCAGTTCCCCTACCGCGAGTGCATGGTGAATCTGCTCGACACGCCGGGTCACGAAGACTTCTCTGAAGACACCTACCGCACGCTAACCGCGGTCGATTCTGCCGTCATGGTGATCGATTCGGTCAATGGTGTGGAAGCGCAAACGATCAAGCTGCTCAACGTCTGCCGCCTGCGTGACACGCCGATTGTCACCTTCATCAACAAGCTAGACCGCGATGGTAAGTACCCGGTCGATCTGCTCGATGAAATCGAGTCGGTGCTGAACATTCAGTGCGCGCCGATGACCTGGCCGATTGGTATGGGTAAGTTATTCCGTGGGGTGTATCACCTCTATAACGACACCATTGCCTTCTTCGACCCGCACGCCGAAAAGGGTACGTCCGAAATTATCGAAGGCATCAACAATCCTCGCCTGGATGAGCTGATTGGTAGCCAAGCCGATGAACTTCGTATGGATGTTGAGCTGGTACGCGGTGCGTCGCACACCTTCGACCTAGAGGCTTATCTTGCTGGTAAGCAATGCCCGGTGTTCTTTGGTTCTGCAGCCAACAACTTCGGCGTGCAGTCGCTGCTGGATGCGATTGTTGATGTCTCGCCCGGCCCGCTGGCGCGTGCGACGGAGAGCCGTGAAGTGGCTCCGGTGGAAGAAAAGTTCTCCGGCTTTGTCTTTAAAATTCAAGCCAATATGGACCCGAAGCACCGCGATCGGATCGCTTTCCTGCGCGTGTGCTCTGGCCGCTTTGAACGGGGGATGAAGATTAAGCAGGTCGCAGGCGGCAAGCTGATGGCAGTGAACAACGCCATTACCTTTATGGCCCGCGACCGCAACACGACAGACGAAGCCTACGCCGGCGACATTATCGGTATCCCTAACCACGGCTCGATCCGTCTGGGTGAAACCTTTACTGAAGGCGAAGAGCTCCGCTTTACGGGTATCCCCTCATTCGCGCCGGAGTATTTCCAGCGCGCGATTCTGCGTAACCCCCTCAAGCTCAAGCAGTTACAGAAGGGTTTGCAGCAGTTAGCGGAGGAGGGCGCAACTCAGTTATTCCGGCCACTAGGCTCAAATGACTTGATCCTGGGCGCTGTGGGTACACTTCAGTTTGATGTGGTCAAGCACCGTCTGGAGCACGAGTACGGCGTTGATGCAATCTTCGAACCCTACAACGTTTCAACTGCACGCTGGCTCAAGGGTTCGGATGAAGAGCTACGCAAGCTGGGCGATAAGAACCCACTGAATGTCGCACTAGACGGCGCCGGCGACTATGTCTATCTGGCGACCAGCCGCGTCAACCTGAACCTCACGCAGGAGCGTTTTCCCGAGATCCAGTTTTTTGAAACTCGCGAAGTGCGTTGATACTTGCTGCAATGATGCGTGTTCGCGAGCGCCGTTCCTTGGTGGGGCGCTGCGCGCTGGCAGCACTGAGGTTCAAATACGTGCGTGATGCATCCAGAAACGTATGCAGCGCAGTCTGATTCATGGTGTGCTGATTCATCGGTGTCTCCCGTTGTTCTGGTTTAAGTATCTTTATAGACGGTGATGATGCACTCCGGTTCACGAATTTTCATGACGCTTTTGCAACAGCATATTGCAATGTGGAATGAGCCCTTTTAGTCATCGCTCCGCGTTTGCGATACCCAGATGAGTTGGGTCGTATCAACGCCAATCGCCTTGGCGTGTTTCACTAGCTGATCTTTGATTTCATTCGGCAACTGTTTGTCGCGTGCCAGTATCCACAGGTAGTCGCGATCAGGGCCGATCACCATCGACCAGCGATAGTCCTGCTGGTCGAGCGCAATCACGTGATAGCCGCCGTAGAAGGGCCCAAAGAAAGACACCTTGAGCGAAGCCTGTTGTGGGTCGCCAATGAAGCGAGCACGGCCTAGGGCTTCCTTCCAGGCGCTGCGCTTAACGTCGTAGCCGCGGTTGATAACAGTGACGCTGCCATCGTCATGAGCACGGTAGGTGGCATTTACATCCGTCATCCCGCGCTCAAATGAGTGATCAAGTCGCGCAATCTCGTACCACTTGCCCTCATATCGTTTGAGGTCAAAGCCACTAACAATCGTTACACCCTCTGGCGGCGCCGTAGCGCACCCGGCGATAAGGGTTGCGAGGCCGATGATCAGGCCATTTAGAAAGCGGGGCAGATGAGCGCGTGACATGATGGATGCCAGGTTGTTGTACTTACCCGATACTAAGCCTTACCAACGCACAAAAGCAAAAGGCCCACCGAAGTGGACCTTTGAAGTCTCGATGAGTACCAACTCAGTACTACTCAAAAGCTGTGTTTATGATTTTTTGTAAATCCGCTGAGTAATCTGAAGATGCTTGTTTCAACAATCCCACCATTTTCTTAACCGGCTCGCTTTGAACGATTTGGTTTGTTTGGTTATTGATGAAATCCAAAGTGTTGCTTGGCGTGATACCTAGATTAGTGGCAAACCCGGATTTATTTAAAGAGTCCGTCCACACCTTGGCCGCATTCGCACTCCCAAACAGCCCCTTCATTGAGCCCGCAACAGGAATAGAGCCAAACCCCGATGCAATGTGTTCATAAAGGTTCAGTGGCTTTCCTGTTAGCCAGTTTTTCCCGCTGACAAACTCGTAGTAGGAGAGTGCATTACCTACAAAAGGCATGCTATCAATCAAGGGCTTGAGCCCTGGTAACTTCGGGATTGCGCGCGCCGCATACTTCTGAAAGATTTTGTTATCAGGCAGGTCACGCAATGTCTTATTCACCAAGGCGCGCTTGACCGCATCAATGGTTTTTTGCGAGGTGAGCTCTTCTTTTAGTCGTTCCAGTTCAGCCAGTTTTTCCTTACCCAGATAAAGCTCTAGCGGGGTGAAGTTAATAGGGGCGCTTCCATTCGGATAGAGGGCAACCCGCTGTGCCACAGCTGATGATGGTTCCACTACCCAATCACAGATATGAAAATCAACATTCGTTGCAGATATGTTGATCAGTGCAATGTCCGTCTCTAGTGGGCCACTCCCCAGGTTGTAGCTGGCGACGGATTCAGACAACTGTTGGAAATTTCGATTGTCACTGGGCACAACCGGCTTGATCGGGTTACGGTAAAGATCCTGAATCATGTTGCTCAGTGTCTCTTCGCGTCTGTCCGGATTGGCGAGGTCGTTCATGTTGATCCTACGCCCATTCACATTGAATGAGAGTTGCTTGCCAATATCCTCGAGCAGCGCGTTGGTGAAGCTGTTTTTCATATGGGTGCGCTGAAACAACTGCGCGCCATTGGGGAGCACACGATCGAAGTGCTGAAGCACTTCGCGTGAAGGGTGTGTCGCCAACGGATTGTTTGTGCCGACCGCGCGGAGCGTCCACATTGCCTCTTGGCTCAAAATGCTTGAGCCAGATAGCAGCGACTTCGGCAGTGACCTCTCATGCTGCGCCACCGCTTTGTAGAGTGGGTGCAGGGCTGGCTCAATTAGGTCGGTGCTGGGGCGAAAGCGATATTTCTCGCCAGCCCCAGCAGCGGGTCTTGTCTTATCGAGACAGGCCCCTTTCAACCGCATCTTTACCAATGTGCCAGGCGGAATAGTGATTACCCCGCTGGCTGAAACAGTGGGTTTTTCTTTTGTTATCCCACCTCGTTTATCAACGCCATGAACACGCGCATACAGTGACAGCAAGGGTACGGCGCTTTTCATGAAATCGTAGGTTTCATCAAGCTCCATCACCTTTTTGGTCGCATACTTTGTTTTAACGGCTTCAAACGAAGCTTTGGCGGCCGTCACCTCCTCCAGCGAGGGCAGATCGAGCACCATGGGGATACGCTTGCGCTGAAGTGCCTCGGTGAACAGGGCCTCAACCCGATCTGACTCGGCGGGGTTGTATCCCAGCCAGTCTCGCCGTGGCGTAGATGGGTTGCCGTCGCCCAGACCAAATAGGCGACCAGTTGAGGTTGTAACGCAAGCGCTGCCCATTGTGGACAAGCTCATCACCAATGACTTCTGTAAAAAACCACGTCGTGCAATGTTCATGAATTCGCCTTAATTCGTATCAATGAACGGGTAGCACTTGGCTACCCGGGGTGTCTGGTATTGGCTGAGGTGCCACCTATTGCTCGATAACCCGCCAGCCGTTGTCGTGTTTGATAAACAGCCCCGTGTCTTGTCCGCTTTGGGGGCCAAACGGCGTTTGCACATTGACGTTGAACTCGCACAAATAGCCTTTATCAGCAGGCTTGCAGCCTAGCTTTTGAATTCAATCAGCTCGACCATGCTGCCCATCGGGCCAGCCATCTGGGTAACGCGTTGAATGACGGCATTGGCCATCTCCGGCTCACTTGGCTCACTGGTGCACGCGGTCAACAGCAGACACGCACTCGCCGGTAAACACCAACTCAACAGCAACGACCACTTCCTTGCTTGCATCTCAACTGCTCCTTGGTAAATGACAGACATCTGTCCCCTCCTTGTGGCAGGCAAGCAGCAAACGGTTCATTCAGCGCTGAAAATTTTTTTAGTCAGGACATGAACCAATCATTGGGTGAATGCCACAAGCAGACAGAGCAACAAGAAATTGCTCTGCCGACAAGCTCGGCTGATCAACCAACTTAGGGAGTAAGCAATGCGTGGAAAAATTTTTCGTGACACCAATCAAGGCGATGGCGTTGTATTTGTTGAAGGGAAGCAACTGAGCTTTTCGCTTCAGCAATGGGGCTCGCCAACACCACCCAAAATTGGCGCTGTTGTCGATGTCGTATTCAATGACAATGGCGAGGTCACCGCCCTGAGCTTGGTCGACGAAGCCACCCTCGCCAAAGAGCAAGCAAGCAAAGTCATGGGGCAGGCGGGTGAGATGGGCAAGCAGGCCATGGGCCATGTACTTGCTCGCGTGGGCCCCGTCACGCTCGCGTGCGTTGCCTTACTGGCCATCGGCTGGCTTTGGCTCAGCCTTATCAACGTCAATATCTCAGCACGCCATGTCGAATCCGCCACGTTCTATGAGCTGCTCAAGCTCCTGAACAACCAGCGTGAACTCTCTGCTTTGGGTGGGCTTAAGTATCAGAGCGCGGGCGTCTATGGCTTCTTTATGTGGGGCGCAGTTTTGGCCCCGCTGGCAAGCCACTTCCACGCCAACAAGTACCTCACATTGGGCTATTGCGCTCCGCTGACATTGATTCTGGTTGCAGCATTTCAGGCCAACAGCCTGATCCAGCGTCAGGTGGCCGAGGCTTCATCCATTGGGGGCATGTTTGGTGGTGCTGCGGGTGCCGAAATGGCCGAAAAAATGATGGGTGAAATGGCCAGCCAAATGCTGCGTGCCATCTCCATGGGGCTTGGCTTTTATCTCTCGGTAGGAGTTGCGCTGGTATTAGCTGGCATTGGTGTGCGCAAGTTTCTGGCAGCAAACGCCGCAGCCTAATTTGATTCTTTACCCTTTAATTATCAGGAGCTCAAAATGAATCAATCATTCAACAAAGTCATTGCTGCAATGCTCTCTACCTGTGTTGTCGTGCTCACCGCATGCTCGGGTGGTGATCAACCGGCCACGCTCGACAATGCCACCTCAACCCAAAATGCTCAGGCATCAATACAACAAAAACAATCGGCATCTGTAGCCAAGGGCGATCCGTCGGTATCGCTGGATCACTATACAGAACTGAGCAGCGGCAATCAGCTTATGTTCAGCTATCTCGCCATTGCCAATCTGCCGATTGATTACGAGAAAATCGCCGGCGTCTTGTCGCAGAAATATCGCTATGAGAATGATGAATTCAAGAAGCGCGATTTATTGGCCGCCCTCAAACCACAAATCGACCAAGAGGTGAGTCGTGCTAAAGAGCAGCGTTATTACCGTATGGAAATTGGCGATCAGTCTGGTATTGGCAAATACGACTTCGACACCAAGAGCTTCGCCATCAATTGCGTGCCCGAGGCAAGCGGCTACCGCTACTTTATGGACAATGCGCAGGAATACCACCTGAGCTTTTCCAACGGACAGGCATTCCGCCAACTGAAGGTGAGCGACGAAAATCTCGCACGCGAGATCGAGAGCCTGCGCAGCAAGTACAACACCCTGAGCGTCGAGGCCTACTTCTTCGTCAATGACAGCAAGATTGGCCAGACTGAAGCCATTGCCCAGATCATGAAGCTGCGCATCAGTGATCGCCGCGGCAAGGTGTTGGCTGAGATTTAAAAGGGGTCGTTCGCTGCAAACCTGCGTGCGCAAGTGAAGCGCCGCACACCATCGATCTCAACAATCAAGCTCATGCCATACGCCTAATCCCGACTGGGCGTATGGCACCACGATCGCCGGGATGAAGTTACAAGTCACCGAAAGCGCTCTTAGATTTTGAAGCATGGGGGATATCGGTCAATATCTCTTTATTGATCAGTGCCTCAAGCGTTTGGATTGGATTGGGGTCTTTGTCTAAAAGTCCCTTCAATCTTTCTGACGATGCAAAAATCGCAAAGTCATTTCCTCCAAAAGCCTTGTATGCCTCAAGCACCACTTCTGGATCATCTCTCAATCTGTCAGAGGCATGCAGAATAGCCCCACCGTCTTGTTTCACTGCCTCCAAGACGACTTCTTTGTCATCGGTGAATAATCGGCTAATGACATTTGGGTACATTTTGACAACTTCAATCACAAAGGCTTTGTCGCTTTTCAGTCTTTCAGATGCAAATGTGAGGTTGTGCTTCTGCAACTTTATGAGCGTAAGCATAAGGTCGGCATCATCACGAAGCTCAGGAGAGAAGTTGCGCGTGTAGAGCGGTGTTCCTTCTTCCACATGCTCACGAATCTTTCTAAATGCCGTTTCTTTTTTCTTGATCATGTCCCGTCCATATCCAATGATCGGCTTGGCAATGATTACTTCTTCTTGCTGGGCATGATGCAAACAAACTGCCATTTCTGCAGTAGGCGTGGGGTGGTTTCCATGATGCCGTTGCTCTTGAGTGCATCTCGGTCTGTTTCGATCAGCTTGCCGGTCGAGCGGGTGAGCTTCAGCGTCCAGGCGAGGCGGCCATCGGGCTTTTGTTCGGTTTCCCGTGTCCAGTAATTGCCAGATTTGAGCGACTTGTCGGCGTTAAAAATGGAGGCCGTATCGGGTGCATTCGCCAACTCCCCATGCCGCGATTTGCAAAAGGTCATGGCGTCGCTCCATGACTTGGGTGCTAGGCCTGAGAGATAAGTGATCGTGCGCTGCTCCTCTCGATTGTTGGGTTCCGTGAGGCTGGTGTAAGCGATGGGCAACGCAATCAGCCAAGCGCATTGCAGACCAAGTAGGCGACCGGTCTTACCGTATTCGGTCTTGTAGATCCAGATATACCCTGAGCCAGCAACCCCAAGGAGGACAAGGAGCAGCACCAGCCCATCATCGACATGGGCGCGGTTCCATTCGGTGATAGCGGGCAGAGCACTCATCACATCTTCTTTAAGCGTGCGAGTGGCGCTCGGCGAAAGGAAGCTGCCCCGCTTGAGGTATTCGGTTTCGGCGATGGCCGCATTCTTTGGCCCCGAGAGGTCGCGCATGGCGTCGAAGTTAAGGCGAACCGCCATCTGATAGGCCCAGCTGGCCGGCATCAGTGCGCCTAGCACCGGGCGATGGCTGCTTTCGCGTTCTTCCCAGAGATATACCTCCTTACCCATGTCTTTGTAGGGCAGCAGGGCGCCCCCGAGGATGATCTGCGGAATCAGAACCAGAATGATGACGTTGTAGGCGCCAATAGGCGTGGCAAACAGGGTGGATAGCAACAACCCGATGTAGACGCTGATCAATTGCACCAGATAGATGACGAGCAGGGTGCCCCAGAAATAATCACCCGCATCAAGCAACTGTAAAGCGGGTAGCGTGAGGAGCGTACTTTGGATGCCACACACAATGGCCGCAACCATTGCTTCAGACGCAAAATAAGCGGCGGGCGATAAGCCACGCTGTCGCTCGCGGTCAAGCATTTCGCGGTCTTTGATCACCTCGAAAATCGTGCTGACCATGCCAAGAAACATCGCACCGATAATCAGGAGAAACAGCGCCTGTGGGTACAGCACATTCGTCGCAAAGCTGTAATCCATGCCATCCGGTGTGGCCTTGAAGACCGAGGCAATGAGCAAGCCCAATAGCGGTGGGGCGGCATAGGTGATGAGCTGGCTCATGCGGTCGCGTGTGCGCATCAGCCACTGTCGCTTCATCAATGCAACAAGGTCACCCAAGGCTTTGAATGGCGAACGCAATCGTGCATCGCGCGGTATGGGAGCCGGCGCCGGTATGCTCGGCGCAAACTGCTGTTCGAACCCTTTTGCTTCGCTTGCCCAACTTTTCTTAGTCTCAATGGCGGCCAGCAATTTTTCAGGAAAAGCGCTGCCGCAGCTCGTGCATTCGGCATGGGGCACAAATTGCTGCATCACCTCCATGGCCTTGCCGCTACGCACGCAGTGGCCTTCCTCGTCGAGCAGCAGCACGCGATCAAACAGACGATAGATATCCGAGCTGGGCTGGTGAATGATGATGATGACGATCTTGCCGCTGTCTGCGATCCGCCGTAGTTCTTGAATCAACGCCAGCGAATCTTGTGACGACAACCCACTGGTGGGCTCGTCGATGATCAGGATATCCGGATCATTGATCAGCTCCATGGCGATGTTGGCGCGCTTCTTCTGCCCGCCGGAGACCTTGCCCGCACGTTTGTCACCATGCTCGGCCATGCCGAGACTCTTGAGGTCGCTATTGATACGAGCGTTAGTTTCAGCGGCAGAGCGCGTGTCGTCTACGGCGATTGCGTGAAAGAACCGAATGTTTTCACGCGTGCTCAGCTCATCAATCAGCACATCTCGCTGGGGCACCATACCCACGCGTTTGCTGACGCATTGCAGGCCTTCCCTCGAAATATCAGTGCCATTCAGCCGTATGTCGCCTTTGCGAAAAGGCACCTGGCCAAACAGCCCCTTCAGCAGCGTCGACTTGCCTGCCCCCGATGGGCCCATGATGGCCAATATCTCACCCGCCGACACCTCAAAGTTGATGTGTTTGGATTTGTAATCGGTGTCTTGCTTGGGCGCTTTCCAGCCGGCGAAGAGATGTTGAACACACAGATGGGTGATGGGGGGGGGGGGCATAATTGTTCTGTTGATGCTTGTTCGGCAGGTCACTACCAAGCAGGTTGGTTGCTGAAATCGCCTCAGTTACATAGCGGCATAGAGGGCATGTTTGCTTCACGTATGCACTGATCTCGATATTCGGTGTTATGTAGCAGGCAATCGTTCATGATCTTGTTTGCGGCATCTTTGTTGCCACGAGAGGCGTAGAAACTAATTCTCTTAACATTGATCACAGGCGCTTGCTTAAATTGCTGATACCCACCTTCAAGCAATTTTTCTTTCTCTTGGTTAGACATTGAACTGCAGTCGAGCATTAATTGATAAGCCTTCCAAGAGGGCTCGCTGCTCTTTTGCATTCGCCGCATAACAGCACTAGCTTGCTGCGCATTTCCTGACCCAAGGTGAATCTTGATGAGCTTGTACTGCACATAGGGGTGGTTTCCGCTTGCAAGGCTGTCAGCCTGCCCACCAAGCTGCAGCGCAGTTTTTTTCCGTGTTTGCGCGAATGCATCCTCCGCTTCATCAATGAGCTGGTAACTCTTGATGGTAGTGATGTAACTGTTGTTCTTGCGCAAGGTTGCTAGCCCGCCAATATCTGGCTTGATGCGTTTGAGCCCTGAGTAGAACTGCTCCTTGTAATCATCAATCGCGGCTGCTCTTGCTTCTGCTGGTGGGTGGTTATCCGACTTAAACCCTTGCAGGGCACGCATGGCAACGACATCTAGCGGCAGGTTCAAGATTTCATCTGTCGTTAGCTCCAAGCTAGGCTTACTTTTTTTCTCCCAGTCGTCAATGTGATCGAAGAATGCGTTGAGGCCACGTGGAGATCGCTTCAAACGCACAAGCGTGTCAATAGCAAAGCGGTCCGCATCAAGCTCTTGGCTTCGATTCCAAGCGGGGAAAAGAAACGACTCTGCCAGCTGAATGAGAATTTCTTGCTTCTTAAGGTTGCTCATCTGCTGATTGTTTAGCGCAGAATTTCCTCCGGTCTTAGCAAGCATATTCGATGCCGCCATCAATAGGGCCGAGTAAACTTGCGCTTGCTTTTGAGCCTTGCTAGCCCAATCAAGCCCGTGATGATTGAGAGCAATGTGGCCAAACTCGTGAGCGAGCAGTGCCAAAAGCTCATCCTCATTATCGGCTGTTTCAAGCCAACCACGGCTGATGAAAATATTCCCAGCCTCAGTCGTTTCAGCGACGAGCCCGCGTTCTGCAGTGATAAATACCTCAGCCTGAAGGTCGGGGGTAGGTGAGGCCTTCTTAATCTGACTTAGCAGTCGATTAAGGTACGCAGTTGCCTCTTGGTTGGGCATGATGAATGAGACGACTCGCCTACCATATAGATCCTTGATCGGGTCAGCTTCAATAGTGCGCGGTTTTGCTTGTTCAATAATTGGCGTTTTTGGGGTGCTTTTTGTTGGTAGCTCCACACAGGCCGAACTCGTAAGCAAAGCGAGCAACAAGATTAGAGATACTTTCATTTGCAGTTTGTTTTTCCGCTGGCTCCGTGTGATCCGGCGATACTTGTTTCAGATGAGATATTTTGAAGACCAGGGCAAGGTGGAGTTTTTCGTGCGAGGCTAACCTTGTCCAAATCAACCCAGCCTGACTTTCCGTTTAGCTTAATTTCCGCAAACTCCCCATTTGAACGAAGGATGACCAGCTTTTTCTCAGCGACCTGATCTTTGGGAACCTCACTTAGCACTTGCTCCCCCTTTTCGTCTTTGTAAACGATTAAGTTTCCGCGCGCTATGCCAGTGATGGTTGCGCCAACCTCGGTTTGGGCGTGGGCGATGGAGGGGGGGAGTGCAATCGTAGTTGCGATGACGAAGTGAAAGGTAAGCAAACGGCGCATACTGACTCCTTTGATTGATGATCAGACTGTTCTTAGGGCTTGCACAATTGGCTGAGTTTGTCAGCAATAAAATCATGTACCTTCGGAACCCACTCAAAGAAGCTGCACAGGATAGGAAAGAAAACCCACTCTGCCCAACTCATCGGCCCCATGTTGGCAATGTAATAACCTAGGACAAAAATTCCTAGCGCAACTCCGCACAAGATGCCAAGCCTGCTTAGCCAGCGAAAAAACCAGCCCTGTTCAATCACCTTCTCAAGGTCATCCAACCACTCATTATTAACTGGCTCTGATTTACGACCCTCGATGAATTTGCTTCGGCAAGCTTTTACACGTGCTTTTTCGCGAACATCAAGAACAGTACCTGATAGATAAATGAGACAGGCTGTGATCCACAGAAAGTAGTGTTGGCTTGGGGTTCCAGACTTGCTTTCAGGAAAGAAGCTGGGCGAAACGTGGCGTTTGAAGTCGGCGCCATAGGTTAAGAAGTTATCTAAAGCCATTGCGTGCAAGAAAACACCATGAATGGGGTTTTCAAAAGTTGGCGCCTTGACCACATCCGATGCGCCCACGATGTCTAGCCCAACCATCACGACTTTGCCCTTAATAAAACCGCCAATGTTTTCGTCTTCACGGAGGCTGCGCATCTGTCGAACCCGATGGTAGTAGCAAGTACTGTCCTCGTAGCTCATGTCTTTATGGTTGATCCGCATCACAAACTCAGAAAGAGTCTTAAGCATGCTCTTTGATGAACTCTTGCAGGTACGGTCAGATCCATTAAGGCCGCTAACGGTAAGCGTCGAGTTGTCTGGATGCTGAGACGCCCCCCAAATTAAAGCCATTGGCAAATCGGGTGTAATAGCCTGGTTTTGATACAGATCGCCATAAATCTTGGCGGCGGCGGTTTTCAGCGAAGGGTTATCGCCTTGCCCGGTCTGTTCAATGGGGTACTCCCAAGTGATGGCATCGATTCTGTCTTGAGGCTTTTGGATTGCAGTCTCGATAAAACAGGGTGCCTCTCGGATTGGTGATTTTGCATTTCTTAATTCTTCAATCGTTTCTACACCGAAAGCTTGAAGTGAACCGATATAAACAGGAACAGGTTTCTCTCTATCTTGTAGTTCACATGCAGCAGAAACCAGCTCTTGGAAACTTGGGTCATTTCTTTTACGGGTGAATATAAGATCTAGAAAAATTGCATCAGGTTCATGGTCGGCAATCGCTGTGATACGCCTTGCCCAGAACCGATAAGAGACAGGGAGTGTTTCATTAAAAGCCTTGAGGTCGTCGTCTTGAACCAGTAGAACGGTGATTTTGTCTCGCGTGCCAATTTCGTTTGCAGCGGTCGTTTGGCTTTGCGATTCATAGTCCTTCGCAAGTATTGGTGTGCTGAGTCTTGCGAAAAAACGAGACCCCATCTGGTCGAA
The DNA here is from genome assembly GCA_964499485.1 of uncultured Rhodocyclaceae bacterium. GTDB lineage: Bacteria > Pseudomonadota > Gammaproteobacteria > Burkholderiales > Rhodocyclaceae. Next base: position 13,977 of record CAZCLF010000002.1, on the reverse strand, counting down.
AAAATCACTTTCGGCCATGAAGTTAAAAAAAGGACTAAAGGCCCAATAGCAACAGAAAAGAGTTATGAAGTGTCTGTTCTTGGGGGTCATACCGCATATGCGGATTTTTAACCACAAGCACATCTCAGAAATACTTTTCTTTGGCATGGTGGGATTAAGAGAGGGTTGGGGCTTGGTATTTGGGGTGCACTTTGACACCCCATGGGGTATTTCTTAAATCGACCCTTGTTCGTCTTGGCCGGAGTCTTGTTTTTCTTTCACGGCCTTTGCATACGCCACCACACCGGCTTGCAACGCCGACAGATAGCGGCTCAACGTGGCCTTAACGATGGCCGTATCGGGCACGGTGTCGGGTTTAGCTAGAAAGGCTTCCATAACCGCGCTTACGTTCCATTCGCCGTCTTGCGAGCTAACAGTGATTTTGACCGCCTTGTTCTTAATATTGATTTGATTGGCAAGTGCGATTAAATCGTCTTTGCTTAGCCCCTTTTGATCATCATAAAAATTGGGAAACATCATGCGCAGAAATTCGGGGTCATCATCTGCGTCGAGAACGATCAGCGCTGTTCCCATTTTTTGAATCTTGAAAACGATATCGCCATCGCCGTCAGTTTTGGGCTCAAAATCGAGTGCAGTTAATGCATCCATATAGACTTTTTGCAAATCTTCTTTCTTGCTCATGGTGAATCCTCTCGTAGAGAAATAAAGTTATTCGATGGGTTGTTGGCGTTTGACTGCTGCCCAAGCGGCAACCATCGCCGACACAAAGGTGATGACTAACAGCAGGCCGTAGTCTTCAAGCATGTCTTGATGGGTGGCAGTTTGATATTCGACTACTTGTTGTAACAAGGCGCACTGTGGCGTTCCTTCAGGCACGTGGAGCCAGTCTTTTTCCATGCCCGTCGGCAATGGCAGTTTTGGCAGAATGGGGTTGCCATTCTTTTGCACCATTTCACAATCGCGACTTGAGGCTAGCTTATCTGTCGCAGGCGTGCCTAGCTTGGCATCTGGGTTGAGGCTGGGCGAAGTCTTGACCATCAGCAGAAACTTCTGCAGCTCTGTATCGTTAGCAGTCGGCATGTCGAGGTATTGCATGACCGACTCGCCAATGCTATAGGTAATAAACCCGGCCGCCATGCCACTGGCGGCGGAGTAGGCAGCCCGCTGCCCTCGGGCCTTGTTTTCACGAATGTCAGCAATTTGCTTTCGTTCATAGGTGAGGTGGGCGCGGATCACACTCTCAAACGACACCACAGTAGCTTTGATATTCAATGCTTCATCAAGAGAGCGGGAAAAGTGCTCGGGCACGGCAATGTGCAGGGTGGAGTCGCCAGACTGAATACAACCCATTGCAACCAAAGCGTTCGCGTGCGACATTGAGAGAAGGGCTTTATCAAGAACCTCTTGTTTTTCCTGATACTCTTTCAGCCGGTCTTTATTCTTTTTGCTCTGCGGTGCCCCAATGCTGATCAGAAGCAAAGCGGCGCTTACCAACAGATAGGTTAAAAGAACAAAGTCGAGTGAGTTCGGGGTTGGTTGTCCAAAGCTGATTTGGGGCCACAACAACCAGAGGATAGTGAGCCCGCCTGTACCACCCGCTACGGCCATTGGGAGAATAGGCCAGTTTGCATTTGGATTCTTCGTGGCATCTGTTGGTGCATTTTGGATTTTCCTCCAAAGGAAAACGCCCAAACTTGTCAGAATTATTTGCATCGCGACTAGCAATAGATTCCTTAGAGAAACGACCTCTTGAGTAAGTAGCCCTCCCAGACCTAGCCAAGAGAAGCTTCCCGCGACTACACTGGCTAGCAACCCTGTTTCGTAGCTTGAGTTTAGTTTTGTGGAAATACCAGCAAGCCAGTCATTCAACGTGTCAATACACGTAGCCTTTTTGTCTTTTTTAGGATCGGTTGGTTTCGGTTTCGTAGCTTCGCAGATCCATCTGCGCAGGTGGCGGATATGGCTGATCAAATAAAGCCTGGCCGCGGCAGCTTGTACTAGGGCTGGAGCATGTTCTGGCACATCTGATCTTGAGTCATTAAAGTGCACTTTGGGGATTGAGAGTGTTTTGCCATCGAAGCTGCATGGTCCCTCCTCAATCTCGGTCACTTTGAAACGTGCAACCGTATTGAAAGATGACGTTCCGCGCCAATTATCCGGAATGTGCATGATTTCAAATCGGATAGGGCTACCTAGTGGTGGGACATCAGATTCTGACGTTTCACTGTCTTTCTCTTTTGATTGCGTGTTCTGGCTTCCATCTTTAAGGTTAAAAGCTTCAAGACTGAATTCGCCTTCAGTATTGCGAATTACTGGGCGATGTTCCCCGCCAAAAGTATTTTTCCCTTCAGAAGATTCACTTTCATCAATCCCCGCAATCCGAGCATCTTTTAATTTGCGCTGGCGATACTCGCTGTATTCATCAACTGACAAAATGACAACATCCCAAGGCCTTTTAGAGTCATTTCGGGATAAACATACGACCAACGGGCTGGGGGGATTGTTAGCCATGCGTTGCCTCCCCCGCGAACAATAGGGTGACAAGGTCGGCACCACTAATGGTTTCTTCCTCCAACAATTGCTGGGCGAGTTGGTCGATTGAGTGCCAATGTGTGTCGACCAGGGTCGAGGTTGTGGTGCGCACCTCGTTGAGCATGGCTTCTACGCGCTGCAGAGCTTTGGTGTGCAGGGGGGCAGCGGTGGCTTCGTCGAGCCCATTCAGCGATAGCCAGCCAAATTCATCATCTAGCCCCCATTCGGTGATGGCGCGCCATGCGAGCGATGTGGCATGGGCCAGATCGCTGCTGGCGCCATCGTCATTGCCGCCGGTGGTATTGGTGTTGCTTTGCGCCGGGAACTGCTTGCTTTGGGCGATGCGCCCGGCAAAGTCGATGCAAAGCAGATCAAAAACCTCTTGCCGGTTGAGCGGTCGGCTGTGGTGGCTTTCGCGGTCGAAGGACACAAAGCCCAAGCTGTTTCCGCGCCCGACAATGGTCACTTGTTCGATAGGCACATCAGGGTTCAGGATGTGCGCAATGACGGCATGGCCGGCTTCGTGATAGGCCGTTCTTTCAAGCAGCTCGCGCAAAGGCGGGAGTTTTCTGCGCTCGCCATGCTTGATGGTGTTGATCTGGTCGAGCAGTTGCTTGTGACTGATGGGGGTGTTGGGTTGCGTGGCGTTGGCCAGCATCAGTTCGCGCTGCACTTTTTCCAGATCGGCGCCACTCATGCCTGCTGTGAGTGAGGCAATGGCATCGATATTCCATGCCTCGGGGCTTGCCGCGGGTGGCATGTGCAGGTTGTCTTGCCATTTTTCGATAAAGAAACGCCGGGCTTCCTTATCGAGGAGCGGCACCTCAAAGTGAAGGTCTAGCCGCCCAGAGCGGAGGATGGCGGGGTCGACTTTTTGTGGGAAGTTGGTCGCAGCAATGACAAACAGCCGTTGACCAGCGGTGTTGCTGAAGCCGTCGATTTCGCTTAATAGTTGATTAATGCTGTGGTCGGCACCGCCTTTGCCACGAACGCCTAGGGCATCAATTTCGTCGATGAAGACGATGCTGGGCGCAAAGCGGCGCGCGCGGGTGAAGATGGTGCGCGTCAGGGTGGAGTCGAGTAACTGGGCGGCGTTGACCGCAATGAAAGGAAGGTTGGCTTCCCCCGCTAAGGCTTTAACAAGCATTGTTTTGCCGGTGCCGGGTTGCCCATACAGAAAGGCGCCGCGCGGCGCGAGCTTGCTTTGCGGCCCTTCTTGATTGAGGAGTGCCAATATTTGGGCGAGCCGTGCCTTGATGTGGGTGTGCCCTTTGATGTCGCTGAAGCATATGGAGGGTTGCTCAACAGTGAAGCCCGCGTCGCCGCCGAAGTTGCCTTCGCCTTTGACTTGCTCAAACTGGCAGCTTGTAATGGTGAGCGTCAGGTGCTTGTTGTCCAACGCTGATGTCACGATGCGCTGCAGGGTTTGGCGTCGGCGAAACATGGCACGGGCCAAGGGGTCGATTCCCCCATGCTCTGCAATGGCTGATTCTATAAAGGCGGCTGCATCAGCACCCATCGTGACAGTGATAGATGCCGGGAGCGTTTGCTCGCTGCCAGCTTCTGAGGTGAAGTAGGCATCGGCCAGCCATTGGTAAGCTTGTTCGGTGACCTCGGTGGCACTGATGTCTGGCGCATAGCCAAGTGTGACGATGGTGGCCAACTGATCCAGCGAGTCAAAGGTGAGGCTCACATTGCGGGCTTCGATCCGCTCCTTGAAGCTTTGCAGGGTGCGTGTGGCAATGCTGACCAGCGCCTCCATGCCGAGCGGTGCAAAGGGCAGGATTCTGGAAGCGGCCAACGTGCGGGCGAGTGCAGGCGTCAGGGTGTGGGCGCCACCGCTTTCGGTGCTTGAGGCGGCGGGTGCGACTTCATTCAGGCTTTCTGCGATCAGCGCGATGGCCTTGTCTGGGGCGCTACGTGTGCAATCTGAGAAGTGCTCATTTGCCAGGAGCCGGTCATCGAGCCCGACAATAAAGACGAGCAGGGTATCTTCAAAGGAGACACGATAGGTGGCTGGGTCGTCTCGGTTTTCTTCCTTGCCAAAGCCGTGGGCATCATCAAGGTAGCCGTTGGACAGAAGGCTGCCAAGAATGTTTTGCACATTGGGGTGCGCTTGGCCCACGTTGTCAAACACGATGCAGCTTTGCGGGTTCTTGCGGACAAAGCTGGTCAGGATGCCCGGGGTGGCATCGGAATAGCCGCGCCGCAGGCCGACCAAGCCAAAGCTTTCGTTGTAACTATCGTATTCCTGCATGTTGATCACCATGCCCGGGTAGGCTTGGTTGGCGATCAATGTATTGGCAAGCAGGGTTTTTCCGCTGCCCGGATAACCTGCCCACACCATGGTTTGAGGGCGCCCCGGGGCTTTGAGTTTTAGGTTGCGTTCGTGCAGTGCAATTCGGAGCTGATTAAGGGCTACAGCTTGCCCCAGCACTTTTGATTCGAGTGCCTGAAAAAGAGAGTTCAGGGTCTGCGTCGATGCTTTAACCGCTACCGGTTCAGGCTGATGGGTGACTTTAGGCTGCGCTTTGAGCGGTGGCGAGCCCCCAACTTTTGACTCGAGCTGTTTGCGAAGGTCCTTGAGGTCATCGGCAAATTCAATACGGCCTTCGAGCGCCTTGGCTTTGGCAAGTATCGCTGCTCCGTCGCCAGCGAGCCGTGGGAGGCTGAATGTCTCAACGACAACAACGCCTTCATCACGGTCAGCAAAGTAGTCCGTGAAAAACCCGAGTGCTTCTTCGAGGTTAAGGACGGAAATTGCATTTGCACCTTGCTGATGCGCTTGCCATTTTGCTAAGAGCAACAGATCTCTCAGGGTTGCGATAGGGCCTTTAGGGGCTTCTTGGGTTTTCGGCGTTTCGGGGGGGGCATCCTCAGGGGGAGATGCTGGCTCGGAGGTTTCCTCTGGGAGCATCAGGCCAGGCAAAGGATCATTGCCGAATTTTTTACGTAATTCGATAACGTCTTTGTGCAGATCGATGCGTTCAGTCGCGTTATATTTTCCCAGCGACTCACGGCCGTTATCGCGCTTAGGGGGGGCGGGGTTCTTGATCCCCAACGTTTCGATCAAGTTGGGATCAAGCTTTTCCGTATCAAAATACAGCTCCAGCGCAAGGCGCACGGTATCCATGTTGATGGTGGTCCGCGCCCGCTCCATCGCAACTTGCTTGGCGAGTTTCAGTACCTCGGTGAAGGTGATGGGAGATGGGGATGTCATCTGTACTCTTAGCCTTGGAAAGGGGTTATTGAAGTGCCTTGTTCATTGACCCAAACGCATCTTTCCAGTCGTTGGGGTTTGTCATGCCTTGTTCCAGCTTGATCTGAACGAGGTTGAGTTTTGCTCGGGGATACTTTGCTTCCGCCCCCAACTCGGTCCACTTGCGTGCCTGTTCAAGATTGCGATCAACCCCTTTGGCCTGATAGTAGTGCTCGCCAAGTAAGGTCTGTGCGATGGGGAAGCCGGCCTCAGCTGCCGTGGTGAGCCACTTGATGGCATTGGTATTGTTGGCGCCATAACGTAGCGACTTGTTGCTCTGGCTGCCACTGGCTTTTTGTATGCCTTCGCTCCACGCGAGCCCGAGCGTGGTTTGGGCAATAACGTTGCCGCCCTTGGCTTTGTGTTCGAGCAGTGGGATTTCGTCTTCTGTCAGGTGTTTCACGCGTTGCTGAATGTCCCAATCAAGTTGTGACCATTCCTGCTCGTTCAGGCCGCGATACCAAGGTTGTATCGCGCTTGCTTCGGTGTTGCGGTAGGGGCCGGTTTGCGCGTTTTTGTTGCCGGGAAGCGGCTGACCTGCGACTTGGGTGACACCCGGTGGCGGGATAAAAAAGAAATCGCCCGCAAGCGAATTGTTGTACCAGGGGATCTGGTCATCGCTACTGACTTTGCGAACTTGCTCGCCGGTTTTCTTGAAGAGGGTTTCGATGTCGATACCGGCTTCCAGTAGATTGCGCGCCAAGGCTGCGGTGTAGGGGCTGTTTTTGCCAGCGCCATCGGGGGCGAGTTGCCCGGGGCCGGTGGCGAATGCGATAAAGGTGCCGCGCGGGGCCACGACTTTAGCAAGGCCAAGATTGCTGTAGCTGCGATAGCGCACACCCGCAGGCTGAAAGGGGTTGTTGCGGCAGGCATCGAGAATGACGATATTCACGACAGATGCGCTGGTAGATAGGCGATCAAGCATCGACTTCAGGGCATAAGCGCGCTGCGGTGCTTTTTGCTCACTGCTGAGCGCCATGTCGATGGGCATGAGATAGCTTTCCCCGCCAATCTGCATGCCGTGGCCAGCGTAGTACACCAGTGCTGTAGCCCCCGGTGGCAAGCTCTTGGAAAAGGATTCGAGCTGCGAATAGAAGCTGTCGCGCCCCAAGTTGCTGGCCTGCGTGACTTTAAAACCCAGTTTGCCCAAGGTGTCGGCCATCAACTTTGCGTCATTGGCCGTGTTGGGTAGATCGCGCTCAGTGCCTTGGTAGTCGCTATTGCTGAGGACAAGTGCATGCTTTTCAGCGGCGGTTGGCGCTGCGAAGGCGATGCTTTGCAACGCCCCCAGCAGCAGGCAGGCAGTGAGTAGTTTTCTCATGGTTTGCAGGGCCCGACAGGGAGTGTGATCACTTCGTTGACGAGTGGATTGTTTCGCAGTTGGTCGAGTGTGGTTGGCAGGCGTGTTTCGCGATTGCCATTGACAGCAAGCCAGAGCTCGCCGCTCTCACTGGGGCCGGCTACAACGGTTGTATCGGTTTTACGCAAGAGCACAACCAGGTCAGAATATTTGGTATCGGGTTTGATGATGACTCTGAGCGCAGGCATTTTCTGGCAGCTACTGAGTGGCTGGCTACGGTATTGGGTTTGCTCATCCAGTGCATCGCGCCCCATGAGCAAGGCTTGGCTGCAGATCAGTACGAGTAGTACTGCAAAGACGGGTGCAGGTAAGCGAACACCTTGCTGCCAGAGTGCTGATAGCTGCGGAGCATCGTAGGCTGGCGTTTGGGTCACAAACCCGTAGAGGCGTTGCCATGCGCTGGGCTTTACAAACAGGTTGGGCGGCATTTCGCGCAGAAAGCGGGCGAGCTGTTCCTCTTCTGAAATACTGTCCTCTCCGGCTTGTAATGCGGCAAAGAGGCTGCGTTCTGAATCGACAGCAGCCTGTGCAAGCGGATAGCGGCTGATATAGCTGTCCATCCACGCATGATCGTCAGGGGAGAGGGTGCCATTTACATAGAACGGCAGATCGCCCTGAAAGCGTTGGTGCTCGGTGATGTTTTGTATCGTTGGCTTAGCCATGGCGGCCTCCTCTGCGCCAGTTTTCTATACAGGTGCGGAGTTTTTTCTTCGCATTGAAGATGGCTGACTTGACCGTGCCTTGCGGGATATTGAATGCCGCAGCGCATTCAGCCTCAGATAGCTCCCCGAAATAGGTGGCCCTCATGATTTCGCTTGCTTTGGTCGGGAGCTTGCCTAAGCAATAGTGCAGAGCCTCATGATCTTGTTTCTCAATCTGCATCGCCTCTGGCCCGGGCGCCTCATCAGGTATAGCGGTTAGCAACGCTTCATCAAAAACGTTGCGCTCGCTGTCTCGGATATGGCGACGAACGAAGTTACTGCATAAATTGCGTGTTATGCCACTCAGAAACGCTGCGAAAACGGATTCGCCACGGAACTTGCTGAGTTTGTTGATGGCTACATATAGGATCTCGTTCACAAGTCCATCGAACGTGAATGAGTCGACAAAGACTTTGCTTTCTCGGAGATGTTTTCGAGCTTGCATGGAGACCTGTGGCTTGAAGTAGATGTAAAACGCTTCACATGCCTTGTGGTCACCAGTTGCAACTCGGTTCAAAAGATTTTCAATCTCTTGTTCAGAAAGAATTTCTCGTTTTTTGCTGGGCTTCTCTGAGCTCACCAGCTTCCCCTTAAGTGATAAATATGAAATTTTTCTATTTGTGTTTTTGCAGACCTATTTTATCAGCAGTATTTGAACCTTTAGCGCCCGGTCGGCCACAAGCAAGGTCTAGCAGGCCAAAATAGGAGACAGCGGCGTGTGTGAAACGATTAAAAAGTGCGTGAAGCTCGCAAGGCCGCGTTAAACGCTGCCGACGAGGCAATGCTTTTCCTTCGTGACAATGAAGAGGCTGAAATTGAGATATGGGGGGCACGGCTTGAGGACCGTCTTCCGGGGCGGGAACGGGAGCGCTTGGTCGATGAGTTTTTATCTCAATTTGGCTTCGACGAAAGTTATGTCGGCGAGGTAAAGGAAATCGCAAGCGATAGCTTTTCGGTGCTCCCGAAATCATGCAACACACTTTTGGCCTTCGGCATTACTGCCTGACCCACCACCGCCATATGCAGGCATGCAGGAAATCCTACGGCACAAGGGCCGAGGGCCATAGACTTCTTCGAGATGGCACTGGATCTCGCGCTCGGTCGTACCTCGGGCGTAGTGCGACAGGAGAGCCGATCCAGCGGGTCTGGTGCTTGGGGGGGGCAGTTGTCGCTCGAAAATGCCGTGCCGATCACGGTCACCTTCGATCGGCAGATGGGTTGCTACTTTGTTGGGGGATTACCCAGGGGGCTTCGTTTTGTTACTTGGCTTTTCCTGAATCTCTTTGCGCTGATCCTTAAATGCTTCGTAGTAAGTTTTCCCTGACGTACCAACTAACCACAGCTCTGAAAGCAGCCATCCAAATGGGCAAAGCAAACACGCGTTCCCAATTGCCAGCATATCTGCCCTAGAAAATGAGCCCCACCTCATGACTACAGCTACAGCAATCAAAAAAACCGCAATCAGAAACCAAAGAGGCAAAGACTTGAAACAGTAACGTCGTATGGAGAAACCAACTGAGAAACCAACTACAAATGCTAGACCGCCTCCGATGCATATACCCAATAGATCAACGTTGATATGGTCGCGTGAGGTCACAAAGCTCACCATTAGGATAAAAAACAATGCCAGCGTCAGCATGATTGCATCTGTTGTGTTGTAACGGCTCGAAATTTCAGGGATGTCTACGTACCGAGCGAGGGTCGAAACGTTCTTGCTTGCCCGTGCAGTCACACCTTTGTCAGAGACCTGTCTCCAAACTGCATGCCACATACCTTCACTCTGGAGTGTCGCCCCTTCTGGCAGAACCCCATCGTTATCATGAAAGACACGGAGATAGGCTCCAATTCGAAAGATCCGGTCGTAGTTTGCAATTGAGCGAGCCAAAATAAGCTGTAAAAAAAAGTGCACCACAGATGCAATCAACAGCATAGAAGGAAAACCACCAATCTCTGATTTATTTGAATCAGAAAACTTCTCCCCTGCCACAGCTAAAGAGCCAAGCATCAGCACCGCAGTTGCGAACAACAACTGCTCCTGTGCCTTCCAATAATCAAGAACCTCAGTTCTTAGTGATGCGTACTCGCTGTCCTTGTTAGCCATGTCTGAAAGCCTTTAGCACAAAATATTCTTGAATACCGAACCGTCTTAAGCGATAAGCGATGGAACTTCCATTCAAACGGCATATCGTGGAGTTCGCGCAGCAAATGTAGGGGGGGTATCTATCCTAATAACGGGAATGCCCTTGCAGTCGTGTACCGTGCCGATCTTGATTTCGCGCAGATTCTCTTTCAGCGTGTCCAAGCGCTACGATAAGCTTTTGTTGAATCAATTCTATCTGACGCTGAAGATAAGCCTAGCAAGCAGTAATGTCTGCTTATCGACTTGCAGGGTAGCCGAAAGCAAATCGGTGGATGCTACACGAGCGAGAATTTTGACCCCACGATTGCACCAAGCCAAATTATCGAGCCGAGTAGCCCGTATGGCCAGACGCTTCAGGGCCATCTCAGGCCTGTGGATCTCACCCGTCGTTGGCAAAAACCTCATTGCCAACAAATCCCGCGAGCAGTTCACCGAAATGCTGCACGAGATCCAACTGCGCAGAAGCAGAAGCACCGGGCCCTAACCAGAAAAACTGCGCGCTTCACGTCGCACGCGTGTCGCCTCATCAAAATCACCCGGCACAATCACCTCCCCCTGTTCGTTGCTAATCCCGCAAAACCCTACGCCATAAGGCTGCCAACCGCTTGCGTGGCGAGGGTAAGCCAAGCAATCATGATGGTGCCCATGAAACGATGCCTTCACTTGCAAAGACAGGGCAAGGTCATTTAAAGCTGCAAAGCCATGAGGGTGTAAATTCGGCGCTTCATGCGTGACGAGAATATCTGCACGCTGCTCGGCAAGCTCACGAATCTGCTGGGGAAAAATGCTCGTCATATGTTTGCGCAGGCGACCATTTGCAACCACATCTAAGCTGTCGCGCAGCCGAAATGGTTGCTTGTTGCGCAGATGCTTTTCATAGTCGGCATAGCAGTCAAAGTCGGCATCTTCCATATCATCAGTCGGGTTCCAGATTTCCCCACGGAAAATCCCACCTAAGCCGGCAATGCGCATGCCACCAAGCTCAACAACCCTGCCACCGATATCGCGATGGCTTGAGCCTTGCAGGTTTTCCCAGTTACTTGTGGAGTCCGAATCGTGGTTCCCAACGATGAAGTAGACATGCTCGTGCCCCAATGCATCGCAAATGGGAGCAATGCATTGCTCAAAAGGGAGAGGCGCCTCAATATCTCCCAGAAACACCACCCCATCGACCACAGCCCCCGCCACAGCAAGCTTACGGATGGCCGGGGCGATATGATCAAAGGTGCCGTGGTTGTCGCCCAGAAACAAAATCATGTCGCGCTCCTTACACCCCCAAAAAACCGAAAATGCGGGGTGCAACCCCTTTCCCCATCGGGCCTACAAAGTCATCATCTTCTAATTGCAATTTGCCACTCCCCGCGCAGCGCAAAGCCGCCCGTCCAATCGCCTTTTGCAAGGCAAGCCGCATATCTCGCGGTCCCATGCCTTGTGACCGGTCTAGCCATGCAGGCGGCATCTGAGCAGGCACATCCGGAAGGCTCTCCGTCACCTGATGGTAAAGCGCATGTGCAATCTTTGCCAACCCGTCTGCATCTGGCGGCCCAATCTCAAACACTTCGAAACGGCTTAGCAAAGGCGCAGGAATCGAATCTTTATCGTTCGCCGTTGCAATCCAGATCACATGGCTCGCATCCATGGGCACCCCTGCATACTCATCACGGAATGTTTTCGCAGCGTGTGGTTCCAGCAGCGTGTACAACGGCCCCAATGGCTGGCTCCGGCTGTCCTGTCCGGACTTGTCAATCTCATCAAGCATGATGACAGGGGCCAAACTCCGCCCTGTGGCAATGGACTCAAACACCATCCCGGCACGTCCTGTACTCCAGCCACGATCCAGCCCAGCGAGCGAGAAACCACTCGTCTGTGACGACATGCTGAGGCAATGGAACCGGCTACCCAAAGCTGCTGCCAGCATTTCACAAAACAAAGTTTTGCCCGTGCCCGGTGGCCCGACCATCAGCATGGGGGGCAAGCCACTTAATTTACCCCCCTTCAATTGCGCAAGTGCAGCCTGCCCTGCCACAAAGGACAGCGGCTCTGCAAAGTTCGGGAACTGCTGTGCCATGCCCGAAATCAACTCAGGATCGGGCATCATGATCGGCGCACGCAAGAGCCCCCCAGTCACATAACTCTTGAAATCACGCAAGCGCTGCTTGTTCGTATCCGAATGATCGCCCCCTTCATCGCGCAGCATGCCCAGCCACTCCTGATACAGTTGATGCATATCAAGCCATGGGCGCAAGTCTGGCTCCTTCTCAAGCTGCAATGCATGCTTGAGCAGTGCCTCCACAAAGCCACACGCAAGGGCATGCTGTGGCCCTGCGCCGTCGAGCTTGTGCAAACGATCTAGCAAAACACCACTTTGGCGAGCAACCGCTGACACAACTGAACCCCGCTCTTCTTGCAAACCTTCGAGGACATACGTCAGACACTTCATCAAACACTGAGTGTCAGCCCCTGGCTTCGACAGCAATTGCGCATCCATATTGAAACGCGCAAGCAATGCACTCGCTGCCCGCCAAGCCCAAGGGGCATTGCCGGCCGCAAACGACTCGCTCTGCGATGACGCTACCCGCGTGTTCGCAATGGTGGCCTTAATCACATCAGCAATATACGACTTGTCGCGCTGCGCCGCCTTTGCCCTGCCTTCACCCATAAAGCCCATAACGCCTAACCTCCACACAATGATGTCAGCATCGACTTGATGCCAACAACGCTATGTGGTCGTGAGAGGCATTTCGGTTCAAGGGCTCGGTAATTTATTTGTAGTTGCGGAAACGCAGCCTGAATCGCCACAGCCTGTTTGCGACAACTGCCATCTTTTTTTGCCTCACCAAATACGGCTAAAATGTTTAAAAGTAAAAAAACTTTCAATTTCAACGAATTAACAGGGAGGAACGGTGAGTTCGGCCTCTGACAAAACCCCTCGGAAACTTTCCGAAGCGGAAAGCAAGGCGATGGCCTATCGTGAGTTGGATCTGCATGATTCGTTCAAGGGCTCTGATATTGGGGGGGGGGCTGGCCCACAAGATATTTTTAATCACTAAAAGCAGGGCGTGGCCGTTTGCGTACCAATCAGCGCATATGAGCACATTAGCAGTTGGTTGCCGACCGGCTTGAACAGTTGGGCAACAGCAGTGCGCTGAGCGATGTGGAGAAGCAGGAAAAGTGTGATCTCCTTGCCTACGCATCTCGCCTATCCTGGTTTGGGGGCCTCCTGGTACGGGCAAGACGATGTTTGCGAATGCGCTGGCGCAATGTTTGGCAACCGACACACAGTCATTCAGTATGTCTTCGCAGTCGTCAGGGTTTGGGCTGTCTGGGCTCGACCGGGGCTGGTCATCTGCGCGCGCTGGGGCCGTGTTTAATGCCATGTTCCACGGAAGCCCGATGGCGCCTGTGTTTATCTTGGATGAGGTGGATAAAGCATCAGCCGATACTCGGACGAACCCTTTAGGTGCTTTGTATTCACTGCTAGAACCACATACCGCTGCTAAATTCGTGGATGAATACGCGGGCTTCGCTGTTGATACGAGCTCGATTATTTGGATTGCTACCGCTAATGACAAGAGCGCTATTGCTAGTGCATTACTCAGCCGGTTTGTAGTGTTCGAGATTGAGGTGCCGACTTCTGAGCAAATGGAGTTGCTTGCCAACGAGACATACCAGCAAGCCGTTAGCAAGCTGCCACAAGCACCAAAGCGTTTGCCAAAATCTTGGTTGCCTCAGCTTGTGGGGTGCAGCCCGCGTGAGGTAAGACTTCTTATTCAGCAGGCGCTTGGTCGCGCTGCCTTAAGGGGGAAGGCTGGAGAGTTGCTGAGCTTGGGCCTGACGGATATTGAGCCAGGAAAGTGCTTTGCTCCCGAGCTTGAACAGCCTGTTGGCTTTGGCTTCTTAGCCAACCGTCTTTAATTATCGGAGAAGCAGAAAAGCAAAAGGCCCACCGAAGTGGGCCTTTTGCTTGAATTATTTGGCTCCCCGA
>CAZCLF010000001.1:0-290336 GCA_964499485.1 uncultured Rhodocyclaceae bacterium | reverse complement strand
CAGCCTTGCTGGCTCCAATAGGTCTGCAGACGCAGAATGATTTCTTGAAATGATGGCGCTGCCATGGGTAATGCTCGACGTGCGTAAAGCCGAGATTTTACAGGGTTTTGCGGGCGATCACCGCGCCTTACTCAGTCGCCGGATCATGGATTTTCATGCGACTTTTCCCAAAAAGTATGGAAAGTTGTTGAAACTGTTGGCACAGTTAGTTGTCTGCATGAATATGCATCTGCGGATTACGTGCTCAGCACATCCCCAACGCGCCCCCATTTCAACCTGACGTATCCAAGCATGCCTCACCATACACCGCTCATTGCCACCATTGTCGGCGCTATCGTGATTGCCTTTATATTTGGCGCACTGGCGTTACGTTTGCGTTTGCCGCCGCTGATTGGCTATCTGCTTGCCGGTGTGGCGGTAGGCCCCTTCACACCCGGATTTGTGGCCGATCAAGGGCTGGCTGCCGAGCTGGCTGAGCTTGGCGTCATCCTGCTCATGTTTGGCGTGGGCCTGCACTTCTCGTTGAAGGATTTGATGGCGGTTAAGAACATCGCCATCCCCGGTGCGATTGTGCAGATCGCGGTGGCAACCTTGCTCGGACTGGGGCTCGCGCATCTGATGGGCTGGTCGCTCGGTGGCGGGTTAGTCTTTGGTCTGGCGCTCTCCGTCGCCAGTACGGTAGTGCTCTTGCAGGCATTGCAGGATCGCCACTTGATGGACACCCGTGAAGGTCATATCGCGATTGGCTGGTTGATTGTTGAGGATTTGGCCATGGTGCTCACCCTGGTGCTCATCCCTGCACTGGCTGGCATGCTCGGTGGGCAAGCACCTGAGCATGCGGGCGCTAGCGGTAGCTTAGCGGGAGCCTTGGCACTGACGGTTGGCAAAGTCATTGCCTTTGTCGCCGTCATGCTGATCTTTGGCCGCCGCTTTATTCCTTGGGTATTGGGGTGGGTTGCCAAGACCGGCTCAAAAGAGCTTTTCCGTTTGTGCGTGCTTGCGATCACGCTGGGCTTTGCCTATGGGTCGGCGCTGGTTTTTGATGTGTCTTTCGCGCTTGGTGCCTTTTTCGCCGGCATGATTCTGTCTGAGTCGAAACTCAGTCACCGTGCCGCTGAAGAAACACTGCCCCTGCGTGATGCGTTTGCCGTCCTGTTTTTTGTCTCGGCAGGTATGCTGTTTGATCCGAGCATTCTGCTGCGCGAACCGTTAGCCGTGTTGGCGACGGTGACGATCATTATTTTCGGCAAGTCGATTGCTGCGTTCCTGATCGTGCTGGCCTTCCGGCACCCGCTTAAAACCGCGCTGACCGTTGCTGCCAGCCTTGCGCAGATTGGCGAGTTTTCTTTCATTCTTGCTACAGTTGGCCTGCAGATTGGCTTGTTGCCGCAAGTCGGGAAAGACCTGATTCTGTCAGGTGCGATCATCTCAATCGTCATCAATCCATTTGTATTTGGGCCAATTAAGCCGCTCACACGCTGGATTGAGCAACGCTTCCCTCGCTTGGGTGGCAGTACGGCCGATGTGCTCGCCGCGACACCATCGCAGCTCAAAGATCACGTCGTGATTGTGGGCTACGGTCGCGTTGGCTCACTGGTCGCAGAAGGGCTGGGGGCCAGCGCTGTGGCTTACACCGTGATTGAGGACGATGACGGCGTTGTGCAAACGCTTAACAGCCAAGGGATTGATGCGTATTACAGCGATGGCGTGTCGTCCAAAGTCCTGACCTTGGCCAACATCATGGAAGCGAAATGCTTGCTGCTGACGATTCCGAATGTCTTCGAATCAGCCAAGATGGTTGAGCTTGCGCACAAGATGAATCCCTCATTGCGTATCGTCGCGCGCGCTTACTCGGATGAAGAGGCCAAGCACTTGCTTGACGTTGGAGCCACGCATGCCGTGACTGGTGAGCGTGAAATTGCGATTGGTATGGCAACTTGGTTGGTCGATCACAGCTACT
The DNA here is from genome assembly GCA_964499485.1 of uncultured Rhodocyclaceae bacterium. Taxonomy (GTDB): domain Bacteria; phylum Pseudomonadota; class Gammaproteobacteria; order Burkholderiales; family Rhodocyclaceae. The sequence goes on along the minus strand of CAZCLF010000001.1, from coordinate 288,376 downwards.
CAAACAAGCCACAAGCGTCGTGATGTGTGAAGGCCCACCGCCCTGATTGGCGCGGTGAGCTTTCCGCATCTTAGTGAGTCATCGCGTTCGGCTTGGCTGGTTCAGGACGCGGCGTTACCGGCCCCTTCTCGGCCGTGAAGGTCAGCGTCGAGGTAAAGCTAGCGACGTCATAAGTATCACCATCAATGTCGCCTGCCACGGTGTCCTTGTGAGCCACTTCGAGTAGGTAGACACCGCGCCAGAGCGTGGCCACTTCGATCTCACCATTCGCATCCGACTGCAAGGCCTTTTGCCAGCCATTCGGTGCAGCTAATGTCACCTTCACCTTGGCCAGCGGTTTGCCGCGGAAGTACACCGCGAAACGCCCGTCTTTCGCGGTCGGCACAATATCCAGCATGTTCACCGGGGCCTGTGCGCCCGTGCCGCTGACGTAACGCGCCGCCGGAATCCACTTGGTGCGCACAAGTTGTTCACCATTTTTACGTTCGAAGGCCGGGTAGTTACGCACTTCAGCAGTCAGGCTTTCCGCACGTGTTGCGTTGAGCGCAAAGCCATCTTTCTGCTTAGTCGGTGTCACTGGCTGTGCCTTGCCCGCGTTGGTGCTATTGACCACAGGCAGTGGCACCTTGTCGAGCAGGCCCGGACTGACTTCTTTGAGGTTCTCGTCATACTCACCAAAGTGCAGGCTGTATGCCTTCCCAGCGGGCTCGATCCAAATCTGATGGGCATATGCCTGAGAAAAGAGAAATGCGCCCATCAGCAGGGTCATCGGTTTTTTGAACATTTTCAAACTCCGGACGTGAAGAAAACAAAAGGCAGGCTGATCACGGTGATAGCAGCACTCGCGACAACCGTGCGTGGCAAGTGGTGTTTTGCATAAGGAAGACAGAGCGCAATCGCGACACCACTCAGCCCATGCAACAACACCCACAGAATCAATGCAAAGCCAGGTGGCTCTATTTGCCAGAGCATGGCAAGAGCGAGTAATACAGCAAGCGTGCCGATGACCGCGTTGTTGCGTTTATGCGCTGCAGACTTGGGCCAGCGATACCGGCTGCGGATGGCATCGCTACGCAGACAAAATAGGCCCATGGCGGTCCAGCTCGCACAACAGATGCCCAGATAGGAGATAACAGCACTCATGTGGTTTGTTTCGTCATGTTTGCTGTTGAAAGCGTTTCTTCGCTTACATTTTGGTTGCTGAGACGCTGACCAATACGGCGTGCTGACCAGCCTGCCAGAAAGGCAGCCACTAGCAGCACTAGATCCATGCCAGCTACGGCCCAATTCCCGTTGGCAACTGTAGTCAGCAAATGATCCCCAGTGCTGGCCCAGTTCAAGATCACAGCAGCAACTGATAAGCCTGCAACCAACCATGCCTGCTCAACCCAGACGCGGGATGCGCGCTCATCGCGACTCCGCCACAAGGCGTGCAGCAGTGTCGCAATCCACACGGCAAAGAAGACCTGACCTTCAATCAAGGCGCGTTGGTCGAGGGTGGGCAATACTCGATTGATAACCAGCATTGCTACCGTTGCCGCAAACAGTCCCAATGTTGTTGAACAGGTGAATGCATTGACGATGCGATAGCCTTTGCGCCCCTCTTTAATGTGGCGAGCTTGTCGCTTCTGCACCCATAGCAACTGGCCTGTGGCGATGAGTATGCATGCGCCTAAGCCCATGACAAAGTACAGCCAGCGTATGCCCCATTGCGATAAGGGAATCATGTGCAAGCCCGTGAAGAAGCGCTGCGTTGCGACTGCGGCTGAGTAACGTTGCTCACCGAGTAATTCGCCAGTCGCACCATCAAAGGCGACGGTCATGGTTTCGTAGCCGACGCGATCATCGGGGCGTCGCAGGACTTGCACCACGGCATTGCGATCGCCCGGATTGGCGATACTCAAGTTGCGGATGTTGCCGCCCCCCCAGCGTTCCACTGCAGCTTCAACCATCGGATCAACTGGCGCCAATGCGGCGGGGACTTTAATCGCTGGGCGACTGATCTGACCAAAGGCTTCTTGTGTTGCTTTCGGTGTATCTGGCCCGAACAGTACAGGGACGGCAGGCTTGAAATACGTGAGGATAAAAATGACCAAGCCTGAAAAGGTGATGAGGAAATGGAAGGGCAAGATCACCACACCTGCAATGTTATGCAGATCCAAGGTCATGCGTTGGCGGCTCTTGTCCGGACGGAACGAGAAGAAGTCGGCGAATATCTTCTTGTGAACAATCACCCCGGACACGATGAGGGCAAGCATGGCCATACTCACGAGCGCCAGTAGCCAGCGTCCTACGTCCATCCATTTGATGAGGAAGCTGTAGTGCAGCGGAAAGAAGAAACCTGTACCGCCCCAGCTTCCGGCTTCTGGTAACAACTCGCCATTGTGTGGATTGATATAGCGTGAGACAAACTTGTCGCCTTCGCGCCAGCCAATGCGCACCAGCGGTGTCCGCTCGCTTGGATAACCTATAAACCATTGGCGTGATTTTGGTGCCAGCGTTTCAAGATGCGGCTTGACCTGCTGATCGAAAGAAAAGGTTGGCGCTGCGGCCACACGGGTTTCTGGCAGCATCCAGCGATCAATTTCCTGATCGAATACTGACAGGGTACCCATGAAGAAGACGAGAAACAGCACACCGGAAAAAACCAATCCGGCCCAGGTGTGCAGGTAGTCCATTGACTGCCGCAAGGTGTGAGGCTCTTTGCTCATGTCAGCCTCCTACCGGTGCCGGCAGTGGCGTCAAAGCCCAAGCCATCAAGCCAAACACTAGGCTTGGTCCGAGAATCCATGCGCATGCGCGCCACGTTGTGCGAGCAGCAAACGCCACCAAGATCGCAAGCATCCAGATTAGATAGGCCAGCATTGAGGTCGTGATGAAGGCCTCTGCACGCGGCATATCGAACAGGCGCGTCAGCGCAATAGCGCCGACGATACTAAAACCCAGCGCGAGTAGATAACCGCCGAGAATGGCGAGCAGCCAGCGCGCCCAAGTACTGCCAGGCGATAGCGTATAGGCGCTCATGAAGGGGCTCCTTTAGTTTGCTTGGCGAACATTTCTGCTCATGCTCGGGCTGAAGATGTTCACAAAAATAATCGGCACCATTCTAGCAGAGAATCATTCTCATTTAGTTGACTCCCCTAAGACAACGAGACCTGGTCTGTATTTCATGAGTTAAGCAAATTGAGCTGACCGAAAATACCTGGGGTTTGACTTACCTATCAATGAGAATTATTATCAAGTAATGACATCCTCTTCGGTCACTTTGCTGCCTCCAGCAAAGCTGGCCGTCGCTTTTGATTGTCCGAGCCAGCCAGCCGAATTGCTAGCCAGCCATGCGTGCCTCATTTGATGGGGCTTATGCACCGCAAGCAGGCGGCTGGCAGGTAAGTGTTTAAGCGCTCCTCGTATCAGCGGCGCCGCTTGAGCAATCACGCTGCAAAGTCTTCTCGCCTGTCCGCGGTTTTATTCGTCCTCGATGGCCATCAGCCATCGCTGCATCACCGTGAAAGGCTATCTCGATGTTTCTCGCTTCAAAATCCGGTCTAGGGCGTCCCCAAGGACACCGCACTGTATCGACCAAGAAAATGGCCATCGCTGTTTCATCAGCCCTGTTTGGTATTGCTGCCCAAGCCCAAACTGCCAACGTAACACTGCCGGAAGTGACCGTTACTGCGTCGCCTGTTGATACAGATTCGTTTGTCACCCAAGGGCAAAAAGCCTCGGTAGGTAAAAACCGGGCCAGTATTCAAGACACACCTTTCTCCGTGAGTGTGATTGACCGCAAGCAAGCGGCAGAAATGGGTGCCACCAACATCGAAAGCGCGCTGCTTTACACAGCTGGTGTGTATGCCGGACGTTACGGCTTCGATACCCGCAATGATTTGGCTGCGATTCGTGGTCTGTCCCCATCTGCCTACATCGACGGCCTGCGCGGGCTCTATGGCAACAACACCACTGTGCGCCCTGAGTTTTATACGCTAGAACGTGTCGAGGTATTGAAAGGACCATCCTCCGTGTTGTACGGCCAAGCCGAACTCGGCGGCATCATCAATGTTGTGTCCAAGCTACCCAAGAGCACACCGGCTCGGGAAGTTGAAGTGCAGATTGGCTCACACAATCGTAAACAAGTCGCTATCGATCTGACCGGCCCCGTTAACGAGGACGGCACCTTGCTGTACCGTCTTGTTGCACTTAAACGCAACAGCGACACACAGGTCGACTATGTGAATGATGATGCGCTGGTACTGATGCCCTCCCTAACGTGGCGGCCGAACACAGACACTAGCGTAACCGTGCTCTATACCCACCAAAAAAACAACAGCAAGGTGTCTTCTCAATTCCTGCCGATGCAGGGTACTTTAACGTCTGGCAGTCAGGGCTTTATCGGCAGCAGTCGCTTTGCAGGTGAGCCGGGCTGGGATCGTTTTGATACCAAGAAGGACGAGCTCTCGTTGTTGGTTGATCATCGCCTGAATGAGGCTTGGAAGGCCAAAGCTAACCTGCGTAAGACACGCTCTTCAAGTGAAACCCGTGAGATATGGACGCGTGTTGGTCAAATACCTGACGCCGCAGGCAATATTCAACGCACCATCTATTCATCTGACAAAGCAACCGATGTCTGGGCCAGCGACTTCCGCCTTGAAGGTGACTTCCGCGTTGGGCCCACACGTCACCTTGTGACAGTCGGTCTTGATTACCAGAATGCGCTATGGACTGAAGGCAACCTTATTAATAGCCTAACCTTGCCTGGCACCTTCAATGTGTATAACCCAGTCTATGGCACAGCCAATACTGCGGCCTTTAGCGGAACGGATGCGAACGATAGAAAGCTGATCCAGACCGGTCTTTACCTCATGGACCATATGGAATGGGGGCCATGGGTACTCTCTGGCGCCGTGCGACGGGATGAGGCAAAGGACCTAACGATCAAGCCAGCTGTCGGCACCGACAAGGTTACAAACTCAGCAACCACAGGTCAGGTGGGCCTGATGTATCGCTTTGATAACGGCATCTCGCCCTACATCAGCACCTCTGAAGCATTCGTCCCCAATTTGAATACGGATGGTGCGGGTGGCTACCTCAAGCCCACGACGGGCTCTCAGGAGGAGGCCGGTATCAAGTATCTGGCCCCCTCAGGCAACACCTCAATTGCGTTCGCTGTTTTTGATATTAAGCAGAAGAATCGCGTTGTCGCTGGCGCCACCCCTGGCGGCTCTGAGCAGGTTGGCTCAATCACGGAAGGTTGGGAAATCGAGGCGAAACATCGGATCGGTAAGCTTGAACTGCTGGCAAACTACACCGATATGCGCGCCATCAATGACTCCACCAAAAAGCGCCTGAGCTCTATTGCTGAAAGAACCGCCTCGGCATGGGCACAATATCGCTTCACCGATGGGTGGCGCGCAGGGATCGGTAGCCGTTATATCGGGAATGTCGTCGGTGCCAATGATCTTCCACTCGTACCGGCCGTCACACTCTTGGATGCCATGGTCGGTTACAGCGTGGGCAAGTGGGATTTCCGCCTGAACATGACTAACCTCGGGGACAAGGAGTATGTATCGTGGTGTCGCGGTCTAAATCAGGATTGTGGCTACGGTAATCGCCGTAACGTGTTGCTGACGGCGAACTTTAAGTTCTGATCAGCGTTGATGGCTCGCCTCTTCTCGTCTCAGGGAAGGGTGAGCCATCTATCGTCGTAAGTCAGTAAAACGAAACACGTTACTGCTGGCGCAATCTCCGCACTTCACGTGCGCTCAGCCAGATAATCATGAATAGCAGCAGACCAGTCCCAAGATTGCCAATCATCACGTACGGTGTACGACCAACATAGCCTTGTGCCTGAACCGTCAGACCGTCGCGCGTAAAGGGTGGCAATGCGGCCATCACTGTGCCGTCAGGATTGATTGCCGCGGTCATCCCGGTATTGGTCGACCGCAACATCATGCGCCCCGTTTCCAGTGCTCGCATTTGCGCAATTTGCAGATGCTGGGGCTGTGCCAAGGAGTCACCAAACCACGCAGTGTTCGATAGATTAATCAACAGGCTTGACTGCGGTACGTCGCGAATCAACTCCTCGCCGAACAAATCTTCGTAGCAGATGTTGGGCATGATTTTCTGCCCGCCAAATTGCAACGGCACTTGTGTCTCTGGCCCTGCGGTAAAGTTGGACATGGGGATGTGCATCAAGTCCAGGAACCAACGGAACGCCGGCGGCACAAACTCGCCGAAGGGCACGAGGTGACGCTTGAAGTAGGCGCTGGCGGTAAGCTCAGGCGACAACAGTACCGCACCATTTGCATAGCCATCCGGACGCTTCTCATCACGCACGGTGACGGCTGCACCGATCAAGACATGACTGCTTTTGCCTGTGAGGAGTTGTAGGTAGTCATTCGGCACTTCACTGAATAGCAGCGGGATCGCAGTTTCCGGCAATACGATCAGCTGTGCCGGATGCGCCTTGGCCAGGGTGGCATAGGTTTCCATCGACAGCCCCAGACGCTCTGGATCCCACTTGAGGCTCTGCGCAACATTGCCCTGCAGCAGACTGACACTAAAGGGCTCGCCCTGTGTGTGTGTCCATTGCACAGTGCGCAGTGCAGCCCCGCCGAGCGGCAAGCCAATGCAAAGAATCAGTAGGCCAAGCATCGGCCGGCGTGTGTGTAGCAATTGTGCGAGGGCTGCAGCTAACACTGCAGCAGCAAGGCTCACACCATAGATACCCAACAGTGGCGCATATCCGGCAAGCGGGCTGGGCGGTGAATGTGCATAGCCAATAGCCAACCACGGAAAACCTGTCGCGATCATGCCGCGCAGCCATTCACCCAGCACCCACGCCGCGGCAAAACTGAGGACGCTTAGCATCGGCCCCGTGCGCAAGCGCATGGCAAACCAGCCAGCAAAGGCGGGGAATACTGCGAGGTAACCGCAGAACAGCAAGGTCATCAGCGCGGCTACAGGTGCGGGCATACCGCCGACCACATGCATGCTCACATAGACCCAAGAGATGCCAGCGATAAAGCAGCCCAAGCCCCAAGCGAACCCGAGCAGTGCAGCTTGCCGAGCCGAGTCAGTCCGCAACCAGCCATGGAATAGACAGGCCAGATTGAGTATGCCGAGCGGGAACCAGCCGAGCGGTGCGAATGCAGCAACGCTCACGGCGCCGGCACAGAACTGGAGCAGGAGCTGTACCCATCGCGTCATGCGAGGTGCACCCCAGTGTGCATCATGCGTCGGCAGTGTCGGCGTCGTTCAGGGGCAGCGCGCGCTGACGGTCGATTAGCAGCGTATGCACGCGACGGCTATCGGCGCGCAGCACAGCGATTCGCAGATCCTGGTGGAAAAGGATTTCGCCCCGCTTTGGCAAACGGCCCAGCTCATGGATCACAAAACCACCGACGGTGTCGAAGTCATCATCCTTCAAGGACGTGCCAAAAGCCGTGTTGAAGTCTTCGATCTCTGTCGTCGCCTTAACGCGATAACGGCCAGTATTGTCGAGTACGATATTGTCAGCCGTCTCGTCGAAGTCATATTCGTCTTCGATATCGCCAACGATCTGTTCCAGCACATCTTCAATCGTTACCAGCCCAGCTACGCCGCCGTACTCATCAACCACCAGCGCCATGTGGTTGTGGCTGGCGCGAAATTCGCGCAGCAATACGTTGAGGCGCTTCGATTCAGGGATGAACACAGCCGGGCGCAATGTGCCACGCAGATCGAAGTCACGACCGGCGAAACAGTTGAGGAGGTCTTTTGCAAGGAGGATGCCGATGACATCGTCCTTGTGCTCGTCAATCGCAGGGAAGCGTGAGTGCGTCGCGGCGATCACGAAGGCAGCAATTTTCTCGGGGTCGTCGTTGATATCGACTACATCCATCTGCGCACGCGGCACCATGATGTCGCGGACTTGAATATCCGATACAGCCAGTGCGCCTTCGATAATGGAGAGTGCATCAGCATCGAGTAGATTTCTCTCGTAGGCGCCATGCAACAGGTTGAGCAATTGTTCGCGGTCTTCTGGCTCGCGCATGAGCAGCGAGGAAAGACGTTCGAGGAGATTCGGTTTACTAGGGGAAGGGTCCATTTGGTTTGAGGCTATTGGCTTGATACGTACTTTTCAGACGCTGCGCCTAACGCTCGCTTGGGTTGTTACTTGGATGAGTGATCAAGATAGGGATCGGCATAACCTAACGCAGCCAGAATTTCACGCTCGCGTGCTTCCATGACTTCAGCATCAGACTCACTGGTTTCATGATCATAACCTTGTAAATGCAGCATACCATGCACGATCAAGTGGGCGAAATGCGCCTCGGCGGTCTTGTGTTGCTCAGCCGCCTCACGCAACACAACTGGCAGGCAAACTACCAAATCACCGGCCATTTCTGGCAGTGGCACATACGGGAAGGACAGCACATTGGTCGCGTAGTCACGTTGGCGATAATCGTGATTGAGCATCTGCCCTTCTTCGGCATCGACAAAGCGAACTGTCACTTCTGCATGCGTGGCTTCAAGCGCCTTCTTGACCCAGCGCCTGACTTGCGGACGCGAGGGTAGCGCTGCATCTTTACAAGCATATTGCACGCTGAGGCTGAGTGTCGGGGCGGGCGCTTTTACTACCGGTGCTTTAAGTGCCGGCCTCTTGGCTATCGCCTTTTTCGCAAGCGCCATGTTTACTTCTTTGCCTCGCTCTTTTCATAGGCGGCAACGATGCGGGCAACCAGCGGATGACGTACTACGTCTTCGGCGAGGAAGTCGGTAAAGGCGATACCGCGCACATCATTCAGAATTGCGCGTGATTCAATGAGGCCACTCTTCTGACCACGTTGCAGGTCGATCTGCGTCACATCGCCGGTGATTACACACTTGGAGCCAATGCCCATGCGCGTGAGAAACATCTTCATCTGTTCTGGCGTCGTGTTTTGGGCTTCATCAAGAATGATGAAGGCATGATTCAGTGTGCGGCCCCGCATGTACGCCAAAGGTGCGATTTCAATGCTGCCCTTTTCGAACAGCTTGGTGACCTTATCAAAGCCCATCAGGTCGTAAAGCGCATCGTAGAGCGGGCGCAGATAGGGATCGACCTTCTGTGCCAGATCCCCCGGCAGAAAGCCTAGACGCTCACCCGCCTCGACAGCAGGGCGGGTCAGGATGATGCGAGCAACCTGATCACGCTCCATTGCATCCACCGCACAGGCTACTGCCAGATATGTCTTGCCCGTCCCGGCTGGACCAATGCCGAAGGTAATATCGTGTTCCTGAATTTGACGGATGTATTGGGTTTGGCGGGGTGTACGGCCATGCAGATCGCCCTTGCGGGTCATCAGGCTAACGCCGGGTTGGGCAGTATCCGTTCGATTGCGTGCAACCTCGATGACGCCTAGCTGGATGTCATCAATCGTAACTGGGGCATCTGATTGCGCATAAAAGCGCTCCAGTGCCGCCACTCCCAGACGTGCACTTTCGGTTGTGCCGCTTACGCGGAAATGTTCGCCGCGGCGCGCAATGGTGATCTCGTAGGCAACCTCGATTTGGCGCAGATTCTCATCCAGCGCACCACACAGATTGGCGAGCCGGGCATTGTCCACCGGCGTGAAGTTGATTTCGATACTGCGCGGGCGCGGGCTTGCTGTCATTACTCGGCGATCACGATCTCGCCACGCAAGCTGTGCGGCTGAGCAGCGGTAATAGTGACGTCTACATACTGGCCAATCAGTCGTGCTTGGCCGGCAAAATTCACAACACGGTTGTTCTCTGTGCGTCCCGCCAATTCGGCCTCATCTTTACGCGCATGGCCTTCCACCAATACGCGCTGAACTGTGCCGACCATGCCTTGACTGACTTCATAAGCCATTTCCTCAATACGCTTCTGCAAGCGCATCAGGCGTTTGAGCTTGACCTCTTGCGGGGTGTCGTCAGCCAGATCTGCCGCTGGTGTTCCGGGCCGCGCGCTATAGGTAAAGGAGAAGCTCGCATCAAAGACCACATCTTCAATGAGCTGCATGGTCTTTTCGAAATCTTCTTCGGTCTCGCCGGGGAAACCAACGATAAAGTCTGAGGACAGCGAAAGGTTGGGCCGCGCCGCACGCAGCTTACGTACCAAGCTCTTATATTCAATGGCTGTGTAACCACGCTTCATCGCGGCCAGAATACGATCAGAGCCCGCCTGCACCGGCAGATGCAGATGCGACACCAGCTTGGGAATGCGCGCATACACGTCAATCAGGCGTTGCGTCACTTCACGTGGATGCGAGGTTGTATAGCGAATACGTTCAACGCCCGGAAACTCAGCGATCAGTTCGATCAGCAAGGCCAGATCAGCGGTTTCACCATCGCTCATGCGCCCCTGATAGGCATTCACGTTCTGCCCCAGCAGGGTGATTTCACGCACACCCTGCGCTTCCAAGCCGGCCACTTCGGCGAGTACGTCATCCAGCGGGCGAGATACCTCTTCGCCACGCGTATAAGGCACGACGCAGAAGGTGCAGTATTTGGAGCAGCCCTCCATGATCGACACAAAAGCTGAGCTACCCTCAACGCGGGCGGGCGGCATGTTGTCGAACTTCTCGATTTCCGGGAAAGAGATGTCGACCTGCGACTTCCCGCTTTCTTTGCGTGCGGCAATCAGCTGCGGCAGACGATGCAGGGTTTGCGGACCAAACACGACATCAACGTAAGGGGCGCGCTGAACAATCGCTGCACCTTCTTGGGAGGCGACACAGCCGCCCACACCAATCACCAGATTTGGATTGCGATGCTTGAGATTCTTAACCCGACCAAGGTCATGGAACACTCGCTCCTGCGCCTTTTCGCGCACGGAACAGGTGTTAAACAGGATGATGTCAGCATCTTCTGGCGTATCGGTTTTAACGATCTCTTCGCCTGCGGCGAGGACGTCAGCCATCTTGTCCGAGTCATACTCGTTCATCTGGCAGCCAAAAGTGCGGATGTACAGCTTCTTACTCATTTCGGGCTCGTGCATGCAGGCAGAACTGCAAGCGGGTCAGTCAAAAGCGGATTATACCGGTTTGCCGCCCATGCCCTAGGCTGGCAATGCAGCGCACTGCGTCGTCCCAGCGAAGGGGTATCTTCCCCAAGGGTGCATCTGCCGCTGCCACGGCAGATGCTCCTCCAGCGGTTTAGCCTTCGATGTCGTAGTAATAGGGCTTTTGCGGCACTTTCGATTCAGCATTGCGGCGCGCGGTTTCAAGATCTTGCACGCCCTTGTCCCACCACAGTGCACGGCCTTGCTTTTGCTCTTCTAGTTCCTGCGGGTTCTTTTCGAGCCATTCGCGGATGAATTTGGTGTGTTCTGATTCGTAAATTGCCATTTCTGCTACTCCAATTACAGTATTTACATCAAATTATTGTTCGCGCGCACGCTGGATGCGTACGACTTCGGTCAAACGCCGCAGACCCCGCATGATACGCGCCAAATGCTGGCGATCGGTGACCTGCAGCGTGAATTGCAGCACCGAGTACATACCTTGATCATCGTCGACACTGACATTGCGAATATCTGAGCCGTTCCCGGAAATTTCAGCGGCCACTCGCGCAAGTACGCCGCGGCGGTTTTCTGCAATGATGCGGATGCCCACTTCAAAGAAGTGTTCAGCCTCTGGTTGCCATTCGACGTCTACCCAGCCCTCGCGTTCGCCACGCAGTTTTGCAATTGTCTTGCAGTCGTGGGTGTGTACGATAAGGCCTTGGCCTTTGCGCAAGGTGCCCACAATTGGGTCGCCCGGGATCGGTCGGCAACAGCGAGCCAAGGTCACCGCAGATCCTTCGTTGCCACGGATGACAATCGTTGATGTAACGCGCTCTTCGGTCCCCTCGGTGACGTCCATGCCTTCCGTTAGGCGGCGCGCCACAATCGCTGGCAACTGCTTGCCAAGGCCGACTTCTGTTAGCACTTCTTGCTTTGACTTGGCACCTGTAAGTTTCAGCAGGCGTTCCCACTGCGTAGTCGCGACCTCTCCGAGAACGTAACCGAAGGATCGTAAAGCTTGGGTAAGCAACCGCTCGCCGAGCGCCACCGACTCCTCGGTATGCTGGGTCTTAAGGAAATGGCGAATCTTCGAGCGGGCACGGCCACTTTTTACGTACGACAGCCAAGCAGGGTTCGGGTTGAGGTTAACGGCAGTAATGATCTCTACGCGATCGCCGTCGGCGAGTTCCGTGCGCAGAGGCATCAATTCGAAATTGATACGACAGGCCACACAGCGATGGCCCACATCGGTATGTACTGCATAGGCAAAGTCCACTGCCGTGGCGCCACGGGGCAATACCAAAATCTTTCCCTTGGGCGTGAAGCAATACACCTCGCCCGGGAATAGATCGACCTTGACATGCTCGAGGAACTCTGCGGAATCCATTGACGAGGACTGAATGTCCAAGAGTGACTGCAGCCACTTGTGCGTCTTTTGGTGAATTTCTGACGTACCGCCATCGTCCTTGTATAACCAGTGTGAGGCCACACCGGCCTCAGCAACGTGGTGCATCTGGCGCGTGCGAATTTGCATTTCGACTGGCGTGCCGTACGGGCCAATCAAAGTGGTATGCAAGGATTGGTAGCCATTCGCCTTGGGGATGGCGATATAGTCCTTAAACTTACCGGGTACTGGCTTAAACAGGCTGTGCAACACACCCAGCGCCAGGTAGCACTTGGGAATGTCATCGACAATGATGCGGAAGCCATAAATATCCAGCACCTGCGAAAAACTCAGATGCTTTTCGCGCATCTTGCGATAGATGCCATAGACATGCTTCTCGCGGCCCATCACATCGGCAGAGATGCCGTTAGCTGGGAGGTTTTCCTTGATGCCTTCTAGAATTTTGCCCACGACTTCGCGTCGGTTGCCACGGGCTGCCTTGACTGCGCGGTTGAGAACGCGGAAACGTGTTGGGTAAAGATGGCTGAAGGAAATTTCCTGTAGCTCACGATACAACTGATTCAACCCAAGTCGGTTGGCAATTGGTGCGTAGATTTCAAGCGTCTCGCGTGCAACGCGGCGGCGCTTGTCTGGGCGCACGGCATCTAGCGTATTGAGGTTATGCAGACGATCTGACAGCTTGATCAGGATGACACGTACATCGCGTGCCATCGCCAGCAGCATCTTGCGGAAGTTCTCTGCCTGCGCTTCTTGCCACGATTGGTGTTCGACTTTTTCGAGCTTGGAAACGCCATCGACCAAATCTGCGGTCGCTTGTCCAAAACGCTCAGCCAGTGCTTCCTTGGATACACCCGTGTCTTCCATGACGTCATGGAGTAGGGCTGCACACAGGGCTTGCACATCCATGTGCCATGCTGCCAGAGATTCAGCGACGGCGAGTGGATGCGAAATATAGGGTTCGCCACTTGAACGAAACTGCCCTTCATGTGCTTCGCGACTGAAGACAAATGCTTCGGCAATTTTTTCGACTTCTTCTGGCTTCAAATAAGACGACAGGTGCGTCTTAAAGCGATTGAAGTCTTCGGTTACGTCGTCTGTGGTCTTGGCAACGGGTTTGCGTTGCTGACGAGCAGGCGTATCAGCGGGCAAGCCGCCTATCGGTGGGGGCGGGGTGCCCGCTGCGTGGGGTGGTGCTACGGTGCTGCTGTGTGGCATACACCCCCCTGCTCACTTAAGGTTGGGTACGGGTGAGGATCTCGACACCGACCTTGCCGGCGGAAATCTCGCGTAGAGCAATCACCGTCGCCTTGTCCTTGTCAGCCTCAACTTGAGGGGTGCCACCCATGGTGATTTGGCGAGCACGGTAGGTCGCGGCCAGGGTCAGCTGAAAGCGGTTAGGGATGCGTTTGAGACAATCATCAACGGTGACACGAGCCATGGTGTAAATCCTGGTTGGTAAATCAACTAATCAATCAAGGAGCTGCGCGAAAACCTGTGGGTGCCGCGCACGCTGACGTGGATAACGCAATCTAGCTGCGCGTACCGCCGCAACTAAATCTTGCAATGCTTCATCCAAGTCTTTGTTGATTATAGCAAAGTCAAACTCGCTCACGTGCTGCATCTCGCTAATCGCTGCAGCTAAGCGGCCAGCAATCACGGTTTCGCTATCAGTTCCGCGGCCTCGTAGACGCTTTTCCAGCTCTTCTAGCGACGGGGGCAGGATGAAGATACCGACGGCTTCTGGGAACTGTGTGCGCACTTGCTGTGCGCCCTGCCAGTCGATTTCGAGCAATACATCACGACCCGCGCGAATTTGTTCCGCCAGCCAGGTGCGCGATGTGCCATAAAAATTGCCATGCACCTCGGCCCACTCGAGAAAATCCCCATGGTCACGCATCGCTTGGAACGTTGCGACGTCCACAAAGTGATATTCGCGCCCATTTTCCTCGCCCGGGCGTGGGGCGCGGGTGGTGTAAGAGATGGACAGGTTCACTGCTGCGTCGTGTTTGAGCAGCTTATGTACTAGGGTAGTTTTACCTGCGCCCGATGGGGCGGCAACGATGAATAGACTGCCTGCAGCCATGATTACCACTTGATGTTGGATGTTCTAATCCTACACCGCGACTCCGGGTAAAATGCGCAGCCGGAGAAAAATCAGGGGCTTTTGACCTCGTCCGGTGCCGAATAACCCTAATGGAGCATCAACGTGCAGATCGTTTGCCTCGACCTTGAAGGTGTGCTGGTTCCGGAAATCTGGATCGAATTCGCTAACCGTACTGGCATCACCGAATTGCGTCGCACGACGCGCGACGAACCAAACTACGACACGCTGATGAAGTTTCGGCTTGACCTGCTAGCCAAGCACAAGCTTGGTTTGCCGGATATTCAGAAGGTGATTGCCGAGATGGGGCCGATGGCGGGAGCCAAGGATTTTTTGGACGACCTCCGCGAGCGGTTTCAGGTCATCATTCTTTCAGACACTTTCTATGAGTTTGCAATGCCTTTGATGCAACAGCTTGGCATGCCAACCTTGTTCTGTCACAAACTCGAAGCTGACAGCAGCGGCATGCTGGTGAACTATCACCTACGTATGCCCAATCAAAAGAAGGAAGCCGTTCAGCGCTTCAAGGAGCTACAGTTCAAGGTAATTGCTGCGGGTGATTCCTACAACGACACTGCCATGCTGGGCGAGGCTAACGCCGGCATTCTTTTCCATCCGCCAGAGAATGTCATTCGTGAATTTCCACAGTTCCCGGTGACCATGAATTACGCAGAACTCAAAGCAGAGATTCTCAAAGCCTCGGAACGCATCTGATTAATCTCCTGTCTCGATAAATAAAAAGGGCATCCACTCTGATGCCCTTTTTTTGCGCTACCCCGAGTTGCCTCGGGGCTTGCCCACGATTTAGCTGTGGTAAGCAGACTCACCGTGTGAAGTGATGTCCAGACCTTCGCGCTCTTCATCTTCAGCCACACGCAGACCGACAAACATGTCGACCAGCTTGTAAGCGATGAAGGCAACAACAGCCGACCAAACGATGGTCACACCAACACCAGTGGCTTGAATGATCACTTGGCCAACGATGTCGTACTCAGGTGCCACTGCATTGGCAACGTAGTCATAGATACCAACGCCACCGAGTTCTGGAGCAGCAAACACACCGGTCAGCAATGCGCCGATGATGCCGCCCACACCGTGAACACCGAAGACATCGAGGGAGTCATCCGCACCCAGCAGCTTCTTCAGACCATTGACTGCCCACAGGCAGATCACGCCAGCAACCAGGCCAATGATCAGCGCACCACAGATACCGACGAAACCAGCGGCAGGGGTGATGGCAACCAAGCCTGCAACGGCGCCAGAAGCAGCGCCCAGCATTGATGGCTTACCCTTGAAGAGCCACTCAGCAATGATCCAGCTCATAGTCGCTGCAGCCGTTGCTACCCAGGTATTGGCGAAGGCGAGTGCTGCACCACCGCTTGCTTCCAAACCAGAACCAGCATTGAAGCCAAACCAGCCGAACCACAGCAGAGATGCACCAACCATGGTGAAGGTGAGCGAGTGTGGAGCCATAGCATCCTTGCCGTAGCCAAGACGCTTACCAACCACATAGGCACCGACCAGGCCAGCAACTGCGGCGTTGATGTGCACAACGGTACCGCCGGCATAATCAAGTGCGCCTTGTTGGAACAACCAACCTGCAGTAGCGCCAGCAGCAGCGGCAGCATCAGCAGTGGTGTAAGCATCTGGACCTGCCCAGTACCACACCATGTGAGCCATTGGCAGGTAGCTGAAGGTGAACCACAGGATGGCAAACAGCAGCACAGCGGAGAACTTGATACGCTCGGCAAATGCGCCGAGGATCAGGCCAACAGTGATGGCTGCGAATGCGCCTTGGAAGGCGACGAAGCCAAGTTCAGGAATCACAACGCCCTTGCTGAAGGTTGCGGTGACGCTAGAAGCATCCATACCCTTGAGGAAGAGCTTGTCCAGGCTACCGAAGAAGGCATTTCCTTCGGTGAAGGCAACGCTGTAGCCATACACGACCCACAGCACGCTGATCAGCGAGAACACAGTGAACACTTGCATCAGCACTGACAACATATTCTTGCTGCGGACAAGACCACCGTAGAACAAGGCCAGACCTGGGATAGACATCAGGATAACCAGTGCCGTACAAACCAGAAGCCAAGCGACATCGCCCTTATCAGGGACTGGCGCGGCAGCAGGTGCAGCGGCCGCATCAGCGGCAGGTGCAGCAGCGGGGGCTGTTACGGCAGGTGCGTCAGCTGGCTTTTCATCAGCGAAAGCAACGCCTGCAAAACTTAGGGTGAGCGTAGCCATCAGGATGGCAAAGAATTTTTTCATGTGCGAATCTCCTTAGAGCGCTTCCTCACCGGTTTCGCCGGTGCGGATACGGATAACTTGCTCGACATCGAATACAAAGATCTTGCCGTCGCCAATCTTGCCGGTGCTGGCAGACTTTTCGATAGCTTCGATGACCTGATCGAGCAGATCGTCCTTGATCGCTGCTTCGATCTTTACCTTGGGCAGGAAATCGACAACGTATTCGGCGCCACGGTAAAGTTCGGTGTGTCCTTTTTGACGGCCGAACCCCTTGACCTCGGTGACGGTGATGCCCTGCACGCCTACGGCTGCAAGTGCTTCGCGCACCTCGTCAAGCTTGAATGGCTTGATGATGGCTGTTACGAGTTTCATGAGTACATCCTCATTAGATAGGGGTGGAAATTCCCACTGACACCGGCCGGATGCCAGCGGGAAACTTACAGGTATTGCTTAGAACGTCTTGCTGAACGACAGAATCGCGGTGCCGCGGCTCACGTCCTTGAAGTTGGTGTTGGTGCCACCCGGAACATAGGTGCTCCAGCAGTAAGCGTTAGCTTGGGTGGTTTGGGTACAAGTACCCTTGTTGTCGGTATCCGAGTAAGCCAGACCGACCACGCCAAAGCCTACATCCTTGGTTACGCCGATCTTCCAGTCCATGTAGGAAGCATCGGTGGTGCCGCTGGCGATGTAGTTGTTAACTTCTTGCTTACCGATGTGGCCGTTGATACCCCAGCCGTTGCCCAGATCGTAAGCGGCATTCAGCTCGAGATAGTTGGAGCCACGGGTATTGACGTTGGTATTTGAACCGGTAGCGCCGCCGTACCAACCAACGAAGTGGTCAGAAACAGTGTGCGAGTACTTAACGGTCAACCACTTCCAAGACAGGGCGCCGTACACTTCAACGGTATCTGCCTTAGCGGAGGCGTTTGCAGTTACGTCCTTCGAACCTGGGTAGTTGTAGGAGATCACACCCACGTCGTAGCCGAAGTCGGTCGAACCGATGGTGTTCTTGAAACCAGCGTACAGGTCGATTTCGGTCGGAACGCTGCGAGCCTGAGCGTCACCCACCCAGCTGATGCTCGACAGCCAAGTACCTGCGTACAGGCCGCTAGCGTGCGAGTAATCGAAGCCGCCTTGAATGGCTGGCTTGGTCTTGGTTTGGCTGATACCACGGAAAACGTAATCGCTCACCACACCAACGTTAGCGGTGAAAGTGTGCGGGGAGGTAGCGGCGGCTTGGGCCAGAACAACACCCGGAGCAGCCAGAGCGCCAGCAACAGCAGCGGCAATCAAAGTCTTCTTCATTTATTTAATCTCCAATTGGAAAAGGCAAACCTGCGACCGTCTTAATGCACAAGCTATGCCAGGTTTACAAAAACAACTAAAAACAGACACTTAAGAAGAACTTGTCAGACTTTCCACGACACGATGCACTGCGATGTGGCATTTAATTTCTTCGACGCACCAATTGCGTGCAAAATTGGCTAAAACTTGCAGAAAATTTTTGCGTGCTAAACTTTCAACACACTGACAAATCTAGGGTTTCCTGCCATGCCGCCGATTGACAATACGCTACTCAACGACATTTCCAGCAAGCTAAGTGCGCTTATTGCGAACAGTCCGCTTCAGGATGTTGAAAAAAACATGAAAACCGTCTTAAGCAGCGCTTTTTCGAGGCTGGATCTGGTCACGCGTGAAGAGTTCGATATCCAGCGCGAAGTGCTTGCACGCACCCGCGCGAAGCTTGAAGCCTTAGAAGCACGTATCGCCGAACTTGAAGCCGGACGTAAATAAGTTTCCGGCGTACCTTCCAATAAGCCGAAGTACAAAGGCTCGAAAGAAACCACCGCGGAGGCCCCACAAGGTGGTTTTTTATTTGACATTTAGTTCGTACTAGAACAATATTGTTCTAGTGCGAACTAAATTGCTTGCCGCAATCGCTTTACATCTGCTTATGCCCGCCAACTCCTTACCCGTTATTCGAGAACTGGTCCGCTGCTACCAAGCCTTTGAGGCCGTGGCGAGCGCGCACATTCGAACGTTGGGGCTGACGCCGCCGCAATTCGACATCATTGCAACGCTAGGCAACACGCCTGGTATGCGTTTCAAGGAGCTAGGTGAGAAAACACTGGTCACGAAAGGCACGCTGACCGGCATCGTTGATCGTCTCGCCGAAAAAGGCTTTGTCCGCCGAGTGGCATCACCCACGGATGGCCGCAGCCAGATCGTTCAGCTCACCCCAGCGGGCGAAGCTTTATTCGCAGAGGTATTTCCAGCGCAGTTGCATCACATGGATGAAGTGCTGAGCAATGTCGATGCAGAACGCATGGCCGCCTTACAACGCGAGCTGCATTACTTGCGCAACATTCTTGAAGAAAAAGGGCGCGCCTTATGATTCAACGTTACACGCGAACCGCAATGTTGTTGCACTGGCTGATCGCCGTACTGATTCTTGGCCTGTTCGGGCTGGGCATCTATATGGCCGACCTGCCTCTGTCGCCGCAAAAACTGAAGCTCTACAGTTATCACAAATGGGCTGGCGTCTCCGTCTTCCTGCTGGTGTGGGTGCGCATTCTATGGCGCATCAAACATACGCCACCAGCACTCCCTGCCTCACAAGCCCATTGGCAGCAGCTAGCTGCACATGCCGGTCATGGCCTTCTGTATGTGTTGATGATCGCAGCGCCAGTATCAGGCTGGTTGATGAGTTCGGCGTATGGCTTTACGACCGTGTGGTTTGGCGTGTTGCCCTTACCTGATCTGATTGGTAAAGACCCCGATTTAGCTGCCACACTCAAGCTTGTGCATCGCTATCTGAACTACAGTTTCCTCGCCGTTGTCACAGGTCACGCGCTGGTGGCTCTTAAGCATCAGTGGGTAGATCGTGACGGCACCTTGAACCGTATGCTGCCCAATCATCATTAACCGGAGATCTTGCATGATACGTAGGCCCCTGCAGTTGCTCTCTCTCATCGCCCTAGCCACCCTTGGAATATCAAGTGCCCATGCGGTGGAATACACCACTGTTATCCCGGAGAAGAGCAAGATCACCTTCACCTCCAAGCAAATGGGGGTGCCTGTGGATGGCAAGTTTGGCAAGTTCGCCGCCGCATTGAACTTCAACCCTGCCAAGCCAGAAGCAGCCAAGGCGCAGATCGAAATTGATCTCGTCAGCGTCGATGCTGGCAGCAAGGAAGCCAATGACGAGGTCGTCGGCAAGGGTTGGTTCAACGTCAAGGAATTCCCCAAGGCGCGATTTGTTGCCAACAGCGTCAAGTCCGTCGGCGGCAGCCGCTATGAAGCACGCGGCCAAATGAGCATCAAGGGCAAGACGCGCGATATGACCATCGCCTTCAGCTATCGCCCGGATGGCGTCAATGCTGTCTTCGAAGGGCTACTGCCGCTACAGCGTACTCAGTTTGGCATCGGCGAAGGGGCCTGGGGCGACACCTCAGTTGTCGCTGATGAAGTACCCATCAAGTTTCGCCTGATTGCCAGTCAGGCAATTGCCGCACCCAAGAAGTAACTAAGTAACTCACTCGTATCATCACCCCGGAGATTTCCATGAAAAAGCTGTTTGCCTCGTTTGCCCTCGCCACTGCCGTGGCAGCCCCGGTCTTTGCTGCCGATACTTACGCCATTGATTCCTTCCACACCTTCCCAGTTTTCGAAGTGAACCACCTTGGTTTCTCGACCCAGCGTGGCCGCTTCAACAAGACCGCTGGCACCATCGTGCTCGATACCGCCGCCAAGAAGGGCAGCGTTGATCTGAGCATCGACGTCGCTTCGCTCGATATGGGCTTTGCGGTGTGGAATGAACACATGGCGGCCGAAGGATTCTTCAACACCGCCAAGTTCCCAACCATCACTTTCAAGTCGAACAAGCTGGTGTTTGAAGGCGACAAGGTGGTTGCGGCTGAAGGCGACTTCACCCTGCTCGGCGTCACTAAGCCAATCAAGCTGACGGTCAGCAACTTCACCTGTGGCACCCACCCGATGAACAAGAAGGCGATGTGTGGCGCCGACATCAGCACCACCATCAAGCGTAGCGATTTCGGCATGAGCAAGTACGTGCCGGCCATTGGCGACGACATCAAGATTTCGTCCGCTGTTGAAGCCTTCAAGCAATAAGTGGTACACGCTTCCCGGCCATGGGTCGGGAAGCGTTTCTGTAGTTTTGGCATTCAGACTAGAATCGATCTTTTAGCCAACGGGCGTTTCTCATGTCGCTTGCCGTTCTCCGCTCCCGCGCGCTTGCCGGCATGGCCGCGCCAGAAGTCACGGTCGAAGTTCACATTGCTGCCGGCCTGCCTAGCTTTACGCTTGTGGGTCTGCCAGATACTGAGGTCAAAGAAGCGCGCGACCGCGTGCGTGCAGCGATCCAGAACTGCCGCTTCGACTTCCCGCAGAAACGGATCACCGTTAACCTAGCGCCCGCTGACTTACCAAAAGAATCCGGGCGCTTCGATCTGCCCATTGCCTTGGGCATTCTCATCGCCTCCGGCCAGATTCACGCCAACCATCTTGATGAATACGAATTCGCTGGCGAGCTTGCCCTCGGCGGTGAGCTGCGAGCGATTCACGGCACGCTAGCCATGTGTGCAGCCCTCGCAGGCGATGGCCGTACCTTTGTCTTGCCGCAGGCTAACGCGGATGAAGCTGCGCTGGTGCGTAAAGTCAGCATCCTGCCAGCTGCCAGCCTGCTCGATGTGTGTGCCCATCTGTCCGGCCAGCAAACACTCGCCATCCATCCACGCAGCAACGATGGAGTTGCACCCACCTACCCTGACCTTGCCGAAGTACGCGGTCAAAGCGGCGCCAAGCGCGCGCTCGAAATCGCCGCTGCGGGTGGTCATAGCGTGCTGATGTCCGGTCCGCCTGGCACCGGTAAGTCCATGCTGGCGCAGCGCTTCCCTGGGCTACTGCCAGGCATGGAGGATGACGAAGCACTGGAAAGTGCCGCGCTGCACTCGCTCGCAGGCACCTTCCACAGCGGACAGTGGCGGCAGCGCCCTTTCCGCGCCCCCCATCATTCAGCCTCTGCCCCTGCACTGGTGGGTGGTGGAACCATTCCACGCCCCGGTGAAATTTCACTTGCCCATCAAGGCGTGTTATTTCTCGATGAGCTGCCCGAGTTTGATCGGCGTGTATTGGAGGCCCTGCGTGAGCCGCTTGAAACCGGCCACATTCATATTGCACGAGCCGGCCGTCGCGCCAGTTTCCCGGCTCGCTTCCAATTGATTGCCGCCATGAACCCTTGCCCGTGCGGACATCTCGGCAGCAGCAAATGTCGTTGCACGCCGGATCAAGTTGCCCGCTATCGCAGCAAGCTGTCAGGGCCGCTCCTTGATCGCATCGATGTGATGGTCGAAGTCGCCGCCGTTACCGAAGCCGAACTGTCTACGCGTAGCAGTGGTGAATCCAGCGCCACGGTGCGCGCGCGTATTGAGACAGCACGGCAACGCCAACTCGCGCGCCAAGGCAAAGCCAATGCGTTGCTCGGCCCCGATGAAATTGAACAACATTGTCAGCCGGATGAGGCCGGGCAACAGCTCTTGAAGCGCGCGCTATCGCAGCTCGATTTGTCTGCACGCGGCTATCACCGCATTCTCAAAGTCGCGCGCAGCATCGCCGATCTGGCCAACGCCGACACACTCAACAGCGCGCATATTGCCGAAGCTGTGCAATATCGCCGAGGTCTCTCAAATCAATAACACCGCCCCGCACCAGAAGCAGCTCGACCTCCTGCCTTTCCTGCTAGCCGCACTGGCCATGATTGGCCCGTTCTCGATCGACACCTATCTGCCTGCTTTCACGGCCATGGCCAAAGGGCTGAACGCGAGCATGCTCGAAGTTCAGCAAACGCTCACCGCCTATTTGCTGCCCTTTGCTGTGGCCATGCTCTGGCAAGGCGCCTTGTCAGATGCGCTCGGGCGGCGGCGCGTCATCCTCTGGGGCTTGGCGGTTTATGTGCTTGCATCCGTGGTTTGCGCCACCGCCACACGCATCGAGATGCTGTGGTTGGGACGTGCCTTGCAGGGCGCCTCTGCAGGCGTTGGCATGGTCGTTGGCCGCGCCATCATCCGTGACCTTTACGATGGTGCCGCCGCTCAAAAGCTAATGGCTAAGGTTGGCATCATCTTCGCGATTGCACCTGCACTCGCCCCGATTCTAGGGGGGTGGATTCATGCATTTTTTGACTGGCATGCAATCTTCACTTTTCTCGCCCTCTTCGGTGCAGCGTTATGGCTGATGACATGCCGGCTGCTACCGGAAACCCTCAACGACGAAAATCGCCAACCGCTCTCCTTCAGCAATCTATGGAGTGGTTACAAAAGCATCTTCGGTAATCCAGTTTTCATGCGCCTCGCTGTTGCGTTGGCATGCGTATTCAATGGCATGTTCATCTACGTCTTGTCGGCGCCCGTTTTTCTGATGGAGCACTTGCACCTGAGCGCACAGGATTTCGCTTGGCTATTCGTGCCCATGGTCACCGGCCTGATGTGCGGCTCCATCATCTCCGGACGCATTGCCGGCAAACGAACGCCACAGCAGGGCATCCGTTTAGGCTTTGTCTTCATGGCAACGGCGGCCGCGATCAACATTGCCATCAATTTGAATGGCACGCCGGGGCTGCCCTGGGCTGTCTTGATTCTGCCCGCGTTCACCTGCGGGCTGGGCATTGTCATGCCAGGTTTGCAACTGCTGGCGCTCGATTTATTTCCGGACCGCCGCGGCATGGCCTCGAGCTGCCAGGGCACGGTGCACACCAGCATCAATGCATTGGTTGCCGGTGTGGTTGTACCGATTTTCTGGGGTAGCACCCTAGCGCTTACCGCAGGCATGGCGATCTTTTTGCTGCTGGCGGTGGCGATCTATGTAAGCGGACAATTACGTAGCTAGGACTGTCATATTCCCGTCTTGAACGGGGGGTAGGCTGAATAAACCTTCCTCACTTCAAGCGAGCGTTGCTGGATGAAAATCGCCGTTGCAGGCACCGGTTATGTCGGCATATCCAATGCCATCTTGTTAGCCCAGCATAACGAAGTCTTCGCACTCGACATCTCGCCAGATAAAGTTGAGATGATCAATTGCAAGCGTTCGCCGATCATCGATCGTGAAGTTGAACACTATCTAGCCAACAAGCCCTTGGGGCTACGTGCAACGCTGGACAAGCACGCAGCTTACGTAGGCGCTGATTTTGTTGTCATTGCCACACCGACTGACTATGACGCGGACACGAACTACTTCAATACCTCGTCCGTAGAGTCTGTCATCGCAGATGTGCTTGCTATCAACCCGGCGGCGGTGATGGTGATCAAGTCCACGGTTCCCGTTGGCTATACCGAAAAGGTCAAACAACAGTTCGGTTGCGCAAACATTCTCTTCTCGCCGGAATTCCTGCGCGAGGGCAAGGCCCTGCACGACAACCTGTATCCATCGCGCATCATCGTTGGCGAACATTCGGAGCGCGCTAAAGTCTTTGCCTCGCTGCTGAAGCAGGGTGCATTGAAATCAGATATCGAAGTCTTATTCGCCGACTCAACCGAAGCCGAGGCGATCAAGCTGTTCGCCAACACCTTTCTCGCGATGCGCGTGGCCTACTTCAACGAGCTGGATACTTATGCAGCCGTACATGGCCTGGATTCACGCACCATCATTGATGGGGTTTGCCTCGACCCACGCATTGGTGCACACTACAACAACCCCTCATTCGGATATGGCGGCTACTGCCTACCAAAGGATACGAAGCAGCTACTGGCTAACTATCAACACGTCCCGCAAAATTTAATCCGTGCGATTGTCGATGCGAACACAACACGCAAAGACTTTGTTGCAGAAAGCATTCTCAAAATGAAGCCGAATGTTGTCGGCATTCATCGTCTAATTATGAAATCAGGCTCAGACAATTTCCGAGCCTCCAGTATTCAAGGCATCATGAAACGCCTCAAGGCCAAGGGGATTGAAGTCATCATCTTTGAGCCAGCCTTGAAAGAGGCTCGCTTCTTCAACTCTGAAGTCGTTACGGATCTGGCCACTTTCAAACAACGCGCCGACATCATCGTCGCCAATCGCCGCACCGACGATCTAGCCGACGTCGTCGACAAGGTCTACACACGCGATTTGTTCGGCTCCGACTGAGTCTCTGCGACCTGTAGCGCCCAGCGAGTGGGGTAGAGCTGATACGATTCTGGTTTTGCATCTGCTGAATCCGAACGAGATCTACCCCATGAAATTCCAGATTATTCCCGTCACCCCCTTCCAACAAAACTGCTCCCTGATTTGGGACGAAACCACCATGCAAGGCGCAGTGGTTGATCCGGGTGGCGACCTGCATCGCATTGTTGAAGCCATTGAGCGTGCCGGTGTGACAGTTGAAAAAGTCCTCATCACGCACGGCCATCTCGACCACGCGGGTCATGCCGCTGAACTGGCCCGTCTGCTCAATGTGAAGATCGAAGGGCCGCACAAGGACGAGATCTTCTGGTTAGAGCGTCTCGGCAACGATCAAGGCCGCATGTTCGGCTTCCCGCCCGGTGAAGTGTTCACACCAGATCGCTGGCTTGAGGATGGCGACACCGTCACCGTCGGCAGCGAAACCCTGCAAGTTTTCCACTGTCCCGGCCACACGCCCGGCCACGTAGTGTTCTATAGCCCCACCGCCGAGCTCGCCATCGTTGGCGATGTGCTGTTCCGTGGCTCGATTGGCCGAACCGACTTTCCCAAGGGCAACCACGCCGATTTGATCAACGCCATCCGCAGCAAGCTTTTCACGCTACCGGACGATGTCGAGTTCATTCCCGGCCACGGCCCCATGTCCACCATTGGTGACGAGAAGGAAAGCAATCCCTTCGTCGCCGACAAGAAATTCGGTTGATCGATGACGGGGTGTAATATCCCGTCCTCACTACCTACCCTAGCCCACCCCCGCAAAGACACCCGCATGGTCACGATCAATAACGCAATCAAGGTCGACAACGCTGCCCCCTTCGTGCTGTTCGGCGGCATCAATGTGCTCGAATCGCGCGAACTCGCGCTGACGGCCTGCGAAGCCTATGTGCGCGTGACCGAAAAGCTGGGCATTCCCTACGTCTTCAAGGCCAGCTTCGACAAAGCTAACCGCTCGTCGATCCACTCCTATCGCGGCCCCGGCCTTGAAGAAGGCCTGCGTATTTTTGAAGAAGTGAAGTCTACCTTCGGCGTGCCTGTCATCAGCGATGTGCACGAGCCCTGGCAAGCGCCGGTGGCGGCCGAGGTCATCGACATTCTGCAACTACCCGCCTTTCTGGCACGCCAGACTGATCTGGTCGTCGCTCTCGCCACGACCGGACGCATCATCAATATCAAGAAGCCACAGTTCCTCAGCCCGCACCAAGTGCTCAACATCGTCGAGAAGTTTGTCGAAGCCGGCAACGATCAAATCATCCTGTGCGAGCGTGGCTCCAACTTCGGCTATGACAACCTCGTGGTGGACATGCTCGGTTTCGGCGTCATGAAGCAAACCACGGGCAACCGCCCCATCATCTTCGACGCCACGCATGCCCTGCAGCAGCGCGAGGCCGGCAGTGCCGCGTCTGGTGGCCGCCGCAAGCAGATTGTTGATCTCGCCCGTTCCGGTATGGCCGTGGGACTGGCTGGCCTCTTCCTGGAAGCGCACCCCAATCCGGATAGCGCCAAGTGCGATGGCCCCAGCGCGCTGCCGCTCGACAAGCTCGAACCATTTCTCGCGCAGATCAAGGCCGTCGACGACCTGGTCAAGTCCTTCGCGCCGCTTGATATCGCTTAAGTCGATTTAGCCGCGGTCACCAAACTCGTCTGGATTAGACTCTTCCGGATCAGGCGCAATCCCGTCCAAGCCCATGCCAAAACTGGCAAAGGCGTAGAACAGTTGGTTTGGCCAAGACGTCTGTGGGATTGTCAGTGCAAACATGGCGGCCTCAGAAAACGTGTTGAATCAGGTCAGCCAGCAACACGCCGGCACCGCCCAAGGCTACGACCATACCGGTCGCAAACTGCACGTCCTTGAGCCAGTGGCCATGGTGGCGTTGATGGGTACGAGCATTTAAGTATTGGGTGTTCATTGCAGTCTCCTGCGCTGTGAAATGACAAACCCATTGTGGCCAAGCCGCGGCATAGTTTCCAATTTGGAATAGCTCTAGGCTCAATTGCCTTTGGCTATTCCGCTGACGTCCGCCGTCAAATCCCCGCACAGCCTGCCAAATACACCCCGCATCGCCCCCCTATTGCACATTTAGGCACACTGCCACTGTTGTTAGACTCAAATCGACCCAATTTCCGGGGCTTTTTCGGTCTGCCCCAGGCTTTTGACTCGCAACGTGATTACCACCGCATCGCAAATCGATCTGCCATTGGCCTCCCAAACCCCCGCTGCTGATACGCCCGCCGACTCGCACGCCACGGCCCCTGCTCAGGCCACGCCTGAGAGCGCTGCTGCGCCGCAAGCTGCCGTAATCGACTTTAAGGGTATTTCTCTGCCGGTCATGCAGGTAGGGCTGAGCCATCTTGAGCCTGAGCACATCGCCACGGCGATTCACACGCGCTTTGGCAAGAACGCCAGCCGCTTCTTCGACAACGATGCCGCCGTGCTTGATCTCTCGCGCCTCGTTGCTGAGCCAGCCCAGGCCGATTGGGACGCCGTGCGCAAGCAGCTCGCCGGCGCCAGCCTGCAGCTCGTGGCCGTGTATGGCGGCAGTACTGAGCTCCAAGCCTCAGCGCTTGCCGCAGGACTCGCCGTGATCGAAGCACCGCCTGTCGCCCGCGCCACGCGCCCGCAGGAAGCGCCGGTGGTCCAAGCCGGGGGCGAACCCGCACCTGTCGTGCAAGAAGCAGCCGCCCCTGCGCCTAGCGCCCCAGCTCCGCAACAGACCACCACAATGGTCATCGACAAACCGCTGCGCTCCGGCCAGCGCATCTATGCACGTGGCAGCGATCTCGTTGTGCTCGCCATGGTCAGTGCCGGCGCTGAGGTTATTGCTGACGGCAACATCCACATCTACGCCGCGCTGCGTGGCCGTGCCCTGGCCGGTGCCAGCGGCGACAGCAGCGCACGTATTTTCACCACCAGCTTTGAAGCCGAGCTGGTTTCCATCGCCGGTGTGTACCGCACGTTTGAATCGCCGCAGCAGTTCGGCAAGCTCGCCCAGCAGCCAGTGCAAGTCAGCCTGGTTACCAACGACAGCAAGCCTGACGCCGAACCGCAGCTGCAGGTGAGCGCGCTCTCCACCCGCTAAGCCCCTTCAATTTTTACAAGGAAAACTCCATGACCAGAATCATCGTCGTCACTTCCGGCAAGGGCGGGGTCGGCAAGACCACCACCAGCGCCAGCTTTTCGTCGGGCCTCGCCATGCGCGGCTTCAAGACCGCCGTGATCGACTTTGACGTCGGCCTGCGCAACCTTGACCTCATCATGGGCTGCGAACGCCGCGTCGTGTACGACCTGATCAATGTCATCAACGGCGAAGCCACGCTCAACCAAGCCCTAATCAAAGACAAGCACTGCGACAACCTCTTCGTACTGCCCGCCTCGCAAACCCGCGACAAGGATGCGCTGACCGAAGAAGGTGTTGAAAAGGTGC
The DNA here is from genome assembly GCA_964499485.1 of uncultured Rhodocyclaceae bacterium. Classification (GTDB taxonomy): domain Bacteria; phylum Pseudomonadota; class Gammaproteobacteria; order Burkholderiales; family Rhodocyclaceae. Next base: position 260,042 of record CAZCLF010000001.1, on the reverse strand, counting down.
TCAAAGATCTTGAGCAAATGAGCTTCGACTACATCGTCTGCGACAGCCCCGCCGGTATCGAAAGCGGCGCACTGATGGCACTGCGCTTTGCCGACGAAGCCATTGTCGTCACCAACCCCGAAGTCTCGTCCGTGCGCGACTCCGACCGCATCCTGGGCATCATCCAAGCCAAGTCCAAGCGCGCCCAAGAAGGCGGCGAGCCGGTCAAGGAGCATCTGCTCATCACCCGCTATTCGCCCAAGCGTGTTGAAGATGGCGAAATGCTGTCCTATACCGACGTACAAGAAATCCTGCGCGTGCCAATCATCGGTGTGGTGCCTGAATCAGAATCTGTACTGCATGCCTCTAACCAAGGCACGCCGGCGATTCACATTGAAGCATCCGACGTTGCCGACGCCTACAAGGACGTCATCAGCCGCTTCCTCGGCGAGGAAATTCCGCTGCGCTTTGTCGACTACGAAAAGCCCGGTCTGCTGAAGCGCCTGTTCGGAGGGAAATAATATGTCGCTGCTCTCCCTCATCTTCGGCCAAAAGCCCAAGTCCGCATCAGTTGCCAAAGAGCGCCTGCAGCTCATCATCGCGCACGAACGCAACGACGCCAACGCCGCGCCGAACTTCCTGCCCGATCTGCAACGTGATCTTGTCCAAGTCATCAGCAAGTACGTGAACATCAATGCCGACGACATCAAGGTCTCGCTAGAGAAGCAAGGCAATTACGAAGTGCTCGAAGTTAACATCGTGCTGCCGGATCAAAAGCACTAAGCAGCGCACTCAGCCACACGCAGTGACTTTGCCGGCACTCTGTTTGCTGAAAAGCCGAACCACACGCTCACGCTGGGTTCGGCTTTTTTCTGTGGCACGCACGCACATCTACAGAACACGCTGAGCCCCCACACACCGCCCCATCATGCACATCTGGGTTGATGCCGACGCCTGCCCCGGCGTCATTAAAGAAATTCTGTTCCGCGCTGCTGAGCGCAAACAGTTGCCGCTCACCCTCGTCGCCAATCAGCTCATCCGCCATCCACCCTCACCGTGGATCAACGCCGTACAAGTGCCCAAGGGATTTGATGTGGCCGACAACCACATTGTCGAATGCGTCACTCCCGGCGATCTTGTCATCACCGCCGACATTCCACTCGCGGCGGAAGTGATCGAGAAGGGCGGGCACGCGCTCAACCCGCGCGGAGAGTTTTACAGCAAAGAGAATATTCGTCAGCTGCTCGACATGCGCAACTTCATGGACACACTGCGCAGCAGTGGCGTAGAAACCGGCGGACCGCCGGCATTTGGGCAGAGCGACCGACAGAACTTTGCCAATCAGCTTGATCGTTTTCTAGTTAAAGCCAAACGCTGAACCCTTGCCCTCAGACAGCTGGGGACATACGACTGAACAGACAGGTACGATTACGGCCACCTTGTTTGGCCAAATACATTGCTGTGTCTGCCTCAGCGAGCAGTGCATCAACACTCAGGCCTGGTCGATGTTCCGCAATCCCAAAACTACAGGTTAGCTTTACCTCAACATCATTGGCATACAGCGTCATCGCCTCGATACAGCGGCGCAGACGTTCAACTAGGTCGAATGCAGCTGTCTCATCACAGTCCATCAACGTAATAGCGAACTCCTCTCCCCCGATGCGGAAGAGTTGATCAAACTCACGGATACTTTCACGAATACACTTGCACACCGCTATTAATGCCGTGTCGCCAAAGGCATGACCGTAGGTATCGTTCAAGCGTTTGAAGTAATCGATATCAAGCATAGCCAAGCAGAGCGGGCGCGGCTTACGCTGTACGTATCCATACAAACGCTCCATATGCTCAAAGAATGCACGTCGATTGTAGACCTTGGTCAGCACGTCCACCCGTGCCAGCTCTTCGGCTTCTGCCCTTGCGGCCTCGGCTTCCATCTTGGCTTTACCAAGCTGCAGCTCAAACTGTTTTCGATCCGAAATGTCGATCGCAATTTCGAGGCGAACTAGTCTGCCATCGATCCAGCGTATTGCCTGATCTCGACACTGATACCAACGCTGGGTTACCGTGTTTTGGAACTCCCATACCTGGACGTCGTTCGGCTCATTGTTTTCGTTGACCAGTTTTGAATTGGTGCAGAAATTGCAGGGTTCCGACTGCCCAGATTGCAGATACTGAAAGCACTTTTTACCGGAGGGATCGCCCCAAACTTTCAAACCATACTGGCTGACAAACAGCAGATCGTGCGTCTGCATGTCGGATACATATACCAATGCATCAAGACTGTTCAGCACTGTCTGCAGGCACTGAAATTCGAATTGCGCGGAAGTGTGTGCCACAACCGCCTCACTCACCCCAGGCGTGGCATTGTCGTCGGTCATCTTACAACCTTAAGCCATCAATTAATTTGAATAGCTAGCTTAGCAGGTAGACATTCCAGAAACCTTACACGGCGATCCATATCCCGCTATACCCCCAAGCGTTGGCGATACAGCTCGTAATTGCGGATTAACGAATAGTCCTGCAGCCAGGGCATGCCAAAGCGGCCCTGCTTGAGCGTGAGCATCACGCCATCGTTGTCGTCGCCAATCAAGTCGCAGTAGTCGGCGCGCAAGATCACCACATCGGTGTCCGCCACTGGCGTATCCACCCACACCATGCAGCTGGGCGATGATTTCGCTTGGCCGACAAAGCCGCCGCCGGACGAATAATGCTTACGCACAATTTTGCGATACTCGGTCGTAGTCTCCGACGCATCGGCCGCCTGATTCAGCCAGCCCACAAAGGCGATGCCTGCAATCATCCACAGAACAAACATAAACGCCGCCACACCCCACAGCGTGCGATCCATCTGCACCCCATGAAAGCCCAGCCACCACATGACCATAAAGCTCAGCGCAGAGGCCAGCGCCGCGACCATTAAATAGCTTGGCTGGCTCACGGGCATGTGAAACTTGTTTGTGAACACCACCGCTAATGCAACGATGGGCAGCGCAAGCAGCAGAATGCTAAGACGATTGCCTTGGCTCACCTTGGTCATCGCTATCCCTCATTCGAGCTTCGGTAGATGCTGCACCCGTGCCGAGCACTGCGGTTATTAGCTGCTGTGGAGCTGAATCTTCATGCCCGGCTTGATCTTGCCAACCACATGCATCTCGCAGGCCTTGCAGTCGAAGCGGAGCTTGAGCTTTTCGTTACCGTTGATCAGCGTCATGGGCTCGGCCTTCACGCCCTTGAGCTTCCAGTCTTTGGCTTCTTTGGGGCAAAGGTTGAAGCTGTAGCGTAGGCAGTGCTTGGTGATCATCAGCGACACATCGCCGTGCTCGGTGCCCGCTTCATAGGCATCGGCAATCAGCTCGACGCCATGCTTCTTGTAGAAGTTGCGCGCCGGGGTATTGAACACATTCGCCAGAAAATCCAGCTGCTTGCTTGGGTAGGGCGAGGGCGGATCAACAGGGGCGGCGCGTACGAGGCGCGGGCGCTGGTCCACGCGTGCTTGCACCAGCGCGGCCGTGGCTTCGCGGCGCAGCGCATTCACGGCCGAGGCGGGCACAAAGTAGGGCGCGGCAATGTTCACCTCGCTCACTTCAAAGTCGGTGTTGCCAAACTTGCTCAGGTTGGCTTGCAGTGTGGCGAGGGCTTTTTCGGCATCGCGCGCAAACTCAATCGCACCGGCATGCGCCACGGTGGCGCTGATGCCATCGCTATCGGTAAGGGTGAGTTGTAGTTCGCCATTCACTTCATAAAGGTTCACTGCCACGCCAATGCGCCGCTCGGCCGAGTCTTTTTCGAGCTGACGCTCAAAGGCCTGATCTCGGTTGCGATAAATCGTCTGGCCCACCTTGAGATCGGTCGCCATTTCATTGGGGAAAAGGCGCTTGCCTTCCACCACGTTGATGCGCATGCCCACCAGCTTGTTGGCGCCCTTATTGGTGCTGGGCTGATAGCTCACGCCATCGCCGTTGTGCAGCGTAATCACCGTGCCGTCTTCCGTCACCCCATCAATTTCAAACCAGTCGGGGCCGAGCTTGGTAATACGGCCAATCGCCTCGCCCGAGAACTTGGGCGTTTCAAACGCGCCAATGTCGTGCTGGCGGCCGTTGGTGAAATAGTCGGTGCTGCTGCGGTTGAAAGTCTTTTCCGGCTGCGGGGTGAACAGGTGCCGCGTTACGCCCGACGAATCGCGTTGGTACTGGGGTTGCTCCGCAATGATGTCATCCAGCAGCTGGCGGTAATGCGCGGTGGCGTTCTTCACATACGCCATGTCCTTGTAGCGGCCCTCGATCTTGAACGAGCGCACGCCCGCCTCGACCAGCGCGCGCAGATTGCCGCTCTGGTCGTTGTCCTTCATCGACAGCAAATGCTTGTCGTAGGCCACGATGCGGCCTTCGTGATCGGCCAGCGTATAAGGCAGGCGGCAGGCCTGCGAACACTCGCCGCGATTGGCGCTGCGGCCCGTGTGGGCAAAGCTGATATTGCACTGCCCCGAAAACGCCACGCACAGCGCACCGTGAATAAAGTATTCAATGCGCGTGCTCGGATCGAGCATTTCGTAAGTCTGGCGAATCTCCGGCAGCGACATCTCGCGCGCCAGCACCACTTGCGAAAAACCCACGTCCTGCAAAAACTTCGCCTTCTCCGGCGAGCGAATGTCGCACTGCGTGCTGGCGTGGAACTGCAGCGGCGGCATGTCCAGCTCAAGCAGGCCCATGTCCTGCATGATCAGCGCATCCACCCCCGCGTCGTATAGCTGCCAAGAGAGCTTGCGCGCCTCTTCAATCTCGCTGTCGTGAAAGATGGTGTTGAAGGCCACAAAAATCTTGGCGTGAAAGCGATGCGCAAACTCCACCAAACGCGCAATGTCTGAAACTGAATTCACCGCCCCCGCGCGCGCGCCGAAAGCAGGCCCGCCGATATAGACCGCATCGGCGCCATGTTTGATGGCCTCGACGCCGATATCGGCGTCGCGTGCCGGCGAAAGAAGTTCTAGATGATTCGCAGGCACGCTAACTTCCTTAAGACTTTTCTAACGAATATGCTGCACCGACTTAAACGTCGATGTTCTTCGCGTACAGCGCATTGCTTTCAATGAACGCTCTGCGTGGCTCCACATCGTCACCCATGAGCGTGGTGAAGATTTCGTCGGCAGCAATGGCGTCGTCGATCTGTACCTTGAGCAGACGGCGGACGTTGGGGTCCATGGTGGTTTCCCACAGTTGCTCGGGGTTCATTTCTCCCAGGCCTTTGTAACGCTGCTTGCTCAGGCCGCGTTCCACTTCGGCCAGCAGCCAGGTGATGGCGTCGGCAAAGCTCTTGACCTTGGATGACTTTTCGCCGCGGCGCACGATGGCGTTGTCATCCACCAAGCCAGCAATAAGGGCGGAGGTGCGACGGATTTGTTGCCAATCGCCACCGCGCAAGAAATCGGCATCAATGCTGCCGGTGCGCAGATTGCCGTGGCGCAGCTTTTCGATCAGCAGCTCCCAGCCTTCGCTCTTCTCTTCGTAATTCACACGGATGGCGATGTCGCTAGGGATGACCTTGTTTAGGCGCGCAGCGCTGTCGTTAGCGGTTTGTTCGCTGGTGACATCGAGATCAATGTCGTTAGCGAGCAGGGCGTGCAGCACTTCGGGCTCGATAAAGTCGGTCAGGCGGCGGATAACCGCTTCGGACAGCAGGTAGCCACGCGCTAGCTCGCCAAGGGCATTGCCTTCGATAGTGGCGGCGTTGGCCTTAGGCGTGAGCGAAGCGCCTTCAAGCGCCAGGGTGAGCATGTGTTGATCAAGGGCGTGTTCGTCCTTGATGTACATCTCGCTCTTGCCGTGCTTGATTTTGTATAGCGGTGGTTGGGCGATGTAGATGTAGCCACGCTCAACCAGCTCAGGCATTTGGCGATACAGCAGCGTGAGCAGCAGGGTGCGAATGTGGGCGCCATCAACGTCCGCATCGGTCATGATGATGATGCGGTGATAGCGCACCTTGGATGCGTCAAACTCTGGCCCAATGCTGGTGCCCAGCGCAGTGATCAGGGTAACGATCTGCTCGCTGGAAATGAGTTTGTCGTAACGTGCTTTTTCAACGTTGAGCACCTTACCGCGCAGCGGCAGGATGGCTTGGAATTTACGGTCGCGGCCTTGCTTGGCGGAACCACCGGCGGAATCACCCTCGACGATATACAGCTCGCACAAGGCTGGGTCTTTTTCTTGGCAATCGGCCAGCTTACCGGGCAGGCCAATGCCATCGAGCACACCCTTACGGCGTGTCATTTCGCGGGCGCGGCGAGCGGCATCGCGGGCACGGGCGGCTTCAACAATCTTGCCGCAAATGGTCTTGGCGTCCAGTGGGCGCTCCAGCAGGAACTCGGTGAGCTTTGCTGCCACAACGTCTTCCACCGGCTGGCGGGCTTCGCCCGACACCAGCTTCATCTTGGTTTGCGAGGCAAACTTGGGGTCCGGCATTTTGACGGACAGCACGCAGGCCAAGCCTTCGCGCATGTCGTCGCCAGCGATATCAACCTTGGCCTTCTTGGCGATTTCGTTTTCTTCGATGTACTTGTTGATGACGCGGGTCATCGCAGCACGCAGGCCGGTGAGGTGAGTACCCCCATCGCTCTGCGGAATATTGTTGGTGAAGCACAGCACCTGCTCTTGGTAGCTGTCGTTCCACTGCATGGCCACTTCAACGGTCAGCGGGCCGGACTCACCAGTGGCGTAAAACACATTCGGGTGCAGAACGCTCTTGCTGCGATTGATGTAATCGACAAAGCCTTTTACGCCGCCGGAGAAAGCGAAATCTTCTTCCTTGTTGTTGCGCTGATCGACCAGCTTGATGCGCACACCGTTGTTGAGGAAGGATAGCTCGCGCAGACGCTTGGCGAGAATGTCGTAGTGGAATTCAACATTGCCAAAAATTTCTTCATCGGCAAGGAAGTGAACTTCGGTGCCGCGCTTTTCGGTATCGCCGACCACACGCAGAGGCGAGACTTCAACCCCATTTTGAATTTCTACCAAGCGGTCTTTAACAGCGCCACGGTTGAATTCGAGTTCGTACTTTTTGCCATCGCGGCGGATAACCAGGCGCAGCCACTTGGACAGTGCATTGACGCAAGACACACCCACGCCGTGCAGACCACCGGAGACCTTGTAGGAGTTCTGGTTGAACTTGCCACCCGCGTGCAGCACGCACATGACGATTTCAGCCGCAGTGCGCTTGGGCTCGTGCTTGTCGTCGAACTTGATACCGGTAGGAATGCCACGCCCGTTATCGGTGACGGAAATCGAGTTGTCGGTGTGGATGGTGATGACGATTTCGTCGCAATGGCCGGCGAGGGCTTCGTCAATGGCGTTGTCGACCACTTCGAACACCATGTGGTGCAAGCCGCTGCCATCGGACGTGTCGCCGATGTACATGCCGGGGCGCTTGCGAACGGCTTCCAGACCCTCAAGCTGGGTGATTGACGACTCGTCGTAATCGTTGCCTGAATTGGTGCCCTGGCCTGGCAGGCTGGGCTGAATGTTCTCGGGAAGGTCTTGACTCATGGTGTTTTACGAATGGGAGTGAAGAAAAGTAGAGAGGCAGAAAGCAAATGCGCCGGCAGGTTTTTCCCTATAGACGCTTTTGCTTTTTGGTCCTGTCTGCTTTAGATACGCATTGGCATGACAACGTATTTGAAACGCTCGTTTTCGGGCAGGACAAACAAGGCGCTGGAGTTAGCGTCTGTCAGGCGTAGCTCGATCACGTCGGTGTTGATGTTGTTGAGCACATCAAGCAGGTAGGTGACGTTGAAACCCACGTCGAGCAGCTCGGCGCTGTAGTCGACTTCGATTTCTTCCTGCGCGTCTTCTTGCTCGGCATTGGTACTCATGATCTTGAGCGCATTGTCGCCAAGCACGAGACGGACACCACGGAATTTTTCGTTGGTCAGAATGGCGGCACGCAGCAGCGATTGATGCAGCAGGGCGCGATCGAGCTTGAGAATTTTGCCGTGACCTTGCGGGATAACACGTTCGTAATCTGGGAACTTGCCGTCGATGAGCTTAGACACCAGCTCGATATCGCCAAAACGGAATTGCGCTTGGGTCGGGGCAAGGCAGATTTCCAGCGGGTCGTCGTTGTCGCCCAGCTGGCGCGACAGTTCGAGCACGGTCTTGCGCGGCAGGATGACTTCGGTACGTGGGAACTCTTCGGTCAGCGTTTCGGCTGCGTAGGCGAGGCGGTGACCGTCGGTCGCGACGACACGGATCTCGTTGCCAGCAACGATGACCAGCAGGCCGTTGAGGTAGTAGCGAATGTCCTGTTGTGCCATGGCGTACTGCACCAGGGCCAGCAGACGCTTGAACTGCTTCTGGCTGACGTTGACCTTGGCGGTTTGGCCTTCGGCTTCTGCCACGCGGGGGAAATCTTCCGGCGGTAGGGTTTGCAGGTTGAAGCGGCTCTTGCCAGCTTTGAGCTGCAGCTTTTTGTCTTCCAGCGTCAGGCTGACTTCAGCGCTTTCTGGCAGCGAACGCAGGATGTCCTGCAGCTTGCGGGCACCAACGGTGAGCGCAACGCTTTCTGAGCCTGCACCTGCGGCGCTGGTGCGAATTTGGATTTCGATATCCGTCGCCAGGAGGGTGAGGCGTTCGCCGTTCTTCTCGATCAGGACGTTGGAAAGAATCGGCAGGGTGTGCCGTTTTTCAACGATGCCACTGACTGACTGCAGTGGGCTGAGGATCTGATCGCGTGGACCTTTATATAACAACATGTATTTAATCTCCAATTGATGATTAGAGAAGCGCTGGTTGTGTGGATAAGTACGTAAACTTCAATTGCATCATGCTTTTAGCCAGTTGAAAAGGCTGGGGGCAGGTGTGCATTCTTGCTGTGTGCGAATGTGTGTGGAATATCGAGTTCAGGCAAAAGGTCGACTTACCCACAATTCGTCCAAAGGTTTTACAGACATTGTTAGCCGGGTTGCGCACAGACTTATACATGGCTGTGATCACCCTTTAATGGTCTGCTCGAGCACGTGCAGATCGTTATTCATATGGCTGTCCTTGCTGCGCAAATCGACTACCGTGCGGCAAGCGTGGAGGACAGTGGTGTGGTCGCGGCCACCAAAAGCTTCGCCAATTTCGGGCAGGCTGTGGGCAGTGAGCTCACGTGCCAGCCACATGGCGATTTGACGCGGACGGGCAATGGCGCGGGTGCGCTTTTGCGAGTACATGTCAGCGACTTTAATCTTGTAGTACTCAGCAACGGTCTTCTGGATAAGCTCTAAGGTGATCTGACGGTTGGTAGCGCCGATGATGTCTTTGAGCGCGTCCTTGGCCACTTCCAACGTAATGGGGCGGTTGTGGAAGCGCGCAAAGGCCAGCACGCGGTTCAGCGCGCCTTCAAGCTCGCGCACGTTAGAGCGCAAATGCTTGGCAATCAGGAAAGCGACGTCGTCACCCAGATCGATACGCGAGGCTTCGGCCTTCTTCTTGAGAATGGCGACACGCATTTCGGTTTCTGGCGGCTCGATCTGGACGGTGAGGCCCCAATCGAAGCGGGAGATCAGACGTTCTTCCAGACCATCAATATCTTTTGGATAGGTGTCGCAGGTGATGACGATCTGCTTCTTGGCTTCGGCCAGCGCATTAAAGGCATAGAAGAATTCTTCTTGCGTGCGGTCCTTCTTAACGAAGAACTGAATGTCATCAACCAGCAGCACATCCAACGAGCGGTAGTAGCGCTTGAACACATCAAACGCTTTTTGCTGATAGGCGCGCACCACGTCGGAGACAAAGTCTTCGGCATGGATGTAGCGGATCACGGCGCTTGGATTGGCTTGATAAACCGCGTTGCCAATGGCGTGCACTAAGTGGGTCTTACCAAGGCCAACACCACCATATACAAACAAAGGGGTGTAGGAGATGCCGGGGTTCAGTGCGACTTGTTGCGCAGCAGCGCGGGCCAGATCGTTAGCGCGGCCTGTCACCATGGTGTCAAAGGTGAAGGCCGGGTTGAGGCGTGTTTTGTCGTAGGTGTCGTCGCGACCACTGATGATGGCGGGCGCCATGCTGGCAGGGGTGCTGATCTCACGCGCTGTGTCTTTGCTTTCAGCCAGTGCTTCGATCTCGGCGTCTGAACTGCCGGCGAGTGCCAAGCTGATCGTGACGGGCACAGGATAGAACTGTTGGCTGAGTTCCTGAATCTGGGTCAGGTAACGTTCGCGAACCCATTGCAGCACAAAGCGATTGGGGGCGAGGAGATTGAGCTGATCAGGGCTGCCGTTGGCTTCGAGGCGCAGGCCTTTGATCCAGGTATTGAATTGTTGGGCGGGCAGTTCGCGTTCGAGTTGGCTCAGGCAAGCGGACCAGAAACTGGCCACACTAGCGCTGGGGTCGGTCGCCTGCAGCGCCGGATCGATGGTGTCACGCAAAGCCATGAAGTCTTGCAATGTTTTGATTTTCTTGTGCTTATTGCTAATTCCCTATTGCTGCCGTGCGCTGCCGGGGCAGGGCATCTGGGCAACAACGCCGCTACGGGCTTGACCACAGCGGGTTTCAGCAAGAAACCTCATCTGGCGCTTAGGTAGCGAACTGTCAAACTCGAGGGGCGATTTTAGCCTGCTTTGGGTGAGTTATCCACAGGCTGCCCTGCTTTGTCAAAAAATATCTGACTTGACAGTGCGAGCATTTTCGACTCTAATCTCGCGTTTCTCTTTCGCAGGAATAAGCATCATGAAACGCACCTATCAGCCCTCCGTTGTGCGCCGTAAGCGTACCCATGGCTTCCTTGTGCGCTCCCGCACCCGTGGTGGCCGTGCTGTTATCAGCGCCCGTCGTGCCAAGGGCCGTCACCGCCTCGCCGTTTGAACGCTGCATCTTTCCGTTTTCGGCCGGCTGACCGGCTGCTGCTCGGAAAAGATTTCACCGCTGTCTTTGCCAATCGCCGCGTCTTGCGCAGCGGGCCGTTTGAGTTGTACTACCGGCCCCTGACGGGGAGCATAGGATTGGAAACCTCGGACATGCCAGCAAACTCCGCCCGCCTCGGCTTGGTGGTGCCCAAACGAAACGCCAAACGTGCCGTTCATCGCAACCTTGTGAAGCGATTGGCACGCGAGGCGTTTCGTCACGTCTGCGCTCAGCTGCCACCGTATGATTTGGTCTTGCGTCTAGGCAAGCCCTTGAACGCGAAGACAGCTGAGATGGAGAGTGTGCGCAAGCAGTGCCGTGCGCAGATTGACGAACTGTTGCAACGTTTGCCGCAACCCAAGGTGGCGGCTTCGTGAGCACGTTGAATACCCTGACGGCCTTGCCACGCAAGTTGGTGCAAGGGCTTTTGCTGGGCCTGATTCGAACTTACCAGTATTTGATCAGTCCATGGCTGGGCCGTCGTTGCCGTTTTCACCCCAGTTGTTCCGAATATGCGGTTGAGGCTTTGCATAAGCATGGGCCTTGGCGCGGTAGCTGGATGACCGTGCGCCGTGTGGGACGCTGTCACCCTTTCAGTCCGGGCGGTTTCGACCCGGTGCCTTGATAATTGATGTTTTCTTGATCGACACTCGCGATGGACAAAAAACGCCTTAATACGATCCTGCTGCTGACCTTCATGTTCTCCCTGTTCATGTTGTGGGATGCATGGGAACGTGCGCACAAGCCGCCTCCTGCACCTGCGGTTGAGGCCACGGCCGAGACGGGTGCCGTTCCTGGCGCGCCAGCGGCTGCGCCTTCCGTGGCAACAGCATCGGCAGTGCCGACCATTGCTAGCGCCGCGCCAGCGGCTGCCCTGCCAGGTGCAGGCGTACCGAAGGCAACAGTTAAGACGGATTTGTACACTGCTGAGATTTCCGCTCAAGGCGGCGATCTGGTGTTCCTGGAGCTGGAAAAGCACCGCGCCACGCTGGATGCGAGCAAGAATTTCATTCTGTTCCAGAACGATGCCAAGCAACACATCTATGTCGGCCAGAGTGGCCTGATTGGCGAAGGTCTGCCGAATCATAAGACTACGTACTCATTAGAGAAGAGCGAGTACACACTGGCCGATGGTCAAGAAGCCGTTTTTGTGCGCTTGACCGCGCCTGCGGCCAATGGTGTCAAGGTGGCTAAGATTTATACCTTTAAGCGTGGCAGCTACATCATTGATGTGAGCTACGAGTTGAGCAATGCTTCCGCTGCACCACTCACGCCGTATGCTTACTTCCAGATCCTGCGTGATGGTAAAGAGCCGGATAGCGCGACCAGCGGTGCTTTCGGTGTGACCACCTTCACCGGCCCGGCGGTCTATACCGAGGCGGACAAGTTCCAGAAGGTTAAGTTTGAGGAAATTACCAAGGACAAGGCCAAGTACGCGCACAAGGCTGACAACGGCTGGATCGGCTTGGTTCAGCACTATTTCTTCTCAGCTTGGCTGCCGCAAGGCAAGGTGGAGCGTGAGTTCTATATCGATAAGCTCGGTGCTGACCTGTTCCGCGCTGGCGTGAAATTCCCGCTGGCAACCATTGCACCGGGCCAGACTGGGAAGGTAGATGTGCCGCTGTATGCGGGCCCGCAAGAGCAAGACAAGCTTGAATCTATCGCCCCGGGTCTGGATCTGGTGGTTGATTATGGTTGGCTGACGATTGTTGCTTCGCCGCTGTTCTGGGTGATGGAAAAGATGCACGGCCTGATCGGTAACTGGGGCTGGACCATCATCGCCCTGACTATTCTGCTCAAGCTGATTTTCTTCCCGCTCTCCGCTGCGAGCTACAAGTCCATGGCCAAGATGCGTGTCGTCATGCCGCAAATGACTCGCCTCAAGGAAGCCTATAAGGACGACCGCGCCAAGCTGAATCAGGAAATGATGGAGCTGTACAAGCGTGAAAAGATCAACCCGCTGGGCGGCTGCTTGCCTGTGCTGGTGCAAATTCCTGTCTTCATCGCGCTCTATTGGGTGTTGCTGGGTACGGTCGAAATGCGTGGTGCACCGTGGTTGGGCTGGATTACTGACTTGTCGGTACAAGACCCTTACTACATTCTGCCGCTGTTGATGGGCGCATCGATGTTCTTCCAGACCCGTCTTAACCCGACCCCGCCTGATCCTGTTCAGGCCAAGGTGATGACCTGGATGCCGTTGCTGTTCACCTTTATGTTCCTGTGGTTCCCTGCCGGTCTGGTGCTGTACTGGACAGTGAACAATCTGCTGTCGATTGCCCAGCAATGGCACGTGACCAAGCAGATCGAGGAAGCGGCTGCTGCAAAGAAGTAAGCTCGGTTCAGGCGACGCGCTAGACCGATGAAAATGACCGACACCATTGCCGCAATTGCTACCGCCCCCGGGCGGGGCGGGATCGGCGTGGTGCGTGTCTCCGGGGGCGAACTCACTGAGTTCGCCTTTTCTATGTGTGGGCGCCGCCCGGTGCCCCGCCAAGCCACGCTCTGCAGCTTCAAGAGCGCCGATGGCGGAGTGATTGATCAGGGCTTGTTGCTGTATTTCCCGGGTCCCAATTCATTCACGGGTGAAGATGTTATCGAGCTGCAGGGCCATGGTGGCCCCGTGGTCATGCAGATGCTGCTGCAACGCTGCATCGAGTTGGGCGCACGGATTGCCCAGCCTGGCGAATTTAGTCAGCGTGCGTTCCTGAACGACAAACTCGACCTGGCCCAGGCCGAAGCGATTGCGGATCTCATTGACGCGAGTACCACTGGCGCCGTGCGTTCCGCGCAGCGTTCGCTGTCGGGCGAGTTTTCCAAGGCGGTGAATAGTTTGGTGGCGCAGCTGATTGAGCTGCGCATGCTGGTTGAGGCGACGCTGGACTTTCCGGAAGAAGAAATTGATGTCATCCGTGACACGGATGCCAGCCAGCGCTTGCAGCGTTTGATGGTTGAGATTGCAGCGCTCAGCGCGCGGGCGCGTCAGGGCAGTTTGCTGCGCACGGGTTTGCATGTGGTGCTGGCGGGTCTTCCCAATGTGGGTAAGTCGTCCTTGCTCAATCGTCTAGCCGGTGAAGAGCGAGCGATCGTCACTGATGTGGCTGGGACAACCCGAGATACGCTGCGCGAGACTATTCAGATCGAAGGCATTCCGCTGCACATCATTGATACTGCTGGTCTACGCGACACCGATGACAAAGTTGAGCGTATCGGGATTGAGCGGACGTGGCAGGAGATAGAGCGGGCAGATATGGTGCTGCAGCTGATCGACGCCCGCAGTGGCGAGACAGCGGCAGATCATGCGGTCGCGGTTCGCTTGCCGCATAAGCTGCCGCGCATTGTGATCCATAACAAATGTGATTTAGCTGGACAGGCCCCGCACCGCACGGTGGAGGGGCGCCAGGTTCATTTGTGGCTGTCGGCCAAGCTAGGGCAGGGTGTGGAGTTGCTGCACGATGAATTGCTGCGACTGGCTGGCTGGGCAGGGCATGGCGAGGATGTGATCCTTGCCCGCGAACGTCACCTTACGGCGATAACTCGCGCCAGTGAAGCACTGACGCGTGCGAGCACCCAGCTACGCCAACTGGAGCTTTGCGCTGAAGAGCTGCGTCAAGCGCAGCAATGTCTCTCAGAAATCACCGGTGAGTTCACGCCGGACGATCTACTGGGCGAGATTTTCTCCCGCTTCTGTATAGGCAAGTGACAAACCGTTCTTTCACTGTTGATTTGAAGGTGCTGCTGCAATAAAATGAACATCCCTCCATTTGTTTTAAAAGGATTTCAATAATGAAGTTTGCCGCTAAGGCTTTTGCTGCCCTGATCGTTGCTACTACTGCGACTTCTGCCCTTGCCCAGGTTTATGGTGAAGTTGGTTATAACGCAGTTGACTACAAGGAGGCTGGTCGTAAAGCCAGTCTGGGTAGCCTGAGCGCCACCGTTGGTTACAATTTCCACAAGAACTTGGCAGTCGAGGGTTTTGTCGCTACTGGTATTGCTGATGATGACGTCCGCGTCAGTGGTCTTAATGTCAATGTTGAAGCTAAGACTTCTTACGGTGTTTTCCTCAAGCCAAAGGTTGCTCTGTCAGATAGCTTTGAGGTCTTTGCAAAGCTGGGTTGGGTTGAGAGCAAGATTGGCGCTAGCGTTGCCAATATTTCAGTTTCTGAAAAGGGCAGTGATTTTGCCTATGGCCTTGGCGCACAATACAACGTGAGTAAGAAGGTCTATCTCTCCGGTGGTTACAACAGCTTCTACAGCAAGAATGATGTCAAGGTAGAAGGCTGGAATGTTGGTATCGGTTACAAGTTCTAATACCTCCCGGGTGTTGAACTAGCAAAGGCTGGCTGCATATGCAGCCAGCTTTTTTGTTTTGTCGGTGTGGCATAGTTTCGAGATGGATAGCCATGTTCTTTTATTATTGTTACCGGTGGCCTTTCTTGCTGGCTTGGTAGATGCAGTGGTTGGTGGCGGTGGCTTGATCCAGATCCCCGCCTTGTTTGCCGCCATCCCCAGCGCGGCGCCGGCAACCCTCTTTGGCACTAATAAGCTGTCGTCTATCTGCGGCACGTTTTCCGCAACCCTGCGCTATGTCCGTGGCGTAAGTGTGCCGTGGCGCGTGGCCTTGTTGGCAGCAGCCATGGCATTTGTCTTTTCTTTCTTCGGCGCCATGTCCGTGGCTCTGCTGCCCAAGGCCTGGGCGCGGCCCTTGATTTTGCTGCTGCTCATCGCGGTTGCTGTCTATACCTTTGTACACAAGGACTTTGGTCAGATTGATCGCGGTTTGGTCCATGGCCGCAAGCATCTGGCGGGCGCCTTGTTGTTGGGGGCGGGCATTGGTTTCTATGACGGGTTCTTTGGGCCGGGCACGGGTAGCTTTCTCTTGTTCCTGTTTGTGCGTTTCTTTGGCCTCGACTTTCTGCGGGCAACCTGCGCGGCCAAGGTGGTGAACCTTTCAACTAATGCCGCTGCCTTGCTGTACTTCGGTCCGACCGGCCATGTGCTGTGGATGCTGGCATTAGGCATGGCTGTTTGCAATGTGGCTGGCGCGCAGGTTGGCAGTGTGTTGGCGTTGCGGCATGGCAGCGGCTTTGTGCGGCAGTTATTCCTTGTCGTGGTGAGCGTATTGATCGCTAAGTTTGCATGGGACACGTTGATCTAGGGGTGTTGTTTCACGTGAAACTCGACAACGAGGTTTCACGTGAAACTATTGTTCGTGAGGCTTGGTTTTGGCGTTTGCCTGCGACAGGCGTATGATTGCGCCTCTTTCAGCAATCTCGAAACCGAGTTTGCTCGCGCACTAAGTTTGTCGCGGCCTTTGACTCGTCTGTGCAAAGGCTGCATGGAGGTAGGTCCTTGTTGTTCCCAGACCATTTTGATGTGATTGTGATTGGTGGCGGTCATGCCGGGACCGAGGCTGCGCTCGCCTCTGCGCGGACCGGCGCCAAGACGCTGTTGCTCACACACAATATCGAAACGCTGGGGCAGATGTCATGCAACCCGTCGATTGGCGGGATTGGCAAAGGCCACTTGGTTAAAGAAGTGGATGCATTGGGCGGTGCCATGGCTGCCGCGGCTGATGAAGGCGGGATTCAGTTCCGTATTTTGAATGCATCGAAAGGGCCTGCGGTTCGCGCCACCCGTGCACAAGCTGACCGTGTCTTATACAAGGCGGCGATCCGTAAGCGTCTAGAAAACCAGCCTAACCTCACTCTGTTCCAGTCGGCGGTTGATGACCTGACGGTTGAGGGTGATCGCGTCACAGGTGCAACTACACAGCTGGGGATTACCTTCAAGGCTAAGTCTGTTGTGCTGACCGCCGGGACCTTCCTGAATGGTCGCATCCATGTGGGCTTAGAAAACCATGTCGGCGGTCGTGCCGGTGATCCGCCAGCAACTACCTTGGGTGGGCGGTTGCGTGAGCTAGCATTACCCGTTGGTCGCCTGAAGACAGGCACGCCACCACGCATTGACGGCCGCACGATTGATTTCTCCGTGATGCAGGAGCAGCCGGGAGATGACCCCGTGCCCGTGTTCTCCTTCATTGGCAACGCCGCACAGCACCCGCGTCAGGTGTCCTGCTGGATCACTCATACCAACGAGCGCACCCACGACATCATCCGTGGCGGCTTAGATCGCTCACCGATGTTCACCGGGGTGATTGAGGGCGTGGGGCCGCGCTACTGTCCCTCGATCGAAGACAAGATTCACCGCTTTGCTGGCAAGGACAGTCATCAGATTTTCCTTGAGCCGGAAGGCCTGACCACGCACGAATATTATCCGCAGGGGGTCTCGACCTCCTTGCCCTTTGATGTGCAGCTGCAATTGGTGCGCTCGATCAAGGGCTTGGAGAGTGCGCATATCCTGCGACCGGGATATGCCATCGAATATGACTACTTCGATCCGCGTAATCTCAAGGCCTCCTTCGAGACCAAGTCAATTGCTGGCTTGTTCTTCGCCGGTCAGATCAATGGCACTACTGGTTATGAAGAGGCAGCCGCTCAAGGCCTGCTGGCTGGGGTGAATGCGGCGCGCTTTGCGGCTGAGAAAGAAGCCTGGTCGCCTCGCCGCGATGAGGCCTACTTGGGCGTGCTGGTCGATGACCTGATTACCCGTGGGGTGTCAGAACCATATCGCATGTTTACCAGCCGGGCGGAATACCGCTTGAGCTTGCGTGAAGACAATGCGGATTTGCGCTTGACCGAGATTGGTCGTGAGCTCGGGCTGGTCGACGATGCCCGTTGGGATGCCTTTAACCGCAAGCGTGACGCGGTGGCCAAAGAGGCCGAGCGCCTGAAGAAAACCTGGGTACGCCCGGAAACCCTGGTACCGCACGAGGCCGTCCGCGTGCTGGGCAAGAACATTGAACATGAGTATTCGTTGTTCGAGTTGTTGCGACGGCCTGAGATCACGTACGCCAACCTGATGACATTGCCTGGTGCGGGGGAAGGCGTCTCTGAGCCGGTCATCATTGAGCAGCTGGAAATCCAGGCCAAGTACCATGGCTATGTCGAGCGCCAGAAGGGCGAAGTTGAGCAAAGCCGCGCCAGCGAGTCGCTGCGTATCCCGGCCGAGATGGATTACAACGAGGTCCATGGTTTGTCGATTGAGGTGAAGCAAAAGCTCAATCAACAAAAGCCGGAAACCGTGGGACAGGCCTCCCGCATCCAAGGTGTGACGCCTGCGGCGATCTCCTTACTGTTGGTGCACCTCAAGCGCCGCACGCTACAAAAGTCCAAGAAGTCGGCATGAACGAACGGCAACAACAAACGCTGCGCATGCGCGCGGCGGCGATGGGGGTGGCGCTTGAGCCAGCTGCCGCCGATAAGCTTTTGGCCTATCAAGCGCTAATGATCAAGTGGAACCGCACCTATAATCTCACTGCGATCCGTGATCCCGAAGAGATGCTGGTGCAGCATCTGCTCGACTCGTTGGTGGTTGCCCCATTACTGCCACACGGCCCTCAAACGCTGGCGGACGTGGGTAGTGGTGGTGGTTTGCCGGGGATCCCGTTGGCCATTGCGCGCCCTGAGCTTGCGGTTACGCTGATTGAAACCAGCTCCAAGAAATCTGCTTTCCAGCAGCAGGTGAAGATCGAGCTTGGGCTGTCAAATGTAAGTATTTACTCTGGCCGAGTCGAAGACTATGAGGCAAAGCAAAGCTTTGATGGTGTGATCTCTCGGGCCTTTGCCGAGATCAAAGACTTCATCAATTGGTCTGGCGATTTGGTCAAGCCGGATGGGCGCTTATACGCCATGAAGGGGATTTACCCGGAGGCGGAAGTCGCCGCATTGCCGGCCGGTTGGACCTTGCTTGGCTCACAGTCGCTGGCTGTGGCCGGGCTGGATGCACAGCGGCATTTGCTCACGTTTGCGAGAAGTTAAGTACAGCGCCGAGAGCGGGGCAACATAAGCCCGCCACGGTGTTTGTTAGGGTCGGTTGTTTGGGAGGGGTGGGATGCATATCTTTGCAGTGGCAAATCAGAAGGGTGGGGTCGGTAAGACCACCACCACCGTCAATCTGGCGGCCGCACTGGCGCAACAGGGGCAGCGAACGCTGCTGATTGATCTCGATCCGCAGGGCAATGCCACCATGGGCAGCGGCGTGGACAAGCGCGCCTTAGCGCGCTCGGTTTATCACGTGCTGGTCGGCTTGGCTGCGCTGGCCGATGCCAGAGTAACGTCACCCACCGGACAGTTTGATGTGTTGCCGGCTAACCGTGATTTGGCGGGTGCGGAAGTGGAGATGGTGGATCTCGACAACCGCGAAAACCGCCTCAAGGATGCGCTGGCCAAGCACAAGGACGACTACGATTTTGTCCTTATTGACTGCCCACCTTCACTCTCCATGCTCACCCTGAATGGTTTGTGTGCTGCCCACGGCGTGATTATCCCCATGCAGTGCGAGTACTACGCGCTGGAAGGCCTGTCGGATCTGGTGAACACCATTAAGAAGGTGCATGCCAACCTGAATCGCGACCTTAAGGTGATCGGTTTGTTGCGCGTGATGTATGACCCGCGCAGCACGTTGGCGAACCAAGTGTCGGCGCAATTGGAAGAGCACTTTGGCGACAAGGTTTTCAAGGCCGTGGTGCCGCGCAATGTACGCCTCGCCGAGGCGCCCAGCCACGGTATCCCAGGCGTGTTGTTCGACAAGGCGGCCAAGGGGGCTCAGGCGTATCAGGCTTTCGCCACCGAGCTGATTGAACGCGTTAAGACCAAGGAATTTCAGCCTGCAGATCAGGCCTGAGTAAAGGACGAAAGACAGTTATGACCCCACCAAAGATGAAAGGCCTCGGCCGCGGCCTCGATGCACTGCTCGCCGGCAATTCCGGTGCCGACGAAAGCAATTCACGTCAGGAAATGTTGCCTGTTGGGCAACTGCAGCCCGGCAAATACCAGCCACGTACGCGCATGGACCCGGGCTCCTTGGAAGAGCTGGCCGCATCGATCAAGGCGCAGGGGCTGATTCAGCCGATTTCTGTGCGCCCGGTCAGTAATGGTCGCTTTGAAATCATCGCGGGTGAACGTCGCTGGCGCGCGTCGCAAATCGCCGGTTTGACTGAAGTGCCGGTGCTGATCCGCGAGATTCCAGACGAGGCCGCACTGGCCATGTCGCTGATTGAAAACATTCAGCGCGAAGACCTTAATCCCTTGGAGGAGGCTGCTGGCATCCAGCGCTTGCTGGATGAATTCGACATGACCCACCAACAAGCCGCCGAGGCGCTGGGTCGTTCGCGTTCGGCAACGTCGAACCTGCTGCGGTTGCTGCAATTGGCCAAGCCTGTGCAAGACATGTTGATGGCAGGTGACTTGGAAATGGGTCATGCCCGCGCATTGCTCGCACTCTCAAAGGCGGAGCAAGGCTCGATCGCGGCAATGGTGGTCGATAAAGGCCTTTCCGTCCGCGACACCGAGCGGGCTGTTTCACAAACATTGAATCCGTCTGCAGGTGGCAAGCAAGCCAAGAAGGCTGACCGTGATTTGGAGCGGCTTGAGGAAGAGTTGTCGGATGGCTTGGGTGCCACGGTCAAGATCAGCGCAAACCGCAAGGGCGCAGGTTCCCTGACCATTCGCTTTGGCAGCCTAGATCAGTTAGATGGCCTGCTGGCACGCCTCAAGTAAATTCGAAACCCTGTGGCGGACTGTTTGCTGCCCGCCACAGTGAGTCGCAATTTATTCATTTTTTCTTGTTGCGTATAAATTACGGCGTAGAATGAAATTAAGGGCTGACCCGGATTGAAGTCGTGTCAGCTGCGTCACCGAACATCCGGGTCGACCTGCTAATAATTATTAGTGGAGAAACGATCATGGAACGTCCAAGCTACAAACCCCTTGCTCAAGCCACCATCGCCAGCTCCGGTTGTTTTGTGCTCGACGCACACAATCCTGTCCCTGTGAGGGCGGACTCCCCTGCGGTTGAGGTGATGACGGATCTCGCCAAAATCCCCGCAGCAACGATTTCTCCAGATGATTCATTGCCTGAAGCTAATCAGTCGATGCTGCTGCGCGGAGTGCGCTTGCTGCTCGTAGCGGGCAATGATGGACGCATTCGCGGCGTGCTTTCATCGACCGATCTGCTCGGCGAACGCCCAGTCCTGGTTGCGCAGAACCGCGGCATCAAGCGCAATGAACTGCGGGTCAGCGACGTGATGACAGCAGTCGACAATATGGAAGTCCTGCGCATTAATGATGTGGCCCGAGCCGAAGTTGGCCATATTGTTGCCACCCTCAAGGCCGCCACGCGCGCGCATGCATTGGTCGTTGAAGACCAGAATGGCAAACAAGTTCTGCGTGGGATTTTTTCTGCAACGCAGATCGCGCGTCAGCTCGGCATTAGTGTCGTGACGCACGAAGCAGCACGCACCTTTGCCGAAATCGAGGCGGCGATCTCGGGCGTGTGATTATGCGGTCTCGGCCATCTGCTTCAGGGTGACGTAATCCGTCTTGCCTGTTCCTAGCAGTGGCAGAGTTTCGATAAGCACAATTTTGCGCGGTACGGCCAGCTCGGGTAAACCGAGCGTCCGTGCAGTGCTCTGCAATTGTTCGCGGCCCAACTGCGGATCGGTGGTGAACAACACCAAAGCCTCACCGCGCGCCGGGTCGGGCTGAGTGCTGGCCGCATGCGCTTTGTCCGGACTCGCGGCGCCTGCAATTTTTTCTACCACTTCAAGCGAGACCATTTCGCCGGCAATCTTGGCGAAGCGCTTGACGCGCCCGAGGATACGCACAAAGCCATCGCTGTCGATATCGACGACATCGCCGGTGTCATACCAGCCATCACCGGCATCTGACTTTGGTGCTTCCAGGACACCGGGCTTGTCGTAGCGGTAATAGCCGCTCATGACGTTCGGACCCTTCACATGCAGGATGCCACCCTTGTCGATGCCGGGCACGGCGACCAGCTTGTGTTCAATCCCAGGCAGCAGTTGTCCCACCGTGCCGGTGCGGTAGGCCATGGGCGCATTCACGGCGATGACGGGTGCAGTTTCAGTGGCACCATAGCCTTCGAAAATCCGAATGCCGAACTTCTCAAACCATTGTTCACGGACTTGAGCTGAGAGCTTTTCAGCGCCGGCAACGACATAGCGCAGGCGGAAAAAATCGTAGGGATGTGCAAACTTTCCGTAATGCCCGAGGAAGGTGCTGGTACCGAAGAGAATGGAGCAGCCACGGTCATAGGCCAGTTCGGGGATCACGCGGTAATGCAGCGGTGATGGATAGAGGAACACGCGCGTCCCGGTCATCAAGGGTAGCAGCGCACCACCCGTCAGCCCGAAGGAATGGAAGATCGGCAGGGCGTTCAACACCTTGTCACTCGTATTGAAATCGACAATTGAACGCACCTGAGAAATATTGGCCAGCAGCGCCCGATGTGCCAACACTACCCCCTTGGGCTTGCCCTCTGAGCCTGAGGTGAATAGCACCACCGCGGTATCTTCGGGTTGTGCACCGTGGTTGCCGGCAGCGCGCGGCAGCCAGCGCGCGTAGGTGATCCACCAGAGCTTGTCGCCCAGCGTGATCTGTTCGCGCAAATCTTCAAGATAAATGATGCGAAGATTCTGTAGCGCCAGCACTTTGTCTGTGAGCTTTCCCTGCTCAAGGAAGGTGCGCGATGTGATGACAGTTTTGATCTCGGCGGCGACACAGGCGTTTTGCATCCCCTCGGTGCCCGCGGTGTAGTTGAGCATGGCCGGCACACGGCGGAATGTGCCGAGACCGATCAGTAGCCCCAGCGTTGGTGCGAGGTTGGGCAGCAGAATACCGATTCGTTCGTCTTCCCCACCCAAACGGCTGGCAACGCGGCCGAGCACCAGCGTCATCTTGATGATGTCGCCATAGCTGTACTCAATCTGCTTGGCGTCCTCAACCATGCGGCGCTTGCGGCCGAAGTTGCGGCTGGCTTCAAGTAGGGCGGTGAACAAGGTTTGTTGCGGGCGCGTAGCGAACAGCATTTCCTGCATGATCCGACGCAAGGCCTCACCGGCTTTGTAGCGGCGCTCCTTGGCGCGGTCAGCCACCGGCATGTCAATCTTAGTCGCGGGTTGGATCACGATGTGCATCTTCGGAAACCAGCCGCGCGGCGCTTCGCCTGACATGCGTGAGAAGCGCGTACGTGCCGGGCCATCGAGGCGGACCGGGATGATGGTCGCCCCCGTCTTGGCGGCAACGAAAGCTGGGCCTTCATACACCTTCATCAAGCTGCCAGTGGTGGTGATCCTCCCTTCGGGGAATATCACGACCGGCCGTCCTGACTCGACCAACTTAATGATCTTCTTGATGGCCATCGGGCTGCTCGGATCGACGGTCAGATAGTCGACCATGCTTAAGATCAGGCGGAACAACGGTACCTTGGCAATTTGCGTATTAACGACAAACACGGGATTTGCCGGCAAATACAAACCGAGCAATAGGCCATCAAGAAACGACTCATGATTCGCTACGATCAGCAACCGCTCGGCCGTGAAAGCGGTGTGGTGCGGGTTGCGTAATTTGACGCGATAAAGCAGGCGGGTCAGTAACCGTAGGATGGGGCGAAGTACGGCTTTCAGCATGTTATTTAGCTCCCTTGAGCCAGCAAAAGAAGCGATTGATGAATTCGGGCCGTAGTGTGTAGATATAAGCGGCAATGAACGCATTCAGAATGGCGGTGATCAAGAACAGTTGCGGCACACTGCACCCCGCACCCAGGAGCACAATCGCCAGCGCTGCCGCGGCGACCATGAACAGGGCGTTCAGAATGTTGTTGCCGGCGATGATGCGCGAACGGTGCGAGGCTTCGGAGCGTGTTTGCATCAGTGCATACAGCGGCACGCAGTAGAAGCCACCAAAGGTGCCGATCAGAACCAGATCAATCAAGACACGAAGGCTGCCCGCTTGTGACAGAAACTCAGAAGCCGACATGCCGGTGATGCTGTTCGTGACGGGTGCTGCGAAGTACAGGTCGATGGCAAATACGGTTAGGCCGATGGAGCCCAGTGGAACGATGCCTGGTTCGATCTGTTTGCCAGAGAGTTTTTCACACAGTAATGAACCAAGGCCGATGCCCACGGAGAAAATGGCTAACAACAGGGTGACCACACTTTCGTTGCCACCGAGGTTGTCTTTGGCAAAGGCTGGGAATTGGGACAAAAAGAGCGCACCGTAAAACCAGAACCAAGAGATTCCGAGGATGGAAAGGAAAACGCTACGGTTTTGCTTGGCGAACTTGAGGTTACGCCAAGTTTCGCTGAGCGGATTCCAGCTGACTTTCAGTTCCGGTGCGGCGGCTGCAGCCTGGGGAATGCGCCGGCTGGCCAGATAGCCGAATACTGCAATTAAGAAACAAGTAGCTGAGGCATAGTGACGCCCGGCTTCGCCCAAGCCCACCAGAGTGCCGCCGAGAATGGTCCCAAACAAGATGGCGAGAAAAGTGCCTGATTCAATCAGCGCATTGCCGCCAATCAGTTCTTCGTCACGCAGATGCTGCGGCAGGATGGAATATTTGATCGGCCCGAACAACGTCGAGTGCATGCCCATGAGGAACAGTGAGGTCAGCAATAGCGGTAGGTTGGGTAACCAAAAGCCCACGGCGGCGATCACCATGATGCCGATCTCAATCAGCTTGATCAGGCGAATCAGAAAAGACTTCTCGTATTTATCCGCCAGCTGCCCTGCAGTCGCTGAGAATATGAAGAAGGGCAGGATGAAGAGTCCGGCACAGATATTAACCATGAGCTTGGGATCGAGGCTGCTCATACGCGCGCCCTGAAAGGTGATTAGGATCACCATTGCATTCTTTAAAACGTTGTCATTGAATGCGCCGAGAAACTGGGTGATAAAGAGCGGCAAGAAGCGGGGCTCTTTCAACAGCTGGAACTGTCCGGACATGGTTGATCCTAGAGGGATGAATGACTGAGGTCTATTTGATTGATACGCAGATACTTAAACTTCGTCGTCGATGTAACTAAGTACGCGGCTTAACGTTTCTGTCAGGTTGGCCTTGTCGATCCAGTAAAAGACCTCCTTGCCCTCTTTTTGCGAGGCGAGCACCCCGGCCTCTCGCAAAATCTTGAGGTGGTGCGAAACCGTTGGGCGAGACAGGGTCGAGGCATCGGCCAGCTGGGTGACATTCAGGCGCTCGCCGCGCTCAAAGCTCAGCAAAATGCGTTGCCGTTGCTCGTCGCCCAGTGCAGCGAAGGTCTTGGAAACGTCTTTCCAGACGGGCGGAATTTCTTTGGCATAAAGTGTCTTCATGTCGATAAATATAAACATATCGACGCGTTCCGTCAAATCCAGTCAGCAAGTACTGTCAAAGGATATTTTTTCTGCGCGGATAAAATCTACATATGCGTTTGAATACAGGCCGAAAGTTCCGCACTCGAATTGACTTCTGTCAGTGTTTCGATTACATTCTCGCGGCTTTGTCTGCCCCCGTTTGGGGCTTACAAAGCGGGACTTACGTCCTCGACTGGACCGGAGTGCAGGGGAAGAAATGCTGAAAGTCATACTCCTGCAGGCTGCCCTGATCGGACTCGCTGTAGCGCTTGCCGGATTGCTGGTGGGTAGCTCCGGGGCCTTCTCGGCATTGATTGGTGGCTTGGCCTATCTGGTTCCGAATCTGTTGTTTGTGCTGCGCCTCAAGCGCGCCGACGCAGAGGGGCGGACTAACGTTGCACTGTTTTTTGTAGGCGAGCTGATTAAGGTCGTCTGCACAGTAGGTATTTTGTTTGTGGCGATTCGCTTCTATCCGGTGCATTGGCTGTGCCTGATGGCCGGCATCCTCGCCGCAGTAAAAGCGAATCTTTTTGCATTCTTGCTGAAAATTTGACCATGTCGACTGAACACGCAGCTGAACAAGCAGTGGCACATGCCCCAAATGCGGGCGAATACGTTGCCCACCATTTGACCTACCTGAACACCACCGGCCACAAGCAGGCCGCACTGGTGGATTGGTCGGTGCTTAATCTTGATACCCTTTTCTTCTCGATCGCCATGGGCGTGGTCGGTGTTGGCCTGCTGTGGCTAGCTGCCCGTAAGGCAACATCGGGTGTGCCGGGTCGCTTCCAAGGCTTTGTTGAGCTGTTGGTCGAAATGGTGTCGGACCAAGCCAAGGGCATCATCCACTCCGAAGCTTCACGCAAGTTTGTGTCGCCACTGGCGCTGACCGTGTTCATCTGGGTGTTCTTCATGAACGCAATGGACTTCCTGCCGGTTGATCTCTTGCCGCGGATCTGGGAAGGTATTTACGCCAGCATGGGCGGCGATCCTCACCACGCTTACCTGCGTGTTGTGCCGACGGCTGACATCAACGCGACCTTCGGTATGTCCTTCACCGTGCTGCTGATCTGTCTGTACTACAACATGAAGATCAAGGGCATTGGCGGCTGGATTCATGAGCTGTTCACTGCGCCATTTGGCTCCCACCCTGTGCTGTGGCCAGTCAATTTCTGCATGCAGCTGATTGAGTTCGCTGCTAAAACCATTTCGCATGGCATGCGGTTGTTCGGCAACATGTTTGCCGGCGAGCTGATTTTCATGCTGATCGCTCTGATGGGTGCAGCGTGGACTGGCTTTAATGCTCCGAGCATTCTTCTGTTCTTCGGTCATTTCGTGGCAGGCCTTGCCTGGACGCTATTCCACATTTTGGTCGTTGCGTTGCAAGCCTTTATTTTCATGATGCTGACCCTCGTATATGTCGGTCAGGCTCACGAAGGCCACTAATTCGCTTTGTAGTTTTTGTTTTACTTTAGTTTTATTTTTGTTCGTTTAATTAACTAGGAGTTGTTGTCATGGAACAAGTTTACGGTTTCGTCGCGCTGGCTTGCGGTCTGATCATTGGTCTGGGTGCTATCGGCGCCTGTATCGGTATCGCTCTGATGGGTGGCAAGTACCTCGAGTCGTCGGCTCGCCAACCTGAGCTGATGAACGCCCTGCAAGTTAAGATGTTCCTGCTGGCTGGTCTGATCGATGCTGCATTCATTATCGGTACCGGTATCGCTCTGTGGTTTGCTACCTCCACGTTCCTGAAGTAATCCTTTCTTGAGTTGTACTCAATTCATTAATTTTCAAGAAAGGTATCTGCCGTGAATCTGAACGCTACTCTCATAGCGCAGGCAGTCGTGTTTCTGGTGTTCGTGGTCTTCACGATGAAGTTCGTGTGGCCGCCTATCACCGTTGCACTCGACGAGCGCGCGAAGAAAATTGCTGACGGGCTTGCTGCGGCGGACAAGGCTAAGACTGATCTGGCCAACGCAGAAAAGAAGGCAGTGGAAGAGCTGAAGATGGCTCGCGAATCCGCTACCGAACTGCGCTCTGGTGCTGAAAAGCAAGCCAACCAGCTGATCGAAGACGCACGCGCCGAGGCTGCCCGCATCGTCGCTGCTGCTCGCGAAGCTGCTGAAGCTGAAGCCGCTGTGGCTGCCCAGCGTGCCCGTGAAGCCCTGCGCGAGCAGGTTGCTACGCTGGCTGTTGCTGGTGCTGAAAAGATTCTCCGTAAGGAAATCAATGCCCAAGCTCATGCTGATCTGTTGGCACAACTGAAGTCGGAGCTGTAATCCGCCATGGCCGAGAACGTTACCCTCGCACGCCCTTACGCCGAAGCTGCATTCCAGCTGGCCAAGGGCGCCGCTGCCCTGCCGGCATGGTCGCAGGTGCTTGGTCGTCTGGCCGCTGTTAGCGCGACTGCAGAAATGCAGTCTTGCATCAGCGATCCACGCCTGGCCCCGGAGCAGCTGGCCGGCCTCTTCGTCGGCGTCGCCGGTGACAGCTTGGCCGCTGAGCAGCAAAACTTTGTCCGTGTGCTGGTCGACAACGACCGTCTGCAAGTCCTGCCTGAAATCGCCGAGCTGTTCGAGGGGTTGAAAAACGCCCACGAAGGCGTGCGTGAAGCGAATGTTGAATCCGCTTTCCCGCTCGACGCAGCTGCCGTGCAAGCGATCGTGGCTGATCTCGAAAAGAAGTTCAGCTGCAAGATCCAGGCGACTGTCACTGTCGTTCCCGAACTCATCGGCGGCGTTCGTATCGCCATCGGTGATGAAGTCATTGACGCCTCCGTGCGCGGCAAGCTTGCTGCCATGGCAACCGCGCTAAAGAACTAGGAGTTATTCCATGAACCTCAATCCCTCCGAAATCAGTGATCTGATCAAGAGCCGGATCCAGAACATGCAACTGGCCGCCACTGCCCGCAACGAGGGTACCGTGGTGTCAGTGACTGACGGTATCGTCCGTGTGCATGGCCTCGCCGATGTGATGCAAGGCGAAATGCTGGAGTTTCCGGGCAACACCTTCGGCCTCGCGCTGAACCTCGAACGTGACTCCGTCGGCGCAGTTGTGCTGGGCGAGTACGAGCACATCACCGAAGGCGACACGGTCAAGTGCACCGGCCGCATTCTGGAAGTGCCAGTGGGTCCTGAGCTGCTGGGTCGCGTTGTTAACGCCCTGGGCGAGCCGATCGACGGCAAGGGCCCGCTCAACGCCAAGCTGACCGACAAGATCGAAAAGGTTGCACCAGGCGTTATTTGGCGTAAGTCGGTTGACCAGCCAGTGCAAACCGGCCTGAAGGCTATTGACTCGATGGTTCCTGTTGGCCGTGGCCAGCGCGAATTGATCATTGGCGACCGTCAGACGGGTAAGACCGCTGTTGCCATTGACGCTATCATCAACCAAAAGGGTCAAGGCGTTTTCTGTATCTACGTGGCAATCGGTCAGAAGGCTTCGACCATCGCTAACGTCGTGCGCAAGCTCGAAGAAAACGGCGCGCTGGAATACACCATCGTTGTTGCTGCTTCGGCCTCTGAGTCCGCTGCGATGCAGTTCATTGCACCGTACGCCGGCTGCACCATGGGCGAGTACTTCCGTGATCGTGGTCAAGATGCACTGATCGTTTATGACGATCTGACCAAGCAAGCATGGGCCTACCGTCAAATCTCCCTGCTGCTGCGCCGCCCACCAGGCCGCGAAGCTTATCCGGGTGACGTTTTCTACATCCACTCCCGTCTGCTTGAGCGCGCAGCTCGCGTATCGGAAGAGTGGGTCGAGAAGCTGACCAACGGTGAAGTGAAGGGTAAGACCGGTTCGCTGACCGCACTGCCGATCATTGAAACGCAAGCAGGTGACGTGTCCGCATTCGTGCCGACCAACGTGATCTCGATTACCGACGGCCAGATCTTCCTGGAAACCGACCTGTTCAACGCTGGCATCCGTCCTGCAATGAACGCCGGTATCTCGGTGTCTCGCGTCGGTGGTGCTGCGCAGACCAAGGTCATCAAGAAGCTCGGCGGCGGTATCCGTCTGGCCCTCGCTCAGTATCGCGAACTGGCTGCCTTCGCGCAGTTTGCTTCCGACCTGGACGAAGCCACCCGCAAGCAACTTGAGCGTGGTCGTCGCGTGACCGAACTGATGAAGCAGCTGCAATATGCGCCGCAGTCCGTTTCGGAAATGGCCGTATCGCTGTACGCCTCTAACGAAGGTTTCATGGATGACGTTGAAGTCACCAAGATCCTAGCATTCGAAGGCGCACTGCTCCAATACATCAGCCAGAAGCATGCTGACCTGCTGAACAAGATCGAAACCTCCAAGAATCTGGACAAGGATGACGAAGCCGCACTGAAGGCTGCTATCACCGAGTTCAAGAAGTCCTGGGCCTAAATCGTTATCTAAAAGGAGACGATCATGGCCGGAGGCAAAGAGATCCGCACCAAGATCAAGAGCGTCCAAAACACGCGCAAGATCACCAAGGCAATGGAAATGGTTGCCGCATCCAAAATGCGCAAGGCGCAGGAACGGATGTGGGCCGCCCGCCCGTACGCCGAGAAGGTTCGTCAGCTTGCCGCTAACCTCGGCGCTGCAAACCTGACCGAGTACAGCCATCCCTTCCTGGTCAAGAAAGATGTCGTCAAGAGTGTTGGCGTCATTCTGGTCACGACCGATAAGGGTTTGTGCGGCGGCTTGAACACCAACATCCTGCGTCAACTGGTGAACAACATGCGCCAGTGGGAACAGGACGGGGTCAAGGATATTCGTCTGACCTGCATTGGCAACAAGGGTCTGGGCTTTGTCCAGCGCATGGGTGGCAAGATTGTTTCGCAAGTCACCCAGCTGGGTGACACCCCAAGCCTTGACAAGCTGCTTGGCCCGATCAAGGTCATCATCGACGCTTATCAGGCCGGCGAACTGGATGCCGTGTATGTCGCCAGCACCCGCTTCATCAACACGATGAAGCAGGAGCCGTCGGTTGAGCAGCTGTTGCCGCTGAGCGGTGACAAGATGGGCACGCCGGAAGGTACTTGGGATTACCTGTACGAGCCGGAACCCAAGCTGGTGATTGATGATCTGCTGGTGCGTTATGTTGAAGCGCTCGTCTATCAGGCCGTCGCAGAGAACGCAGCATCGGAGCAATCGGCTCGGATGGTGGCCATGAAGGCGGCAACCGATAACGCCGGTAGCGTCATCAAGGAACTGCAGCTGATCTACAACAAGGCACGTCAGGCTTCGATTACCAAGGAAATCTCGGAAATCGTCGGCGGCGCAGCGGCCATCGCAGGTTAATGCTGGTTAACGAATTACTGTATTAAGGAAATAACCATGAGCAACGGAAATATCGTTCAGTGCATCGGTCCGGTGGTGGATATCAAGTTCCCCCGCGAAGCCCTGCCGAAGGTCTACGACGCCCTGCTTCTTGACGACGCCAACGCTGGCACCGCTGAAGCTGGTCTGACCTTTGAAGTTCAACAACAACTGGGTGACGGCGTGGTGCGTACTATCGCCATGGGTTCATCCGACGGTCTGCGTCGCGGCATGAGCGTGAAGAACACCGGCAAGGCGATCTCGGTCCCTGTGGGTGTCGGTACCCTCGGTCGCATCATGGACGTTCTGGGTCGCCCGATCGACGAAGCTGGTCCAATCCCGACCGAAGAGCTGCGCCCGATTCACGCCAAGGCACCTAAGTTTGACGAGCTGTCCCCGTCGGTTGAGCTGCTGCCTACCGGCATCAAGGTGATCGACTTGGTTTGCCCGTTTGCAAAGGGCGGCAAGATCGGCCTGTTCGGCGGCGCCGGTGTGGGCAAGACCGTGAACATGATGGAACTCATCAACAACATCGCCAAGAGCTACGGTGGTTACTCCGTGTTCGCCGGTGTGGGTGAGCGTACCCGTGAAGGTAACGACTTCTACCACGAAATGGATGATTCGAACGTTCTGGACAAGGTGTCCATGGTGTTCGGTCAGATGAACGAACCACCAGGCAACCGTCTGCGCGTCGCGCTGACCGGTCTGACCATGGCTGAAAAGTTCCGTGACGAAGGCCGCGACATTCTGTTCTTCGTGGACAACATTTATCGCTACACCCTGGCCGGTACCGAAGTGTCCGCACTGCTGGGCCGTATGCCTTCCGCCGTGGGTTACCAACCGACGCTCGCTGAAGAAATGGGCCGTCTGCAAGAGCGTATTACCTCGACCAAGGTTGGCTCGATCACTTCGATCCAAGCCGTGTATGTGCCTGCCGATGACTTGACCGACCCGTCGCCTGCGACCACCTTCTTGCACTTGGATGCAACCGTGGTTCTGTCGCGTGATATCGCTGCACTGGGTATCTACCCGGCCGTTGATCCGCTCGACTCCAGCTCGCGTCAGCTCGATCCACAAGTCGTGGGTGAAGAGCACTACACCGTTGCCCGCCGCGTGCAAGCAACGCTGCAACGTTACAAGGAACTGCGCGACATCATCGCCATTCTGGGTATGGACGAACTCGCACCGGAAGACAAGCTGGCCGTTACTCGTGCCCGTAAGATCCAACGCTTCCTGTCGCAGCCGTTTAACGTGGCTGAAGTGTTCACCGGTTCGCCAGGTAAGATCGTGCCGCTGGCCGATACCATCAAGGGTTTCAAGGCAATCGTGGACGGCGAGTACGACCACCTGCCAGAGCAAGCCTTCTACATGGTTGGCGCCATCGAAGAAGCGGTCGAAAAGGCCAAATCCCTGCAGTAATCGCGCTGCAATAAGGCTCAGTAGAGGGCCGAACTCATCTCAACATGGGTTCGGCTCTCGACTAACAAGGAATCAAGATGGCTATGACTGTTCATGTCGATGTAGTGAGCGCAGAAGAGAAAATCTTCTCCGGTCTTGCCGAATTCGTGACACTGCCAGGTGAGTCGGGTGAGCTGGGTATTCTGCCAGGCCACACCCCGCTGATCAGCCGCATCAAGCCAGGTACGGTTGCCCTCAAGCTACCGAACCAGGAAGCGCCTGAACTGGTGTTTGTGAATGGCGGCATTCTCGAAGTGCAGCCGAATCTGGTAACCGTGCTGGCCGATACCGCGATCCGCGGTGCCGATCTGGACGAAGCCAAGGCTGCCGAAGCCAAGCGTCTGGCCGAAGAAGTGATGGCCAACCAAGCGTCCGGTATGGACTATGCTCGCGCACAAGCTGAGTTGGCGGAAGCCATTGCCCAGCTCGCAGCGATCCAGAAGCTTCGCAAGGTTCGCGGCTAAGCAACACCGCTCCGCATCAAGAAAAAGGGCAGCTTAGGCTGCCCTTTTTTATTACTTATCAACAGCAAATCAAGACTTAAACAAAGCTCGATAGAGAAGTTGAATTGACACCCCCCAAATTGGACTGTACAGTCTAGTCCACTATGGTGATCAACACACAAGACAACCGGCAACGCATTATTGCCGCTGCCCGTGACGCCTTCACGACAGAAGGCTATCGCTCAAGCATTGAACACATCGCCCGCCTTGCGGGTGTCGCAAAGCAAACGGTTTACAACCACTTCCCCACTAAGGAAGCGTTGTTTGACGAGATGGTCCGCGACAACATGAATGTGTTCACCGTCACGTTGTCTGGCAGCCCGGCAGAGCCAGTAAAGACGCTTACAGACTTCGCTGTAACGTATTGCCAGAACATCATGACAGGGCAATGTTCGGCATGGCTACGAATGATTGCGGCCGAAGCGCCACGCTTCAGCGCTATGGCCGCCCGCAGCTACGAATTGGGACCGGGCGCCATGATTGATCAACTGGCCGATTACCTCGACCGGGCAATGAAGATAGGAAAGCTGCGTCAAGACGAACCTAGATTTGCAGCAGAGATGCTTTACGGCATGTTGAGTGGGGCCGAACGTACGCGGATGCTGTTTGGCATTAGTCGTGCACCCTACGATGAAAAGCAACGCGCCATCAACATAGTCGAATGCTTTATGCGTGCCTATCGACCATGAATAACAGCACCCAGCACAGAATGAAACAAATACTTGAATGCCCAACCTCGGAGCAGAACATGCACACAACACGTCCATTCACACTGACTGCCCTCGCTATTGTGTTGGGCATCGCGCTCAGCGCATGCGGTAAAAGCGATACGCCCCAAGGCGGACCGGGTGGGATGCCTGCCCCCGAGGTGGATGTTATAAAGATGGAGCTGGGCAGTGCAACCGTCACCCGCGATTTGCCTGGACGTTTGCAAGCATGGCGAACTGCTCAAGTGCGCGCCCGCGTTGAGGGGGTTGTTGAAAAGCGCAGCTTTGTAGAAGGCAGTGATGTAAAGGCAGGCGCGCCACTATTCCATATTGACGCCCGGAGTTACAAGGCTGCTGCAGATGCTGCGCGCGCTGATGTGGCCGTCGCAAAAGTGACGGTTGAACGCTTTCGCCCATTGCTGGAAATCAAAGCAGTGAGCAAGCAAGAGTTTGATCAGGCTGAAGCTAAGCTCAAGCAAGCCGAAGCCGCATTGGCAAAAGCACTCATTGATTACGAAAATACTGAAGTTCCAGCACCCATCGCAGGACGTATCGGCCGTGCTCAAGTCACAGAAGGCGCACTGGTTGGTAAGGGCGAAGCCACCCATCTGGCAACGATTGAACAGATAGATCGTCTCTACGCCAATTTCACACAAACCAACACGGAGCTGCTGCAACTACAGCAACAATTGCGCGCGGGCAGCCTGACAAAGAGTGATAGTGCGAAGGTAGAAATCGTATTGGAAGACGGCAGCGTGTATGCATTGCCCGGTAAATTGTTATTCAGCGACTTGGCCGTTGATCCAAACACCGGGGCAATCAACTTGCGTGCAGAAGTACCTAATCCAAAGAAAGAGCTGCTGCCGGGAATGTTTGTTCGAGTGCGCTTTGGTCAGGCGGTCGCCAATGACGTTATGCGGGTACCTCAACGTGCAGTACAAGCGAATACGCAAGGGCAGTATGTCATGGTCGTGGATGGAGAGGGCAAGGTTGCGCCCCGACCGATCAAGACCAGTGGGATGAGTGGCAGCGACTGGATTGTCACAAGTGGACTACAGGTGGGTGAGAACATTATTGTGAATGGCCTACAAAAAGCCCGTCCGGGTAGTGTGGTGAAGCCCAACGTATTGACGAGCGCGGAGGCCCTCGCCCCAGCAGGATTACCGATGCCGCAGGGCAAGCCAACTGCATCAAAGCCAGCTGAGTCAAAAAACAACGAAGCAAAACCCGCTGAATCAAAGCCAGAAAAGCCTAACGCAGAAAAGGCCGGCTAAGGTGAGTCAACATAGACAGTCAACACACGATGCGCGTACGTCAGCGCACGCAAAACAATATGGCAGGTCAGAAAACAAAACACTGACCAGCCCGACCCAAACAAAGACGCAGGCGCAATTGAATCGCGCCTACGCGGAGGCATAACATGCTCGCCAAATTCTTTATTGATCGTCCAGTATTCGCCTGGGTGATCGCCATCATCATCATGCTGGGTGGCGCGTTGTCGCTCAACAAGTTGCCAGTGTCGCAATACCCGCAAGTTGCCCAGCCTTCCATTGCCTTCAATGTGACCTATCCGGGCGCATCCGCTGAGGTGATTGAAGAAACCGTCATTGCCCTGATCGAACAGGAAATGAATGGGATCGAAAATCTGCTGTACATGGAATCAGCGTCTGAACTTGGTGTCGGCACACTGACGCTGACTTTCAAAGCCGGTACTAATGTGGATATTGCCTCGGTTGAGGCACAGAACCGCTTCAAGCGTATCGAAGCACGACTGCCCGATGATGTGCGTCGTATTGGTGTGCCGGTCACCAAGCCGCAACGTAACTACTTGATGTTTGTAATGCTGCACTCGCCTGACGGCAGCAAGAACTCGATCGACCTTGGCAGCTTCGCAGCCGCCAATGTGTTGGAATCCATTCGTCGAGTGCCAGGGGTTGGCGAAGCCATTCTGTTTGGTACCGAGTACTCGATGCGTATTTGGCTGAACCCAGCCAAGCTGCATGCGTATGCCGTCACACCCAGTGATGTATCGAATGCTGTTAAAGCACAGAACATTCAACTGGCAACCGGCGAAATCGGGCAGAACCCCGCAGCGAATGGCCAGCAACTCAATGCGGTTATAGTCGCACGCAGTCGCCTGCAAACACCAGAAGAGTTCGGTGAGATCTTGGTTAAAACTCGCCCAGATGGATCTGCAGTTCGCGTCAAGGATATTGCCCGTGTTGAACTCGGTGGGCAGAGCTATGACGTGTTCGCACGCATGGACGGGAAGCCGGGTGCAGCCATCGCAGTACGCGTGGCACCAAACGGGAATGCGCTGGATGTTGCGAAAGCGGTGAAGGCACGCATGGCGCAATTGGCGGAATACTTCCCCGAGGGGTATGACTGGGAAGTACCGTACGACACCTCGCGCTTTGTGGAAATTTCAATTAGTGAAGTGCTGCATACGCTGGTCGAGGCCATGGTGCTCGTGTTCCTCGTCATGTACCTCTTCCTCGGTAATCTGCGCGCAACCCTGATCCCTGCGATTGTGGTGCCAGTGTCACTGATCGGTGCGCTAACGGGCCTGTATGTGCTCGGCTACTCCATCAATGTGCTGACCTTGTTTGCCATGGTGTTGGTCATCGGCATCGTGGTCGATGATGCCATCGTGGTAGTCGAGAACGTCGAACGCATCATGACGGAAGAGGGACTGTCGCCGCGCGATGCAACCCGCAAGGCCATGGACCAGATCATTGGCGCCATCATCGGTATCACGCTGGTACTGTGTGCTGTGTTTGTGCCCATGATGTTCTTCGGTGGTTCAGTGGGTGCGATCTATCGTCAGTTTGCGGTGACATTGGTGCTGACCATCTTGTTCTCAGCATTGATGGCGCTGACGCTGACCCCGGCCATGTGCGCCACGTTGTTGAAGGAAGTGCACAAGGGCGAAACACATGAGAAGACCGGCTTCTTCGGTTGGTTCAATCGTTTCTTTGCCAACGCCAGTGAAAAGTATCGAAACAAGGTTGCCAAGATTCTTGGTAAGCCTGCCCGCTGGTTAGTCCTCTACGTCGTGGTGATTGCGGTTACAGCGGGCCTGTTTGCCCGCCTGCCAGGAAGCTTTTTGCCGGATGAGGATCAAGGATACTTCATCAACATCGTGCAATTACCGCCGGGTGCAAGCAGTGAGCGTACGCGCGAAGTGTTGTCGCAACTCGAAACGTATTACATGAAGCAGCCTGAAGTGGCACACGTGATTGGCGTGCTTGGCTTCTCCTTCTTCGGACGCGGCCAAAATGCAGCGCTCGCCTTTGTGCGCCTCAAGGACTGGGACGAGCGCAACGGCAAAGATCACTCGGTGCAATCGGTAATCCAGCGCGGCAATATGGCGCTGTCGGCGATCAAACAAGCCTTCGTGCTGGGCGTGAATGTGCCACCGATTCCAGAGCTCGGCGCGGTCGGCGGATTCGACTTCCGCCTGCAAGACCGGTCAGGCCAGGGCCGTGAGAAGCTGATGGAAGCGCGGAATATGCTGCTGGGTATGGCTGCGCAAAACCCGATGTTGATGGGCGTTCGCCCTGAAGGTCAGGAGCCGGCGCCGCAGGTGTTATTGGAGATTGACCGTGCCAAAGCACGTGCCTTGTCAGTAGATCTGGCGGAACTGAACACTACGCTGCAATCAACGCTCGGTGTCTCCTACATCAACGACTTCGTGCGTAGTGGCCGTATTCTGCGCGTACAAATGCAGGCCGATGCTGATCTGCGCAAGTCGCCAGATGACATCATGCGACTGCCGGTTCGTAACACGCGTGGTGAGATGCTGCAGCTCGGGGAAATCGCCTCCCCTAAGTGGCAAGTTGGCTTGCCTAAGGTAGACCGCTACAACGGCCTACCCGCCGTCAAGATTTCCGGCAGCGCCGCACCGGGCAAGAGTTCAGGTGAAGCGATGGCTGCGATGGAGGCTATGGCCGCCAAGTTACCGCCAGGCTTTGGTTTCGAGTGGTCTTCAACCTCGCTAGAAGAAAAGGTCTCTGGCAACCAGGCGCCTTTCCTCTTCGGCCTGTCGCTGATCGTTGTGTTCCTTGCGTTGGCGGCATTGTATGAAAGCTGGTCGATCCCGTTTGCCGTGCTCTTGGTGGTACCGCTGGGTATCTTCGGGGCACTGCTGGCCGTGACCTTGCGTGACATGCCTAACGACGTGTACTTCAAGGTGGGCCTGATTGCCATCATCGGCTTATCGGCAAAGAACGCGATTCTGATTATCGAGTTTGCACGCGAGCTGCAGGACAAAGGTATGAGCGTGCTTGATGCCACGCTGGAAGCCTGTCGTCTGCGCTTCCGCCCGATTCTGATGACCTCGATTGCCTTCATCCTAGGCGTGATGCCTCTGGCTATCTCGACCGGTGCCGGCGCACAAAGCCGTCATGCCATCGGTACCGGTGTCATCGGCGGGATGATCGGCGCGACTGTGCTGGCGGTCTTCCTGGTCCCCGTATTCTTTGTAGTGGTGCGCCGTTTCTTCCCGGGCAAGGTTGGCCCTAAACACATTGATGAACTGCGCAGCTCTGGAGACACACATGTTGAATAAGACTTCAGTCGCGCTTGCCGTGACCGGTGCGTTATTGCTGAGCGGTTGTTCGCTGGCCCCCGATTTTCTGCGCCCATCCGCGCCGGTTGCGGCGGCGTGGAATGCCTCGGTACCTGCAGAGGCAGCAGGCAAGCGCAGCATCGACAACACCCCGTGGCAAAGCTTCTTCCCAGACGCGCGTCTGCAAGCGCTGATCAACTCGGCACTTGAATACAACCGCGATCTGCGCATTGCAGTGGCACGCGTAG
Organism: uncultured Rhodocyclaceae bacterium; assembly: GCA_964499485.1. GTDB lineage: Bacteria > Pseudomonadota > Gammaproteobacteria > Burkholderiales > Rhodocyclaceae. The sequence continues at coordinate 222,162 of CAZCLF010000001.1, read as the reverse complement.
AAGAAGCCCGCGCACTCTACGGTGTGCAGCGCGCAGATCAATTGCCGGGGCTTAACGTCACGGGTGGGCGCACAGCATCACGCACGCCGGCTGGTGTCTCAGCAACAGGTAATGTTTTGCGCACCCAGCGCTACGATGCCGGTTTCGGTATCCCCTCGTTTGAGCTCGATTTCTGGGGCCGTGTCGCGAATCTCTCTGCCGCCGCGCGCGCTAGTTATCTGGCCACGGAAGAGGCACAACGCACTTTCCGCCTCAGCCTAATTGCCGATGTTGCGAATGCCTATTTCACCGTCCTTGAAATGGAAGATCGTGCGGCGCTGGCACAGCAGACGGTGACAGCTCGCAGTGAAGGTCGTGACATCCTAGCCAAGCGCCGCGAAGTCGGCATCGCCAGTGAATTAGATTTCCTACAAGCCGATGGCGCACTTGAGCTGGCACGCGCTGACCTTGCCAATCTAGAGCGACAACGTGCTGCCGCCATCAACGCACTGGTTGTGCTGGTCGGCCAGCCTGCCTTAGCCAAGGACTTGCCTGCCGGCAAGCGCTTGACCGAGCAAGGCGTAGTGGCTGATCTCGATGTAGCAGTTCCATCCGAGGTGATCCTCAAGCGCCCAGATGTGATCGCCGCTGAACAAAAGTTAATCGGCGCCAATGCCAACATCGGCGCAGCGCGTGCCGCCTTCCTGCCACGCGTGCAATTACTGGGTAGTTTTGGCAGCGCTTCCCGCACTATGTCCGGCTTGTTTGATGATGGCACCGGTGCATGGAGCTTCACGCCGACTATTTCCATGCCGCTGTTCGACTGGGGTCGCACCAGTAATAATCTGGATGTTGCCGAAGCGCGCAAGGTCATTGCGGTTGCTGAATACGAAAAGACCATTCAACAGGCCTTCCGTGAAATCGCCGATCTGCTGGTGGCGCGCGATCAGCTGGCTAAGCAACTGACCGCGCTGGAGGCAGCAGAAAAAGCGCAAACCGAGCGCCTGACGTTGGCCGAGGCCCGCTACAAGGGCGGCATTTCCAACTATCTGGAAGTGCTCGATGCGCAGCGCGAAGCCTATAGTGCGCAGCAATCGACGATCCAGGTGCGCCGCTCCCTCCTGAGCACTGCGGCCAATCTGTACAAGGCTTTGGGCGGCGCAGAAGAGGATCGTGCCATCAAGGCCGATTACGCCAAGGTGGTTGAGCAAAGTACCCCGCGTAGCAAACCGTAAGCGTAATGCTTACCGCCGAAAAGCGCACCGTCCTGCTCTTGGCCGGTGCGCAGTCGCTGTTCCAAACCGCCTCGGTCATGATCTTGACTATGTCGGCCTTGGTTGGGCAGATGTTGTCACCCGACAAGCATCTCGCCACCTTGCCTATTGCGGTAATGGTTGTCTCAGCGGCTATTTGTATGATTCCGGCTGCACTGTTCATGCAACGCTATGGGCGGCGTGCCGGCTTTCTGATTGGCACCACCTGCGGTGTATTGACCGGACTGTTGGGCGCCTTTGCTATCCACCACGGCAACTTCTGGTGGCTTGTCGTCAGTGCTGCATTTACCGGCGCCTACCAAAGTTTCTCTCAGTACTATCGATTTGCTGCCGCGGATGCAGCTAAGCCCGAGTTCAAAAGCCGCGCAATTGCCTGGGTCATTTCTGGGGGCGTGGTCGCCGCCATTCTTGGGCCCAATCTCGCGCGTTACACGCGTGATCTGTCCGGTCTGCCGTTTGAGTCGTCCTATCTTGCCCTGTGTGCGCTCAGTGTTTCTGCCTTTGCCATTGTTGCCGCATTACGCTTACCTGCGCCCGCCGTTAGCCAAACAGCCAGTGATGCCGCCGCACGGCCCCTACGCGAGATTCTGAGCCAGCCGGTATTTCTCACTGCATTGGCCGGCTCTGCCGTTGGCTATGGCGTCATGGTGATGGTGATGACGGCGACACCACTGGCTATGCAGTTTTGTGGCCAGCCGCTGGGCGCCGCAACCACCGTGATCCAGTGGCATGTGCTGGGCATGTTTGTGCCATCCTTCTTTACCGGGAATCTAATTCGACGCTTCGGGGTGTTGACCGTCATGCTTGCAGGCACAGTGTTCTTGTTCCTGCATGTGCTCATTGCCTTGTCAGGCGTCGACTATCTGCACTTTCTATCCGGGCTGGTCCTGCTCGGCATCGGCTGGAATTTTCTGTTCATCGGCGGCACGTCGCTGCTCGTGCAAGCGTATCGCCCCGCCGAGCAAGCGCGCACGCAAGCGGCGCATGACTTCCTGATGTTTGCGGTGGTGAGTGTCGGCTCATTTTCTGCCGGTGGCCTGCTCAATGCCTGGGGCTGGAGTGCCGTCAATCTAGTAACGCTACCCTTCCTTGGCCTCGCCGCACTTGCCGTTTTGGCCTTGGTCCGTCAGCGGCGCGGTTGGGCTTAACCCTGTCTCAGCGGGTGATGCGTTGAAGCCGCTTTTCTAGTCGGGCGAGATCGTCGCGCAACCGATCAACCTCGCTTGAGAAGGTGGCAATTTCTTGCGGGGCGGGGAGTGTGCCCGTTTCATCGCGCAAGTATTCAACGGTGTTTTCTGCCAAATTTTGCGCCGCCTGTTTTTGCCAGGCCGTGAAACTGCGTAATGCTGAGGCGATGCGGTGCGCGGCGATGTCGCCAACGATGCGAGACAAGTCCTCTTCGAAATCCCAAGACAGATGGCGTAATACAAACCCCAGCGTATCGGCAAACTCAACCGAGCCGTTGATACGTGCATTGCGCATCACTTTGTCCGTACCTTGCAGCGCGACGAGCGGTGTATCCGCGGGCAGCAAAATCTCCACATCTGCAGTGCCCTTGCCCACGGCAAACAATCCCTCTGCATTGACCAGCAATTGCAGCTGCACCGGCGGCATGACAAAGCGCGCCTCTCGACCGGCAAACGGCAAGAGCTTCTGCTGTGCCCAAGGGGTGCGTGCCAGTACGTGGTTGAGGGCGAGGATGATGGGTTGTTCGAGCATAGTGTGCAAATGATAACGCCCGGGGACCAAATAGTCTCCCGGGCGTTGAAGGAATCAAGGATTGTAGAAACAAGGGGGCTTGCCCCTTGTTTTAGTCCTTACTCAGCCTGTTGAATACCCGCCACGATCCAACCACGCGAGTTGTCGCGGGGACGAACCAGATGCCACACTTCATCAAACTGCTCCGGTGCCGCATTCACTGCCTCGCGGATCTGGCCGAAGAAGCGCACACTGGCGATCTCATTGCTGCCTTCGATGCTGACATCCAATAGTGCAGCTTCCAGTTGCATGACATCCGTTTGCTGCACAGCGCGACCACGTTCCTGGTATTGCATCTGGATTTCTGCAAACAGTTCGGGGCTGGTGAAGCTGCTGATGTCGGTCATGTTGCCCGCATCATTGGCAGCTTGGAGACGCACGAAGTTCAGCTTGGCTTGACGCAGGAAGCCGTCAACATCAAAGCCCTGAGGTATGGCAGCTGCATTAGCAGAGACCGAGTTGGTGGCCTCATAGCCAGCGTTGAACTGCATTGTGTCCTGATGACGCGGGGCAGTGTTACCCACACCCGCATATTGCATGGGTTGCGGCTGTGCCTGCTTACGACCAAAAATCAACCGCAGGACAACAATCGCAGCGACAGCCAGCAGGGCGATCATCACAAAGTTGGCCATGCCTTCACCCAGACCCAGGTGCGAGAACAGGGCAGCTAGACCCAGGCCCGCCGCGAGACCAGCAATCGGGCCCATCCAGCGGCTCATGCCCGACGCGGCCGGCGCACCTGCAGTTGGGGCAGCAGCTGGCTTGGCCGCTTGTGTGGGGGCGGTGTTCTGGGTTGGCGCAGTATCGCGCTTCATGATGGTGCTATCGCGCTTCATGCCGGATGATGTGCCGCCGCCGAGACGCTTGGCTTCGGCGTCTGTGACCATCACGCTGCTCAGGGCAACAGCAATTACCGCTGCAAAAGCGGTACTCAAAATACGCTTCATGCTTTCTCCTCGAATGGTGTGGCTTTTGGGTACAGCGGTTACAGCTTATAGCCGCGGTGCAGTGCCACGATGCCCGCAGTCATATTGAAGTATTCGACACGCTCTAGGCCAACTTGTTCCATCATCCCGCGCAAAGTTTCCTGATCGGGGTGCATACGGATGGACTCCGCCAGATAGCGATAGCTGGCGGAGTCGCCTGCTACTTTTTCGCCTAGCCAGGGCAGTAGCTTGAAGGAGTAGAGATCGTAGGCTTTGGACAACGGCTCCCACACCTTGGAGAACTCCAGCACCAAGAGGCGGCCGCCGGGACGCAGCACGCGGTACATCTCCGCTAACGCTTTGTCTTTATGGGTCATATTGCGCAGCCCAAAAGCCACCGTCACGATATCAAAGTGATTGTCTGGGAAGGGCAGCTTCTCCGCGTCGCATTGCGCGGCGGGGGTGATGCGGCCTTCATCCAGCAGGCGGTCGCGGCCCACTGTCAGCATGGCGTTGTTGATATCGGTCAGCCAGACTTGGCCGGTCGGCCCCACCTTCTTGAGAAAGGCGGAGGACAAGTCGGCCGTGCCACCGGCAACGTCCAGTACGCGCTCACCGGGGCGCGGCGCGGCAACGCCAATCGTGAACTTCTTCCAGACCCGATGCAGGCCGGCTGACATCAGGTCATTCATTACATCGTAATTGCTGGCGACCGATGAAAAAACGCCCGCAACACGCGAGGCTTTTTCCTGCTCGGGAACGGTTTCAAAACCGAAATGGGTTTGACTCATACTTAAGGATCCGTACCTCAGTGCTTGTGGCCGCAGCCACCACCATGGGAGTGACCACCACCCATGCTGCCGCATCCGCCGCCTCCATGGCTGTGCCCACCGCCATCCGCGCCAAGCCCACCACACATGCCGCCTTCGGCTGCTGCAGTTCGGCTAGCGCAATTGCTCTTGAGACGGCTCAGATAATCCAGCCACATGGCGTCTTGATGCATGCCCATTTCATAGAGCAGGTCCCAGGAGTAAATGCCTGTATCGTGCCCGTCCGAGAAAATCAGCTTCACTGCGTATTGGCCCACGGGCTGGAGATCAACAAGGTTGACATCCTTCTTACCGGTTTGCAGCACTTCCTGCCCCGGGCCGTGGCCACGGACCTCGGCCGAGGGTGAGTACACACGCAAAAATTCGTAAGGCAGACGGAATGCGCTGCCATTATCGAAAGCCACTTCCAGAATGCGGGACGCTTGGTGCAACTTGATTTCGGTAGGGATTGGGGTGTCTTTGGATAGGCCAGCCATGATGGGGCTCCAGTAATGCGGGACAGAGGCGTAAGGATACTCTCAAGCGTTAGATGAGGCCAGTTCAGCTAGGTTCAAGCAAGGTGCGGGCGTGATGAGCGAGATGGTCCTCGATGAAGCTGCTGATGAAGAAGTAGCCGTGGTCATAACCTGCATGGCGGCGCAGGGTGAGGGGCTGGCCGGCTTTGGCGCATGCTGCCTCAAGGGCTTCAGGTTTTAGCTGCTCGGTGAGGAATTTGTCGTCCAACCCTTGATCGACAAGGATGCCTTGCGGGTAGGGGGCTGAGCTGTGTTGAGCCATCAGGTGGCTGGCATCGTGGGCCAGCCATTGGGCGTGATCTTCACCGAGGTAACCACCGAATGCCTTGATTCCCCATGGCACCTCAGCCGGATGGCAAATGGGTGCGAAGGCGGAGACGGACTTAAATACGCCGGGGTTACGTAAGGCTAGGGTCAGCGCGCCATGGCCGCCCATGGAGTGGCCGAAAATCCCTAGTTGCTTGAGCTCAATGGGCAGCTCTTGTCCTAGCTTGGGCAGCAGTTCGTGCAGCAGCCAGCTTTCCATGCGGTAGTGCTTACTCCAGGGTTCTTGCGTGGCATCGAGATAGAAGCCGGCCGCAAGACCAAAGTCCCAGTTGTCATCTTCACCCGGCACATTGGCGCCGCGCGGACTAGTATCGGGAGCGATCAGGGCGATGCCATGCTGTGCGGCAAAGCGTTGCGCCCCAGCCTTGATCATGAAGGTTTCTTCGGTACACGTCAGCCCGGCCAGATAAAGCAGCGCGGGAACGCGGCCGTGCAGTGCCTGCGGCGGCAGATAGACGGAGAAACGCATGCGCAAGCCAATCTCGGTCGACGGGTGGCTGTAGAAACGCTGCGAGCCGCCGAAGCAGCCGTGTTCGCTGATGAGGCGGAACTTGTGATCGTGTTCTTCCATGGCGGGCATCAGTAAATAACAACCGAGCGGATGGACTCACCGGACTTCATCAGATCGAAGCCTTGGTTGATGTCCTCCAGCTTGAGCGTGTGGGTGATGAGCGAGTCGATGTCGATCTTGCCTTCCATGTACCAGTCCACAATCTTCGGCACGTCAGTGCGGCCACGCGCGCCGCCAAAGGCAGAGCCCTTCCAGCTGCGGCCGGTAACCAACTGGAACGGACGGGTGCTGATCTCCGCGCCAGCTTCTGCCACGCCGATGATGAAGCTCTGGCCCCAGCCCTTGTGGCAGCATTCCAGCGCTTGGCGCATGACCTGCGTGCTGCCGATACATTCAAAGCTGTAATCGGCGCCGCCATCCGTGAGCTGAATGATTTCATCCACCACATTCGCTACGTTCTTCGGGTTGATGAAGTGCGTCATGCCGAACTGGCGGGCCAACCCTTCACGGGCCGGGTTGATGTCGATACCTATGATCTTGTCGGCGCCGACCATCTTGGCACCCTGGATCACGTTAAGACCGATACCGCCGAGACCGAACACGACGACATTGGCGCCCGCTTCTACTTTGGCCGAGAACAGAACGGCGCCGAGGCCGGTGGTGACACCGCAGCCGATGTAGCAGACCTTGTCGAAAGGCGCATCCGGGCGAATCTTGGCGAGGGCGATTTCCGGCACCACCGTATGGTTGGCGAAGGTCGAGGTGCCCATGTAGTGGAACAGCGGCTTGCCATTCATGGAGAAGCGCGAGCTGCCGTCGGGCATCAGGCCCTTGCCCTGCGTTGAGCGAATGGCCTGACACAGATTGGTCTTCTTCGACAGGCAGAACTTGCACTGGCGGCACTCGGGCGTGTACAGCGGGATCACATGATCGCCGGGTTTGAGTGAGGTCACGCCGGGGCCGACTTCAAGTACCACGCCTGCGCCTTCGTGGCCGAGAATTGCCGGGAACAGGCCTTCCGGATCAGCGCCGGAGAGGGTGTAATAGTCAGTGTGGCAGATGCCCGTGGCCTTAATCTCGACCAGCACTTCGCCAGCGCGTGGGCCGGCCAGATCGACCTCTTCAATGGTCAGGGGCGACTTGGCACTCCAAGCGACGGCGGCTTTGGTTTTCATGCGTGATCCTTGTGGCGTATGGCGGCAAATGACGAGAGTGCGACTATACAAGATGGTGTCGGGAGAAAAGCAGCTGCGGGCTGCCTCCCGAAAAACTTGTCATCAAAACGTCATGATTCCGCCATAAACTGCCACCATCACTCAATGACAGACATGCCCGGGAGCCCCTGATGGCCGCCAATATCCTGCTGGTCGAAGACGAACCGGCGATCCAGACACTGATCGCCACCAATCTGCAGCGCGCTGGACATACCGTGCTCGCCGCGGGGGACGCCGAAAAAGCCCAGCGACTGGTGCATGAAGCCTTGCCAGACCTGATCCTGCTCGATTGGATGCTACCTGGCATGTCCGGCGTGGATTTTGCCCGCCGCCTGCGAGCCGACGAGCGCACCCGCGAAGTACCTATCATCATGCTAACCGCACGCACGGAAGAGCGGGACAAGGTGCTGGGCCTGGAGACGGGTGCGGATGATTACATTACTAAGCCGTTCTCGCCCCGCGAGCTGGTGGCGCGCATCAAGGCTGTATTGCGCCGTCGTGCGCCGCAGGTGACCGAAGACATTGTGGAAATTGGCGGGCTTCGCCTGGACCCTGTCACGCACCGCGTTGCCGCGGCTGGTAACCCTATCAATCTTGGGCCGACTGAGTTCCGCCTGCTGCATTACCTCATGACTCACCCGGAACGGGTACACTCACGTACCCAGCTGCTGGATGGTGTGTGGGGTGACCATGTGTTTGTCGAGGAGCGTACCGTGGATGTGCATGTTCGTCGTCTGCGTAGCGCACTGGAACCCTCGGGCACGGATGCCTTGATTCAAACCGTTCGCGGCGCGGGATATCGCCTTTCCGCCAACCAGTAAAAAGCCGCCCGCCACTTCGTGCAACCACCACGTTCGATTCTGCTGCGAGCACTGCTCGTCGCATCATTCATTGGTTTTGTTGTTGTCCTGCTCGGTACCTTCTTCAGCTTCGCGCTGGGGTTGGGTATCGGCCTGCTCATTCTGTTTGGCATCTGGTTTGCACATCTGCGCCAGCTCTCGCGTCTACTCACTTGGGCGCGCCAACCGCTGGGCACGCCGGTGCCCGATGGATATGGTCTGTGGGAGGATGTGTTTGCGGCGCTCTATCAACGTAGCCGCGAACAGCGTGAGCAACGCCAAGCTTTGCAGGAAACGCTGGAGCGTTTCCGCAAAGTGGCACAGACCTTACCTGACGGTGTGGTGATCCTGACCGAAGAGCTGACCATCGAGTGGCTCAACACCAATGCCGAAGCGCACATGGGGTTGTCTGCTCAGCGCGATATGGGCTATCCGATTACCAATCTGTTCCGTGACGCCGCCTTTGTGGATTATCTGCAGGCCCGCCAGTTCGGCACATCGTTGGAGCTTCGTCCGCTGCGTTCTTCGGGCCGCGTGCTTAATCTACAGCTGGTACCGTTTGGCGAAACTCAGACCTTGCTGCTGACACGCGATGTGAGCCAGCTGGAGAAGCTGGAAACCATGCGCCGTGATTTCGTTGCCAACGTATCGCATGAGCTGAAAACGCCTTTGACGGTTGTGTCTGGCTTTATCGAAACATTGGCCGATGGGATTGATGACATTCCCAAGGATGATGTGCGTCACTACCTTGATCTTGCCTCGGAGCAGGCCGGGCGCATGCAGCGGTTGATTGAGGATTTGCTGATTTTGTCATCGATGGAAACCGGCTCGCCACCTCCCCATGAAGAAGAAGTAATGGTTGCTGCGCTACTGGCGGATGTACGTGGCGAAATTACTTCTCTCTCCGGCGGCCGCCATCAAATCACCGTTGAGAGTAGTGGTCCAGCCCTGTTGCGCGGTAGCGCCAAGGAGTTGCGTAGCGTCTTTGGAAACCTTGCCGGTAACGCTGTACGGTACACCCCGGAAGGCGGCAAGATCCATCTCGAATGGACGTCATTGGCAGATGGGGGGGCCGCCTTCTCCGTCCGCGACAGCGGGCTTGGCATCGCCCCAGAACATCTGCCGCGGCTGACTGAGAGATTCTATCGCGTTGATCGCGGGCGTTCTCGCGATACGGGAGGTACAGGCCTTGGCCTCGCTATCGTGAAGCATGCGCTTGAACGTCATCAGGCCGAGCTGGTGATTGAGAGCGAGCTGGGACAGGGCAGCACTTTTTACGCGCGCTTCCCCGCACATCGCGTAAGTGGAAGTTAGTTCACGGCGCTGCTTGTTTTAGCCTTTCCCCAGATTGGGGTGGGCCGCACCGCGACAGTGCTGCAGCATGGTGCATTGCTACTGCATTTCAATGGGCAGCATGTGCTTTGCGCTTGGCACGGCAAGTGCTAGAGGAAGGTTTTCACTTTTGCCTTTTTCAGCATGACTCAGCTCATTCTTAAGTACGAAGGTCAATACTCGCCCGATGCGATATGGGCAGTGTGTGGTGGTAAGCATATTGGCGGCAGTTTGTGGCGCTTCAATCTCGAAACTGACGACTTGGGCGGCCTGCTTGAACAGATCGTACGCGCCACCGACCCTCAAACCTTGAGCAGTACGCTCGCCTTAATGATGGGCGATGAGAACAGTGAGTGTCCGCTTTCCGCGCTCGAGAGCGCCATGCCCGTTCAGGCTATGTACGCTCGGCAGCGCTATTCCTGGCTGCTGGGTGGGCTGGAGCCGCGCATTGAAATGTATTTGCAGCCCATCGTGGATATGCAAGCCGGCGGCCAGGTGTTTGCCTACGAGGCGCTATGTCGCCTGCGCGAACCCGCCGGTGCCCTATTAGCCGGCGGCGAAGCCTTTACCTTGGCCCGCCAGTTGCGCCGCCAAGACGATATGGACTTGGCCTGTCAGCACTTGGCATTGAAGCGGAAGGCGAGTGAAATCGCTAAGGGCACGCCGTTGTTCATGAACGTGATGCCAACGACGCTGCTCCATGAAAGCTGGACTGAACAATGCCTGCGCTGGTTGCAGGAACTGAACATAGATCCGCGCGATGTCGTGATTGAAGTCGTTGAAAGCGAGCTTGTGGATGCATCGCTGCTTGCCGAGCGGTGTGAAGTATTGCGTGCCGCTGGTTTACGTATTGCGCTGGATGATATGGGCGCAGGTTTCAATGGCCTCACCACGTTGGCAATGGTGCGTGCCGAATTTATCAAGATCGACCGCACACTCGTCCATGAAGCACAAGGCAGTCGCGTTCGTGCGGTTCTCTTGGAGGCAATCGTTTCAATGGCAGAGCGCCTCGGCGCCACGATTATTGCCGAAGGACTGGAGCGGGCCGAAGACGTTGGCTTTTGCCAAAGTATGGGCATTCGTCTCGGTCAAGGTTATTTCTTCTCGCCGCCTAAGGCTGACCTGCAAGCGCAGCCTATTGACCTCCCAGCACTGGATGAAGCTTGGCGAGCCCGCCCCCAAGATCGCTTCCGCCTGACGGATGTTGTTGAGCCGGGCAATACCGTGGAATTACATGCCACGATGGAGTCCGTACGTGAGTTGTTCAATCAAAACCTATCCCTTCCTTGGGTGATAGTGCTGGATCAAGAACAGCCGATTGGCATGCTATCGCGTGGCCGCGTGATGTCTCGCGCGACACAACAAATTGGCAAAGCTTGCGAACCGATTCGCCGTGTCCTGCCGAATAACACGACGCTGTCAGCCCTTGCGCGCTCACTGTATGTGAGCCGTGAGGGGGTAGAGCCGTGGGTGGTGGTTGGTCCAGATGGCAAGTACCTGGGAACGGTGCAGCCAATGAGTCTGATTGCGCATATTCTGACGCACCGCGAACATGGGGCCAATTTACACCCGCTCTCGCAGTTGCAAACCGGGCCAAGTTTGCGTCAGACCATCGAGTCCCGATTGAGTGCGCAGCGCAAGATGTTGTTGACCTACATCGATCTCGATCACTTCAAGTCGTTCAATGATCGGTATGGCTTTATCCGTGGCGATGCAATGATTCGTACGCTGGCTGAAATTTTGCGCCGGCTGTTCGTGGGCAAGCCAAATCAAGTGCTCGGCCATATTGGCGGTGATGATTTTATTCTTGTGATGGAAGACCCGGATGGCGATACCAGCGGGCTCTTGCGTTTACTCGAAACCGCCATCGTGCAGTTTCATGCGCTCGCTTCGCACTTGTATGACCCAGAGGATTTGGACCGGGGCTTTTTTACTACCGAAGATGGCAAGCAACACCCGATCGCCGGGGTCTCTGTCGCAGTGGTTAACGGCAGTACTGGCGAATTGCCCAATAGCATTGCCGCAGCAGAGCGTGCGGCCTACCTAAAGAAAGTGGGTAAGGCGGAATGGGGCAGTGTGATCGCGGTCGAGGACACGCCACATCAGGTCCATCCGATCCGCACCTTTGGCGACCTAGAACTCTGGCGCGGGAATGCATTTGCGGCACTCGATAGCCTGATGAATCGTCCGCGAGGTAGAGACCCGCATAGCCTTGATGATGCTTTCAAGGCGTATCCCTTCTTCGAGATGGTGTTTGAGTTGGATGCGCGTGGTGTGCAGCGCTTCCCGAATTGGATCAACCCATCCATGTACGGCCGCATGAGGGCCGGGGGGGCCGGCATTGATCGTAGTAATCAGGAATACTTCTCGCGCGTTGCAGAAACCGGTCAACAATTTGTCTCGACGATTTATCTGTCGACCGCATCTGAAGATTTCTGTCTCACCCTGGCCCAGCCCCTGTTCTCTGACACGGGTGAGTTTTCGGGCGTGTTAGTAGCCGACCTTAACTTGTCCTCAATGGCGGCGTTGCTGGATCGCCAAGGCAACGAGTAATTTATCCTCTCCCAGCGGCCGACAGCGGTTCGCTGGGATAGTACCTGGCTTATGGCGCGTCGCTGAAGGTCACGCGATCAAAATCACGACCACGCTCAATCGGCTGGCCGAGACGAATATTGCGCACTTTGCCGTCATGCAACTCAATAATACGGCCAGGCTCAAACCAGCCGGAAGGCAGTATCAGGCTTGAGCTTTCTTTAAGCGCAGCAATCGCCGGTAACAGCAGCGCGCGCTCGTATTGAACGGTCTTGGTATTCGCTGCCGTGCCACCGACAGCCAGCGCTTGTGCTTGGCCCGGAATCAGCTGAATCCCCATTTCGACATCGCCTTCCGTATGGGTGACAGCCCAGCGCACGCAGCCCAGCAAGGGTGAGTGAACGCCTGCAACTTGCAAGGTCAACAGCATGCCAACGGCGATGCGAGCCTTACCGCTCTTGCGCAGCAGGCGCATGCCATTCGCACTCTCATCGAGAATTTGCCACTCCTCGGCATCCTTGTTATTTGCTTCTTCTTGGAGCTTGGCGGCTTCAACTGGACGTCCCAACGTTGCCATCTGTTCCCGTTCGCGGCGAAGTTTGGCCATGTCAGCGACGCCGGGCAGTTGGAAGTCGCGTCCATCAAGGGACAGACGATGCGCATTCTCCAGCCCGCAGCTGATGGTGGAGTGACTGATGCCGCCGCGACGTTCATGCTTACGTGGTGTCAGATCTTTGCACCAGCGTTGGTAAACGCGGGTTAGCAACTGCTCTGCCAAGGGTTGTGTGCAGTCTTCGCCAAGCTGCAAGCTAGCCGGCGTGGCACCCTTGGAGAGTCCAAGCAGGCGCTTCTTCAGGCTGCGGCGCAGACCGCCGGTATCGAGTACGCGCACTTTGCCTTGATAGAGGGGCGTGTGTGAGGCGGGGGCGGTTTGATCCAGCTGAACATAGAAAGGGGCTGCCCCTGGGCTGTCTTGTGGATAGGCATGTAAGCTGATCTTGCTGCTCCAACGCCGTGCCCAACGCACCATCCACGCCATTTGTTTCTGCCCCAGTTCATAGGGACTGGCGCTGTGTAGTAAAAACGCTTCAGCGTAAGTTGCCACAATCGTTACTGGCATGTCCGGATTGCGGAGGCGGTCTTTGACCGGCTCACTGAGTACGTCAAGCTGCTCGGCAACATCAATGCATTTGTGCAGGTGTTGCCAATGATCGGCAGGCGGCGTGCTACTGCTGCGATAAATGTCGGTCTGCATATCGACCAAGGTCGACAGAATGCGCTCAATGATTTGCGCTGCCTTCGATTGGATGGCAATCTCGCCCGTCAATAACGACTCGAGACAGCGCACATAGCCATCGGCAAAGGCCCGCCAGGTCGCTTGTGACGAATCAAAAGCAGCTTGCTCTGGTAGGGCCAGCGGAATGGGGCGGCGTGCAAAGCGCACCTGACACTCTTCTTGAGTGCGGTAAAGCTGTTCGCGTAGGGTTTCCAAAATGGCGAAGCGCTCGCTGCCCGAAACCGCATGGCGATTGAGCAGGCCTAACTGGCGCTGCAGCAGCGATTGCATCTGTACGGTGCTGGCCAGTGGCTGAGCCGCTAGCCAGGTGCGGCATTCTTCTGCAGTCACAAAGGCGGGGGCCACATTGGGTAGTGACGAGGTGGGGGGGGCACTCATAGGCAAGACCTCATTCAGATCAGTTCAACGTTGTCTGCAGGGCGGCGATTAACGCGGCTCTGAGGCGAGTTAAGTCAGGGGCAGCGCGGCTTGGGGCAGCGCGCAGTTCCGCAGCCCAAATCGGGCGCGGGTAGCGGCTGTCATCCTGCCAACGTGGAATGACGTGCCAGTGCAGATGTGGAACAACATTGCCTAGGCTGGCGAGATTGATTTTGTCGGGATTGACGCTGGCGCGGACGGCGTTTTCCGTTGCGAGGACGACGCGCATCAGGTGGCTGGATTGTGCGGCAGTCAGATCGCTCATTTCAGCCACATGGTCGGTCCAGATAACCCGGCAAAAGCCGGGGTAGAGTGTGGCCTCTTCACCTTGGACGAGGATGACTCTGCAGTCCGGGTCGGACCACAGCAGTTCGCCGCCGGGGGTACTACACAATTCGCAAGAGTGCATGGAGACCCAAGAGTGTTAAGTTTGCTTGTGAAGTATCAAGGATTATAGTGAATTATTGGTAACGTGGAGCATCAACGTTGCCCAGGTCACAGGATATGCGCAATGTCCGTCAAACGGACGCTTTATCACACTAAATGATGCTGAAATCACTGTCACAGCAATAGATACGCTAAGATCGCGACAAGTTTTGTGCCCCCTCACTTTTTGCTGGAGTTCGCCATGAAGCGTGTTTTCCCCTCCCGTGTTGCTGTCGTTGGCCTGGCCTGTTTAACCGTACCCCTCTTGGGGTTTGCGCAAACCAAGCCGCCTATTGCCACTTACTGGATGAGCGCAGAAACCAGTTCAGGCATGCCCATGACGGGTGGGGCCCCGAGCATGATGGATATGGCCAGCATGATGATGGGGGGCGGCATGAGTAGCTCAAGCAAGCGCTTATTGTTGCAACTAGGTTCGCAGCAGAGCCCGAACGGTGAGCCTGCAGCAGATCATTTGGCCCCCGCCGCAATGAATATGGGCAGTAGCTTGCCCCTGCGCACTCCGCAAAAGACACAAGCAACACGACGCGATGAGGAAGACCGACGCGAAGACTACGAAAAACCAAAGGGTCGACTGTTGTTGTTCTGGGGCTGTGGTGCCCAGGCCGGTGCGGGGCAGCCCTATGTGATCGATTTTGCCAAGATGGCGAGTGGTCAGCAATGGCCAGCAGGCTTGTTCACACGCCGTGTCAGCGGACAGATCGGGCCATCGGTTGCTCGGTCGCGCACCTATGGCGATTGGCCAAACGAAAAGGACAGCACGCGTGTGCCGAACAACTCGTCCTTGCGCGGCGAACATCAGGTCAAGGGCAACTATTCGCCTGACATTCGTTTCAACCTCGACACGCTCGACTATCTGGCCCCACTTGAAATCAGCATGAGCAAGCAAGGCACAGCCATGAATGTGCGCTGGAAGAGCATCACGAATGCCACCGGCTATTTCGCCAATGTTATGGGCGGCAGCGATAACGGTAACGATATGGTGTGGTGGGTGTCCGCCAACAGCAAGGAGTTTGGCGAAGCGCTATTCGGCTACATCGCCCCACCGGAAGTTGCACGCTTGGTAAAGGACAAGGTGGTGCTACCGCCATCCACCACCGAATGCACAGTGCCCAAGGAAGTGCTGGCCGCTGCGCCCAACGCCATGCTGCGCATGATTGCCTACGGTGAAGAAGCCCACTTCGCGAACCCGCCACGCCCGAAAGACCCCAAGGCGGCATGGAACCCAGAATGGGTGGCCAAGGTCCGCGTTAAATCGACAGCCGCACAACCCATCATGGAAGGGGATGGCAGCAGAGGCAGCGCTGGGCGCGGAACGTCCGACAGCGGTGGCGGTGATGACGCGGGCGCTACCGTGGGTAAAGCGCTCAAAGGCCTCTTTGGCTTTTAACTCTCAGCACTGAAGTGTTGAGGCATTAAGGCATGACCTGATTTCGCCCACCTTCTTTAGCTTTATAGAGGTTGGTATCTGCGAGCTTTAGCAAGTGGGTTATATCGGGCTCTTTTGCGCTGGCGAACCCGATGCTGAGCGTGATCTTCAGGCCCGCCGGGGCATCAGTAATTGTGCTCGCTGCGACATGACGGCAGAAGTCCTGCAACTGGTTGCGGTGATGAATGGGGTCGTGACCCGGCAGTAAAATGACAAACTCTTCACCACCAATACGGGCAAGCAGGTTGTCAGGGAATTGGCTGCGCATTAAGTGAGCAACATGACGCAGTGTGAGGTCACCGATGTCATGTCCGTATCCATCGTTGATTTTCTTGAAGTAGTCTAGATCCATCATGGCTACGCTGTAGCCACCACTGATCCGTTTAAGCTCGCTAAAGAATTTCCGGCGGTTAGGAAGGCCTGTCAAAGCATCGATATGGGCGATCGAATTCAATGTGGCCATGTTCTCAACGAATTCGATATTGCGTGTGACGCGGCAGAAGAACTCTTCGTGGTTGAAGGGCTTGCGCAGAAAGTCATCGGCCCCCGCTTTGATGAAACGGGCAGTAAGGTCCTCGTTAGCACTACCAGAAATACCGACAATTGCCATGCTGTCGGTTCCGTAAAGCCGTCTGATTTCGCTGGTCATGTGCAAGCCGCTCATGCCTGGCATATCTTGATCAGCCAGCACCAGACGAATATCGGGCTCTGTTTGCAGCAGGCTCAACGCGGCTTCCCCACTGTCGGCTTCCAACACTTGGTAGCACTGACGTTCAAGTAGGTTGCGCAAATGGTTACGGATCGTCGGTGAGTCATCGACGACCAATACCCGAACATGCGGATTACGTTCGATCCGATTAACTAACTTCCCGACATATTCGAATGCAGCGGGGTTATCTTTCGGGACATAGTCAAAAATTGGCTGAAGCAATAGCCGCTCACGGACAACCTTTTCTGTATTTCCCGTGAGGATGATGGTTGGCAGGTTATGGGCGAGTAATAGCGGTAGCGTCTCACCGTCGGGTGCGTCAGGGAGGGTGTAATCCATCACCGCGCAGAGATACTCGTTGCCAGTCTGCAGGTGTGTTTGGGCTTCTTTCATCGACATGGCTTCAACGGTGCTGAAGCCATGCTCAAGCAGCAGGCGCGAAAGCGCGCGGATCGTCGTGCTGCTGTCTTCGATCAGTAAAACAGGTTTTCTGCTCTTCACTGTCGGACCTCTGGCTGGGATAAGGATGAGGCTGAGTAATTCAATTTAGCATGCCTGCTCAATTTTTTCAGATTTTACAATTTCAGAATTCTAGGGGGTCCACATCCAAATGCCAGCGTAATTCACGGCTGGCTTTTTGGGCATACAGGGCTTCCATCCATTGCGTCAGAAAGTGCTGCAGTGCCGGGCGACTGGGGGATTCGATCAGCAGTTGTGCGCGCTCCAGGCTCATGAGGCGGAACATACGCATGGGCACGGGGTCGTAGAGGCTGATGTGCTCGCTGTATTGCGCGTTGTCATCAAGCAATGCCTTGGCGGACGCGCGCGCCTGAGCAAGGAAGGCCAGCGACTGATCGATACTCGGCGCCTCGGCGCGGAGCAGTGCCTGGAAGGTGTAGGGCGGGAAGCCGGCCTGTTCGCGCTCTTCCAGCTGCGAATCCGCAAAGCGGTGGAAGTCGTGTTGCATTAGCGCTTCATAGAGCGGGTGATCCGGGTATTCGGTTTGGATCAACACTTCACCCGGCAAGGCGGCACGGCCACTCCGACCGCCGACTTGCATCAACTGCGCGAACAGACGTTCCGGTGCGCGGAAGTCGGCCGCGAACAATGCCGCGTCGGCACCAATCGCGCCGACCAGCGTGAGCTTGGGGAAATCATGTCCCTTGGCCAGCATTTGTGTGCCGATCAGGATGTCGACTTCGTTGGCATGAATGGCATCCAGCAGCGCGCGCCATTTGGTGGGCGAGTTGGCGGAATCGCGATCGACACGCAGTACGCGAGCCTGCGGGAAGCGTTGCGCCAGTGTCTCTTCTAGTCTTTGTGTGCCGCGGCCGAACGGGTGAATATCCTGATTTCCACAGTCGGGGCAACCTGCGGGAATGTGATTTTCGAAACCACAATGGTGGCAACGCAGGCGCTTGTCGGCCAAATGCACCACCATATTGGCGGCACATCGTTTGCAGGTGGACACCCATCCACACGAGGGGCAGGCCAGTACTGGCGCATAGCCACGGCGGTTGAGAAAAATCAGACTTTGTTCGCCACGGATAAGCCGCGCTTCAATTGCGGCGAGCATGGCAGCGGATAAACCATCCTGTAGCTTCTCTCGCCGTGTATCAATGCAGCGCACCACCGGTGGCGCATCGGCGACTGCCCGCTGCTTCAGTTCGAGCAGTCCATAGCGGCGGCTCTTGGCGTGATAGTAGGTTTCTAGCGAGGGCGTGGCTGAACCGAGCACGATGGGGATGTTGAGTTGCTTTGCCCGCATGACGGCAACGTCACGTGCGGAATAGCGCAAGCCTTCCTGTTGCTTGAACGAGGCATCGTGCTCTTCGTCGATCACGATCAGACCAAGCCGTGGCAGCGGCGTGAAAACCGACAACCGCGTTCCCATCACAATATCCGCGCGCCCTTCCAGTGCATCAAGGAATCCTCGCGCACGTGCAGCATCGGCCAGGCCGCTATGCGCGGAAACGATCTTTGCATTAGGAAAGCGCGCCGCAACGCGCCCTTCAAGCTGCGGTGTGAGGGCAATTTCCGGCACCAGCATCAGCGCTTGCTGACCACGCGCAAGCACCGCCTCAATGGCGTGCAAATACACCTCAGTCTTGCCGCTACCTGTGATGCCGTGCAACAAAAAGGCTTTGAACTCACCCGCGGCGGCATCGATTGCCGCGCAGGCGGATTGCTGTTCGGTGTGCAGCGTCGGACGGTGCACCGTAGGGTCGATGTCTTTCTTCTTGTCCTTCAGCGCACGCGGCAGCTTGCCCTTGCGCAACATCGGCGGCAGGGCCAGCGTCATCACTTCGCCGAGTGGATGCTGGTAATAGCGCGCACAGAACTCGGTGACGGCGAGCCAATCCGCCGGTAGCCGCGGCATGTCACGCAGAATGGTGAGCGCGGCTTTCAGCTTGTCGACAGGCTGGTCGCTCTCGTCAAGGACAGCAACGATGACGCCGACCTTTTCGCCACGCCCAAAGGGCACGCTGACGCGATAACCAACGTCATCAACGAGCGCATCAACGCAGGTGTAATCGAACAGCCGCGGCAGCGGCAGGTCGAGTGCGACGCGGAGAATTGGAGGCTTGGACTGGGTGCTCATGGGCTTGGCGCCGACATCTCGATTGTGCTTTGCGTTTGCGCCCTAGTTTCTTGTTCGTAAAGGAGTTTTAAGCTACCCACAGATTCTGTGGATAACTTTGTGGGAAACCCCTGCGGGAATCCGCTAAGTGACCGGCCTGTTTGAGAATTTGTTACGTTGTATAACAATTGTGCAACAAAAAAACTCTTTTTTATCAATGGCATAAGCTTATACCCTTGATCTGTCGCTGAAATTTTTACGGCCGCAGCGGCGATGCCGGTTTCTGTGCATAAGTCAAGTCTTGACGCCCATTTTGGGGCTTTTACTCAACTGCAATTTTTGCAGTTTTGCGTCAAGACAGAAAACCCCTTTGAGATCAGGGCTCAATCGCCTTAAGCTCGAAAGTTGTGTACGGTCTCAACCAGTGCAGTCACGTGTTCTGGGGGGGTAAATTGAGAAATCCCATGCCCCAGGTTGAACACATGCCCTGTCATGGGGCCACCGGTCGATGCATAGTCTTCGAGCACGCGCGTTGCTTCTGCCGCGATAGCATCGGGGCCGGCAAACAAAGTAATAGGGTCGAGGTTGCCTTGCAGCGCCACCTTGTCGCCCACGCGGCGGCGAGCATCGCCCAAGCTAGTCGTCCAGTCGAGGCCAAGTGCATCGCAGCCGATATCGGCCATCGCTTCCAGCCACTGACCACCGCCCTTGGTGAAGACGATGCAGGGTACGCGTTCGCCATCGTGTGTTTTCTTGAGGCCGCTCACCACCTTCTTGAGATAGGCCAGCGAGAACTCGTGGAAGGCGCGGTGTGACAACGCGCCACCCCAGGTATCGAAGATCTGCACTGCCTGTGCGCCCGCTTCGATCTGCGCATTGAGGTAAGCGGTCACTGCCTGTGCGTTGATGTCGAGGATGTGGTGCAGCAAGTCCGGGCGCTGATACAACATGGTCTTGATGGTGCGATGATCGGTGGAGCCGCCGCCTTCCACCATGTAGCAAGCCAGTGTAAAGGGGCTGCCGGAAAAGCCGATCAGTGGCACCGAGTTGTCGAGCGCGCGGCGAATTTCGGAGACGGCATCCAACACATAGCGCAGATGATCGTAGGGGTCCGGTACCGTCAGGTCCCGGATCGCCCACTCTTCACGCAGCGGACGCTCAAACTTAGGGCCTTCGCCCTCGGCGAAATACAGGCCCAGCCCCATCGCATCCGGAATGGTCAGGATGTCGGAAAAGAGAATGGCTGCATCAAGCTTGTAGCGGGCGAGTGGCTGCAAGGTTACTTCGCAGGCCATGGACGGTGACTTGCACAGATTGAGGAAGTTACCAGCACGGCGGCGCGTCTCGTTATATTCCGGCAGGTAGCGCCCGGCTTGGCGCATCAGCCACAGCGGCGTGTAATCAACGGGCTCGCGCAGCAGCGCGCGTAGGAAGTTGTCGTTGTGAGGACGTGCCATGTTCGGTACCGGGTGGCTTACAGCCAATGTGGCGAAGCCATGATTTTACGCCGGAACCGGTCTGAATCAGGCGTCCTGCTTGAGCAAACCCTTCTGGTCCAGATACTGATGAATGGTTTCAATACGTAGCAGCGAATCGTCGATCTCCATCAGCTTCTGTTTGGCGAGCAAGGAGATGGGCAACAGTTCGGCATAGCGGTTGCCCAGCCATACCGCATCGTCGAGAAAATGCGGTGTGGGGACCGCATCGCCGGCATCGGCAAGGATGATGCGCATCAGCGGCTGCATGCGAGATAGGGCTGAAGGTAGACGCATCGCCGGCTCATTGTCGATTAGCTCAATCTCTGCCACTTGCAGGCCCGAGCTTTCGCTGCGCCGCTTGAGGATACGAAAACGTTGTAGCCCATGTACCTTGATGTTGAGCACGCCCAGCTGAGGCATATCCCAGTCGCCGATCTGCGCCAGGGTGCCTATCTCATGCGGCACCGCGGGTTTGCCGACTTCCTGACCGCTAGAGATCAGACAGATGCCAAACGATGTGCTGTCACGCAGACACTGCGTGGCCATGTCCATATAGTGTTGCTCGAATACCCGTAGCGGCAGATAGCCACCGGGGAAGAGCACAGTGTTGAGCGGGAAGAGCGGGATTTCCTGTGACGACATGAAAGGGCGCTTACGCCTCGGTAGAAGGTTGAGGCTCGCCCCATTTCGCCATCAGGGTGTGCGAAACGCCCAGATGATCGAGAATCCGCGCCACCACAAAATCCACCATGTCCTGCAGCGACTGCGGGTGATGATAGAAAGCCGGGTTAGGCGGCATGATCACTGCGCCAGCACGTGCCAACGTGAGCATATTTTCCAAGTGGATAACGGAGAAGGGCATTTCGCGTGGCACCAGGATCAGTTTTTTGCCTTCCTTGAGCACCACATCGGCAGCGCGGCAGACCAGATCATCGCCCATGCCCACTGCCACCTTGGCCAGTGTGCCCATGGTGCAGGGGCAAATCACATACGCGTCGGGTGGATTGGAGCCGGAGGCCAGTGGCGCAAACCATTCTTCACGCCCATAGACACGCAGCTTGCCGGCAGGCGCATTGAAGCGAGCGGTGAGTTCGGTTTCAACCTCGCTTGGTCGTGAACCCAGCTTGAAGCCCATTTCTTGTTGCGCCACGATCTGTGCGGCCTGCGAATACACCAGCTGCACATGTACGTCTTCAGTGGCGAGCAGACATTCCAGCAGGCGCATGCCGTAAGGTAGGCCTGACGCACCGGTGAAACCAACGGCAATGGTTTTCTTCATGATTGACTTGCTAGGCGACGGTGACGAACCAACACGCGCGCCTTGCTTTCAAAGCGAGCTTTCAATTGTTCAGCCAGATAGACCGAGCGATGCTGCCCACCGGTACAGCCGATGGCGACAGTCAGGTAGCTGCGATTATCGGCAACGTAACTGGGCAGCCAGTTATCGACAAACGTGGCGATGTCGTTTTCCATGCGCTGCACTTCAGGCTGGCTGGCGAGAAACTCGCACACTGCTTTGTCTTGGCCGGTTTGTGGCTGTAACACCGGATCGTAGTGCGGGTTAGGCAAGCAGCGCACATCGAAAACCAGGTCGGCATCCAATGGAATGCCATGCTTGAAACCGAACGACTCGAACATCAGCACCAGCTGTCGGCCATCATTCAGAGCGGCAAAGTCTTTGATGAAGCTGCGCAGCGCATTGGCGCGCAGCTCACTGGTATCGATGCGATGGCCAAACTCGGAAACGAGCGCAAGAATTTCACGCTCATTGGCAATGGCCTCCTCGAGCGTGGTGCTGTCATCGCCGAGCGGATGACGGCGACGGGTTTCCGAAAAGCGCTGGATCAGAATGTCATCACGGGCGTCAAGGAAGATAAAGCGCACCTGGATATTGTCACTCTCAAGTTCGCGTAACTGGCTGGGCAGCGCTGCAATACTGCTGCCCCCCCGCATATCTACGGCGACGGCCACGCGCTCGTAACCACCCCAGCGCAGATGCTGGACCAGTTCGGGCAACAGGGGGGCGGGCAGATTGTCGACGCAGTAGTAGCCGCCGTCTTCAAGCACGTTCAGGGCAATCGATTTGCCCGAGCCGGAAACCCCACTGATGACGATGACTTGCATGAATCAGGCGGGCTGCAGGGTGCGTTGGCGAGCGGCTTCAATAATGGCTAGTTTTTGCTCCGATGTGGCGTCGCGCCAAGCGCGGATTTCATCGACACTGCGCAAACAGCCGATACACAGGCCGGTGGCCTGATCAAGCTTGCAGATATTGATACACGGGGATTCAACCATGACTACTCCAGACAGACTATGCACAGGATTTTGCCAGCATCGCGCGACTAACGCGAGCGGCAGGAGAGCGCCCTAGTTCAGCACTGATCCATGCCGCTGTCTCGACGAGGCTGTCGAGATTGACACCGCACTCAATGCCGAGGCCGTTCAGCAGATAAACGACATCTTCAGTCGCGACATTCCCGGTCGCACCTGCAGCGTAGGGGCAGCCACCGAGTCCAGCGATTGAGCTGTCGAAGGTGCTGATGCCGAACTCAAGTGCCGTGTGGATATTGGCAATCGCCATGCCGTAGGTGTCGTGGAAGTGGCCGGCGAGAAACTTAAGCGGTATGCGTTTGGCTACAGCCTCGAGCATGGCCAGTGTGCTGGCCGGGGTGCCAACGCCGATGGTATCGCCAAGGCTGACTTCATAGCAGCCCATATCGTAGAGTGCATGGGCGACCTCTGCGACGGCGAGGGGCGCGACGGCCCCTTGATACGGGCAGCCAAGCACGCAGGAGACGTAGCCGCGTACTTTGACACCGGCCGCCTTGGCGGCGGCGATGACGGGCGGAAAGCGCTCAAGACTTTCCGCAATTGAGCAGTTGATGTTTTTCTGAGCAAAGGCTTCCGAGGCCGCGGTGAAAATCGCAATCTCTTCAACGCCAGCCGCCAATGCGGCTTCCAAGCCCTTGAGATTAGGCACCAGCACCGGGTAGCTGACACCGGGCTTTTTGTTGCGCATGACCTCACGCATGAGCTCACTGTGGTCAGCCATTTGCGGTACCCATTTGGGCGACACAAAGGCGGCCGCTTCGATGTGCTGGAGGCCGCTCGCTTCCAGTCGGCGAATCAGTTCAAGCTTGGTCGCGGTCGGGATATTCTGCTTCTCGTTCTGCAGGCCATCACGTGGCCCGACTTCAACGAGATTGACGTAAGAGGGATAAGTCATCAGTGATTCAGTGTGGAAAGAAGAGTGCTGTTTGATAGCGCGTTTGGGCAGCACACTTCGACAGCAGATTTGGCTTAAGGTTTGCTAACCCAGTGCGGTAAGCGTTTTTCGATCAGCGCGGTCAGACCTTCGCGTGCCTCGGCACTGGTGCGTACGCGGGTACTCCGTTGCGCCATGTGATCGAGCAACTCAGCCGATATCGGTCGATTTTGCAGTACCGCTAGCGTGGCTTTGCATTCGGTCAATGCGTGCGGGCCATTGGCGAGTAGGGCATCGACTAAGTCCGCCAAGGCATGATCCAGCCCAGTAGTGTCAGCCACGATTTCATGCACAAGGCCCAAGCGATACGCTTCGGACGCTGAGAAGCGCTCAGCCGTGAGCATGTAGCGGCGGGCATGGCGCGCGCCGATCGCACTTGTGACATACGGCGCGATAACACCGGGAATCAGCCCGCGTTGGGTGTCGGTGAGGGCGAACTCGGCATCGAACGTCGCAATCGCGATATCGCATGCGGCAATTAGACCCACCCCTCCGCCGAGGACGGACCCTTGAATGCGTGCCACCGTGGGCTTGGGAGCGTCGCTGAGCGTGCGCAGCAAGGTTGCAAAGGCACGGGCTTCAGCCAAGCTCTCCGCCTCACCTTTGAGCGCGCCTTGCAGCAACCATTGGGCATCGGCACCTGCACAAAAGCTGGTGCCGAGACTGGAGAGAATGATCACACGGACGCTGCTGTCACCGCTCATGCTGGCGATCGCAGCAGTCAACTCGCTGATGAATAGCCCATCGATGACATTGTGCCGCTCGGGGCGGTTCAGCGTGATGATGCCGACCCCACGATCAACCTCGGTCAGAATGGTCTGATAGGACGTCATGGGGTGGCTGTCTTACTTTGCAGCGGCGCGCTTCTTTGGCGCAGCCTTGGCCTTCGTGGTCTTTGCCGCAGCAGCGGTCTTGCTGGCCTTGGCCGCCTTGGCAGGCGCTGCCTCTGCATCCGCAGTGGGTTCACCCTCAGCGTCGGCCTCGCTCGCCTTTCCGGCCTTTGGTGCCTTAGGTGCCCGTGCTTCAAACTCAAAGCCGGTCTTACCATCCGGCCCGCGCACGAGGAATGCCGAGAACTTGCGCTTGGTGCGATTGGACACGAAGCCCTTGAGCAAATCGGTCTTCCCCTCAGTGAGGAGTTTCACCATCTGCGCGCGATCAATTTCTTGCTGCAGGATCACCTTGCCGGAACGGAAGTCGCAGCTCTTCGCTGCACCGACTGATTTTTCACAGACATAGGCCATGCCGTTTTCGTAGATGGCGCTCTGGCACTTGGGACAAGGCCCGATGCTTTCCTGCCCACTGAAATCGACTTCCTCGTCGCTGCTTTCATTGCTCTGGCCGAAATCGAATTCCGGCTGGTGGTCAGCGTTCAGCTTGATGATGGCCGCGAAAGCGCGCCCCATCTTGCTACGGAAGCCTTGTAATGGGCCGACCGTACGTTTTGTCAGTAACTCTTCAACTTCTTCGGATTCGTACTGACGACCGGCGACAACTTTCCACAGCGAGAAGTCACAGGCCTTGCACTGGAATTTTTTGTAGTTTTCCTGAATCACGCCACCGCACTTGGGGCAGGGCGCATCGATGGTGGCAAACGCCTCCTCCGGAATTTCGCCATCCTTGATACGCGCCACCATCTCCTGCGTGGTGCTGACAATGTGGCTCATAAATTCGTCGCGCGGCAGCTTGCCGGCTTCCATCAACTTGAGCTTGTATTCCCAGTCACCGGTGAGTTCGGGTGAGCGAATTTCTTCAACCCCCAGCTTGTCGAGCGCGAATAGCAGAGAGAACGCCTTGGCGGTCGGTTGTAGTTCGCGGCCGTTACGGTGCACATACTCTTCGCTAAGTAGGCCTTCAATGGTGGCGGCGCGCGTGGCAGGTGTGCCCAGGCCGCGCTCGCTCATGGCTTCGCGCAGCTCTTCGTCATCCACCAGCTTGCCTGCACCTTCCATGGCCGACAGCAGCGTGGCTTCATTGAAGCGCGCCGGCGGCTTGGTCTGGTTGGCCTTTACAGCCACATCATTAGCCCAGACGCGCTCATTGGGTTGTACGGGCACAAGGGCCTTGCTGTCCTTACCCTCACCATCCTTGGCGTCTTTGCCTTCTTCCTCGACTTCAGCTTCCTTGCCGTAGATGGCCATCCAGCCTGCGGAGACCAGCACTTTGCCCTCGGTCTTGAAGGCTTCGCCTTCAACGCGGGTGATGCGGGTGGTCACATTGAATTCTGCAGCCGGGTAGAAGATGGCGAGGAAACGCTTCACCACCAGATCGTAGAGTTTCTGTTCGGCTTCCGACAGGCTCTTGGGTGCTTGGCCGGTTGGGATGATGGCGTGGTGGTCGGAAATCTTGGCATTGTTGAAAATGCGCTTGTTCGGATGCACCCAGCCAGAGCCGAGAATCTCACTGGCAAAACCTTCATAGGGCGTATCAGCCAAGGCCCGCAGTGTTTCCTTGACCGAGGGAATGTAATCCTCGGGCAGGTGGCGACTGTCCGTCCGTGGATAGGTCAGTACTTTGTGGCGCTCATACAGCGCTTGGGCAATCGACAGCGTGGTCTTGGCGGAAAAACCAAAACGGCCATTGGCCTCGCGTTGCAGTGAGGTCAGGTCGAATAGTGCTGGCGACTGCTGTGTTGTCGGCTTGGATTCTTCAGTGACATCACCATGCTTGCCCAGGCACTTCTTGCGGATCTCGTCCGCACGGGATTTTTCCCACACGCGGCTGGCCTGGGCGTGTTCGTCTTCACCCTTCTTGAATTTCTCGTCAAACCAGCGCCCACGATAGGTACCGGCGACAGCACCAAACTCGCCTTCGACTTCCCAATAATCGCGGGATACGAACTTGCGGATGCGTTCCTCACGCTCCACCAGGATAGCGAGGGTTGGGGTTTGTACGCGACCAACCGGAGTCTTGTGGAAGCCACCAGTCTTGGAGTTGAAGGCGGTCATGGCACGTGTGCCATTGATGCCAATTAACCAGTCGGCTTCGGAACGGCAGCGCGCGGCATCCGCCAAGGGCAGCATTTCATCGTCGGTACGCAGATGCGCAAAGCCATCTTTAATGGCACTTTGCGTCATCGACTGCAGCCACAGGCGACGGATCGGCTTGGGGTTCTTCTCGCTCATCGCGTGCTGCACGACGTAACGGAAAATCAACTCACCTTCGCGGCCCGCGTCACATGCGTTAATCAGACCGGACACATCTTTGCGCTTAATCAGGCGGGTCAGCAGCTTGAGGCGATCTTCCGTCTTCTCGATCGGATTCAGCGTGAAGCGTGGCGGGATCACCGGCAAATGGGCAAACGACCATTTGCCACGTTTGACCTCGTATTCTTCAGGGACAGCCAGTTCGAGCAAGTGACCGACGGCGGAGGAAAGCACGTATTGCTCGCTCTCGAAGTAATCGGCCGTCTTGGTAAAGCCCCCCAGTGCACGCGCAATATCCGCGGCAACAGAAGGTTTCTCGGCAATGATGAGCTGCTTGGTCATGGGCGGCGTAAGTAAACGCGAAAGCGGCGCATCATAGGTGCGCCGCCCTCAGCTTGCAAGTATTGGCGGGGTATCACAATTCCAATACCCTGCAGGAAGTTAGTGACAGAGACGGTCTTCGCCTTCGTCATCTTCGTCGGCGGCAAGCAGCTCTTCGAGCAGCAGCGTGTCGAGCGAATGCTGGTGGCGCCACATCACCATCAGCACGATGACCTTAAGGCGGGACAGGTTAATGCTTTCATCCGTGGTGGCCATTGCACGATCAATAACAAGCTCGCGCAGCGCCATCGGCAGCGCGCCTGCTTGTTCTAGGAAGGTTAGGAAACCACGGCATTCGGTGCTGAGCTGCGACTGCTCTTCGTCCACATACACGCGGATCGCTGGGCGGGTGGTCGCGTTGTGGGCAACCTCGTGGGCGTCGGCGTCGTGTTCTTGCAGGCCAGCGAGCCAGTCCAGCGCATCATGGATGGCCTCTTCTTCAAAACCGACTGCTGACAGTTTGCGCGCGAGCACATCGGGCTCGGGGCAAGCTTCCGGGAGGTAGTTTTCGAATAGATAGACGAGGATGTCGAACATGCTGGCAGGCCCCCAAGTGAGAACACTGCGATGCCGCCACAGTGTCTAGTTAATTGAGCTTTTGGTATCGACCGCCGGGCAAACTGGCGATGCGACCATCGAGCTCCATGGGGAGGAGCATCGCAAGAAGCGCATCAGGTGTCAATCCGGTCTGCGTCACTAATGTCTCCAGATCACAGGGTGAATTACCCAGCACATTGATTAGATTGAGTTCTTCGTCCGACAGGGGTGTTGTTTCCAGATCGACGGAGGGGATGGGGTTGACCACGGACTCCCATGCCAGCTCTTCCAAGATGTCATTTGCCGACTCCACTAGCTTGGCGCCTTGACGAATCAAGCGGTGACAGCCGTGTGACAAGGCGGAGTGAATCGAGCCCGGAATCGCGAACACTTCGCGCCCAGCTTCAGCCGCTAGCCGCGCGGTAATTAATGAGCCGCTGCGATCTGCCGCTTCCACCACTAAACAGCCTTGCCCAAGCCCGGCGATGATGCGGTTGCGCCGGGGGAAGTGGTGAGCAAGCGGGCCAATCCCTAGAGGGAACTCACTAATAATGAGTCCGTCAGCCGCAATTTGGCGCGCCAACTCAGCATTGCGCGCCGGATAGATCCGATCAATGCCGGTGCCGATCACAGCAATCGTGCTGCCTCGACCCTTCAAGCCCCCGCGATGTGCTGCGGCATCAATACCAAGCGCCATGCCGCTGACAATCGTGAGCCCTGCGGCGGATAAATGGCTGGAGAAGGCTTCAGCGTCCAGCTCGCCTTGGCGTGTGGCATTGCGACTGCCAACGACCGAGAGCATGGGTTGTTGCAATAACTCAATATTGCCTTTGGCATAGAGCAGCGCTGGCGGATCGGCGCTGTCGAGTAAGGTGCGCGGATAGGCCGTGCTGCCAAGCGGAATTAGGTGGTTACCGGGTTCGCTTGCCCAGTTCAAGGCCGTCGTGATGTCAGCCTCGGCATCATGGCTGGCCAGAAGGGTGGCCAACTTATCCCCGATGGCGGCGCGCAGTTCGCTGCCGCCTGCTTTGAAGATGACCTGTGGCAGGCCGAATGTCTGCAACAGGGTACGCTGGGCTTGACCGCCCAACCCCGGGGTGAGGGTTAGCCGCAGCCAAGCGGCTAATTCATCTTCAAGGTGTGCGGACAACGTCACCGGCAGCGATTGGGTCGTCAGAGTTCATGATCAGCGCGTAGGAAACACGGTCAAAGACCTGGAATACGAAGAGCTGACCGGTCAGCTGATCTGGTGTGATGTGGGTGGTCTTGATGCCCTTGAAGCGGTCATCGACTGAGCGACCCGCACGTGAAATGGCAAACACATGCCCCAGCTCCACACCATCCTTCGCGCCGCGTGAAAAGCTCACCACCTCAAAGCGGCCAGCATTGCCGGCGGCACCGTATAGGGTCAATACCCGGCCCCGAATATCCTTTTCCGGTGAACGTGGGACATAGGAAATGATCGATGGCTCCACTTCTGCGATCAGTCGGTCGCCACGCGCAATTTCAATAGCAGAGCGCGTCACTTGTAGCGTCGCCGGTTCGCCTTCAGCAGTCAGCTGGGCGCTGCCCACATAGACAGCCTCATGGCCGAGCTTTTCCTTTGTCTCCGGGTCGATCAGGGCAGCACCCGGGCGGTAGATGTGCCACTGCAGCTTGTCACGTCCCTTGATACCCGTCACAAAGATCTTGTCGCCGGCACCGAGAATGATCCGATCATTTTCGGCCGACACAATACGTGGCATGGCATCCAGCTTATCCAGATCGAGCACCATGGGGCGTGCCAGATAAGGGCGGATCAGTTCGTAAGGAATCGACGAGATCGCCTTTTTCTGCGGCTCGACGTAGATCTTTGGCTCTAACTTGACGTCGCGCACCTCGCCAGCGCCGCCTTCGACACGTAGTCGTGGCTTGCCATCGGCGTCATATTCAAGCACGAGGACTTGACCTGGATAAATCAGGTGCGGGTTTTTGACTTCACTTTTATTCAGGCGCCACAGCTCTGGCCAGCGCCAGGGGCTCTTGAGAAACTTGCCGGAAATGCCCCACAAGGTGTCACCGGGGACGACGACATGACGTTCGGGTGCGTTAGCAGCTAATTCCAGCGGTGCAGCTGCATGGGCGGGAACTTGCATGAGGCCTGCGGTCAAAAACAGGGCGAGCAGTGGAGCGGATATAATGCGACGCATACAGGCATCTCCGGTTGTAGTCGCTCGATTCTGCCGCTAAACCGCTTTGCAATCAATCAGATCAAGAAGATATTTATGGCTTTACTTCCCATTCTGCGGTATCCGGACAACCGTTTGCACAAAAAGGCTGAACGGATCAAGGAAGTTACGGACGAAATTCGCCGCCTAGCTGCCGACATGGCTGAGACCATGTACGAAGCCCCGGGCATCGGTTTGGCCGCCACCCAGGTGGACCACCATATCCGTCTGATTGTGGTCGATGTGTCTGAAGACCAAAATGAACTGCTGACCTTCATCAATCCTGAGATCATCGAGAAAAGCGGTGAGTGCGTGGGCGAGGAGGGATGTTTGTCTGTGCCTGGTATTTACGAGACCGTAATGCGCGCCGAGCGCATCAAGGTTAAGGCCCTGAACCTCAAAGGCGAGCCCTTTGAGCTGGAGGCAGATGGCCTGCTGGCGGTGTGTATTCAGCACGAGATTGATCATTTGCAAGGCAAGGTTTTTGTTGAATACCTTTCCAACCTCAAGCAAACCCGCATCAAGTCGAAGCTGGCCAAGAAGGCCAGAATCACGGCGTAAGTCGCGGCATCATTTACGGCATAAGGCCGCCTGACAACCCCATGGATCTGATCTTTGCCGGTACACCGGTGTTTGCCGCCCGCGCGCTAGAGGCGCTGATCGAGGCCGGCCACACCATCAAGCTGGTGTTGACCCAGCCGGACCGCCCGGCGGGGCGTGGTATGCAATTGCAAGCAAGTGCGGTTAAGCAAGTGGCGCTGCAACATGGCATCCCGGTTTATCAACCAGAAAAATTGCGTGATCCGGCAACGCATGAGCCATTGCGCGCTGTTGAGGCTGATTGCATGATCGTCGCCGCCTACGGCATCATCCTGCCCCAGGCCGTATTGGATATGCCACGGCTGGGCTGTTTGAATATCCACGCTTCGCTCTTGCCACGCTGGCGCGGCGCGGCGCCGATCCAGCGCGCCATCGAGGCGGGCGACAACCGCACAGGCACCACCATCATGCAAATGGATGCGGGTCTCGATACCGGTGCAATGCTGCTCAAGGAAAGCCTGTCGATACAACCTGACGATACGGCAGCCACCTTGCATGACAAGCTGGCTGAACAAGGTGCGGAGCTGATTGTCCGCGCGTTGGAGGGCTATGCAGGTTTGACACCTCAGCCGCAACCCGCCGAGGGCGCCACTTACGCGGCCAAGATCACTAAAGCCGAGGCCTTGATCGATTGGTCATTACCGGCGGTAGAGATTGAGCGCCGTATTCGCGCGTTTGACCCCTTCCCCGGTGCCGTGACCGAGTGTCAGGGTGCTCAGGTCAAAGTCTGGCGGGCCGCTGTGATGGCGGGTGATGCTGCCCCCGGTACGGTACTGGTGGCCGACGCCCAGCAACTCGTGATTGCCTGTGGTGAACAGGCGCTATCCTTGTTGATCGTGCAAAAACCGGGCAGCAAGCGCTTGCATATCAGCGATTTTCTGCGTGGAGTTAGCCTCGCCGCAGGACAAGGCCTAACAAGCCGTCCCTAAACATCTGCCCGGTTGTTTGGCGGCACTCGGTTGAATTTTTTCAGCGCCACCGCATCTAACCTAGGTAGCAACACCCTTAATCGCATCCCAATGGAGGCAACCCATGCTCGGCAACTGGCTTAAAACCTCAATCCTGATGGCTGGCATCATGGCCTTGTTCGGCCTGCTTGGCGCCTATCTTGGTGGGGCCAATGGCATGCTGCTGGCACTCTTGTTCGGTGGCGGCATGAACTTCTTCGCCTATTGGTTTTCTGCCGATATGGTCTTGAAGATGTACAACGCGCAAGAAATCGATGAGGCCTCCTCGCCCTATCTGTACAACATGGTCAATGAACTGGCGGCTCGTGCTGACCTGCCGATGCCAAAGGTGTACATCATTGATGAAGCGCAGCCGAACGCATTTGCCACCGGCCGTAACCCTGAGAATGCAGCCGTGGCTGCAACCAGCGGCATTTTGCAGATGCTCTCGGCACGCGAGTTGCGCGGCGTGATGGCGCATGAACTGGCGCACGTGAAGCACCGTGACATCCTCATCTCAACGATTTCTGCCACGCTGGCCGGTGCGATCTCGGCACTTGCCAACTTCGCCATGTTCTTCGGCGGCCGTGATTCGGAAGGTCGTCCGGCTAACCCGATCGCCAGCATTGCCGTTGCACTGCTGGCACCTTTAGCGGCGAGCCTGATTCAGATGGCGATTTCGCGCGCGCGCGAATTCGATGCCGATCGTGGCGGTGCCGAAATCAGCGGTGATCCGAACGCACTGGCCGATGCGCTGCTCAAGATCAACGCCTATGCGCGTGGGATTCCGATGGCGACAGCCGAGGCCCATCCCGAAACCGCGCAAATGATGATCATGAACCCGCTTTCCGGCGGCGGTTTGGCGGGGTTGTTTAGTACTCACCCTGCCACCGAAGAGCGCGTGGCCCGTTTGCGCGCCATGGCCGCTACACGGTAATGCCTAACTTGCAGGCGTCTCCGCAGATGTGCTCCGGCGTAGTGTGCCGGGGTCTGCGTTCGCCTGTCTCCGGCAGGATCGCCGCCTGCCCCTTCTGTCCCCGGTAGAACCGCTGGCTTAGCCACCCGGTTTTACCGGGTGAGCTTTCCGCTTCCACCTTTACAGAACAGAAGGAGTTTCCATGCATTTCCCTTGCCTAACTCAGTTGGATGTCCTGCGCCTTGAGCGCCAGGCCCGCGAATTACAGAGCGAAGCCGAGCGCGATCGGCTTGATACCCTGCTTGCCAATGCGCACATCGTGACTGGAGAAGAGGTCCCCGAGGATGTGGTGACCATGAATAGTCACATTGTCTACCGAGACTTGAGCACCAATCTCGCGCACGAGACGACGCTGGTGTATCCAGCCTTGGCTGACAGCACCCAACAACGACTGTCGGTGACCTCGGCCGTTGGGGTTGCCTTGCTTGGTGCGCGACAAGGTCAGCAGGTGGTCGCCGACTTGCCAAATGGGCAGCAGCGCATGCTGCAAATTCTCGCCATCCCTTTCCAGCCCGAAGCAGCTGGGCAATTTCATCTCTAGTTGATTGCAAATCAAATCGGCAGCATGTTTGGGAACTTCCGCAATGTGCAGCCGTCTATTCAACCAGTGCCGGAAACGGCGACCTAGAGAGTGATGATGGCCCGACCATAGGATGTAGCGGTTCCACTATTTGTGTTTCAATGCCTGTGCCGGCTGAAATGAGCCAGTAGCGATCCATTGAATTCACAGCCCACCCTACACGTATTGGAGACTTGGTCACATGGAACTGCTTTCGAGTCCGGAAATCTGGATTGCCTTTTTTACCCTGACCGCGCTTGAGCTGGTGCTGGGTATCGACAACATCATTTTCATATCCATCCTGTGCGATAAACTGCCGCGCGAAACGCGTGAGCTGGCACGTCGCATCGGGCTTGGCATGGCTATGTTCATGCGCATCGGCTTGCTGTTCTTGCTCTCTTGGATCATCGGGCTGGTCGAGCCGCTGTTCAGCATCCTCGGCAAGGAAATCTCAGGCCGTGATTTGATCTTGATTGGCGGTGGTGTCTTTCTTTTGTGGAAGAGCACTCACGAGATCAATCATCTGCTTGAAGGCCAGACAGGAAGCGCTTCCAGTGCGGTCCAGGCAACCTTCGCGGCGGTGATCATCCAGATCGCTGTGATCGACATGGTGTTTTCGCTCGATTCGATTATTACGGCGGTCGGCATGGTGGATGAAATCGCCGTGATGATTGCTGCCGTGATTGCCTCGGTCGCCCTGATGATGGTGTTTGCGCGTCAGATCGGTGATTTCGTCTCCGCGCACCCCAGCATCAAGATGCTGGCACTGGCCTTTCTCGTCGTGGTTGGCTTGGTGCTGGTCGCAGACGGTTTCGGTCACCACGTGCCAAAGGGCTATGTGTATTTCGCCATGGCGTTCTCGCTCGGCGTTGAGCTACTGAACATCCGTAGCCGTAAGCGCCGTGCGGCTGAAGCGCCGGTTCGATTGCATGAAGCCTATGTGCGCGATGAGACGAAACAGAGTTAATTAGCAGACGTAAAAAAAGCCCCGGCATGCCGGGGCTTTTTCATTGGTGCATCGTCAATGCGTTATCGGTCAGACAATGTCGAGATGCTGAATGCCAGCATTGATGTCGGTACCATGCGCATCCTTGCCATGCAGCTTGATCATCAAGCGCACTTCATTCATCGAGTCAGCAAAGCGCAGCGCATCTTCGTAGCTGATTTTGCCGTCTTCATACAAGTCGAACAGGGCTTGGTCAAACGTCTGCATGCCCATCTCGCGCGACTTCTTCATGGTCTCCTTGATGGCATGCACCTCGCCCTTGCCGATCTGATCAGAGATCAGCGGGGAGTTGAGCAGCACCTCTACTGCAGCAGCCCGCCCCTTGCCTTCGCGCAGCGGAATCAAGCGCTGCGACACAATGGCCTTGAGGTTGAGTGACAGATCCATTAGCAGTTGCGGACGACGCTCTTCCGGGAAGAAGTTGATGATGCGGTCCAGCGCTTGGTTAGCACTGTTTGCATGCAAGGTACCCATGGCCAAATGACCGGTTTCGGCAAAGGCAATCGCATGCTCCATCACCTCTCGGTCGCGGATTTCACCAATCAGAATCACGTCAGGCGCTTGGCGCAGGGTATTTTTCAGTGCAGCTTCCCAAGAGTCCGTATCCACGCCGACTTCGCGCTGGGTGACCACACAGTTGCGGTGCTCATGCACGTATTCGACCGGATCTTCGATGGTGATGATGTGACCATAGGAGTTCTGGTTGCGGTGGCCAATCATCGCAGCAAGCGATGTTGATTTGCCTGAG
Organism: uncultured Rhodocyclaceae bacterium; assembly: GCA_964499485.1. GTDB lineage: Bacteria > Pseudomonadota > Gammaproteobacteria > Burkholderiales > Rhodocyclaceae. Next base: position 187,398 of record CAZCLF010000001.1, on the reverse strand, counting down.
CCAGTCCCACCGACGAAAAGCACCAGACCGCGCTTGGTCATGGATACTTCTTTAAGCACTTGCGGCAGCTTGAGGTCATCCAGTTCAGGGATTGCTGTATTAATGGTACGCAGCACCAGCCCAACGCGCCCCTGCTGCACGAATGCATTAACGCGGAAGCGGCCAATGCCAGCCGGGTTGATCGCGAAGTTGCACTCCTTGGTGGCTTCAAACTCGGCGGCTTGCTTGTCGTTCATGATGGCGCGGGCGAGCTCCAGCGTGTGCTGCTGGGTCAGTGCTTGTGCGGTCACTGGCGTCATCTTGCCATCGACTTTGATCGCGGGCGGGAAGCCGGAAGTGATGAAGAGATCGGAACCCTTTCTGCTGACCATATTGCCCAGCAGCTGGTACATGAACTTGAGGCCTTCGTCTTTTTCCATCGTCTAACCTTTTAGGCGCCGCCGAAGGCGTCTTTGTTAAAGGCCTTACCGCGGGCCTCGGAGGGGGACACGATGTTGCGGCGGACGAGATCTTGTAGATTCTGGTCCAGCGTCTGCATGCCGAATTGCTGACCGGTCTGAATCGCTGAGTACATCTGGGCAATCTTGTTTTCGCGGATCAGGTTGCGGATGGCCGGTGTGCCAATCATGATTTCATGGGCGGCAACACGTCCTGCACCGTCCTTGGTTTTGAGCAGGGTCTGAGAAATAACGGCCCGCAGCGATTCAGACAACATCGAGCGGACCATTTCCTTTTCAGCCGCCGGGAAAACGTCAACAATCCGGTCAACCGTCTTGGCAGCAGAACTCGTGTGCAGGGTACCGAACACCAAGTGACCCGTTTCCGCAGCGGAGAGCGCGAGGCGGATGGTTTCCAAGTCGCGCATTTCCCCCACCAGAATCACATCTGGGTCTTCACGCAGGGCGGAGCGCAGTGCGTTGGAGAAGGACAATGTGTGTGGCCCCACTTCGCGCTGGTTGATCAGACACTTTTTCGATTCATGCACGAATTCGATCGGGTCTTCAACCGTGAGAATGTGGCCATAGTCGTTTTCATTGATGTCATCGACCATCGCTGCGAGGGTGGTGGACTTACCCGAACCTGTTGGTCCGGTCACCAAGACAATGCCACGCGGGGTGCGCGCGATCTCGCCAAAAATCTTGGGCGCGTTCAGTTGCTCTAAGGACAGTACCTTGGACGGAATCGTCCGGAATACCGCACCTGCGCCGCGTTGCTGCACAAAGGCATTCACCCGGAAGCGAGCCAGATTCGGCACAGAGAAGGAGAAGTCACACTCAAGGTGTTCTTCATAGACCTTGCGCTGACCGTCATTCATGATGTCGTACACCATGGCGTGCACATCTTTGTGCTCGAGCGGAGGCAGGTTGATGCGCCGCACGTCGCCATGAACACGGATCATGGGAGGAAGACCGGCAGAAAGGTGCAGGTCGGAGGCCTTGTTCTTGACAACAAAGGCAAGCAGTTCGGTGATGTCCATCGAGGTTCCCGGGTGGGTGGATACGCTGGCTGATATACTGCGGAGCCATTATATGACAACTATTTCCGCCAACCTGCAAGCGGTAAACGCCCGGATTGCCTCGGCCTGCAAGGCTGTCGGCAGGGCACCACAAAGTGTGCAGTTGCTCGCCGTATCCAAAACCTGGCCGGCCGATGATGTGCGTAGTGCTGCCGAGTCAGGACAGCGCGCCTTTGGCGAGAACTATGTGCAAGAGGGCGTAGACAAGGTCGCCGCCCTTGCCGAGCTTGGCTTGGAGTGGCATTTCATCGGCCCCTTGCAAAGTAACAAGACGCGGTTGGTGGCTGAGCATTTTGCTTGGGTACATGCGTTGGATCGCCTCAAAATCGCCGAGCGGCTGTCGGCGCAACGCCCGAGCGATTTGCCCCCTTTGCAGGTCTGCGTGCAGGTCAATGTCAGCGGTGAGGTCAGCAAAAGCGGGGTTGTGCTCGCGGATGCCGCTGCCTTGGTCCACGCCGTGGCGGCGCTTCCCCAGCTCAAGCTGCGCGGCCTGATGGCTGTACCAGCGGCCGATGCAGACGAAGCCAGTCTGCGTGCACAGTTCAGACTATTGCGAACATTATTGGAACAACTGAACGGCGAAGGACTCCAACTCGACACCCTCTCGATGGGGATGTCTCATGATTTGGATATCGCCATTCAAGAAGGCGCGACGCTGGTACGCATCGGTACGGCGATCTTTGGCGCACGTCATTATCAAGAACTCTAAGTAGAGGATTACCCATGCGGATTACATTTCTCGGCGGCGGCAATATGGCGGCTGCATTGATCGGCGGCCTGCGCGAGAAGGGTTTTTCTGCAGCCGGCATTCAGGTCGTGGAGCTGAATGCCGAAGCGCGTGAAAAGCTGACTGAGCAGTTTGGTGTGCGTTGTACCGATCAATTCGACGCGGCCGCGCTGAACTGTGAAGTGGTTGTGCTGGCAGTCAAGCCTCAGCAAATGCGCGCAGCGGTCGGGCCCTTGATTGACAAGCTGAATCAGCAGCTGGTGATCAGCATTGCAGCCGGGCTGCGTGTGGATGACATGTCCCGTTGGCTCGGCAACTACCCGCGTATTGTGCGCACCATGCCGAATACCCCCGCACTCATCGGCGCCGGCATTACCGGCTTGTATGCCGCGCCCGAAGTGGATGCCGAGCAGCGCAAGGTGGCTGACACTATTCTCGGCGCTGTGGGCGTGACGGTCTGGGTTGAGGACGAAGCGCAGGTCGATGGCGTGACTGCGATTTCCGGCAGCGGCCCGGCCTATGTATTTTATTTTATCGAGGCATTAGAGGCCGCAGCGCTAGAGCTGGGCTTCGACGCAGTCTCTGCACGCAAGCTGGCCCTGCAGACCACACTGGGAGCAGCCCAGCTCGCCGCGCAAAGCGAAGAAAGCCCAACCGTGCTGCGTGAGCGCGTGACCTCCAAGGGCGGCACCACTGAGGCTGCCTTGCGCTCACTGGAGGGCGATGCTGTCAGTGCGGCGGTGTCCCGGGCGGCTAAAGCTGCAGCAGCGCGCGGCCGTGAGCTGGGCGTATTGCTCGGCCAAGATTAAGGGGCTGACATGGTGGTGCAAAGTCTGTTTTTCATTCTGCAGTCGGTCGCCGATCTGCTGACTGGTATTTTCCTGCTGCGTTTTCTGATGCAGTGGGCACGTGTGTCCTTCCGCAACCCAGTGGGTCAGTTCGTGATCGCCGCTAGCGACTGGGCGGTATTGCCAGCGCGTAAGGTGGTTCCGGGTTTGTGGGGTGTTGATTTGCCGAGTTTGGTGTTGGCATGGCTGGTGCAATGCACCTACTTTGCGCTGGTATTCGGCCTTTCCGCAACGGGTGATGCCCTTACCCCTGCTGCCATGGGCACATTGGCATTGGTGGCGCTACTCGAAACGGCCCGCACCTTCCTGTATCTAATCTTTGGCATCGTCATCATCACCGCGATCATGTCTTGGGTGAATCCCTACGCACCGCTGGCACCTGTTTTGAACGCCCTGGCGCAACCTTTCCTCGCACCCATCCAGCGTTTTATTCCCCCACTGGGCGGCGTGGATCTTTCGCCGCTGGTGCTGATCATTGTGCTGCAGCTTTTACTCGGCCTGCTCGCCAGTCTCCGACTGTCCGTCTTCGGCCTGGGCTAAGCACGAACATGCGCACCCCGGCAGGATGCGCATGTTTGGCCGTCAGCGCTTACTGTTGTTGGCAGTGATAAATCGCCTGTAGATAGGCTTCCGGGTCGCTTGGCTCGTGGCGGCGGCGCGGTATGCTTGGCACCACTTCCTGTAAGCGTAGCTGCAGAGCGTAGGGCGGTACCGCCCCAGCATGCAGGACTTCACGGGCGTGGGTACCGAAAGCTTCTTCCAGCCGCATGCGGGCAAGATCTTCGACGGAGTAGTCCATGCTGTTTCCCCTTTCGCCAATGAACGGTGTGTACACCTGATCTAACGCCACAATTGCGGAAAAATTGAATCCATCCGGATCAATTTTTTGCGCACCCGCTTTCTATAGCGGTATGTGTTTGCGGCGTCTCTATAAGAGAGACACGGGGAGAGTGGGCGAGTTCCGTCGGTTGCGAAACTTCTTTCAGTGCACCGGTGTATTGTTCCCGTTCCAGGGGGCGACTTTGAGCAACAAGAGCATGCCCGGCACGCCCAGCACGGCGCATACGAGGAAGAAGTCGAACCAGCCCAGACGCTCAACCAGCCAGCCTGTACTTGCATTGACGACCGTACGTGGCACGGCAGCGAGACTAGTGAAGAGCGCAAACTGAGTGGCGGTGTAGAGCGGGTGTGTGTTCTTGGCGATGTAGGCAACAAACGCCGCACTACCGAGCCCCACGCCCAATGCTTCAAAACCGATGACCAGTGCCAGCGCGGTCAGTTGAGGTGCGCCGATATCACTTTGCGGCCCCAGCCACGCCAGCCACGCAAAGCCGAAGATGGACACCAGTTGCACCACGCCGAACAACCACAAGGCACGGTTGATGCCGATTTTGACCATCCACAACCCACCCAAGAGGCCACCCATCACGGCGGGCCACAAGCCGGCATTTTTGGCGACGATACCGATCTGTGATTTGGCGTAGCCCATGTCCAGATAAAAGGGCGTGGCCAACGCTGTGCACATTGAGTCGCCCAGCTTGTAGAAAAAGATAAAGGCGAGAATGAGCAGGGCTGGCTGCCAGCCTGAGCGCTGGATAAACTCGTTGAAGGGTTCAACCACCGCCGCACGTAGGGTCTTCGGTGCATTGCCTGCAATCGCCGGCTCTGTGACCATGAGCGACATCAACACGCCGGGCAGCATAAAGAGCGCTGTGATTGCAAAGACCCAGTCCCAGCTCAAACGGTCTGCCAAGATCAGGGAGAGCGAGCCCGGGACTAGCCCGGCAATCCGGTAGGCATTCACGTGCACCGAGTTGCCGAGCCCTAGCTCAGTGTCAGACAGGACTTCGCGCCGGAAAGCATCGAGGGCAATATCCTGCGTCGCCGAGAGTAGCGCGACACAGGTAACGGCCAGCGTGACCGGGTGCAGCAACAGCGTCACAGTACTGTCCCAATCCACGGGGGCGATCAGGCCTGTCGGCGACAACTGGCCGAGCAGGGCAATCAGGCCCAGCAGGCCAATCTGCGTTAGCAACATCCAGCTGCGGCGACGACCCAGTGGCAGCAAGGCATAACGATCAAGCAGTGGCGCCCACAGAAATTTCCATGTGTAGGGAAACTGGATCAGGGCAAACAGGCCGATGGTCTTGAGATTGATGCCCTCAGTGCGCAGCCAGGCGGGGACCAGATTCAGCAATAGGTACAGCGGCAGACCCGAGGCAAAGCCGGTCAACACACAAATCAGCATGCGGCGGGTGAGCAGGGCATACAGCCAGGCTGGGGTCATGGCGAGGGTCATCAAAACGGAATAGCCCAGTATAAGGACGCCCCAGCACTCAACAAGGCGGGAGAACCGGGCGAAAGTGCCGCTCTATCAAGGTTTTGCGGGGCAATTTGGTAGAATGTGAAGTTATCCCACCCAGCTTCCCGCCTCACCCCATGCAGCCTGACCGCACCGAAGAGCTCCGCGCCCTCCTTAACGACCGCATCCTGATCCTGGATGGCGCCATGGGCACCATGATCCAGCAGCATAAGCTGACGGAGGCCGACTATCGCGGCGCGCGTTTCGCCGATCATGCAAGCGACCTCAAGGGCAACAACGATTTACTGCTGATTACCCGCCCTGATGTGATCCGCGGGATCCATGCGGATTATTTGGCGGCAGGCGCCGACATTATCGAGACTAATACCTTCAACTCGACGCGTGTGTCGCAAGCCGACTACGATCTTGAAGACTTGGTGCATGAGCTGAACTTCGAAGGTGCGCGTCTTGCGCGCGAGGTTTGCGATGCCTATTCGACGCCGGACAAGCCTCGCTTTGTGGCCGGCGTGCTCGGCCCAACCTCGCGTACTGCGTCGATCTCGCCGGACGTGAATGACCCCGGCTACCGCAATGTCACCTTCGACGAGCTGGTCGACAACTATGTCGAGGCCACGCGTGGTCTGGTGGAGGGTGGCGCTGACCTGATTCTGGTTGAGACCGTCTTCGATACGCTTAATGCCAAGGCAGCGCTGTTTGCGGTCGAAAAATTCTTCGATGAAGCCGGCCGCCGCTGGCCCATCATGATTTCCGGCACCATTACCGATGCCTCGGGTCGCACCCTGTCCGGCCAGACCGCCGAGGCGTTCTGGAACTCCCTGCGCCATTCCAAGCCGCTGAGCTTTGGCCTTAATTGTGCGTTAGGTGCTGAGGAGCTACGTCAATACGTGGAAGAGCTGTCGCGCGTCTGCGATTGCTTTGTGTCGGCCCACCCAAATGCGGGCCTGCCCAATCCCCTCTCACCAACGGGCTATGACGAAACCCCCGAAGCACTGGCAGGTGAGATTCGCCGCTGGGGCGACATGGGCATCATCAATATCGCCGGCGGCTGCTGCGGCACGTCGCCAGCGCACATCAAGGCGATTGCCGAAACCCTCTCGCACTGCGCGCCACGCGTGCCGGCTAAGCCCGAACCTAAGCTTCGTTTGTCTGGCCTTGAGCCCTTCAACGTTGGCGCCGACAGCCTATTCGTCAACGTGGGTGAGCGTACCAATGTCACTGGCTCTAAAGCGTTCGCCAGGCTCATTCTGAATGGGCAGTACGAAGAGGCCGTGGCCGTGGCACGCAATCAGGTGGAAGGCGGCGCCCAGGTCATCGATATCAATATGGACGAAGCGATGCTGGATTCGCAGGCGGCCATGGTGCGCTTTGTCAATCTGATCTCGTCCGAGCCAGATATTGCGCGCGTCCCGGTGATGCTCGACTCGTCTAAGTGGGAGGTGCTGGAGGCTGGTCTCAAGTGCCTGCAGGGCAAGGGCATCGTCAATTCGATTTCGCTGAAAGAAGGCGAAGAAAAATTCATCGCCCAAGCCAAACTGATTCAGCGTTATGGCTCAGCCGCTATCGTCATGGCCTTCGACGAAACCGGTCAGGCCGATACTTATGCGCGCAAGACCGAGATCTGTAAGCGTGCCTACGACCTGCTCGTGAGCATTGGTTTCCCGGCCGAGGACATCATCTTCGATCCGAACATTTTTGCGATTGCGACGGGGATTGAAGAGCACAACAACTACGCTGTCGACTTTATCAATGCCACTCGCTGGATACGCGAGAATCTGCCCTATGCGCAGATTTCCGGTGGTGTCTCAAATGTGAGCTTCAGCTTCCGTGGCAATGATGCCGTGCGTGAAGCGATCCACACCGTGTTCCTGTACCACGCCATCAAGGCGGGTATGACCATGGGTATCGTCAATGCCGGCCAGTTGGGCGTGTATGACGAAGTTCCTGTTGAGCTGCGCGACAAGGTAGAGGCCGTCGTGCTCAATAGTTCACCGGATGCGGGCGAGGCGCTGGTCGAGCTGGCGCAGACGGTCAAGGGCAGTGGCAAGGAGCAGGTCGTTGATCTGTCTTGGCGCGAGCAAAGTGTCGAAGCGCGTCTGTCGCATGCGCTCGTGCGCGGCATTACCGAGTTTGTGGTCGAGGATACCGAAGAGTGCCGCGCTGCCTTTGAAGCCGACGGCAAGCCGCCACTGAACGTGATCGAAGGCCCGCTGATGGCGGGGATGAACACGGTTGGCGATTTGTTTGGTGCAGGCAAAATGTTCCTGCCGCAGGTGGTCAAGTCCGCCCGTGTCATGAAGCAGGCCGTTGCGCATCTGCTGCCTTACATCGAGGCAGAGAAAGCCAAAACGGGCGCCACCGCCAAGGGCAAGGTCATCATGGCTACGGTCAAGGGCGATGTGCATGACATTGGTAAGAACATTGTCGGCGTGGTGTTGGGCTGTAATGGCTACGACATCGTCGATCTGGGTGTCATGGTGCCGACGGACAAGATTCTTGCCGCAGCCAAGGAACATAAGGCTGACATCATTGGCTTGTCAGGGCTGATTACACCTTCGCTTGAAGAGATGAGCCATGTCGCCAGCGAGATGCAACGGCAGGGTTACACGATCCCGCTGCTGATCGGCGGTGCCACGACCTCGCGTGCGCACACCGCGATCAAGATTGCCCCACATTACGACCATCCGGTTGTCTATGTGCCGGATGCCTCGCGTGCCGTTGGGGTCGTGACCAAGTTGTTGTCCAACGACCAAGCTGCCGACTACAAGGCCGAGATCGCCGCCGACTACGACAAGGTTCGCACCCAGCACGCCAACAAGAAGGGCGTCACGCTGGTTAAGTTGGAAGATGCGCGTGCGAATGACATCAAGCTTGAGTTCGCGCCGGTACAACCGAAGCAGCCGGGCATTCATGTCTTCAAGGATGTGGATCTTGCTACGCTGGCTGAGTACATCGACTGGGGTCCCTTCTTCCAGACCTGGGATCTGGCCGGCCCCTATCCGAAGATTCTTGAAGACGAGATCGTGGGCGAAACCGCCCGCGCCGTTTTCAAGGATGCACAGGACATGCTAAAGCAGGTGATTGCCGAAAAGTGGATCAGTGCCAATGCTGTCTTTGGTCTGTTCCCAGCCAATCGCGTGGGTGATGACATTGAGTTCTATGCTGACGAAAGCCGCAGTACCAAGATTGCCGCTTGGCATGGATTGCGCCAGCAGCATGAGCGGCCGGATGGAAAGCCCCATTCGTGCTTATCCGACTTCATCGCACCGCGGCCTGACAATGCTGGCAAGGCCGACTGGTGCGGCATGTTTGCCGTTGCCGCAGGCATGGGCATTGAGCGCAAGCTGGCCGAGTTCGAGGCTACGCAGGATGATTACCGTGCCATCATGCTCAAGGCGATTGCCGATCGCTTTGCCGAGGCCTGCGCGGAGTGGCTGCACGAACGTGTACGCAAGGAATACTGGGGCTACGCCGCGGATGAGCAGCTCAGCAACCATGCGCTGATCAAGGAAGAATATCAAGGTATTCGCCCGGCCCCGGGCTACCCCGCTTGTCCTGATCACACCGCCAAGGGTGAGTTGTTCCGTGTGCTGGAGGCTGAGAAGAACATCGGCATGCAACTTACCGAGTCCTTCGCGATGATTCCGGCTGCGGCTGTCTCGGGCTTTTATCTGGCCCACCCCGACGCGCATTATTTTGCCGTGACCAAGATCGGTCACGATCAGGTCGTGGACTGGGCGCAACGCGCTGGCATGACGGTGGCGGAGGCAGAACGCTGGCTGGCACCAATTTTGTAGCAGAATAGTCGCACCACCAATGTGGGGGATTGGCCGTGGCAGAAGAGCAGAGGACTCGTGGCACTCAGGTTCACTCACCCAGCTTGGACTGGAGTCAGATCCGTGAAACGGTGCTGATGCTTGAGCTGGCAACCGGACAGATTGGTGCGGCACTGCATGAAAGTAATGCGCCGGTGAACACACTCACCGAGGGTTTTACGTCGCTAGCTTCCCTGCTCACGCGTATTCAAACCGCGTTGGGGGCGCTGCCAGATAGCCCGGAAAATGCGGCCCTTAAGCAAGAGCTCTTGGGTTCGACCAGCGAAGTTGGTGGCGTTGTGCAGCAGTCCGTTGTCGCCTTCCAGTTCTACGATCGCTTAAGCCAGCGTCTCGACCATGTGTGCCATGCTCTCTCTCGGCTCTCCGAGCTAGTGTCAGATGCCAGCCGCCGTTTCAGCATCACCGAATGGGCAGCGCTGCAAGAGTCAATCCGTACCCGCTATTCCACGCCCGAAGAAATCGCCATGTTTGAAGCAGTACTTTCTGGCATGCCGGTACAGGAGGCGTTGCGGCAATTTGTGGAGGAGCGGCGCGAACAGTCGGCTAACGATGTTGAGCTGTTCTGAAGCGTCGCGCAAAATGGCTACCCCACCGGGGCTGGGTGCCTGTTAAAATGGCGCCGCGAAATGGAAGACGTTAACCTCACCCACCAGTTCCTGATCGCCATGCCCGCCATGGCCGATCCCAATTTTTCCAAAACACTGACCTATATCTGCGAGCACAATGAACAAGGTGCGCTCGGGATCATCGTCAATCGTCCGACGGAAATGACGCTGGCCGAACTTTTTGAGCGAGTCGGTCTGTCCCTCGAAAACCCTACGCTCAGCCGCCAGCCTGTGTATTACGGCGGGCCGGTACAGCCCGAGCGTGGCTTTGTCCTCCATCGTCCTTTGGGCGACTGGCAGGCAACGCTGGTCGTCAATGATGCAATCGGCCTGACCAGTTCGCGTGACATCTTGCAGGCCATGAGCGAAGCTGGCACACCAGAGGAAACGCTGATCAGCCTCGGCTATGCCGGCTGGACTGCGGGGCAGCTCGAATGGGAGCTGAGCCAGAATGCATGGCTCACCGTCGCCGCAGACCCCAACATTATTTTCGATATGCCGCCCGAAGAGCGACTCGCTGCTGCCATGCATAGCCTGGGCGTTGATTTCACCAACCTTTCGGATGTTGCCGGACATGCCTGACGGCGCTGGTTCTTCAGCCAACCGGCTCGCGCTCGGCTTCGATTTTGGCACTAAACGGATTGGTGTGGCCGTGGGGCAGGAAATGCTTGGTACCGCGCGCCCCATCGCAACCCTCGATTTTCTCGAGAACGCACAGCGCTTTGCCGCGATCCAGAAGCTCATTGAAGAATGGCACCCGGACATCCTTGTGGTCGGCCTGCCCATGCACCCCGATGGGGTGGAGCACGAGATGAGCGCGCGTTGTCGCCGTTTTGCTAACCAGTTGTATGGCCGCTTTCATTTGCCGGTCGCCTTGGTCGATGAACGCTACAGCTCGGTGATCGCAGAGGAAGAATTGGCAGGTCGAGGCCTCAACTGGCAGGAGCGAAAAGCCGTGGTGGATGCCGAAGCTGCCCGCTTGATTCTCGAAAGTTTTTTCCAGGGGACGCAACATGAAATTTACCCGCCCCATCACTGACCGGATGACCCCACGATGAGTGTCCCCTTCTCCTCGCGTAACCCGCAACTCACCAAGGACGGCAAGCTGCAGCATTTGCTGACCATTGAGGGGCTGCCGCGCCACATCATCACCAGCATCCTTGACGCAGCTGAGCCCTTTACCGAAGTGGCTGAGCGCGAGGTCAAGAAGGTCACCAATCTGCGCGGCAAGAGTGTGTTCAATCTGTTCTTCGAGAACTCGACCCGGACCCGCACCACCTTTGAGATTGCCGCCAAGCGCCTGTCCGCTGACGTGATCAACCTCAATATCAATACGTCCTCCGCCTCCAAGGGCGAGTCGCTGCTCGACACGGTCGACAATCTGGCCGCCATGCAGGCCGACATGTTTGTCGTGCGTCACGCCACCTCGGGCGCGCCCTACCTGATCGCTCAGCATTTGGACGCTATTGGCAAAGATCACATCCACGTCGTCAATGCCGGTGATGGTCGTCATGCCCACCCTACACAGGGCTTGCTGGACATGTACACCATCCGCCACTACAAGAAGGACTTCACCCAACTCACCGTTGCCATTGTTGGCGATGTCTTGCACTCTCGCGTGGCGCGCTCACAAATCCATGCTTTGTCGACGCTCGGTGTGCCGGAGATTCGTGTGATTGCACCGAAGACGCTGCTACCAACTGGAATTGAACGGCTCGGTGTGCGCGTTTTTCACGACATGAAAGAGGGCCTACGTGGCGTGGATGTGGTGATGATGCTGCGCTTGCAGAATGAGCGCATGGAGGGAGCGCTGCTGCCAAGCAGTCAAGAATATTTCAAGACCTTTGGCCTGACGCCGGACAAGCTGGCCCAAGCAAAACCAGATGCCATTGTGATGCACCCCGGCCCGATGAACCGCGGCGTAGAAATTGACTCTGCCGTGGCTGATGGCGGTCAAGCAGTGATCCTGCCGCAAGTGACCTTCGGGATTGCCGTGCGCATGGCGGTGATGGATATGTTGGCCGGCACGGGTGTTGGCGCAGGAGTCGCAGCATGAAGCTCAAGATCAGCAACGGCCGCGTCATTGACCCAGCCAGTGGCCTCGACAAGCAGACCGATCTTTACGTCGCCGATGGACGTATTGTCGGCATAGGGAATGCGCCGGCAGATTTCGATACTGACGCTTCCACAGTCGCAACGATTGACGCCAGCGGCTTTGTCGTCGCGCCCGGTCTGGTTGATCTCGCTGCGCGCCTGCGTGAGCCTGGCTTTGAATACCGCGCCACGCTGGAATCCGAAATGGCGGCCGCCGCCGCGGGTGGTGTCACCAGTCTGGCATGCCCGCCGGATACCGACCCCGTGCTTGATGAGCCAGGTCTGGTGGAAATGTTGAAGCACCGCGCGCGCCTGCCTGAGTTTGCGAATGTTTATCCGATTGGCGCACTCACCGTTGGCTTAGCCGGCAAGCACATTACCGAAATGTCGGAGCTGGCGGAAGCGGGTTGCGTGGCCTTCGGCCAAGCTAATGCCACCATCGTGGATACTGAGGTCATTCTGCGCGCGATGCAATATGCCGCAACCTTTGACTTCCCGGTGTGGCTGCAAGCACAAGATCCTTATTTGGCTCGCCACGGTGTCGCCCATGACGGCGAGGTGGCAGCTAGACTCGGCCTCAAGGGTATTCCTGTCGCCGCCGAAACGATTGCGCTGGGTTCGCTGCTACTGCTGGCGCAGGAAACCGGCGCCCGCTTGCACATCACGCGCATTTCATCGGCGGCAGGCTTGGAGATGATCCGCCTCGGCCGCGAACAGGGCATCAAGGTGAGCTGCGATGTGTCTGCGCACCACCTGCACCTGTGCGAAAACGATATTGGCTTCTTCGATGCGCACGCCCGCCTCGATCCACCACTGCGTAGCCAGCGCGACCGCGATGCGCTGCGTCAAGGTCTGGCCGAGGGCTTGATTGATGCACTGTGTTCCGACCATACCCCAGTGGATGATGACGGCAAGCAAGTGCCTTTCGGCGAAGCTGAGCCCGGCGCCACCGGTTTGGAACTGTTGCTGCCGCTGACGCTCAAATGGGCAGCGGAAACTAAAACCCCGCTGCCCACTGCACTCGCCCGTATCACCTTCGATCCTGCGCGCATTCTTGGCATCCCAGCTGGTACGTTGGCAGTCGGCGCCGCCGCAGATATTTGCATCTTTGATCCGCAAGCCGATGTGCTGATCAACCGAGCTACCCTCAAGAGCCAAGGCAAGAACACCCCTTTCCTCGGCTACGAGCTGCCGGGTTGCGTCAAGGCAACCTTGATCGATGGCAAGTTGGTGTACGACGGTCTGTTTTCTTAAGTGGTGCATCCACCGCCTACCGGCGGTGGCGAGTAAGTATTCAATGTGGTATTCGATCAGGCATCTACCTTGCTTGATCAATGACGCGAGTCGCTTCACGATTCAACTTCCGGCAAAGACAGCCGTTAGACGATGTGTAGGAGGTGCTAGTCATGAGCAGTCAGCAAAGTCGCAATTCGGATGTGCATATTCCAATTGCCGATGTGCGTTCCATCTACTCTTTGGCCGATGTTGAACGCGCCATTGAAGAGGGCCCGTCAAATCGTAACGAGGCGCTAGCGGCCTGCTACGAGAAGATGAAGCGCCAGGGTGGTGAGCGCTTTGTTATCAAGCCATCGTCTCCCGATGTGCTCGATCCGCTGTATGAGCGCTGCCCTAATTTCACCGAGGTCGTCGACGAGCTGCGTAAATCCCTAGCGCTGGCTTTGTCCGGCAATGAGCCGGTGCATTTCACCCCGATACTCCTGCTCGGTGAGCCCGGCATCGGCAAAACCCACTTCGCACGGCAGCTTGCAGGTGCGCTCGGTACCGGCTATGAGTTTGTATCGATGAGCTCACTCACGGCCGGCTGGATACTGTCCGGCACATCGTCTCAGTGGAGCAATGCGAAAGCCGGCAAGGTGGCAACCGCATTGATTGACGGTGACTACGCAAACCCCTTGATGGTGCTCGATGAGGTCGACAAGGCGGGTGGCGACAGCCGCTACGATCCGATGGGCGCGCTCTACGGCTTGCTCGAGCACGACACGGCACGCAGTTTTCGCGATGAGTTCATCGATATCGATATCGATGCGTCCAGCATGCTGTGGATTGCCACTGCCAATGATGAAAGCAGCCTGCCCGAACCCATCCTCAATCGTATGAATGTGTATGAAGTGCCGCGCCCCGATGCGGAGCAGGCGCGCACCATCGCTGCGCATTTGTACGCCGAAATCATTGCCGAACACAGCTGGGGTTTTGCCCCCGAGCCGAGTGATGCGGTGCTCGACAAGCTGGTGGGGCTGCCGCCGCGCGACATGCGTAAGCAATTGCTGTCCGCGCTGGGCAATGCCAAGCTGGCCGGCCGCGATGTGGTGGGCGTTGAAGACTTTCCGGGCGAACGGCGCAGTAAAACGCGCAAGATCGGGTTTTAACCCGGCCCTGAACTCACTTTACCCAGCGAGCCAGCGCCATCCCAGTGCAATAAAGCCATAGCGCAAACCTTTGCCGATCGCCATCCAAAGCAGGCTTGGTAGCCAAGGCAGACGTAGCCAGCCTGCCGCGACACAGAGCAGGTCGCCAATCAGCGGCACCCATGCGAGGATGAGCACAGGCGCCCCCCAGCGTCTGGCGAGCGCGAGCGGCTTGTCACCGAGCTTCTTGAGCGCGTCTTGTGGCAATAGGCGCGCAATGACATAACTGCTCATGCCACCGAGTGTGTTCCCAAGGGTGGCGACCACAATAGCTTGGATTTCCAGTGACGGCCACGTCGCCAATACTGCGACGAAGACAGCCTCTGAACCACCGGGGAGCAGTGTGGCAGCCAGGAAGCTGGCAATGAAAAGTCCGCCCAGACCGGTGTCGGCGGAGAAGAAGGCATCCATTTAGCGATGGTAACGTAAGCTGGTGCTACGGCTTGCCCCGCGCTCGCGCGGCCTGTAACCTTGTGCCTTTGCCGCTACACGCTTGAATAATGACCGCCGCCAAGAAAAACACAGTCAAGAAAACCGCGCCTGCCCGCAAGGCAGCCAATGGCCCTGACTACCTAGAAAAAGTGCTGAACGCCCGCGTCTACGATGTGGCGATTGAAACCCCACTCGACTTCGCGCCGGGCATTTCGCAGCGCAGCGGAAACCGCATTTTCCTCAAGCGCGAAGACATGCAGCCCGTCTTCAGCTTCAAGATTCGCGGCGCTTACAACAAGGTTGCCAGCCTCACGCCTGCACAACGCAAGCGTGGCGTGATTTGCGCTTCGGCCGGTAATCATGCACAAGGCGTGGCGTTGTCGGCGAAGCACCTGGGCTGTCGCGCCGTCATCGTGATGCCGTCGGTAACACCTTTAATCAAGGTGAATGCCGTTAAGAGTCGTGGCGGCGAAGTGGTACTCCATGGCGACTCTTTTGACGAGGCTTATGCGCATGCGCTGGAACTGGAAAAGAAGCAGGGCCTGACTTTCGTGCACCCCTTTGACGATCCAGAGGTGATCGCCGGGCAGGGCACCATCGGTATGGAAATCCTGCGCCAGCATCCTGACCCGATCGATGTGGTGTTTTGCTGCGTAGGCGGCGGTGGTCTGCTTGCCGGGGTTGCGGCCTACATCAAGCGTTTGCGCCCGGATACCAAGATCATTGGTGTGGAGACATTCGATGCTGACGCGATGACACAGTCGCTCGCGGCCGGTAAGCGCGTAAAGCTGGACAGCGTGGGCTTGTTTGCGGACGGCACCGCCGTCAAGTTGGTTGGGCAGGAAACTTTCCGCCTGTGTCAGCAATATGTTGATGAAATGATCAGCGTTGATACGGATGCGATCTGCGCTGCGATCAAAGACGTATTCGAAGATACGCGTTCGATCCTTGAGCCCTCCGGTGCGCTGGCACTGGCCGGGGCAAAGGCGTGGGCAGAGAAGAACAATGCCAAGGGCAAGACCTTGGTCGTTACGGCGTCTGGCGCAAATATGAATTTTGATCGCTTGCGCTTCGTGGCTGAGCGCGCAGAAGTCGGTGAGCAACGCGAAGCTGTCCTCGCAGTAACGATCCCCGAGCAACCCGGCAGTTTCAAGATGTTCTGCTCATTGCTAGGTAAGCGTGCGATCACTGAATTCAACTACCGCTATGCCGACCCGCAGAACGCTCACATCTTCGTCGGTGTACAGGTGGCAAGCCGCGAAGAATCGCGCAAGTTAGTCGCGTCACTCAAGAAACACGGTCTGGCCACGCTCGATCTGACCGATAACGAAACCGCCAAGTCACATGTGCGCCACTTGGTTGGTGGCCATGCGCCGCAGGCCGCACAACATGAAATTCTTTATCGCTTCGAGTTCCCGGAGCGTCCGGGTGCCTTGATGAATTTCTTCGAGCACATGGAGCGTGCCCGTGCTGACTGGAACATTTCCCTGTTCCACTATCGCAATCACGGCGCTGATTACGGCCGTGTGCTGATCGGCATGCAAGTCCCACCCAAGGATAAGAAAGCGTTTGACGCCTTCCTGAAGACGCTTGGTTATCGCTATCAAGATGAAAGCGATAACCCGGTTTATAAACTCTTCCTTGGCTAAAAAAGCCGACTAACCGTGGCTGCGCGGTAGCGCAGCCACGGTGTGCACTACAGCTTTTCTTTTACGGCAATGGAATCCAGGTCATGCCAAGCTTTGCTGCAGCCTTTGTGTTGCTCACTGCAACTGCTCACGAACTCATCGCCAAGGGCCGCCATCAAGTCGGCATCGGGCGTATTCGTCTTGGCGGTAACAGCGGCAGGGGCGATGACAGGGGCTTTTGCGGTCGCATGTTTGTGCTGACCCGCTTGCACATTCCAGCCCATACCCACACTAGTGGCCGTCAAGATCAATGTCGAAAGAGCCAAAGCCGTTACTGACGTTTTCATGATCAATCCCCATAAGTAAGCCTACGATTTCAGACTAATAGCCGAGCATGGCCTTTTCAAGGCAAATGTTTTTGTATGAGCATATGTGCAGTTAATTAAAAAAGTTGCACTTATTTCAATTCGTCACTTGTGATGGCGGCCCGCTAAACAAGGCGTTGGCAGTCGTATGCCCCCTTTACCCGGCCTTCGCTGACGTGTCAGTACCTTAAGTAATATCGCTTCTAAGCTTATGCACCACAGTTGAATATGCATCTGAATATTCAGTCGTTCTGTTGATAAGTCGAACTACCTACACTCCGCTCACCTTATCCAAACGCGGAGTGCGTCAAATGGTTCGTAAGCTTATTTCCTCGCTGATCGCAGTGAGTGCCCTCAGCCTTGTCACCAGCCATGCGCTGGCTACCGATTACACCCTTCTCAATGTGTCTTACGATCCGACGCGTGAGCTTTACCAAGATGTGAACGCTAGGTTCATCAAGCAGTGGGAAGCCAAGAACCCAGGCAACAAGCTGACGATTCGCCAGTCACACGGCGGTTCCGGCAAGCAAGCCCGTTCGGTGATTGATGGTCTGGAGGCTGACGTGGTGACGTTGGCACTGGGTTATGACATCGACGCGATTGCTGAAAAGGGTATTTTGTCCAAGGACTATCAGAAGCGTCTGCCAAACAACGCCTCTCCGTATGTCTCCACCATCGTCTTCCTTGTCCGCAAGGGCAACCCGAAGAAGATCAAGGATTGGGATGATCTGATCAAGCCGGGCATCTCGGTGATTACGCCGAACCCTAAGACCTCTGGCGGCGCCCGTTGGAACTATCTGGCCGCGTGGGGGTATGTGCTGAAGAACGGTGGCGATGATGCCAAGGCCAAGGAATTCATCGGCAAGCTGTTTAAGAACGTACCGGTGCTTGATTCTGGTGCACGTGGTTCCACCACCACCTTCGTCGAGCGTGGTCAAGGCGATGTTCTGCTGGCATGGGAGAACGAAGCCTACTTGGCGGTGAAAGAGCTCGGTCCGGACAAGTTTGAAATCGTGACACCGTCGCTGTCTATCTTGGCTGAGCCACCGGTCGCTGTCGTTGATAAAGTTGTCGACAAAAAGGGGACACGCAAGATTGCCGATGAATACCTGAAATTCCTCTATACATCGGAAGGTCAAGAGCTGGCATTCAAGCACTACTACCGTCCGGCACTGGTCAGCAAGGACCCCTTCCTGGCCACGCGCAACAAGAACACCTTCACCAACGTCAAACTCTTCACCATTGACGAACTGTTTGGTGGTTGGGCCAAGGCACAGAAGCTACATTTTGGCGATGGCGGTACTTTCGATCAGATTTACGAGAAGAAGTGAGCATTTAGCTGCATATACCGATAGCCGGCGCAGAACTGTAGCGCCGGCTTTTTTAGTTTTTGTATAAGTAAATGCAAAATCAGTCTTTTTTCTTTATAAGAAGACTCCCTATACTTGCGTCTCTCTTATATTGAAAGGACCTCTTCGTGAACACGCTTCCCTTCAAAAAGCTTTTGCGCAGCAGCCTCGTCGCCACTGCTTTTGTGGCCGCTGTTGCAGCTCCTTCCGCGCATGCCGATGTCACGCTCTTGAATGTGTCTTACGACGTGGCCCGCGAGCTGTATAAAGATTACAACCCAGCCTTTGCCAAGTATTGGAAGGCCAAGACTGGCGAGACAGTGAACATTAACCAGTCGCACGGTGGATCGAGCAAGCAGGCGCTATCAGTCGCAGCGGGGCTGGAAGCCGATATCGTCACCATGAACCAAGCGACAGACGTTGATTTGTTGGTTGAGCGTGGCGGTCTTGTCTCGGCTGATTGGCGCAAGCAGTTTCCGAATGGCGCTGCCCCGTTCACCACGGTGCAAGTTTTCCTCGTGCGCAAGGGCAACCCCAAGAACATCAAGGATTGGGATGATTTGGTGAAGCCCGGCATGCAAGTTGTGATTCCTAACCCCAAGCTCACCGGCAATGGCCGTTACAGCTATCTGGCTGGCTGGGGCGCAGTGATCAAGAAAGGCGGCACCGAAGCGCAAGCCAAGGAATACGTGACCAAGCTGTTCAAGAATGTACCTGTGCTGGACAGCGGCGGCCGTGCCGCCAGCGTGACCTTCACCCAGCGTGGCATTGGTGATGTACTCGTTACCTTCGAAAACGAAGTGAAACTGCTCACCCTTGAGCACGGCTCCGACAAGTTTGACGTGGTCTACCCAAGCATCACTGTGCTGGCAGAGCCGCCGATTGCCGTGGTTAACAAGGTGGTCGATAAGCGCGGCACACGCAAAGTTGCGACTGAATATCTGAACTATCTGTATTCAGAAGAAGGCCAAGCGATTGGTGCCAAGGCTTACTTCCGTGTGCGCAACGAAACCATCGCCAAGCGCTACGCCATCATGTATCCGAAGATCCCGACCTTCACCATCGACGAAGTCTTTGGCAGCCTAGCTAAGGCACAGAAGACCCACTTCTCCGATGGTGGCTTGTTCGATCAAATCTACACCACCGGCAAGTAAGCCAACCCTGCGCATCACTTCTCCCCATCGGGAGAAGTGATTGTGTCGAAGCAACATTATTTTTGTCTAAAGAAACTATCTAATGAGCACGCTAAGTTCCGGACGCCGCAATGTTCTGCCCGGGTTCAATATCTCGCTGGGCTTTACGCTCCTCTATCTCGGCCTGATTGTCTTGATCCCGCTGTCTGCTGCCTTCATTAAAACCTGGGGCATGGGGTGGGAAGAATTCTGGGCTGTTGTTAGTACACCGCGTGTGGTCGCCTCTTACAAACTTACGTTTGGCACTTCCTTGATGGCCGCCAGTATCAATGCTGTGTTCGGCTTGCTGGTTGCATGGGTGCTGGTGCGTTATGACTTTTGGGGGCGTCGCCTGATTGACGCGCTTGTGGATCTACCGTTTGCCTTGCCAACCGCTGTTGCGGGTATCGCGCTGACAGCGATCTACGCAGGTAATGGTTGGATCGGCCAATACTTCGAGCCCTTTGGTATCAAGATTGCCTTTACCCCACTGGGCATCTTAGTGGCACTGACTTTTATTGGATTGCCTTTCGTGGTGCGTACCGTGCAACCGGTATTGGAAGACTTAGAGAAGGAGCTTGAAGAAGCCGCTGCCAGCCTTGGCGCGAATCGTCTGCAAACGTTCCGTCACGTGATTCTGCCGGCGATTGGCCCTGCCCTTGTCACCGGCTTTGCACTCGCTTTTGCGCGTGCAGTGGGCGAATATGGTTCGGTCATTTTCATTGCCGGCAACGTGCCGATGGTGTCCGAAATCACTCCCCTGCTGATCATCACAAAACTCGAACAATATGACTACGTGGGGGCAACTGCGATCGCGGTCTCCATGCTGGTGGTGTCCTTCACGCTGCTGCTGATTATTAATCTGCTGCAGGGTTGGGCCAAGAAACGTCAGGAAGCCTGAAGATGAGTGCACCGCTTTCCATCACCAATACGCCAGCCGCAAAGGCACTTAGTTCTACCACTGAGCCGAAGTTGATTCGTACCTTACTGATTGGTACGGCACTGGTTTTTCTCACACTGTTCTTGTTTGTGCCGTTGGTTGCCGTGTTCTTTGAGGCGCTCAAGAAAGGCTTTGGTCCTTATTGGGCAGCCTTGGCCGAGCCAGATGCACTGGCGGCAATTAAGCTCACACTGATCACCGCAGCGATTGCCGTACCGCTCAATTTGGTCTTTGGTGTTTCTGCTGCTTGGGCCATTGCTAAGTTCCAGTTCCGCGGCAAGCAGTTCCTAATCACCTTGATTGATCTACCGTTCTCGGTCTCGCCCGTAATTGCCGGTTTGATCTACGTACTGATCTTCGGTGCGCAAGGCTGGTTCGGTTCCTACTTGTCCGACAACGATATCAAGATCATCTTTGCCGTTCCAGGCATTGTGCTGGCTACGATTTTTGTCACGTTCCCTTTTGTTGCCCGCGAGTTGATTCCACTCATGGAAGCACAAGGCAGTGATGAAGAAGAGGCGGCACGTGTCTTGGGTGCCAATGGCTTCCAGATTTTCTGGAAGGTGACGCTGCCCAATATCAAATGGGGCCTGCTCTACGGTGTGATTCTGTGTAACGCCCGCGCCATGGGTGAGTTCGGTGCAGTGTCGGTTGTGTCTGGCCATATTCGCGGCCTAACTAACACCTTGCCCCTCCACGTTGAGATTCTCTACAACGAATATAACTTCACCGCTGCGTTTGCAACGGCATCGTTGCTGGCGCTGTTGGCATTGGTCACCTTAGGGCTCAAGAGCTTGGTCGAGTGGCGTACCCACAAGCACATCAATGAAGATTTGCCCCCAGAAAATCCGCAACCCTGAATTTTAAAGTCTCCATCTGGAGACTCTGCTTAGAGAGATAAATCATGAGCATCGCAGTCAATAACATCGGCAAAAAGTTTGGTGCGTTCACCGCCCTCGACAATATCTCGCTCGACTTCCCGCAAGGTGAACTCGTCGCGCTACTTGGCCCATCGGGTTGCGGCAAGACCACCCTACTACGTGTGATCGCCGGCCTGGAATCGCCCGACCAAGGCCAAGTGCTGTTTGATGGTGAAGATGCCTCACGTCAGGATGTACGCGAGCGTCAGGTGGGCTTCGTGTTCCAGCACTACGCGCTGTTCCGCCATATGACCGTTTTCGAGAATGTCGCCTTCGGTCTGCGCGTCAAGCCACGCAAGGAGCGCCCGTCCGAATCCGAGATCAAGCGCAAGGTGCATGAGCTACTCAACTTGGTACAGCTCGATTGGCTAGCAGATCGTTATCCATCGCAACTGTCGGGCGGCCAGCGCCAGCGTATTGCACTGGCCCGTGCACTGGCCGTTGAGCCCAAGGTACTGTTGCTCGATGAGCCCTTTGGCGCATTGGATGCCAAGGTGCGTAAGGAGCTGCGTCGTTGGTTGCGTCGTCTGCATGATGATCTGCATATCACCAGCATCTTTGTGACCCACGATCAGGAAGAAGCCCTCGAAGTCGCAGACCGTGTGGTGCTGATGAACAAGGGCCATGTCGAGCAGATTGGTACCCCTGCTGAGGTGTACAGCCAACCGGCCACGCAGTTTGTATACGGCTTCCTTGGCTCAGCCAATATTTTCCATGGCCGCATTCAAGATGGTGGTCTTGCCGTGGGCGAACACACCCTACCGCTCGACGAACATACGCTGCAGGCGGATACCGATGCCGTGGCCTATGCGCGCCCCCACGATCTCGAAATCGTCCGCCCGAATGGAGATGCCAGCGAAGGTATCCCCACCAAGGTGTTGCGTATTCTCGCCATCGGTACGTTGGTGCGTATTGAGCTTGAGAATCCCGGCAGCAACGTGCCGATCGAAGCGGAGCTGACACGTGATCAATATCAAGAACTCAAGCTGTTGGAGGGTGAGGCAGTCGTAGTGCGTACCAAAAACGTTCGCCTGTTCCCCAAGATCGACTACTTAGCTAATCGAGTCTCGGTATGAACTTTCAGCAACTCCGCATCGTGCGCGAGGCCGTCCGTCAGAACTTTAATCTGACGGAAGTCGCCAATGCACTCTTCACTTCACAGCCGGGTGTGAGCAAGCACATCAAGGATCTTGAAGAAGAGATTGGCGTTGAGCTTTTTGTCCGTCGCGGTAAGCGCCTGCTAGGGCTGACGCCACCGGGTAAGGAGCTGGTGCCGGTGGTCGAGCGCATCCTGCGCGACACACAAAATCTGAAAAACATTGCGGATCAATTTGCCAGCCGCGAACACGGCAACCTGACTATTGCAACAACACATACCCAGGCACGCTATGCGCTGCCCGATGTGATTAAGCAATTCAAGGAGCGTTATCCGCAAGTACATCTCACTCTGCACCAAGGTGGGCCGACTGAAATTGCGGAAATGCTGGTGGAAGGCACAGCCGATATCGGGATTGCCACGGAAGGCTTGAATGTCTCGCCAGTGCTCGCTTCGTTCCCGTCGTACTCCTGGCATCACGGGGTGATCGTTCCACACGATCATCCGCTGACTCAGCTCAAGGAGCTTACGCTGGCAGCGATTGCCGAATATCCACTAATCACCTACAACGAAGGCTATACCGGGCGTTCACAAGTGGACCGTGCGTTTGCAGGCGCTGATTTACATCCCGATGTGGTGTTGTCGGCCATCGACGCTGATGTCATCAAAACTTATGTTGAAGTTGGCCTAGGGATTGGTGTTATTGCCTCCATGGCTTTCAACCCAACAAAAGATAGCGGTCTCAGGTTACTGAATGCCGACCATCTGTTCGAGCAGAACACCACATATCTGGCCGTGCACCGCGGCACCTTCCTGCGCGAATATGCCCACCAATTTGCCTTGATGCTGGCGCCGGAGATTGATGAGCTCGCGTTGAGGGCGGCAGCAGAGAGTATTTAACAGTCGATGAAGTTGCACCCCATGCTTGTCGTGGGGTGCAACATTCACAGTAGAATCATCAAAGCGCTGGGACGACCTAGCGCATTCCTTAGCATTGGGGACGGCCCTGCGGAGAAATCTCATGCAGTGGTTCATTCTTGTCCTTGCCGGCTTGCTCGAAATTGGTTGGGCAGTTGGCCTCAAATATACCGATGGATTTACTCGGCTGTGGCCCAGTGTGTTCACCATACTGGCGATCTGCCTCAGCCTCGGTTTGCTCGGCCTAGCCGTGAAAGACCTGCCGGTGGGTACTGCCTATGCTGTGTGGATGGGCATCGGTACAGCAGGTACCGTCATCTTCGGGATCGTGTTCTTCGGCGAGTCAGCGAGTATGCTGCGCATGGGTAGCGTTGCATTGATTTTGCTGGGCGTGATTGGCCTCAAACTCGCGACACATTAATTAAGCACAGACCCTTCTTATGGGAACGCGTACTTAACGCCATGCAGTAACTGTGATGATTCGTTTTGCAATATGCAAATGCAAACTGTGTCGTTTGTCTTTGTGTGTGCCATTGATACGCTCAAACATATCCCCGATATCGGGAAGAGGAGCGCATCCATGGAGTTCAAAAAATTACTCGAATACTTCTCAGAATGGAAGGGCCGGCAATCGATCACCGATCATGCCTTGCGCTTTGATGATCTGGGGGCCGTTGGTTGTTACGACGGCTTGCGTTTGTTCAGCGTATTCCAGCCGATTCTCAACGCCCACGACCAAAGCCCGTTTGCCTACGAGGCTTTGTTGCGGGTTCAGGAAAGATCGGGTCGGTTCATTAGCCCCCAGGATGTATTTTCCCGACCTGATGTGAGCGAGGAGATCATTTACCTTGATCGTCTCTGCCGCGTGGTACATGCAGTTAACCTCTTTACTCAGTCACCTGATCCGAAAGAGGCCTTGTTTCTGAATGTAGATGGCCGTCATTTACTGAATGTATCAAATGGTGGGCATGGACGCATCTTTCAGGAGTTACTGGAACATTGCGGCATTAAGCCGCAGCAAGTGGTTCTCGAAATTGTTGAGTCATTGGTGGCGGATTCCAATCGTTTGCGCGACGCCATTGCAAGTTACCAAAAGCTAGGCTATCGGATTGCTATCGACGATTTTGGTAGCCGTGAATCGAACTTCGATCGCTTATGGAACTTGTCACCCGATATCGTCAAGTTAGACCGCAGTCTCGTGACTCAGTCGGTGGTGAATCCTCGCGCCCGACGGGTTTTACCCAAGCTCGTTGAAATACTTCACGATCTTGGCGCAACAGTTGTTTGCGAAGGGATAGAGACTGTTGAGCAGCATTCGATTGCCGTGGACACTGGGACAGACCTCGTACAGGGGTACTACTACGCAAAGCCATCCGCCCTCCTACGCAATGTCGATCAACCCATTATTGAAAAGCGGGCCAAGTCTGAAGCCACCAATCGCGTCATCCACAACCTGCTCCAAGGGAGCTGGGCATGAGATATTCTGCACTGATCGTAGGTGGCGACCATGTTGATCGTTATAAGGACTTTTTACAAAAAAGAGGTTTTTCGGAGGTGGACCATTGGGATGGTCGGCGTAACAGTGAATGCCATCGTCAATTGCCACAGACCCTAGATCTGCTCGTGATCATTATTGATCAGGTCAATCACAGCCTGCTATACAAGATTCGACGATTAGCTGATATGCGCACCCTACCGGTCATCTATACGCCACGCTCGATTGCGCGGTTCGCAGCCGCACTTGATAACGTTTCACTGCAGACACGGCACTAGAAAAAACGAAGATACGGAGATAATTTGCCGATCTTAGGCCGCTGCCGCATGCTGCTGTGTGGCGATCGTCTCCTGCGATGGCGTAACCGCAGGCAGCTGGATCAGGTCAATACCTGCGGCAACCGCAGCATCGATTTGAGATGCTTCGATCTCAACAAGTGTTAGCACCCCCTCGCGTCGCAATCGCCGTGTGAGTTGTGCGAGCTTGTGGGTGTCTGCGAGATTGCGACGATTGAGTCGCAAAACGTCTGGCTTTATGAGCTTGAGCCAGCCGATATTTTTCCAGTCGGCATCGTTTCGATGAACGGCGATTCGGTACCCGCGAGTACGGTAAGACTCGATGGCTGTTACCAGGCTGGCATCTGGGCTAGTGTCGGTCTCGATTTGCAAAGCGATGTTTTCCGGAGCAAGACCGCAGGCTCGCAGAACATTCTCGAAAACCAAGCCATGATCACTGGGGATGCTTTCAATGTGACGCAGATTCACGCGCAAGAAAAGCTGCCTCGCTTCTGGATGGAGAAGGTAATTCAATGTATGCAGTGTACGCACTAGCCGATCAAGATGAACGAACTCTTCATTGGTGCTAGGAATAGCAAAAACAGCATCAGGTATTAGCGGGGCTTCGCTTAGCTCACCCTGTGCTGTCAAGACAGCAACATGACCATAAAGTTGGTTCGTTACCGCATTACGCACTGGCGCATAACGTGAATTCAATACCAGCCCCGCATAGCGAGCGATGGCACCAGTTGGGGTGGCCTGAAAAGGGTCATTGAAGCGCAAAAAAGGGCGCTGATCACGATCGCGGGTATTAAGGTAGCGGACAACATCGGTCAGTGGCATAGCGGCCTCCCGTTGAATGGAACAGTCCGACTGTAACGCCTACCTCTGCGCAGACAAACGAACTTCTGGCTAGATGCTTATTGCAAGCTTTGCATCTATGTATATGCGGTTCCATATAAATATGGAACCGCTTTTTTATTCGTTGGGGGAGGAGCACTCACATAGAGTGTTTCGATCCAGCACAGTTTCAATTCGACGAAGGCTCCTATGTGGGCTGGAAAGCATCGATGACAAGGCGTACCCTACGCGGTTTTCGTTATCGCATTTCCGCATGTCCGTAGCCCACTCCAACGAAGCGCAGCCGCTCGACAAGCGCAGCCTTTACACTTATCTCGGTGCACGCTTCTCGGCTACGCAGGCCTTTCACGTCTTTCTTGTGTCGGTGGGGTGGCATCTCTACGAGCTGACCGGTAGCGTGCTTGATCTTGGGCTTCTCGGTTTGTTCCAGTTCTTGCCGACCATGGCGATGCTGTTAGTGGTTGGCCATGTCGTTGACCATTACGACCGTATCAAGGTGCTGCGCATTGTGCAGGGCATCTCGATGGTTTCTGTCGGCCTACTTGCCTTGGCGAGCCATCAGGGGGGCATTAATCGCGAGCTGATCTTCGCTTTCGTGTTCCTCTACTCAATTACGCGCGCATTTGAGGGCCCGGCGCAGCAAGCCATCTTGCCTTCGTTGGTGTCGCCGCTTCAATTGCCGCGCGCTATCGCCGCAGCAAGTTCGATGCAGGAATTGGGCGCGATCATTGGCCCGGCGCTGGGCGGCCTACTGTGCATGTTGGCCCCCGAGGCTGCGTATCTCAGTGTATCTATTCTGTATTTGCTTTCTATTCTGTTGCTGGCCATTCCCAAACCGAGCCATGCGCCGACGCGTGTTACTGCGCAGAGCAACACCGTCAACGACGCGCGCACCATTTTGCGCAACCTGTTTGCGGGCTTTGCCTATGTTCGTAGGAACCCGGTGCTGCTGGGTGCCATGACCTTAGATATGGCGGCTACGCTGATTGGTGGGGTATGGGCCTTGCTGCCTGTGGTGGCCAAGGACATTCTGCAGGTGGATGCCTGGGGCTTGGGCGTACTGCGTTCCGCCTCGGCGCTGGGCGCATTGATGATGGCCGCCACGCTGACGCGATGGCCGCTGCAGCGCAAGGTTGGTAAAAAGCTTTTCATCTCGGTTGCGGTCTATGGGGTGTCGATCATCGTGTTCGGCTTGTCCGAATCGTTCTGGTTATCTTTTATTGCCTTGGTGGTACTGGGTGCATCTGACAATGTCAGCGTGGTGGTGCGCGGTTCGTTGGCACAACTCGAAACACCCAATGAGATGCGTGGCCGTGTCGGGGCGGTCAGCTTTACCTTCATCAATATCTCTAGCCAGGTAGGCCAGCTCGAGACAGGTGTGGTGGCGGCATTACTCGGCACTGTGCCAGCCATTGTGGTGGGGGGTATAGGTGCGCTCGCGATTACTGGTGTATGGATGAAGGTGTTCCCGGCATTACTGCAACGTGACCGCATGCACCACCAATAGAGGCATTCCGGCTGGTTCGAGCAAATAAGCGATAATTGCAACTTCGCAGGGCACGCTAAGCCCTTGGCTGTAACAGTGGATACTCATGAGCTTCATTGAAAAACTTAAAGCGGCTTGGACGCAGAACAACTCCCTCGTTTGCGTGGGGCTGGACCCCGATCTCGCCCGCTTTCCCGCACCGCTGGAAAAGAAAGCCTCGTCGATCTTCGCCTTCAACAAGGCCATCATCGACGCGACCCATGATTTGGTCTGCGCCTACAAACCGCAGATTGCCTACTTTGCGTCTGAAAGTGCCGAGGATCAGTTGCAGCAGACGCTGGACTATCTCAAGGCCAACTATCCGCACATTCCGGTGATCCTTGATTCCAAGCGCGGCGATATTGGCAGCACTGCCGAGCGTTACGCGGCCGAAGCCTTTGTACGTTACGGTGCCGATGCGGTAACCATCAACCCCTACATGGGTCACGATTCGGCCGAGCCGTTCCTGCGCTATGCCGACAAGGGCGTGATCCTGCTCTGCCGCACCTCAAATAGTGGTGCCGGTGATCTGCAAGACATGGTGGTGGACGGTGCGCCCCTGTTCGAGCATGTGGCGCGCATGATTGCCGACAAGTGGAATGGCAACCGTAACTGCATGCTGGTTGTGGGCGCTACGTGGCCTGAACAGATGCGCCGCATCCGTAATATCGTTGGCGACATGCCACTGTTGGTGCCGGGCGTGGGTGCTCAGGGTGGCGATGTGGAAGCCCTGCTCAAGGCGGGGCAGACTGCTGATGGCACAGGGCTGGTCATCAGCTCTTCGCGTGCAATTCTCTATGCCAGCAGCGGCGCTGATTTCGCTGATGCTGCACGCGCCGAGACACTCAAACTGCGCGATCTGATCAATAGCTTCCGCAACGCCGCCTGATTAAAGCGTTTGCGCAATAAACAAGGGGCAGCCGCGGCTGCCCCTTGTTTATTTTGGTAAGACCTTATTTGCTGACAAAGTCGAGCAGGTCCTGATTGAGCTGATCCTTGTGGGTATCCGTGATGCCATGTGGGCCGTTGGCATACTCGATCAGACGTGCACCCTTCACCAGCTTGGCAGTCGCACGACCCGTCGTCTCGATCGGCACGATCTGGTCGTCAGCACCGTGGATAACCAGCGTCGGGATGTTGAACTTCTTCAGATCCTCACGGAAGTCGGAGTAGAAGAAGGCCGCGATGCTGTCATACGTGCTCTTGCTGCTGGCTTGCATGCCTTGGTTGTAGAAGCTGTCGATCTGCCCCGTTGACACCTTGGCGCCCGGACGGTTGAAGCCGAAGAACGGACCGCTGGCAATATCCTTGTAGAGCTGCGCACGGTTGTCGAGCGAGGCCTTGCGCAGGGTATCGAACACGGCAGTTGGTACGCCTTGTGGATTGGTCTCAGTCTGGCCCATGATCGGAGTGATGGCACCCACCAGCACAGCCTTGGCAACCCGGGCAGTGCCGTGACGGCCGATGTAGCGCGCCACTTCGCCGCCGCCCGTGGAGAAGCCCACAAGGGTGGCATTCTTCACATTCAGCGCGGTCAGCACGGCATCCAAATCGTCGGCGTATTGGTCCATGGTGTTGTTGGCCCAAACTTGTCCGGAGCGGCCGTGACCACGACGGTCGTGGGCGATAACGCGATAGCCGCGCTCAGCGAGGAACTGCATTTGCGATTCCCAGCTGTCCGAGTTCAGCGGCCAGCCGTGGCTGAAGACAACGACCTGGCCATTCTTGGGGCCCCAGTCCTTGACGTAGAGCGGTGTGCCGTCGTTGGCAGCTACATATTGGCTGGCAACTGCACGTTGAGCTGCTTGCGCAACTGCGTTGGCTTTGGCGGTGTCGGCTGCTTGGGCTTGGGTGGCAAGGCTACCCATGCTACCAATAGCGATAGTCGTTGCGAGGGCGATACGGTTCAGTGCTTTCATGATGATCTCCTGTCTATGTGATGCGTTGGGTTAGCAATTCGTCTTGCGACAGGACGAACTTTAGGCGCCTAGGCCGTACTTGAGTTACCATTAAATACGCTTAACTTTGCAAATCGTACTAAATCATGGCTGATAGGCTTGCTGCCCTCTTTGCTCACTTTTCCGTGCGCGCCGAAACATTCCAAATAGGTCCGCTGTGCGGCATTAACAGTCTGGCGCCCCAAGTCGGGCGCGGTCAGATGCATCTGATACGCGAAGGAGGGGTCGAAGTGCATCACGGCGCCCCTGAACTATTACGCATTGATGAGCCCAGCCTGTTGCTCTATCCACGTCCGCTGGCGCACCGGTTCGTGACTGATCCGACATGTGGTGCTCAGTTCGTTTGTGCGCATATGAGTTTTGATGGCGGTGCCAGCAATCCCATCGCTGCTGCCCTGCCACCTTGGATCTGCATGCCTCTGACTGCGATACCCAGTTGTGCACCCGTGCTCAGCTTATTGTTCGCTGAGGCACAGGCGAGTCACTGCGGAAGGCAGCTCATGCTGGACCGCTTGTTTGAGGTGTTGCTGATCTGGGTGCTGCGTGAATTGATGAGTCAGGGACAGGTGCAGTCGGGCATGTTGGCGGGCCTATCGCACCCGAGGCTGCGCGGTGCGCTTGTGGCCCTGCATGACGACGCGCAACATGAGTGGTCGTTGGAGGAGCTGGCTGCCAAAGCTGGCATGTCGCGGACTGTGTTTGCCAATACCTTTCGCGACGTGGTGGGCTGCACGCCCGGCGTCTATCTTCAGCGTTGGCGTATCGGCTTGGTGCAGAAAGCATTACGCGAAGGCCGTGCGCTCAAGCACATTGCGGCGGATGTCGGCTATGGCGGCGAGGCTGCACTGTCACGCGCATTTCGCGCGCATACCGGACTCTCGCCCCGCGAATGGCGCAAGGCCGAGAGGGCGCTCGCCTGACTAAATACTGCGCTGATTGACGCGCTTTGAGAGTTCCTCAGCGCTTTCCTTCCGCTCGCTATAGCGATCAACCAAGTACGGACCAATGTCGCGCGTGAGTAAGGTGAATTTCACCAGTTCTTCCATCACATCGACAACACGATCGTAATAGGCAGAGGGCTTCATGCGGTCGTGTTCGTCGAACTCGGCGAAGGCCTTGGCGACGGAAGATTGATTGGGGATGGTGAGCATTCGCATCCAGCGACCGAGTACGCGCATTTGATTCACGGCATTGAAAGATTGCGAGCCGCCGCTGACTTCCATCACGGCCAGTGTCTTGCCCTGCGTTGGGCGCACGGCACCGCTGGTGAGCGGAATCCAGTCGATCTGGCTTTTCATGATGCCGGTCATCGCACCGTGGCGCTCGGGCGAGGTCCACACCATGCCCTCCGACCACAGCACCAGCTCACGTAGCTCCTGTACCTTGGGGTGTGTCTCCGGTGCATCGTCCGGTAGTGGCAAGCCATTGGCGTGGAAGATGCGCGTCTCGGCGCCCATGGCTTGCAACAAACGCTCAGCCTCAAGTGTGAGCAGGCGACTGAACGAACGCTGCCGCAGCGATCCATACAGCAGCAAGATGCGTGGCGCATGGGTGGAGGGCGTGGCTGGGCGCAACTGCGCTGCATCGGGCACGGCAAACAGTTGCGCGTCTAGGTTGGGCAGGTTGGGAGCAGTCATTCCGTCGGAGAGGATTTGCGCGTGAAAAGGATGACCAATGCTAAAGCAATTGCCTGTGCGGCAATAAAGCCGGGGGCATCTGCCGGGTGAATGCCAGCAAAGGTGTTGCTCAGGGAGCGTGCAATCGTGACCGCCGGATTGGCGAAGAAAGTGGAACTGGTGAACCAATAACCTGCGGTCACCAGCAAGGCGACGACGAGCGCTATTTTTTCGCGCGCATAGCGTAAGCCAAGATGAATGGCGCCGAGGAGCAGGGCAGTGGCAACGATTTCTGAGACCCACTGCGCAACCCCAGTTCTGACTTTGGCTGAGGTTTGCAGTACCGGCATCGCATAGATGAAATGTGTCAGCCACACACCGCAGATGCCGCCGCTGATTTGTGCGCCGATGTAGGCCATGCAGGTGCGCATATCCAATTCGCCGCGTAGCCGGAAGAACAAGCTGACTACCGGGTTGAAGTGCGCGCCCGAAATGGGCCCTAGCAGCGTGATCAGCACATACAGGCCAGCACCCGTGGCAATGCAGTTGGCGAGGAGTGCCACAGCGGTATTGCCGGCAGATAGCGTTTCGCCATAAATGCCGGAACCGACCACCACCATTAGCAGCAGGGCGGTACCGGCAAATTCGGCCAGGAGCTTGTGCTTCATAGTCCTTGTTCGCGTAGAGCACCGATTTGGTTGAGCTCTTGCTTGATGGCTTGCGTTTCGAGTTTGGCGTCAGGCAAGTTAATGAGCAAGGAGATACGACGGTTCATCAGGGTAAAAGCGTGTGCGAATGCGGCCAACTTTTGTTCATCCGTACCTTCGACGGCTGCCGGATCTTCAATACCCCAGTGACCGCTAGTCGGCTTGCCCGGCCATACGGGGCAGACTTCACCAGCAGCGTTGTCACAAACGGTGATGATGAAATCAAAGTGCGGTGCACCGGGCGCGGCAAACTCGTCCCAGCTCTTGCTGCGTAGACCTTCTGTCGGCAAGCCTTGTTGCTGGAGGTACTTAATCGCATAAGGATTGACCTGACCATTCGGGTGGCTTCCCGCGCTATAGGCTTTGAAGCGGCCTTTTCCCGTATGGTTAAGTATTGTTTCAGCCAGCACGCTACGTGCCGAATTGCCAGTGCATAGGAACAGCACGTTATAGGTCTTGTCGCTCATAGAAGTCTCCCGGTTGATGGTGTGGGTGGGGCTAGCAGCAGGATGATCCCTGACTGCCGTTATTGGGGCTGCAGCTTGTTGCGGCTTTGGGTTTGATCGATATCTTTACCGGCACTGCGACAGGTGTTGCTGGCGCGCAGCAGGCGCTGCCTTCTGCTACTGCGTCTCCCGCCTCGTTGAAGGTTGGGATGCTGTCGAGGGTGTGGTAGCTCTCCCAGGCCACGCCTTGTGGGTCGATGCTCCAGTGCTTGTCAGAGCGTGCGTAGCAGCAGGCGGTACCCTCTTGGCTTTCGATGGGTAGGTCGGCCGAGGCGAGGCGCGCTTGCATCTCTGCCAACTCTTCAGCGCTATCTACCTGGAAGCCCAAGTGGTCGAGACCTGTTTCCGTAGTACGTGTGGAGATGGCGAAGTTGATGCGTGGGTCCTCGAGCATCCACTTGGCGTAGTCGTCCTTGATGACCGTGGGTTCAGCGGCAAAGAGTGCGGAATAGAAGCGGATGTTGTGCGCGAGATCCGCAACGCGGAGATGGATGTGCATCCGTTTCATGCCAGCTCTCCTTGTGGGCAGCAACCTTCAGCGGGGTAGGTGGGCGCACAGGGTTTTCCCTCGCAGCAGTTAGCAGTGAGGAAACCAAGCAACTCATTCATGCGCGCGTAATCGGCGCTGTAGTAAATAAAGCGGCCATCGGGGCGGGTTGCAACGAGCCCCACACGCGATAAGTGTGAGAGATGAAAGGACAGCGTGGCTGGGGCCAGCGCGAGGCGTGCGCCAATCACACCGGCATTCATGCCCTCGGCCCCCGCCTGTACCAACATGCGGTAAATGGCGAGGCGCGTATCGTGGCCAAGCGCAGCAAGGCAGTCCGAGGCGGCAGTGAGCTCCATGGCTAGCTTCCTTATTTCGACGTTTCTAGAATAATCGAAATATATGACGGTTTTAAGTCAGCCGGGAAAATACTTGGATGGAAGGAGTGATGCTTTGCCCGAACTCAGCCCGATCTAAGGCGGGCTTCAGGGGCGGCTCAGAAGTGGCAGATACCGGTCTCAGTCACGCGGCAATTCACAGGGATGTCGTGCGGCTGGGGATAAACACTGGCCACGACGCCCAGACCAAAACCAACGCCAATGACAAAGGGGCGGGGCTGCAACACGGCTAGGGTGCGGTCGAAATAACCGGCACCGTAACCTAGCCGATACCCGAGGGCATCAATCACATTGAAGGGCAGCAGCAGAATATCCGGCACCACCGTCGCACCTTGCCGCGGCGTGGCGATGCCATGCTTGTCCGCTTGCATTGGTGTATCAGGTGTCCATTGGCGAAACGTCATCGGGCCAATCGTTTCACCGACGACGGGCAAACAGGCTTGCCAACCCAACGCTAGCAGTCGCGTTACCAAGGGTCGCGCATCAAACTCCCCGCGATAAGGCCAGCAAAAGCCGAGCATTGCAGGCACATGCTGTCCCAGTTCCGCATTCAAGTGAGACTCGATGTGTGAGGAGAGCTGGGCGTGCATCTCTGCAGGCATGGTTTCGCGCGCCGCAATGCTACGACGACGCAATAAGCTGCGCTGCGCAATGGGGTCAATCAGGTTAGTCGTGCTGTGCACCATGGCGGCAATCAGGAATGCGTGAATTCGCAAGACTATACGGCATGATGGGCAGAGACTCGGCATATCAATTACATGTGTTGATAAACCAAAATTTGACCGTCTAATTGCCCCAAGATCGGCTCAGGCACTGTGCTAACCTGACTCCATGAACACCCACATTGAAAAATTCGGGAAAACAGGAAAATACCTGTACCGCTTGTTGCCGGGATTGTTGCTGCTGTGCCTTGGGCAGAGCCAGGCCGCCCCTGGGGATGAGGCCTTTTTGCAGGCGCGCGATGCCTTTGCCAGTGGTAACCGCGTCAAGCTGGCTCGGGCACTGGACAACCTGCAAACGCATGACCTGAGGGTCTGGGCTGAGTATTACCAGTTACGCCAGCAGATGGATGAGAACCCGGCTGGGATTCCTGATTTCCTTGCCATGCAGTCCGGCAGCCTGCCCGCTGAGCGCCTGCGGAGTGACTGGATCAAGTCATTGGGTAAGCGGGGACGTTGGGATGAGGTCTCGCGCGAATACCCCTTGTTAGTTCAGCCCGACCAAGAGGCGCAGTGCTATGGCTTGCAAGCGCGCCTGCAGCAGGACGATGCCGCCGCGTTGGCGGAAGCGCGTCCGCTCTGGTTTGGGACGGCCGAGCTGGCTGATGCTTGCCGCTCTTTGATGGATGCGCTTGTCACGCGCCGCATGCTTAATGACGATGATGTCTGGGAACGTGTGCGCCGCATGTTGGAGAACAAAAAGCCCAAGCAGGCACTCCAGGCCGCGCGCTATCTGCCGGACCCGCAAATGCCGGATCCGCGTGCGATTGATGCGATCAGCGACAACCCGATGCGCTTCTTAGCGCGTCTGCCTAACAAGTACTTCGATGAAGCCCGCAGGGATCGCGGGCAGCGTGAAACGCTGCTTTTTGCAATCGCGCGGATTGCCGCAAATGACCCTGAGGCAGCGGCCAACCAGTTTGAAAAGTTTGCCGAAACTTTCCCTGCCGCCGAGCGCGCTTACGGTTGGGGGCAGATCGCCCTGCAAGCCTCCCGCCGGCATATGCCGGAGACATTGGGCTGGTTTGCACGCACCGAAGCAACGACCCTATCCGAAGAGCAACTGGCGTGGTGGGTCCGCTCAGCGCTGCGCGCTAACAACTGGATTACGGTACGGCGTGCTATTGCGCGCATGCCGGCAGCATTGGCGAACCAACCCGACTGGGTGTACTGGCAAGCGCGCGCTTTAGCCGCCCAAGGCCACCGTGCCGAGGCTGCAACGTTGTACCAACGCATCGCAGGGCAACCCAATTTCTACGGCAGCTTGGCGTCAGAAGAACTGGGTCAGCCGATTTCAGCGCCGCCGAGAGCGACACCGGTAACGCCGCAAGAGCTGGGCGAGGCCATGGCCAATGAAGGCTTGCGTCGAGCACTGGCGCTGCTGCGCTTGGATGTACGTCTGGAAGGGGTACGTGAGTGGAATTGGACGTTGCGTGGCATGACCGATCGTCAGTTATTGGCTGCGGCGGAACTCGCGCGCCGCAATGATGTGTATGACCGCGCTATCAGTGCCGCCGACCGCACCCAGGTGCAGCATGATTACGCGCTACGTTATTTGGCACCCTATCGTGACAAGGTTGAGCCCAAGGCACGCGAGCTCGCGCTTGATCCAGGCTGGGTGTACGGATTGATGCGACAAGAAAGTCGCTTTGTCATTCAGGCGCGCTCAACCGTCGGTGCACAAGGGCTGATGCAGGTGATGCCAGCCACTGCAAGTTGGGTCGCAAAGAAAATTGGGTTTACTGACTATCATCCTAAGCGCGCGATGGACATGGACACCAATGTGATCCTTGGCACCAACTACATGCGCATGGTGTTGGATGGTCTGGATAATCATCCGGTGCTGGCATCGGCAGCCTATAACGCTGGCCCCGGACGCGCAAAGAAGTGGCGGGCTGATGTACCGCTAGAGGGTGCCATCTACGCCGAAAGCATTCCTTTCACGGAAACCCGTGACTATGTGAAGAAAGTGATGAGCAATACCGTGTTCTATAACGCCTTGTTTGAAAACAAGCCGCAATCACTCAAGAGCAGACTGGGCATCATCCGTCCCCGCGGTAATGGCGACGCGGATGCCGAAGCACTGCCTTGAACTGGAGAGACAACGTATGAGCAAAATTTTGCTAATTGGCGGTACCGGTTTTGTCGGCACCGCGATTGCGCGCCAACTGGCCACGCAGGGCCATATTCTGCGCTTTGCAACACGTCGCCGTGACCGCGCCAAGCATTTGATCACCCTGCCAACCGCAGAAGTTGTCGAGGCCAATGTGCATGATCCGCGCGTGCTCGAAAAGCTCATGCGCGATCAAGACGTTGTCATTAGCCTAGTGGGTATCCTGCGCGGTAACTTCATGCGCGCCCATGCCGAGCTGCCAGAAAAAATTGCAGCCGCCGCAAAGGCTACCGGTGTGCGCCGCATCGTGCACATCTCTGCCCTCGGTGCCGCGGCCGATGCCCCGTCGGCATATCTGCGCTCCAAGGCCGCAGGTGAAGAGGCACTCAAGCGTAGCGGACTGGATGTGACGATTCTGCAACCTTCCGTCATCTTTGGTCAGGGCGATAGCTTCCTCACCCTGTTCTCTCGTATTCAAGCCTGCGTGCCGATACTGCCATTGGCGTGTCCAAGTGCATCCTTTCAGCCTGTGTGGGTGGAGGATGTCGCAGCAGCAGTCGTTCACAGCCTTGCGAAGACAGAGAGCATTGGTCAAACCTACGAACTGGCTGGCCCGCGTATCTACACGCTCAAGGCACTGGTGGCCTATGCAGGCGCGGTCGCGGGACATCGTGCAGCGATCATTGGCCTGCCTGCGCCGCTGTCGTATTTACAAGCACTCGCCATGGAAATTATCGGCGGGCCGATGACGCGTGATAACTACTATTCGATGCAGAAACCGAATGTCAGCACACAAATACCTGCGCTGCCTTTTGGCCTGACGGCTACACCGCTGGAAGCGGTTGCGCCCGGCTATCTGCGTGATGGTCGCTGGCGCGCCGGCAATGATCGTTTCCGCGAACACGCCCGTCGTTAATCGCCCCTTCACCTTGGCTTTACGAAGTAAAACGATCCCATGAAAATTTATGCTGTCGGCGGCGCTGTGCGTGATGAATTGCTTGGCCTCGCCGTCAAGGATCGCGACTGGGTGGTCGTGGGGGCAACGCCGGGTGACATGATCCGTGCCGGCTATCGGCCGGTGGGGCGAGACTTCCCGGTATTCCTACATCCAGAGACGCATGAGGAATACGCATTGGCGCGCACTGAACGCAAGACGGCGCCGGGCTATGGCGGCTTCGTCTTCCATGCCGAGGCCAATGTCACGCTGGAAGAGGATCTGATCCGTCGAGACTTGACCATCAATGCGATTGCGCAAGACGAACAAGGCGTATTGATTGATCCGCACAATGGCCGCAGTGACATTGCTGCCCGCGTGTTGCGCCACGTATCACCGGCGTTTGCAGAAGATCCGGTACGCATATTGCGCATTGCCCGCTTTGCGGCGCGCTTCAGCGATTTCACCGTCGCCCCCGAGACCATGGCCTTGATGCGTCAGATGGTCGACAACGGCGAAGTGGATGCGCTAGTGTCTGAACGTGTCTGGCAGGAGCTGGCCAAAGGGCTGCTTGAGGCCACACCCTCGCGCATGTTGCGCGTATTGCAAGAGTGCGGAGCACTGCGCCGTATCTTGCCCGAAGTGAATGCGCTCTATGGCGTACCGCAGCGCGCTGACTATCATCCGGAAGTGGATACCGGTATTCATGTCGAGATGGTGCTGGATATGAGTGCTCGCCTACAGGCCTCGCTGCCGGTGCGCTTTGCGGCTCTGACCCATGATCTGGGCAAGGGTGTGACGCCCAGCGAAATTCTGCCCAGTCATCGCGGCCATGAGGCACATAGCGTGCGTCTGCTCGAACCCTTGTGCGCGCGTTTGCGTGTACCAAGCGAGTGCCGCGATCTGGCCCTGCTGACGGCGCGTTACCACGGCGATATTCATCGCACCGCCGAGCTGCGTCCGGAGACCATGGTCAAGATCATCGAACAGGCCGATGGCATTCGGCGCCCGGATCGTTTCATGCAAATGTTGCTGGCCTGTGAGTGCGATGCTCGTGGCCGCACCGGTCACGAAGACGACGAGTATCCGCAGGCGCAGCGCTTTATGGCAGTGCTGGCAGCGGTACGTGGCATTGATGCTGGGGCCATTGCCAAGGCCTGTCCCGATCCCGCGCAGATTCCGGCGCGGGTACATGCAGCGCGCGTTGAGGCCGTCCAAGCCCTCAAGGCATGAGTGAGACATGAGCCTGGCATGAGTTATCCGTTGGTCTTTATTCACGGCTGGGGTCAGCATGGCGGCGCCTGGCAAGCGCTGCTTGAGTCGCTGTCGACGCACCACACCATCCACAACCTTGAGCTACCCGGCCATGGTGCAGCGGCCTGGCAGGCCCCCGGCTTTGACCTGGACGCCTTGGTGGATACCTATGCCGCACAAGCGCCTGAGCAATGCACCGTGATCGGTTGGTCGCTCGGCGGTATCCTCGCTGTGCGGTGGGCGCAGCGTTATCCGGCGCAGGTGCAAAAGCTGGTATTGATGGCCACGACGCCCTGCTTTGGTGAGCGTAGCGATTGGTCGTATGGCACGCCAGATGCCGTACAACAAGCCTTTGCCGCAGCCATTGCTGCCAACCCTACGCAAGGCCTTGCTCGATTTGCTGATCTACTGGCTGAAGGCGAAGCTGATGTGCGCAGCGTGCGCCGGCAATTGCGCGCCTTGCTGGCGGCCGCGCCGACACCTGATCCAGAGGCACTGAGCGCTGGCCTTCATTTCTTGGCAGAGACGGATCTGCGCACACCTTTGCGCGAAGCCCCGCCGCAGCAAGCAACGCTACTGCTGCATGGCGAGGGCGATACAATTACGCCTTTCGCCGCTGCCGAATGGTTGGCAGCTACCTTGCCGCATGTCCGATTGCATGGCTTGCCACACTGCGGGCATGCGCCGATGTTGAGTCATACGGCCGAGGTATTGGCAGCTCTGCAGATGTTTCTTGATGACTGATATTGCGCGCCCGGATCGTGCCGGCGCTACCCCCGATGATGCCAGCGCCTCCCACTTGGAGAGCGTACGCGTGCGTCGTTCCTTTGATCGCGCCGCCAGCAGCTACGACCAAGCTGCAGCCTTGCAACGACGTGTGGCGGATCAATTGTTGGCTGAGCTTGATCGTGCCGCGCTTTCCCCCAGCGCGATTCTCGATGCCGGTTGTGGCACCGGCTATGGCACTGCAGCATTGGCGCAGCGTTTTGCACAGGCACAGTTGTATGCCCTAGACATCGCGCCGGCCATGCTGAACACCACCAGTCGCCGCGTGCCCGGTATTACCCCCGTGTGTGCCGATGTGCAGGACTTGTCACTCGCGCCCGCTAGTCTTGATCTGGCTTGGTCCAGTTTGATGTTGCAGTGGTGTAATCGAACGGATCTGGCGTTTGCAGGACTGTACCGCAGCCTGCGCAAGGGCGGGCGTCTGCTATTCAGCACCTTTGGTCCAGCCAGTCTGCAAGAGTTGCGTACGAGCTTCAGCGACGACCATACCCATGTCAGCCGTTTTACTGCGATGGATGCGCTACAGCAGCAGCTGCTTGCAGCAGGTTTCAGTGACGTTGAGCTGCGTAGCGCTCCTGAAGTGCTGTATTACCCGGATGTGCGCAGCCTCATGCTTGAGCTCAAAGCCATTGGTGCACACAACGCAACCGCAGGGCGTCCGCGCGGGCTGACCGGCAAGCAGGCGTGGCAGACCATGCTCAACCACTACGAAGAGCACCGCGTCACACAAGGCTTGCCGGCGACCTACGAAATCCTCTACGCGAGCGCCATCGCTGCCTGATTCCCGGCAGAATTGTGGCGATCTCCTTGCCTGCGAGTCCGCCATGCGCCGTTATCTCACATCCCTCTTCGCGCTCCTGTTGTGTTGCCTAAGCTCGACAGTACGTGCTGCACCTACCTTTGATTGCAGCAAGACCACCGCCAGCATCGAAACTCTGATTTGTCAGCATGCCGAGTTGACCGCCCTCGACCATAAGCTTGCTGGTGTTTATAAGGCAGCGTTGCGCAAGGCGACGCATGAGCGCCCACCCGTGCTCAAAGCCTCTCAGCGTGGCTGGGTCAAAGGTCGCAACGATTGCTGGAAGCGCGATGACAAACGGTCATGTGCCAAAGAATCCTATGTGCGCCGCATCGCCGAGTTGCAAGCCAGCTATCGACTGGTGGCAGCGTCTGCCCCAGTAACGTATGTCTGCAACGGTAAGGCTGCCGATCAAGTGATTGCGACTTACTTTGACACCGAGCCCGCCACCCTGATTGCTGAGCGCGGAGACAGCACATCGCTGATGTATCAGGCTGCTGCCGCAAGCGGTACGCGTTACGTTGGACGCAACGAGTTCCTGTGGGAGCATCAGGGCGAGGCCACCATACAGTGGGGCTACGGCGCCCCTGAAATGCGCTGTCGTATTGCCGATTGAGCATCCAAGTAATGCGTGTGCTGCTTCTGCTCTGTGCGGCACTCGTCACCAGCGGCTGTGCTGGTCTCAACCCGCGAATAGATCACTTGGCGGATACCGCATGGCAGCTGCAGGCCATCCAGTCGATGGATGATACACAAGGCACAACGCGCGTCCCGGATAAGACGCTCTACACCGTCAGCTTTGGTCGTGATGGTCGCGTGGCGATGCGTCTGGATTGCAACCGAGCGAGCGGTAGCTGGCGTGCTGAGCCAGCATCAACAAGCGGCGGTAGTTTGCAGTTCGGCGCACTGGCGATGACGCGTGCGCTTTGCCAGCCCGGGTCACTCGACACGCGGATTGCGCGCGACATGCCCTACGTGCGTAGCTATCTATTAAAGGAAGGGCACCTGTATTTCTCATTACAGGCGGATGGCGGTATCTATGAGTGGATACCATCATTGATTTACTAACCCAGTTACAGCGGACCATGCTGCCAAGGCCCAGAAATCGCATAGGTAATACCTGGTTCTTGCGCATTTACGAATAGATACTTTCCTGTTGCATCGAAACATGCTCCGCAGAACTCGCTATCACGCTTGTTGCCGGCATGAGTAACTGACTTGCCAACACGTTTCAAAGTTTCTGCATCGACCTCATAGTTGTTTTTGGCGAAGATGAATATTTCCCCTTTTGGGGTCAATCCCATCAACCGTTCCCCCGCGCCGTATTCATCAACTGCAGTTGAATTTGCATCCTCGCAGATCAGCAGACCTCCGCGGGGACTGACCGTAATGTTGTCACCCATATTCCCGAACAACATGCCCTTCGAGGCATAGATGCACTGAAGGATTTGTGTTTCTAGGTCAAGTTCCCAGATTGCGCCGGTATGGACTTCACCACCGGTGGTATCCATTACATATATCTTGCCATCGTGGAAGGCGATTCCTTCGCCACGATTCATGCGTAGTGCCCCCTGAGCCCAGCCTTGACGGAAGGGGCCGGAGGTGTTGAAGATAGTTTTTCCGCCAGCTTCGGCAACGCCCCGATTCGAGTCCGGGTCGGGGATATCTACCCACTCCAACGGATGAGCGTGCCCAACGCTAGCGACGGCGATATTCGCATTGCGGTCGCC
The DNA here is from genome assembly GCA_964499485.1 of uncultured Rhodocyclaceae bacterium. GTDB lineage: Bacteria > Pseudomonadota > Gammaproteobacteria > Burkholderiales > Rhodocyclaceae. Next base: position 146,043 of record CAZCLF010000001.1, on the reverse strand, counting down.
AGCCACACGCGCCATCTGCAGAACCCCGCCAGCAGCAAGGCTGCCGGGCTTGCCGTCCTTCACCTTGGGAATGTAACGATAGAAACCAGACTTACCGGAGTCGTCCTCAGTCATGTAAACAATGCCATTGGACGGGTCGATCGCTACGGCTTCATGGCGGAAGCGACCCATGCCGACGATGGGCTGAGCATTGCTAGATGTATTGGGACGCACCTCGAATACATAACCATGTTTCATGCCACTGCTGCTGGCATCATCGGCACCTACTTCTTCGCATGTCAGCCAGGTTCCCCACGGAGTAACGCCACCAGCACAGTTGGCCAAGGTGCCGCCCAGCGCCGGCTTCATTTCCAGCCACTTGCCGTCGCGGAAACTCAGTTGTGTGGTGCCGCCGTTGGCGTATTGTCCGGCGATCTGGCCGCGGTCATAGACCGCCTCTGCACCGAAGTAGACGGCATCCCTGCCGAGACCGACTTCGTGATTGCGGATCAGCGTGACTTCATTGCCGCGTGTGCTCACCACGCCCATGCCGTCATGCAGCGCGGGGCAAGGCAGGCCGTTGGACATACGGTCCCCGGCCCAGCCGAAGCTAGCGTAGCTGAAGCCCTTGGGTAATCGCAACAACGGCAGCCCAGTAGACAGATCGTTGACTGGCGCCAGTGGGCCATATGGGTTGGCGATCAACAGAGTTTGACGGTTTGCAGCACGCGCTTGCAAGGCAGCGAGCGGGCCCAAGAGCGTGAGGGAGGACAGCGCGCCAGCGCTCTTGATCAGATTGCGTCGATAGAGATTGGTCATTGCGATGCCTGTGTGATGAAGCCTATACGTTGCAGACCGGCGCGCGAGGCACTGGTCATCAATTCCGCTACCAGCTCGTAGCGTGCCGACTTATCGGCATGCAGATGCAGTTCGGTCTCGGGATTCTGGCGGCCGAGTACTTCAAGACGAATTTCGAGTTCGGCTAGGGCCATCGCCTCGCCATCCCAGTAGCGCTGGCCGGCCGCGTCGATGGAGATGTCGACCTTCGGCGCGGCCTGTTTCTGCTGCGAGTTGGCGCGTGGCAGGTCGAGCTTGACGGCATGCGTGAGCAGCGGCGCAGTGACCATGAAAATCACCAGCAGCACGAGCATGACATCGATCAGCGGAATCATGTTGATTTCCGCGCGCGGTACGCCGCGTCCGGCGGCGCCGGGACTCAAGAAGGCCATGCTCAGATACCCCGCACGGAGGCAGGCAGTGCCTGGCCGGTCACGAGATAGTGATGCAGCTCGTGGGCAAAGCCGTCCAGCTTGGCGAGCAACGTCTGGCTGCTGCGTGAGAACACATTGTAGGCAAGCACGGCCGGAATCGCCACCGCTAGGCCCAGTGCCGTCATGATCAGTGCTTCACCGACCGGCCCCGCGATCTGTTCCAGGGAAGCAGCGCCGGCGGTGCCGATGGCCGACAGTGCATGCTGCACACCCCAGACCGTACCGAAGAGGCCGATGAAAGGGGCGACAGCGGCAATGGAGGCCAGTAGGGTCTGACCATTGTCGAGACGAGCGCCTTCCTCGCCGACAAGACGCTGCATGCAGCGCAGCAGCAATTCATCACCATCGCTGCGCGTATCGCGCACATCGTTGTGCACGGCGATGGAGGCGGCAGCGAGACGGGCAAAGGGGCTGTCGGCGACGAGTTCGCGCGGCGTGGGGGTGTGCCAGAACTCATGACGGAACTGCTCGCCGCTGCGCGTGAGTTGCCAGAATTGCATGCCCTTGGCGGCGATGCAGAACCACGACGCCAGCGACATCAGCACCAGCAGGCAGAACAGCATGGCGCCGAGCGCATCCGTATTTTCAAAAAAATAGGTTACGTAATTCATGTTCATTTCTCCAGTTGAAATTTGATGGGTACTTCGACCCAGCCGGCAATGTTTTGACCGCGTTGACGCGCCGGCACGAAGCGCCACTCCTGCACCGCGGCGCGGGCCGCCATGTCTAGGCGCTCATGGCCGCTGCTCACCTTGACCTTCACCAGCTCGGCATGACCATTTGCACCGACCATGACATGCAGACGCACCGTACCCTCCTCGCGTTGCTTGCGCGACATGGCGGGGTAGGGCGGTTGCGGATTGTTGAGATAGGCGGCCTGATAGCGCGGCGCTTCGATGGCGTTGTCGTTGTCCGCGGAGGCTTTGCTGCTCGTGGCCTCTGTCGCAGTCGTGCGGGTTTGCACCTGAGATTCCGCGGCTGCTTCTGGGGTCACGTCAATGCTGCGCGCGCTCGGCGGCGCGTGCGTTACGGTGGTTCTTGGCAGATGCGGCGTCGGCATTGGCGTTGCCGGAGCCGAAGTTGGAGCTTGCGCTGCAGTTTTTACTCCAGGCGCATTGACGGTGACACCGACCATAACAGCCTGGCTACTTGCAGGCAGTGGCGTCGGGGTACTCACAAGCAGGGGCAGCAGGACCAGCCCGTGAATGCCCAGTGCCACGGTCGCTGCTCCAGCGCGTCGGCCGGAAGGCCCGGTGAAATGCTGGTTCGGTGGCAGTGGCGGATGCAGCATCAAGGACGCTTCGGTCATTTGAGATCCAATGCGCGCGCGATGTCGCGCCAGGCGACGTACTTGAAGTTCTGGGCGCTGTCGGGCAGGCGCTTGTAGCCATCCTGTACCACCAGCATGCCCTCAGTATAGGCACCACCGAAATTCACGGCGCTTGCATCCAGACCATCCGTATCCGACACTCCATCTATGCCGGCCTGTGCATTGATGCCGATGCGGAAAGCACCACGCACCTTGTGCGGCGGTAGGGCATCAAGTACCACATAGCTGTTATTGCCTTGGCTGGAGGCAATCAGATAGCTGCTTTTTTTGCCGTGATAGAGGCTCAAGCCTTCGACGTCGGCGACCAGTAGCTTGCCCGTGGCGAGGATCAGCTCGGGGTTTCCGCCTGCCACCGGCAGGGTCCAGATGCCACGTTTTTCCTCACCGATGAAGAGGCGACCATTGCGATCATCAACTACGCAACCTTCCGGCTGACTGGAGACACGAAAGCCACCCAGCCGTTCGCCGACGTAGGCGTTGCCCTTGCGCAAAATTCGGTAATGCTCGAAGCGACCATCTTTGTCGTTGGCAAAAACTTCCAGCCCGCCTTGTGGCGTGCGGTACAGGCAAGTGCCATAGATTTCCGCCAGGCCGGTGGGGATGCGCGCCACGTCGCGTGCTTCGCCCGTCGTGTTGATTTCGAAAACAGCCAGGGCATTCTCGTCACGCTGGGTGGCAATCGCCAGGTCGACTGAGGTGCCGTCCAGCTCAAGCTGCTGACGGATATCGACATTGTTGAGGCGGCCGGCTTCAATCAACTGTTGTTGTGTGCCTTGCAGGTCGTAGCTGAGCAAGCCTTGCTTCTTATTGGTAGCGAATACACGTGATTGCCTGGAATCCATTGGATGAACCCAGATGGCTGGATCGTCGGCAGCATCACCGCTGCGGGCGACGGGTGCTGTTTGCGCAGTGGCGACGACTATCGGCAGTGCAGTATTCTGACGCTGTGATGGCGCAAGTTTAGGTATGCGCTTGCCGACGAAGCGGCGTTGCGGAACACCTTCGCCATCGGCGGCATAGGCCCAGACACCATAGCCATTCTCCTGGACATACAGGCGCTGGCGAGCATCGTCAGCACGGCAGTTAGTAGTGGCGGGAGGCAGGGCCAGCCTGCGCAACAGGCGTGGTGCAGCGGCCGCTTGAGTGCCCAGCAGCCACTGCTCTGCCTGACCATCCTTGGCGATCAGGAAGAGATGGTTTAGCTGCTGCGTATCGCGGTACAGGCACAAGGTCTCAAGGGCAAAGTTTACCGCCGGCAAGCTTTGCGCTATCACCATGCCATGTGTGGAAATCTGCAGCAGTAGCGGTACTTGTCGGTCTGCATCGAAGACTGCGGCGATGTAGCCAGTGTTGGTCGGGCGCCAGTCGGCATGGCGGGCGCGAATGGGCAGGCTGGCAAGCGTCATGCCTTCTGCATCGGCAAGCCGGATGGATTGCTTTTCGAGAATCAGGCGCGTGCTGTCTGGCAGGACATGGATATCGGACGCAGCACTGGCAGGGGCCGACATGAAGGAAATCAGAAGTAAAAACGCAATGGTTGAAAGTAGGCGTGGCATGGGCTGTCCATAAGGCGGGCCCGGCTTGGCCGGACCCGCGGTTGCATCATCAGAAAGCGGCGATCTTTGCACTCAGCTTGTAGGTGCGTCCGTAGGATTCGTATTGCGAGTTGCGGCTCGCATTGCCGGCATATACGTAGTATTTCTCGTTGCTCAAATTGAGCGCTTCGAACACCACCTGAATGCTCTTGCTGATGTTGTAGCGGCTCGAGAAGTCATAATGCATCTGTGGTGAAACATAGGCATCACCGCTGGCACCACTGGGGTCGATGGTCAGCAGATAGGCTGACTTGTAGGTGGCGGCGAGGCGCACACTGACCGGTCCCTTTTCATAGCCGAGCATGATGTTGTAAGTCAGGTCAGACTGGCTGGGCAGTGGGATATTGCGTTTGCCGCCACCGAGGCCAGTAATTTCTGCACTCGAGTGGGTGGCCGTTGCATTGGCTGACAGGAGCATGCCGTTCCACGGTGCCGGCAGGAAGCTGAAGGATTGTGCATAGGCGAGCTCAAGGCCGCTGACACTAGCGCTGTCGCCGTTGGCAAAGGTGTTGGCCGTGGTGTAACCAACCCAGTTGCCGGTGCCGGCGAGGTTGGTGTTGTAGGTGAAATCCTTGATGTTCTTGTAGAAGACATAGGCCGAGGCAGCGCCTGCGTAGCCGAGGCGACGCTCTATGCCCAAGTCGAAGTTGGCAGACTTGAGTGGTTTCAGGTCCGGGTTGCCAAATGTGGCATCGGTGCCGACAATGTTGAAGCCGGGCGCCAGCTGCTCGAAGGTAGGGCGTACCACTGAGTTGGTCCAAGCAGCGCGAACTGAGGTGTCGTTGTCGAGATCGTGGCGTATATGCAGTGCAGGCAAGACATGATTGTCGCGGCGGTCACGCTCGTTGCTGACGAAATTAGTGCCGCTGAGGCCTGTCCCTTTAGCCCTGAAATTAGTGGACTCATAGCGCACCCCGGCAAGGATGCGTGTCATGCCGATATTGAAGGTGTTTTGCACGTAGGCGGCATTGATGTCCTCGTGCATGGTGAAGTCATTGATGGTGGAGTTGGTGTTGTCGATGAAGTTATTGACGTTCACCGTACCCAGCAAATTTTTGATTGCGCCCACGCTGATACCGGGGCTGAAGTCTCCATAGGCATAGTCCACGCTGTTGTCGACAAAGCCCGAAAGGGCTGGGCTTCCAAAGGTTGCGCCAGAAATCGACCAGGCCGTCTGGTTGTTTTTCTTGGTCCGGCGGCTGGCTTTGGCACCGAACTTGAGTTCGGAGTCGAGGCCGAAGAGTTTGAGCTTGCGACCGAGATCCAGCTTCAGGTGGTTTTCCGTGTCAGAGGTGTCCTGTGCAGCCAGCTGAATGCGATTTAGGGTATAGCCGGTGGCTGAATTGATGGCGCTACTACCGATTAGTATAAGGCGACTGGTATCGATAAATCCGGCTTGATAGGTGGTGCCTGAGTTGAAGCGCGCAGAGTTGATATATTGTGGAGTATCTTCACCAGAGCGCGTGGTACCGAAGGCGGCTGCAACATCCCATTCGCCGAGCTTACGCTCTGCACCTGCGGTGAGCGAGAGGATGTCCTGGCTTTCCTTGCGCGCCTTCAGCTCTCGTTGTGAGGTGGTATTTCCCAACACACCTTCGCTGCGGTTCGTGCTGAAAGTGATGTTGTTGCGCTGGCGGACCTCATCATCCGAGAAGCGGCTGTAGAGTGTACGGAGGTAGTAGTTCTCTTCATTGGTCGGCTTGTACTCGACATTGAGCATGCCGCCATCGCGTTGCCGGGTGATGGTGTAGTCGCGGCGCTGCATGGCCTTGAGCTGGTTGTTGGCGTTCCAGTTGGCGGCACCAGCCTCGACATTGTCGGAGCCAAATTTGCGTTCAGAAGAGCTGAGGCCGAAGGATACGCCCAGGGTGCCATCGAGGAAGCGGTTGCTCACTGTGCCGGCAAAATTTGGACTTTCCTTGCCCGTATTTGTGTCGTGGCTTAAGCCACCTTCAAGCGAGTAGAACAGCCCCTGGTGATCAAAGGCGGAGAGTGTCTTTACATCGACCGTACCGCCGACAGAATTGGCATCCATGCTCGGCGTCAGTGTCTTGGTGACCTCTAGGGAGCGGATCATGCCGGCAGGCAGCACATCCATCTGCACTGCGCGACGGCCACTTTCCGGGGCAGGTACCAGGCTGCCATTGATGGTGACGGCATTTAGGTCCGGCCCCAGGCCACGAATGCGCACATACCGGCCTTCGCCCTGATCGCGCTCTACAGAAACACCCGGCAGGCGTTGCAGCGCTTCGGCTGCATTGGCATCCGGCAGCTGGCCTATCCCGTCGGCATGCACGACACTGACAATGTTGTCGGCCATCTGCTGTACGTCGAGGGCACTGTCCATGCTCGCGGCCTGGCCGACCACCTTGACCTCGGATAGCACCGATGGGGCTGGCTGAACCTGCTCGGCGTAAGCCATGGAGTTGAGGGCGGCTGCAACGGCCATGGCCGGGAGCGTGCGGCGCCATAGATGGGCGCCGGTTGGTTGATTTGTTGCCTGCAATGTATTCCCCTTGATAAGTAAGTCCTGCGAACGGTGCGCAGACTAGGGGCGGAAAATTTCAGTTGCGTGACAGAGTACTTACCAAGCCCCGGGAAATCTGGGGCTCGGCGGCGTTTCGAATGGCATTTGAGCTTTTGTGCCCTGAGCCACGTTAAACAACGAGGCAGGCGCCATGGGCCGCCTGGTGAAAGGACTCGCGGCTTTGGAGCAATGTCGGCGCCTCATGTGAGCTGATCGAACCCCCGGGCCTGCCGCAAGCGTTTTGCAATCTTGCTGTCATCTGGCCCACCTAGGATCGCAGCATTTCCTGATCCGGCCTCATCATGTCCCTGCTCAACCGTACTTCCCTAGCCTGCCTAATTCTCGTCAGCCTGCTCTGCTTCGCCCTCTACGGCGGCTTGGGTACGCCCAAGCCCATGGACCACTTGAAGTGGATGGATATCGTCGCTGAAGGCGGAACCGCACTGATGTCAGCGCTGTGGGCGATGCTGATACTCGGCAGCCGGCCGGGCGGGCGCGTTACCCTGTTGCTGGCGGGCGGTCTCATCGCCCTCATGCTCGGCGCCTGGGCCGACTGTCTTGACGAGTTTTTCACCATCCCGGCGGCACAGTACTGGGACAACTGGCTGGAAGCGCTGATGCCCATCGGCATGCTTACGCTGACCGCAGGTCTCTACTTCTGGCGCCAGGAGCAGTTCTCACTGAATGAACACATGCAGAAGCGTGAGCGTCTGTTCCGCGACCACCGTTCTTTCGACCGCATCACTCAACTCGCCAACGCCGACTATCTGCGTCGCCAGATCAGCCTGGAACAGAAACAGCATCCAGAGCAGACTGCCGCGCTGGTACTGCTCGACATCAACCGTTTCCACCTCGTCAATCGCGAGCATGGGCAGCGCGAAGGCGATCGGCTACTGCAGGCGATTACCCATCTGCTCCTGCTCAATTTGCGCCCACAGGACTTGGTTTGTCGCTATGCCGGTGATCGTTTCGCCATCCTCATGCCGAATACCACAGCGACACAAGCAAGCTGGATGGCGGTGCATTTGCAGCAGGCCGTATCTTCGCTGGCACACCACACGCGCGATGGCGAACGGCTGCACTTGGCCGCCCGTACTGTCTCTGCACCGGCCGGCGCTGACCCGGTACGCCTGTTGGCCGAACTCAATACCGCGCTGGAGATGCAGCCGGCATCAAACGCTCGTCCTGCGGTTGTCTGAGTCTCCAGTGGCCAGCACCTACTATCAGCCCTCAGCGCGCTTCATCCCGGCGCGACATCAGGCCGCCTTGCTGATGGAGTTTGCGCACAGTCGCGATCTCGGCAGCGATGTGCTGCTGCGCGGTACGCGCCTGTTTGAATGCGACGTGCTGGCGCCGGAAAGCTGCATCAGCCCGGACGAATATCTGCACTTGCTGGGCAATCTGCACAAAAGCCTGGCGGTGGCGGATACCAGTTTCATGTTGGGCACGCAGTTGCTGCCTGGTCACTTCGGCAATCTCAGCCACGCCCTGCTGCACGCCGGCAGTCTGCGTCAGGCCTTGGAAATCCTGATTGTCTGGCAGTCTTGCCTCAGCCCGCTACTGGCGCCGCATCTGACGATACATGGCGACAACGCCGTGCTCTACTGGACCGACAGTTGCGCCATGCCGGCGCAGCGCGCCTTCGTCGTCGAGATGATGATGGCGGCGGTCACCGGCATGAGCCGCTGGCTGAGCGGTGAGCGCCTGCCCTGGAGCTTCCGCTTCAATCGCACGCGGCCCGCGCACATCGAGCAGTACGCCGTGCATCTGGGCACCGAGCTGCGTTTCAACGATTACATGGATGCCATGAGCCTGCCGCTTGCCTGGCTGGACAAGCCATGGCCGCGCGGTAGTGCCATGGCCGTGTCGGCTGCGCTGGCGGCCGTGCCGGAAAGCGAACGCAGCCTGAGCCTGCTTGCCGCCCTCTATGATTACCTGATGGCGCATGTGCGGTTGGCGCCGACGCTGGAGCAGGCCAGTGCCGAATTCGATGTGAGTCCGGCCACCTTCAAGCGCCATCTGGCGGTTCACGGTACTCACTTCCAGGCCGAGCTTGATCAGGTGCGCGCGCATGTGACCTTGCAGCTGATTCATACCCACGGCTATAGCAACGAACAGATTGCAGCCTGGCTGGGCTTCCACGACGCCAACAACTTCCGTCGTTCCCTTAAGCGCTGGACTGGACTGACTCCGTCCATGCTGCGCGCTCACTTGTCCGAAACCTGATCCTTGACGGGCGGCCGGCTGCTATAGTCGATCAGACGCACGTGGCGGCGCTCAAGTAGTGCGCGCCAGTCCAGCCGCGTAAACAGCCATAGCGCCATTAGCAACACCAGCTGGGTGAGGATGAAATACCCCCCCAGATAGGTGCTCCAGTCACGTTCGTCGAGACGGAATTGCTGCGCCACACTTTGTGCCGCCATGCCCCACAACGTATAGGTCGTGAGCCGTCCGATCAGGAAGGGCAGGGCAATCATCGCAATTGGCAGACGGGCTAGGCTGTGTGCGATGAACAGGCAATTCGAGGCCGGGTTGTAGAGATAGAGCAGTAACAACCCATAGCGCGCACCGCGCCGCTTCTCAATCAGGCGACCGAGAAAATCGACATTCTCACGCGTGCGCTCGCTCATCCAGCGTTCGCGCACCAGCACCTTAGCGCCATAGGCGAGCGTGACTCGCCCGCAGGTCGCGGCCAGTGCAGCGATGACGGCCACCACAAACGGATTCAGCTCAGGACGATTCAGCGCGACTAGGGCAATCGCCATCCAGGTGGGCGGCGCGAATACCGGCACCAGATGTAGGGCATAGACGACGGCGAAAAGCAGCAGGGCTTCCATGGCTCAGCCGCGTCCTGCGCTGGTCATTCGAGGTTCTGTACCTGCTCGCGCATCTGCTCGATGGCCAGCTTGAGATCCAGCGCAATCACGGTGATTTCTGCAGAGACTGATTTGGAGGCCAAGGTATTGGCTTCGCGATTGAGCTCCTGCATCAGGAAGTCGAGACGCTTGCCCACTGCACCGCCTTTCTTCAAGACGCGTTCGAGTTCATCGAGGTGCGTATTGAGGCGTGCCAACTCTTCTGCCACATCAATCTTGGCAGCGAAGACGCCAACCTCTTGACGGATGCGGTCCTCGTCCAGATTGGCAACGGCCTCGCGCAACTTGGCCGAGAGTCGATCTTGATAATCTGCCAGTGCTTGCGGCATCAGCGGTGCAGCTTGCGCGACCCAAGCACGCATGCGTGCGCTGATCTCGCGCAGTACCGCGACAAGCTTGTCGCCTTCGCGAGTCCGCGTGGCTAGCAGCTCATCCAGCAGGGCGCTGACTAAGGCAAGGCTTTCGCGTTGTAGAGTGTCGGCAGCAAGGCTGTCCTCGGCGAGTACACCGGGCCAGCGCAAAATTTCATTCACGGATAGCGGTGTGGCGTTGGGCAGCGCATTCAATACCCCTGCTTGCAACTGCACAAGGCGTGCAATTACGGCCGCATTCGGGGCGGCATCATCGGCATTGCCTTGTGTCGAATGCTGGCTTTGCAGGTAGGCGCGGCATTCAATCTTGCCGCGTGAGAGCTTGGCCGAGAGCAGCTCGCGGATAGGCATTTCAAGGGTGCGCAGATCCTCGCTCATACGGAAACCAAGATCGAGGTAGCGAGAGTTCACACTTTTCAGCTCGATATTGAGAATGGCACTGCCTAGGTCACGGGTACCGGCGGCATAGCCGGTCATGCTCTGGATCATGGAATTTGCGGCGGCTTGTGGGAGAATGCCGCGAGTATAAGCTATGCCAATCACCCAGATTAACCACCCTTTGCCGCCGGGCTTCCAGCTCGACGAATATCGCATCGAGCGTCAAATTTCGCTCGGTGGGTTTTCCATCGTCTATCTGGCGCAGGATGCAGAGGGCACGCAGGTGGCCATCAAAGAATATCTGCCCAACACACTGGCACTGCGCAGTGAGGGGCACATCCTTCCCGTGATTCAGGAAGAGAATCTGTCAGCCTTTAATCATGGCCTCAAGTGCTTCTTTGAGGAGGGCCGTTCTCTGGCCCGTTTGAATCACCCGAATGTGGTGCGGGTGCTCAATTTTTTCCGTGCCAATGCCACGGTGTACATGGTCATGCAGTATGAGCGAGGCCGCACCCTGCGCGAGCATGTAATGAAGCATCGCGGCAATATCAGCGAACGTTTCTTGCGCGTGGTGTTCTCGCGGTTACTGAATGGTTTGCGCGAAGTGCATGCGCAGCGCTTTCTGCATCTTGATATCAAGCCGTCGAATATCTACTTGCGTATGGACGGCACACCGGTTCTGCTCGACTTTGGCGCTGCCCGTCAGGCACTGGAAAACGATTCGCCCTCCTTACGCCCGACCTACACACCCGGCTTTGCTGCTCCAGAGCAATATGAGGCACAAGATCAGCTGGGCCCCTGGACCGATATCTACGCCGTGGGCGCCACGATGTATGCCTGCCTTGCGCACGCCTCGCCACCGGCCGCGAATACCCGCCTCAAGGACGATACGCTGGAGCCCGCGAGCGACCGCTGGCGCGGCAAGTACAGCAGTCAGCTGCTGGAGACCATCGACTGGTGTATGCAGCTCGATTATCTGGAGCGCCCGATGAGTGTCTTTGCCTTGCAGAAAAGTCTGGCTGAAACACCAGAGAGCGAACCGCGCGATAGCTGGCTGACGACCCTCAACCGCCGCCTGCGCGAGAGAGTGAGACGATGAAGTTCACGATTTATCAGGAAAGCAGGATTGGCACACGCCAGATCAATCAGGATCGCGTGGCGTATTGCTATTCGCGTGATGCATTGCTGTTGGTGATTGCGGATGGCATGGGTGGACATGCCCACGGTGAAATGGCCGCACAGATTGCGACCAATCACATCACCACGCTCTTCCAACGCGAGGCCCGCCCGCATCTGCCCGATCCGATGTTCTTCCTCTCCGTTGCGATTGAAGGTGCGCATAGCGAAATCTGCGCCGAATCAGAACGACAGGGCTTGCCAGAAAATCCACGTACCACCTGTGTGGTCTGTGTAGTGCAGAACGGTGTGGCATATTGGGCGCACGTTGGCGACTCACGTCTTTACCTGGTGCGTGATGGCAAGATTCTGAGCCAGACGCGCGATCATTCGCTGGTGCAGACATTGGTCGATAGCGGTTCTCTGACCATGGAACAGGCACGCCGTCACCCAGCACGCAACCGTATATTCAGCTGCCTTGGTGGTCAGCAGGAACCGCAGATCGATTTCTCGCGAAAAACGCCGATGATCGATGGCGACATTCTTATCCTGTGCACAGATGGCGTATGGGGGCCACTGGAAGATGATCTATGCCCGCAGATTGCGTACACCAATGTACTCAACAGTGTCCCGCGTCTGCTTGATGAGGCAGAACAACGGGCGGGCAAGAGCAGCGACAATCTGTCCATCATCGCCATCAATTGGGAAGAGGACGAGGATGGCGAGCTGATCTGCTATAGCGACATGCCGACCATGCCCATGGACGTGTACACCATGCCGCCGCAAGGCGCGCAGCAAAATGCAAATGCCTCTTTGAGCGATAACGAGATTGAGGAAGCGATCGAAGAGATTCGCAACTCGATCAAGCAAAATTTACCCATCAGGAACTGAACTTATGTCACGACATTCAGGCCGCGCTAACGATGCGTTGCGCGCACTCAAAATCACCCGTCACTTCACTTTGCATGCTGAAGGCAGCGTTTTGGTCGAGTTCGGCAACACCAAGGTGCTGTGCACTGCCAGCGTTGAAGAAACTGTGCCGAGCTTTATGCGTGGTAAAGGCGAAGGCTGGGTCACGGCTGAGTACGGCATGCTGCCGCGCTCGACACATACGCGCAGTGCCCGAGAAGCCGCACGCGGCAAGCAGTCAGGCCGTACGCAGGAAATTCAGCGCCTCATTGGCCGCTCCTTGCGCGCCGTGACCGACCTCAAGGCCCTTGGCGAGCGCCAGATCACCCTCGACTGCGATGTGATTCAAGCCGATGGCGGCACACGTTGTGCTTCGATTACCGGTGCCTGTGTAGCGCTCTATGACGCCCTCGATGGCCTGGTTAAGAGTGGCAAGTTGGCGGCCAATCCGCTACGCGATTTCGTCGCCGCCGTGTCCGTGGGCATCGTTGAAGGCGTGCCCGTGCTGGATCTCGACTACCCGGAAGACTCGGCCTGCGATACCGACATGAATATCGTGATGACCGGCAGCGGCGGCATGGTCGAAATCCAAGGGACCGCAGAAGGCGCGCCATTCACGCGTGATGAGTTGAATGCGCTGTTGAGTTTGGGTGACAAGGGCATCGCCGACATCGTTGCTGCGCAGAAAGCCGCACTGGGAATTTAAGTATGCAAAAGCTGGTTCTTGCTTCCAACAATGCGGGCAAGCTGCGCGAGTTTGGCCAGCTGCTGGCGCCGCTGGATTTTGAGGTCATACCGCAATCCGCGTTGAATGTGCCCGAGGCTGAAGAGCCGTATCTCACCTTTGTCGAAAATGCGTTGACTAAGGCACGACACTGCGCGCGCCATACTGGTCTTCCATCGCTGGCTGATGATTCCGGTCTGTGTGTCGATGTCCTCGGGGGGGCGCCCGGCGTGCGTTCCGCGCGCTATGCTGGCGAACCCAAATCGGATGCGCGCAATAACGCTTATCTCCTTGAGCAGTTGCAGGGGAAAACAGATAGACGTGCCCATTTCGTCGCCGTACTTGTTTTCGTGCGCCATGCTGATGATCCACAGCCCTTGATTGCCGAAGGCGAATGGCATGGTGAGATCCTCGACGCGCCACGCGGCGCTGAAGGCTTTGGCTACGACCCTCTGTTTTTCGTGCCGGCACTCAATGCAACGGCCGCTGAATTAGGGCACGAGCAGAAGAACACGCTCAGCCATCGCGGCGTCGCGTTGCAGCAGCTGATCGCAAAGCTTCAGGAAAAACTGCGCAGCGCATGAAGAGAACCGTCATTCCGATTGCTGCTGCGCCAAGCTTCGCAGCAACTTCCACGGTGGTGACAGCAAGCGGCCTACAGACACCGCCTCCGCTTTCACTCTACATCCACTGGCCGTGGTGTGTGAAGAAGTGCCCCTACTGCGACTTCAACTCACACGAAGCCAAGGGTGACATCCCCGAAGCCGCGTACATTGCCGCTGTCATTGCCGACCTTGAAGCCGCCTTGCCGCAGATCTGGGGCAGAAGAATTGGCACGGTCTTTATCGGCGGTGGAACTCCCAGTTTGATCTCGGGTGTAGGGATGGATGCCCTACTGACCGGCATTCGGACTCGTGTCGCACTGGTGCCCGAAGCCGAGATCACAATGGAGGCCAATCCAGGTACGGTCGAGGTTGAAAAGTTTGCCGCCTTCCGTGCTGCTGGTATCAACCGTGTGTCGCTCGGTATTCAAAGCTTTGACGCCGATAAGCTCAAGGCCCTCGGGCGTATCCACGATGGCGATGAAGCGCGGCGTGCGATCGAGATTGCGCTACGCCATTTCGACAATGTGAACATCGATTTGATGTACGCCCTGCCCGAGCAAACGCTGGCACAGGCGCAGGAGGACTTCCGTACGGCGATTGCATTCGGCACACAGCATCTGTCCGCCTATCACCTGACCATGGAGCCGAATACCGCCTTCCATCAGAACCCGCCACCGCTACCCGATGATGATTTATCTGCAGACATGCAAGACATGGTGGAAGAAGCGCTTGCTGCGGCAGGCTTTGAGCATTACGAAACTTCTGCATTCGCCAAGCCGCGCATGCAGTCGCGCCACAATCTGAATTACTGGACCTTCGGTGACTATCTGGGGATTGGTGCTGGCGCGCATGGCAAGATTTCTAACCATGCCGAGATCGTGCGCGAGATGCGCCACAAGCATCCGCGCGCCTATCTGGAAGGGGCTGCCAAAGGGGAGTTTGTGCAGGAGCGCCGCATCGTCGAGATGGCCGATCTGCCCGGCGAGTTCATGATGAATACCCTGCGCCTCATCGAAGGCTTCCCCTCGGCCCTGTTTGCTGAGCGCACCGGACTGCCCCTATCGCGCCTGCAGTCCGAACTCTTGGCAGCGCAGCGTGAAGGCTTGCTCGAAGTCACGACAGATCACATCAAGCCAACCTTGCGCGGACAGCGTTACCTGAATCAGTTACTACAAATTTTCCTGGCAGCTGACTGATTACCTGCGGCGGAACACCACGTCCCACACCCCATGCCCGAGGCGCAGGCCGCGTGTCTCGAATTTGGTTTGCGGGCGGTAGGCCGGCTTGGGGGCGAAGCCATCGGCTGTGTTTTCGAGCAGCGCTTCGGCTGAATACACTTCCAGCATCTGCTGTGCATATTCTTCCCAGTCGGTGGCGCTGTGCAGATAGCCTCCGGGCTTCAGATGCTCAGCGATGGCATGCACCATCGGCCCTTGTAGCAGACGGCGCTTTTGCTGGCGCTTCTTGGGCCACGGATCGGGGAAGAACACATGCACACCATCCAGACTGTTCATCGGAATCATGTCGCGCAGGACTTCCACGGCATCGTGCTGAATGATGCGGATATTCGTGAGGCCTTGTTCCTGAATGTCTTTGAGCAGGCTGCCGACGCCGGGTGTGTGCACTTCAAGCGCGATGTAATTGTTCTCGGGGTGATTGCGCGCAATGGTGGCGGTGGTCTCACCCATGCCGAAGCCGATCTCGAAGATCGTCGGCGCCTTACGCCCAAATACCTGCTCGAAGTCGAGCAACTGCTGTCCGTAGGGCAGGGCCCATACCGGCATCAGTTCTTCATAGAAGCGGCGCTGGGCGTTGGAAACGCGGCCCTGACGCAGTACGAAACTACGGATGTGCGCGCTGGGATCGGCCGGGTTGGCCATGGGGGGAGGTTTGGGCTTCGTGGGGTCGCTCATCAAACGCTTTCATGAAAAATTCGAACAGACTCTTGATCGGATTGCTATCTGTTGTCTCGGCTTCTGGCACGTTTGCTGCCACTGGCGGCAATGACGCACTTTCAATCGGGGCGGGTACTGGCTTCACAGCGCTCACCGCATGCATTTCTGCGGCAGCGGGTGCGGCTTGAGCAACAACAGGCGGTGCCGGGGCGAAGCTCTGTGTCACGCTTGCTGCCGGGGTTTGCAGCCAGCCAGCAAGACTATTGCAGCGGTCAGCCGAGGGGTTTGCATAGTGTTCGCGCAGCTTAGCCAGCCACTCTTCCGCGGTGCCGCGGGTGGCGCTGTCTTGCCAATGCAGCTGGAGTTGCGCATGTGCCGTTTGAACGGCGGCATCCTCGCGCGTAAGCCACTCGGCATGCTGCTGTTTAAGGTGTGCGCTTTCTGCGGTAGGCAGGCGTCCAATACAGGCGGTGTAATGGGCATCCACCCGAGTGGCAATACCAATTGCTGCAAGGGTGGCCTCTAATTTGAACAGTGCAGCCAGATCATAGCGGGGTTGTTTCAAGGCTTCTGGCAGTGAAGCACAGGCAGCAGCTAATTCAGGGGACTCTGGCGCGAGGCTTAGCTTGGGGCGCAAATTCAAAGCGCTGACCAAGTGCGACCATTTAGCCTCATTGGCACGCGGACCAAAGTAAAACACGGCGAGCTCTTCGCGCACGGCAGTGATGATGTCCTGCTGCTGTTCATACCACGCTGTGTATGCGCTGGCGCTCGCATCGGCTGTAGCCGGTACATCGAGGCAAGCGGTGGCGAGTAGAGACACGCCATGGGCGATCCCGAATAGGCGCTGTTGTGCAAGCACCCGCGGGAATTCGAAGGCATAGCCTTGGCGCTCTTCCGAAACGATCTGAAGGGCTTCTGATGCTGGTGCCGGGGTTGCTGCGCTGGCAAGCAGCGCCTGACCGAGCAGGGCTGCGCAGATGAGGCGGCGCAGACTCACGGCCTTACTTGCCAATCAGGCCACTGGTTGGCGAGCTAGGGCTGGCAGAGTACAGCTTCTTCGGCATGCGGCCGGCGAGGAAGGCTTCACGGCCTGCTTCCACACCCTTCTTCATGGCACTTGCCATGAGCACTGGATTGCTTGCTGAAGCGATCGCAGTATTCATGAGTACGCCGTCACAACCCAGCTCCAGTGCAATAGCTGCATCGGAGGCGGTGCCAACACCGGCATCGACCAACACTGGTACCTTGGCGTTATCAATAATCAGGCGCAGGTTCCAAGGATTGAGGATACCCATGCCCGAACCAATCAGCGAGGCCAGCGGCATGATGGCGACACAGCCAATTTCTTCAAGCATCTTGGCTTGAATGGGATCGTCGGCGCAGTACACCATGACATGAAAGCCATCCTTGACCAGCGTTTCAGCGGCCTTTAGGGTTTCTGGCATGTTCGGGAACAGGGTGTGCGGGTCGCCCAGTACTTCGAGCTTGACCAATTGATGACCATCCAGCAGCTCACGCGCGAGGCGTAGGGTTCGTACGGCTTCGTCAGCGCTGTAGCAGCCAGCCGAATTTGGCAGCATGGTGTACTTAGAGGGCGGCAGGATGTCGAGCAGCGATGGCTGGTTCGGATCCTGGCCAATGTTCATGCGGCGGATCGCCACAGTGATGATTTCCGAGCCCGAGGCTTCGATGGCAGCCTGCGTTTCGGCGAAATCTTTGTACTTGCCGGTACCCACCAGCAGACGTGAGTTGTAGGCCTTGCCGGCAATGATGAGGGGGTCGTTTGCGCTGCTCATTTCTTCGAATCCGTTCCGGAGGTGCTGCGCATGGCGCAGGCTATGGGAGGCAGATTCTAACATGGGGGGCTGAGCCGTCCTGCCAGCACATTTCCTTGTTTGGACAAGGGTTTATGCTGCACCGCACAAGTGCATGATTTTGGTGCAATGTTTCATGCTGGCGCAGTTCAGGAAGGGTGTGTTTTAGTTAACCGATTGAATTTAAATGATATTGGCTTGGTGGCATAAGTATTGCATTGAGAGGGTACTTATCTATTGGATGCCACCCATGCGTTCCCTTGCTTTGAAGCATCGCTTTTATCATTTGTTAGGCCGTGCCCTTCTAATGGGTGCACTGCAACTATCCGGCTTGTCCTATGCGCAAGCACCGGAGGCAACCAGCCCCCCACCCGCGCCAGTAGAAGCACCTGTTGTGGCGCCCACTGTAGCCCCTGTGCCCGTATCGGCAGCAGCCCCTGCTGTGCCCGAAGATAAATTGGATACAGGCAATACTGCTTGGATGCTGACCTCGACGGCGCTGGTGCTATTTATGACTCTGCCGGGGGTGGCGCTTTTTTACGGCGGGATGGTGCGAAAGAAGAATGTGTTGTCGATGTGTGGCCAGGTCTTTGCTACCGGCGTACTCGTAACATTGACTTGGACTCTCATTGGTTACAGCCTTGCGCTGCGCCCTGGCAACAGTTTCATTGGCGGGATTGACCGAATCTTCATGGATGGGTTGGTGCCCGACGGCCTTGCGGGGCTCGCTGGCGCGAACATTCCGGAAACAGTGTTTGCGATGTTTCAGCTGACGTTTGCGATCATCACCACGGCATTGATTCCGGGCGCCACGGCTGAACGCATGAAATTCTCGGCGCTCTGTTGGTTTGTCTTTCTCTGGTCAATTTTCATTTATGCACCGGTGGCGCACTGGGTGTGGGAGCCAGGTGGCTGGCTGGCACAAATGGGTGTCCTAGATTTTGCCGGTGGTACCGTTGTGCACGTGAATGCAGGTGTTGCTGGTCTGGTATGTGCATTGGTGATGGGGCGTCGCCGCGGGTTTGGTCGTGAGCCGATGAGTCCGCACAATCTCGTTTTAACGCTGATTGGCGGAGGTATGTTGTGGGTCGGTTGGTTTGGGTTTAACGCCGGCTCAGCGGTCGCCGCGAATGGTGCGGCTGGCATGGCAATGCTGGTGACTCAAATTGCAGCAGCCACGGGCGCCTTTGCTTGGATGTCAATTGAATGGCTGGTACGTGGTCGTCCAAGTGCATTGGGAATTGTCTCGGGCGCGGTTGCAGGCTTGGTGGCGATCACTCCGGCATCTGGTTTTGTTGGGCCGATGGCAGCACTGTTTATTGGCGGTATCGCTGGTGTTGTGTGTTACCTAGGTGCAACCAGTATTAAGCGTCGTTTCGGCTATGATGATTCCCTTGATGCATTCGGCATTCACGGGATTGGTGGTGCAGTGGGCGCGATCCTCACGGGTGTCTTTGGTGTTGCCAGCGCCAACATGATTGGTGGCCAAGTACTGTTGCAACTGATCGGTGTTGGTGTAACTGTGCTTTACAGTGGCGTTGGTACCTTCATCATTCTTCTCTTAGTCAATCTCATGACGGGCCTACGTGTTGAGGAAGAAGCTGAGCGAGAAGGTTTGGATCGCTTTGAGCACGGCGAGCATATTGAGTAACGTTGAAAGGCGACAAGGGTGTTTCCGAGTCGCCTGAATGTCCCCGCTTGGGGTCTGTGTTTTAGTTTTTGTGCTCTTCCTAAGGGAGAACAATGATGGATTCCGACTCGCACATCTATGGTCTGTTGGGACGCATCCATGTGTTGATGCGCCGTACCCTGAATCGCATTACTGATGTTGAGTACATGCGGGTGAACCCTGAATACACGCGTGAGATTATTCGTATTGCAGCCAGTACCGGTCACGAAGAACTGACCGATCTGTGCATTAAATTACGGATGGCGATGGATCTTGATCCGCCTCGCCCTGCTGCGGCAGGTAGCAGTGATCACCCACACGAAGAGCGCCGAGGCGGCCTGTTTAGCGCGTTTGGACATCACCCTAAAGACCCACCGGAAGAAGAGGGCGACAGCCGTTACATTCGGTCTTTGCGCTGAAACTCAGCTTGCGCCAAGTACGCCGAGGCCCTAGAATTCGGCCTCGTGCGGGCGTCGTATAATGGTAATACCCTAGCTTCCCAAGCTAGAGCCGTGGGTTCGATTCCCATCGCCCGCTCCACTCATTCCCGGACTACCCGAGCACATGGACGACACTACGCCCACGAGCGATGCTGCGCCTGAAAACGAAGCAGTTGCTGTTGTATATGAAGACTTCAAGACCGGGCTGCCGCTTGGCCGCTTCCGTCTGATCGTCAATCCAGACAAGGCCTATCGTTACATTCGCCACCGGCTATTCATCAATGGCGTATCGGTGCCAATGATGGGGATAGGTATTGGCTTAGTGCTTTGGGGCTATACCGTGATTGGCTTGACCATCGGCATTATTGGTTTGCTCCTGCGTAAGATCATCAAGGCGCAAGCGCCACGGATTCTCCTGCACCTCGCCCAGCACGATCCGAAAATCTATTACGAGTCGATCGAATACGAAATCATGGAAGTCCGCCTCGCGCGCGACTGATTTGGTCTTGATGTTGTGAGCGAAGTCACCGTTTATCACAACCCGCGCTGCAGCAATTCCCGCGCTGTGCTTGAGTTGCTGCGTGCGGCAGGTATCGAGCCTCAGATCATCGAGTATCTAAATACTCCGCCGACAGCAGAAACCTTGACCTGCTTGCTCGCAAGTATGCAGTTGTCTGCTCGCCAACTCATACGCGAAAAAGAACCACGTTTCGCTGAGCTTGATCTCGGCAACCTAGCATGGTCGGAGGAGGCGCTGATCGGCTTTATGTCGGCCTACCCTGAGCTCATCAATCGCCCAATCGTGGTCAGCCCCAAGGGTGTGCGCTTATGCCGCCCGCCTGAATCCGTTAGAGACATTCTGTAGTCGGAACGTCCTCGCTGAGGGCGGACTCTGCCGATCGCTGATAATGTAATCAATTATTGCAAATAAGATTTGTTCTCATATAGAATGCTGGCTCGTTTCTTCGGCATCTCATGAAAGCAAATTGCTTGCTGCCGACTGAAACAGCACGTCAGCTAGCCACTCCCCTTTGGGCCAGCCAGCCATCTAGCGCTCACTGATCCGGCTTCTAGCCGGATCAACTGTCCCCAAAGGAATGTCATGTTTCAACGTAAACCCA
This sequence comes from uncultured Rhodocyclaceae bacterium, assembly GCA_964499485.1. Lineage (GTDB taxonomy): Bacteria > Pseudomonadota > Gammaproteobacteria > Burkholderiales > Rhodocyclaceae. Next base: position 125,420 of record CAZCLF010000001.1, on the reverse strand, counting down.
TAGCGGTACTTGTAACGTTTGCTTGTGGCAGCTTGTCTGCCTTCACGCCAGCGGTCCTTGCCCAAACGGCATTAACAACGACAGTACTGCCGGAGGTTCGGGTTCAGGAGTCTGTTGTGCGCGCTGGTACGCCACGAGATACCGTATTTACCGGCAGCAAAACCGATACCGCATTACGTGATATTCCGGCAAGCGTCATTGTTGTGACCAACGAAAACCTCGCAGAACAAGGGGTCGTGACAATGAATCAAGCGATGGAAAACGTCAGTGGCGTACAGCCTATTATGGGAGGTGGCTATGGGTTTGCAGACAATTACGTGATTCGCGGACAGGCTGTGCGATATCTGCGTGACGGCTTACCAGACGGGACGACACAAAATGGTTATGCGCGCACGATGTTTGATGTCGACCGAATCGAGGTACTGAAAGGTCCCGGTTCAGCACTGTACGGGAGTGGTCAGCCTGGCGGCAGTATTAACGTGGTGAGCAAAGCGCCACAGTTCAAAAATGCAGTCGAGTTCTATGGCGCGATTGGCAGCTTTGGTACACACATCGGTAGCGTCGATGTTACGGGGGCGATCGGTAAAAGTGCCGCAGCGCGTGTCATCGTTGGGCACGAAGAAAGTGATGGCTGGCGTGATCTTTCGCGAAAAATAGATCAAGTCAAAGCATCTGTCTTATGGAAAATCGACAGTGATAAATCGCTAACGATCGACTACGATCATCGCGACATTAAAGTCAAACCAGACAACTACGGCATCCTGTTTAATCGTCAAGGACAACTCGCACCAGTCGCGCGCGAAACTCACTACAACAGCCCGTTCAACTTTACCAATCAACAACTGGACAGGGTGAGCATTGCCCATGATTGGTTCTTCAACACCGACTTGTCGATGAAAACAACAGTGGCGATTGACCATCGCAATTTAAGTTTCCTGCGTAATGGCGGCGGCAATGGTGGAAATGCGGCCAATGTCATGACCGGTCGGGAGGCGCGTGCACAAAGTGACATGATGCAGTTCGCAACCGTGCAGAACGAAGTGATCTATAAGTTTGGCGATGGTCCAATCAAGCACACCGTTCTGGGTGGTGTGGAGTTTACTACAGCGCGTCTACACACAACCCGCACCAGCTATTCACTAGCGAACATCACCAACATAAATAATCCGGTGGTCCCCGAAACATCGCTCGCAAACGCTACAGCCAGCGCACTGGCCTATGATCGACAACTGGCATCAGACACTTGGGCGCTCTATGCGCAAGATCAAATTGCGCTGGGTGAACAATTTAAGATACGTGCTGGTTTGCGACAAGATCGTGTCGACTTCAGCGACAAGGGCTTGCAAAACCGTGGAAATAACGCGGCACCCAATATTCAATATCGTGAACTCGGGGCGACTAAAAACCTCACCAGCAGCTCACTAGGCGCCGTATGGCAGCCAACCCAAGACTGGTCTTTCTACACAGGCTACTCGTCAGGTAAGTTCATCAATATCGCAACAGAAGCCACTGCACTTAGCCTTGAACCTGAAACATCGTCACAAATCGAGTTGGGTACAAAGGCAACCCTAATGGGCGGACGTCTGGGATTGAATGTTGCCGTATTTGAAACCAAGCGCGAAAACTATTACGTCACACTCACGAGTGGCGTGAGTACCCCAGACGGAAGAGATAAGAGCCGAGGTATTGAGGCCGACTTGACGAGTGAGCCAATCAAAGGCCTGAACTTACTTGCCAATATGGTCCTGCAAGACGTTGAGGTCACCTCAAATGCGTTATCGACGAACAGCGGCATGGGGGTAACCGACCGTAGCATTGCAGGCAATCGACCAACCGGCGTTGCAAAACAGCAAGGTCGTCTTTGGAGTTCGTACACGCTGCAAGAAGGTGAATTGAAGGGCCTTGGTTTTGGTATCGGCGTTACTGCAAAAAGTGACAGCTATGCGGACGCCTTGAATCTTTACAAGGTGCCGGGATATGCCGTCTGGGATGCTGCAATTTTCTACAAACAGCCAAAGTGGGAAATTGCACTCAATTTACGCAACCTTGGTGACAAGGTCTATTACACCAACCCGACATTCTCGGGTGCCTTGCCAGGTGCAGAGCGTAATGGGCTACTCAGCTTGCGTTACAAGATGGATTAACAAGGGATGTATATGAATACTTTACTCAAAGGCCTACTGTCGGCATTTCTGCTGAGTCTAACCAGCACTGTCATGGCTCATGCCGTGTGGATTGAGCGCGATAGCAAGAGCATTTATCTGTATTACGGTGAATATGATGAGGCCAAGCATGAGCCCTCGCCTGGACGTCTTGATAACATTGGTACGCCGCAAGTTTTTGTGCAAGGGCAACTGGTCAGTGGCAAGAAAGCTAGCAATGCATGGCTGTACCACAATACTGGGAAGGCTCTTGCGATTCGAGCTGAAGCGATAGAAAGCCCGGTCCGAGATTGGCGCAAGCAGGGCATTGGCATCGTCAAACCTTTGTTCTATGCACGCTATGCAGATAGCCCTGCAGCTCAAACCCCAGAAGCCGAGCTTGATCTCGTTCCAACCGGCAAGGCCGGTGAGTTTCAGGTGTTTGTGAAGAAGCAAGCGCTGGCTGCGACCAAGGTGGTGGTTGTCGCCCCGAATGGTTGGATGCGCGAGATCAAAACCAATGCGGATGGACGAATTGAGGTCGACATGCCGTGGCGTGGGGTGTACGTGATGGAGGCCACGCATGTATTGCCTGAGGCCGGAGAATACAACGGTGTTGCATATGAAGGGCGCCGCTTGCGTGCAACATTGGCGTATCGGCAAGTTAAGGGACTTGCAACATTCTCTCCTGCTGCCGATAAGCCGAAAGCTTATTGATAACGGAGCAGCAATAAATACAAAGGGCCAGCACTGCTGGCCCTTTGTATTTGCGGGTACGTTGAATGACGATTAGGGTTGGATGCGCGCGTATTTGCTTGCAAAATACAGCAGCGGTGCATCTAGGCTCACTTGATAGTTTTCTACTTTGCCGACAAGAATCAGATGATCTCCGCCCGGGTATTGGGCCGCGTTACTGCATTCAAATGTGGCGACACAGCCGGACAGTAAGGGGATCCCGCCAATGCCGTGGCCGTAATCAATCCCAGCAAACTTATCGGCACTTGGATTGGCAAATCGATTCGAAATGTCCTCTTGGTCTGCTGAGAGGACGTTGATCGCGTAGTGAGTGCAATCACGGAAAGTCGCAAACGAGGGCGTTCCTAAGTCAATGCACCAGAGGACCAGCGGTGGGTCAAGCGAAACTGAGGCAAACGAATTGACGGTGATGCCTGTGGGCTTACCTGATGCATCCAGCGCTGTAATTACCGTGATCCCAGTAGCAAAGCTACCAAAGGCTTGGCGTAGGGCTGGAGGTGTGAAATTTGAGTTCTCTGTAGACATTGTTGTGTGCGTATTTAGCAAGGGAAACCCTTGCTGGACAACCTGCATTGCCAGCTTGTTGGGACGTTTAGACATACGCTAAAGGCTACGCGTGCGCTTTCAATTCCTGTTTTGCTGTCACTGCTGGTCTAGAATTCAGTCTTTTGCATTTGCCTGCCCGGGAAAATCATGAGCACTCCCCGTATTGGAACGCCCCTCTCTCCCTCTGCCACCCGCGTTATGTTGCTTGGCTGCGGCGAACTTGGCAAGGAAGTCATTATCGCATTGCAGCGACTTGGCTGTGAGGTCATCGGCGTTGATCGTTATCCAGATGCGCCGGGCATGCAGGTGGCACACCGCAGTCATGTCATCAATATGACCGATGGCGCAGCCTTACGTCAGTTGATTGAGCAGGAAAAGCCACATTTCATCGTGCCCGAAATCGAGGCTATTGCAACAGAGACGCTGGCCGAAATTGAAGCCGCAGCATTGGCAACGGTGGTGCCGACCGCACGCGCAACGCAATTAACGATGAACCGTGAAGGTATTCGGCGTTTGGCCGCCGAAACGCTCGGTTTACCGACTTCCCCTTATCGTTTTGCCGATACGCAGGATGAGCTGCAGGCAGGGGCCGATGCGGTGGGCTATCCCTGCGTGGTCAAGCCTGTCATGTCGTCCTCGGGCAAGGGGCAATCAGTGATGCGTTCGGGTGCCGATGTTGCAAAGGCCTGGAACCACGCCATGGATGGCGGCCGTGTGAAGAGTGGCCGCGTCATTGTCGAAGGCTTCATTAATTTTGAGTACGAGATCACCTTGCTGACGGTGCGTGCAGATAACGCACAGGGCGTTACAGAAACCCAATTCTGCGAGCCGATCGGACACATTCAGAAGGACGGCGATTACATCGAGTCCTGGCAACCCATGGCGATGTCACCAGTGGCCTTGCATAAATCGCGTGAAGTCGCGCGTGCAGTAACCGAGAACCTCGGCGGACGTGGCTTGTTTGGGGTTGAATTATTCGTCAAGGGCGATGAGGTTTGGTTCTCCGAAGTCAGTCCGCGCCCACATGACACCGGCTTGGTCACACTGGCTTCGCAGCGTTATTCCGAGTTTGAACTGCATGCCCGTGCAATCCTCGGCCTACCAGTAGATGCCTCCCTGCGTGCGCCGGGTGCATCAGCTGTGATTTACGGCGGCATCGATGCAAAGGGCATCGTCTTCGATGGCGTGGCAGAGGCCCTGGCCGTACCCGAATCGGATCTGCGCTTGTTCGGCAAGCCCGAGAGCTTTGTCAAGCGGCGCATGGGCGTTGCCGTAGCCATTGGTAAAGACACAGATGAGGCCCGCACTCGCGCCAAACTGGCAGCCAGCAAAGTCAAACCCGTCGCGCTCTAATGCATCGTGAATTTGCGCAGCGCCTGATTGCCTGGCATGCGCAGCATGGACGCAAAGGTCTGCCCTGGCAAAACACACGGGATCCTTACCGCGTGTGGCTGTCCGAGATTATGCTGCAGCAGACGCAGGTTACAACGGTCATTCCGTATTACCAGCGTTTCCTTGCGCGCTTCCCGACACTGAATGATCTCGCATCGGCGCCGGTGGACGACGTCATGCCATTGTGGAGCGGCCTAGGCTATTACGCACGCGCACGCAATCTGCACAAGTGCGCGCAAGCTGTGGTTGCCAAGCATGGTGGTGTATTTCCTGCAGATGCCAGTTTGATCGCTGAACTGCCCGGTATCGGGCGCTCTACAGCAAATGCGATTGCTAGTTTCTGCTTCGGTGCGCAGACCCCAATTCTCGATGGCAATGTGAAGCGTGTATTCGCGCGTTGCTTTGGTATTGAAGGGTTTCCGGGCACCAAAAAAGTTGAGAAAGCGATGTGGGCGTTGGCTGAGTCGCTGATGCCGGCGCAAGATACAGGTGTGTACACGCAGGCACAAATGGACTTGGGCGCTACCGTGTGCACGCGTGGCAAGCCTTTGTGTGGTCGCTGTCCGCTCGCCGATAGGTGTGTCGCTTATCGCGACAATCGCATCGCCGAGCTACCCATGCCGCGGCCGAAGAAAACAGTACCTGAACGCGAAAGTCGTTTCCTGCTAATACAGGGGCCGGGGGGCATCCTGCTTGAACAACGCCCGCCAAGTGGCATCTGGGGCGGCATGCTGTGCCTGCCAGAACTGCCTGCGGACGCTGATCCTTCCGACTACGCGCAACAACACTATGGCGTGACCATTAGTCAGTGGGAGGAGTTGCCCGCACTGCGACATACCTTCACCCACTTTCATCTGACACTGCGCCCGCTGCTCGCAAGGAATGCTACCTCGACAGCGGTGAATGACAACCGCCTACGCTGTTTGTCACCAGCTGACTATGCATCCGCAGCACTCCCTGCCCCCATCCGCATCTTGCTTGAGCGGGTACCGCCAACTGTCATGCCGTAAAGGCGGCAGCTTGTGCGGGCTCCATCGGTAGGGACCAGCCCTCAGCCATACTGCTTGGCATTTGTTGCATGGCAAATCCAAGCAAAAGTGCCGCTAGCAACGCCAGCGCGACTTTGCCCAACGTGCTTAGTAAGGCGTGACGCTTAAGTGCGGCTACTGAATGGTGGGTGATTGAATCGGTGCGCCTTTGCATATTGATCTCCTCGTGAGTGTCAGGTCGGTGACTTGACAGACGTACTCTAGGCAGTGAAGATCGTTCTGAATATCGAATAGTTTTTAACTAACCATTCCGAAATTTTGAATAATGAGCCTGCGCCCTAATCTGGAAATCGATGTGCTGCGTACCTTTGTCACGGGGGTCGAGCTCGGTAGCTTTGCGCAAGCCGCAGCGCGGCTGGGGCGTTCGCCCGCTGCGGTGAGTGCTCAGTTGCGTAAGCTAGAGAGTCAGCTTGAACAGCCCCTGTTTCGTAAGGCTGGACGTAAGCTCGCACTGACGGATGCTGGCGAGCTGCTACTCGGCTATGCAAGACGGCTGTTAGAGCTGAACGATGAGGCTGTCACGCGTGTGCGCAGCACCACCATCGAGGGCTGGGTGCGCGTTGGCTTGCCGCATGATTTTGCAGAGAACGGCTTACCCGCGGTACTGGCCAGATTTGCCAGAAGCCATGACAAAGTCCGCATTGAGGCGCGTGCGGAGCGCAATAGCGAGCTCATCAAACGCGTTGCAGCCGGCCAATTGGATTTCGCCTTGGTCTGGCAGGACGAACGCGTGACACGTTATCTCGACAAGGTCGCCGAGCTACCACTGGTCTGGGTGGGGCAGCCGGGCTATGTGCGCTCATCAAAAACGGTGTTGCCCCTGGCCGCATTCGACGCCCCTTGCATGTTCCGTGCTGCTGCAACCAGCGCCCTCGATAAAATTGGCCAGCCTTGGCATTTGTCCTTCACCACGCCCAGTCTTGCAGGGCTGTGGGCCGCCGTTGATAGTGGCTTGGGCTTGGCTGTGCGCACTCCCATTGGTGTGCCTCGCCATCTTGCCGTGCTTGGCAAGGCTGAGAAATTACCAGCATTGCCAACTGTCTCCTTGGTCTTCATCGGTCAACCAGAAGCACAGTCGCCGGCAGTGCAGCTGCTACAAGACATCTTGCGTGAGACGGTGGTTGGGGTGGTGGATGAGGCGCTGGCGCAGCGTTGAGCTTCAGCAGTCGCTCGCGTAAAGATTCATGTATTTCTGCAGCATGCCCTGACTGGGAAAACGCTCATCCAGTACGGTCAAGTCGTCCATACGATCGGGCCGAAAGCTGCGGAAGTCACCCCGCAGTTCGCACCATGCGGCCAGTGTCCAGGTCTCGCCCCAGAAGACCAATCCGAGCGGCCAGATGGTGCGGCTGCTGGCTTCGCCATCGACACGGGTGTAGCCGAGCTGTGCCTTGCGCGATTCGGCAATGCACAGTCGCAGCTTGCCCAGCGGTTCGACCATCTTTTGTGGAACATGAAAGTCCGGGACCAGCAAAGCTTCACGCGCTGGTTGATCCTTGAGTTGCTTGGGCAGCACCGCTTCAATGCGTAACAGTGCGCGCTCAGCCGCCCGCCCCAGCGCCTCGTCCGCCCAGCCTTTGACCATACGGCTGCCAAGCGCCAGCGCCTGCAACTCTTCAGGGTCGAACATCAATGGTGGTAGCCGATAACCGGAGCGCAGCATATAGCCAACGCCGGCTTCGCCGCTGATCGGCACGCCTGACCGCGACAGATCGGCGATATCCCGATACACGGTGCGCTCAGAAATATTCAGTGCTTCCGCGATTTCGCGTGCTGTGACCGCACGGCGGCGATCCAGCAGCAAGACGATCTGGAACAGCCGGTCGGCACGCCGCATGTTTGCTTCCTCCTGACATAACGGTGTCAGGATACCTGTCTTCCCAAGTGCTCTGGGAATGGCTACTGACATAACGGTGGCAGTAGCCAAGCGGCAGCATGGTGCCTCCATTAACCCCAAGGAGACTGTCATGCATCCCCCGATTAGCTGGTTTGAGATCCCTACGCTTAATTTTGAGCGCGCCCGCCATTTTTACGAGCGGGTCTTCAATGTCGAGTTGCAGCTTGAGGAAACGCCGGAACTTAAGATGGGCATCTTCCCGCACCCCAACCCAGGCGTTGGCGGCTGCATAACCTGCGGGAAAAATTACCAGCCTTCGGCCACAGGCACGCTGGTTTATCTCTATGCCGGGAACGACCTTGCGCTGCCTTTGACCCGCGCGGTCAGTCTGGGTGGCAAGGTCGTCTTACCCAAGACCAGTATTGGCGAACACGGTTATATTGCGCTGTTCCATGACAGTGAAGGTAATACTGTCGGGCTGCATTCCCCCAACTGATTCAGGAGTCCGCGATGAGCAAGCGCTGTGCGTGGTGTGGTGAGGATCCGCTCTATGTGAAATATCACGACGAGGAATGGGGCAAGCCTTGCCACGATGAGCGCATGCTCTTCGAAATGCTGATCCTCGAAGGGGCACAAGCAGGGCTATCGTGGATCACGATCTTGCGAAAGCGCGAGCATTACCGCAAGGCGTTTGATAACTTTGATGTAGAGAAGATTGCCCGTTACACCGACCGCGATGTTGAGCGACTGATGGGTGACCCCGGTATCGTGCGCAATCGACTCAAGATTACCGCCACGATTACCAATGCCCGTGCCTACCTACGGTTGCGTGAAGAGGTCGACGGGCTGGATGCCTACCTGTGGGCTTATGTAGATGGCGTTCCTTTGCAACCACAGATACGCAGCATGGCTGACGTGCCTGCCAGCACGCCCTTATCCGACCGCATTTCTAAAGATCTAAAGAAGCGTGGTTTTAAGTTCGTTGGCTCAACAATAATCTATGCCTACATGCAGGCGATCGGCATGACCAACGATCATCTTGCTAGCTGCCCGCAGCGGGGCTTCGCTTAGCGGATACCTAGATCCTTCAGCTTGCGATACAGGTGAGTCCGCTCAAGACCTGTCTTCTCGGCCAGTCGGGTCATATTGCTGCCATCAACAGCGAGGTGATATTCGAAATACATGCGTTCGAATACCTCACGGGCCTCACGTAGCGGGAGGTCCATCACTTCTGGTGGCAAGCCAGGGAGCGGGTTGCTAGGATCGTGTCCCAGTAGGCGTGCCACTTCGTCACCAGCAATTTCTTCTTCGATCGCACCTAGCGCGAGTGACTTGATAACCCCACGCAACTCGCTGTAGCCGCCTGGCCATGTGTGCTGACGCAGGCCATTCTGCGCCGCAGTGGATAAGCGCCGAGCAGGGGCTTCACCTGCTTCCACCAGTAACGAAAGCAACTGGGCAGCGATATCTGGAATTTCATCCTTGATTTCGAGAAGTGTGGGCACCCCTAGGGCAACGTCAGAAAGTCGCTTCAATGCAGCCTCTTCCCAGCCGCTGGCCACAAGCGCGGCATGATCAAGGCTGCTGGCCACCACCATCCGCATGCCCAGCTTATCGAGGCGGTCGGCTGCGAAGATGAGATTCTTCTGCTGCAAACGGGTCAGGCGACCAATTTCCTCGGCATACAAAATGCCGCCATGCGCTGCTTGCAAGGTATCCAGCGACAACGGATTGGAATCGGCGGCCAGATCCAGCCATGCCTTGCCAGGGGTATGTAGCGTTCGGGCCACGAGTTCAGCGATGCTCCCATTGCCACAGCGCAGCATGATCAGGCGGCTGCTAGCGGCAATCTGATCGACGCGCCGCTTGAGGTCACGCAAGGGCCCAGAGCGCGAGAACGCGGCCAGTGACAAGCCCGTTGCCGCCGGGCGCGTGGTGCGCTCAAGGCCACGCTTTACGCCGGCCAGCAGCTTCTGCATCCCAATTGGTTTTTCGAGGAAGTCGAGTGCGCCGATCTTGGTGGCTTCGACGGCGGTTTCGATCGAGGCATGACCAGACATCATGATCACAGGCATGTTCAGATGTCCGTTCGCGCTCCATTCCTTGAGCAGGGTGATGCCATCCGTATCCGGCATCCAGATATCGAGAAGGACCAGATCAGGACGTCGTACTTCGCGGGCAATCCGTGCCTCGGTCGCATTTTCGGCGACGACAACATCGTGCCCTTCGTCGCGGAGAATTTCCGATAGCAGTTCGCGGATACCGATTTCGTCATCAACAACCAGAATGTTCGCCATATCTTATTTATCCATTCCCCAATGCCCTCTAGAAAGAAAGCGCACTACAGTTCGCCGCACACAGAGTGCAACGCCAGATTGCTACTATCTGCCGCTAAGCCGCCAGCGGTAGTCGTATCGTTATTTCCGCGCCGCCGCTTTCGCGGTTGCCAACGCGGATCTCTCCCTTATGGTCATCCACAATCTTCTTGACGATGGCAAGGCCAAGACCGGTCCCCTTGGCTTTGCTCGTTACGTAGGGCTCGAATGCGCGAGCCAGAATTTGAGGCGGAAAGCCCGTGCCATTATCACTGACTGTGAGTGTTGTTCCAGTGGCATCCGCATGGGTGGCGATGATAATCCGCGGTGATTCATTGTCACCCAAAGCATCCTGCGCATTACGGAGCAGATTATGTATCACTTGACGCATCTGGTTTGCATCGGCTGATACGGGGGGCAGCGTGTCCGCCAATGCAGTTTCAATCCGCACCTTGGCATTTTCATACAGACCGAGCACATCGTGCACCAACGCATTGAGATCGACTGCCTTCAGTACCGGCGGTGGTGTCCGCGCATAGTCGCGGAATTCATTGACCATGTTCTTGAGCGCCTCGACCTGATTGACGATGGTCTGGCTTGCCCGTTCTAGCATTTCACGTCCAGCAGGGTCGAGCTTATCTGCCAGCTTAAGCTGCAGCCGTTCGGCAGACAGCTGGATAGGTGTCAGTGGGTTTTTGATCTCATGCGCCAGTCGACGCGCAACTTCGCCCCACGCGGCGGTGCGCTGCGCTGAGAGCAGATCAGTAATGTTGTCGAACACCACCACGTGACCTTCGCCACCACTGGTCGGCAGGGTGGTGCCGCGTACCAAGAGGGTTTGCGTCATGCCTTCGCTGATGTCGATTTCCACTTGTTGCTGCCAATCACCGGTATTGGTCCGGAAGCCTTCAAGAATGGCCTCACAGAGCGGGCGGTGCAGGGGCCAGTCACTCAGGGGAAGGTTCTCAACAGACACCAGGTCGTTGCGCAGGATGCTGATCGCGCCAAGATTGGCTGCACGCATTACGAACCGACTATCAAAGGCGATTACCCCGGCGGAGAGGTTTCCGAGCACGCTTTCCAGATAGGCACGCGCTGCTTCCGTCGCGGCACGGTGACGTTCAGTCTCGCGGCGCGCATCATCCAACTGACGGGTCATTTGGTTGAAAGAGCGCGTCAGAATTCCCAATTCATCGTTGGATTCAATCGCTGCCCGCGGGGTGTAGTCACCTGCGGCTACGGCTTGTGTGCCTTCTGCCAGTATCAATAGTGGATGTGCTAGCTTTTCAGCGAGAAGAAACGCTAATGCGATAGCCGCAAAGAGGGCGAGTAACAATGTCAATGTGAGGGTGAGTGTGTAAATGCGCTTGAGACCTTCCTTGCCGATTTGTAATTCCTGATAGTCACGGTAAGCATCTTCGACGCTGGCAGCACTCCCTGCCAAATACACCGGCACCACATCGGTTAGTTGTAGTACCCGAGTTTGTCCATCCATGCCAAAGATGGGCACCAACGCCCGCACCATCAGGCCCTCGGACGCGTCTCCCTCTGTCATCGCTATACCCTGGCCCTGCCGTGCCTGCCGAAGCTGCGCAGGGGTGGGCAATGGTGGTAACAGACTTTCATCACTGGCAGTGGCACTCACTAGCGCCTGGCCTGAGGGGGAGAAGAGTGTCATCGTCATGACATTGGTACGCTCACGCAAGCGTGCCAAACGCGCCGGAGCGACGAAATCACTGTCGCTCAATTCGAGCGACAGGGTACGGCCACGAGTGAGCAATTCGCTCTGTTGAGCATCGAGCACACTGCGCCCCAGAGCCAAGCCGCCTTCGAGCGCATTATCTACGCGCACATCAAACCAGGACTCGATACTGTTGACCGCGAACTGCATGGAGACCCCATACACCAGCGCACCGGGCAACACCGCCATCAGGCCTAGCATCAGCATCAAACGTACTTTGAGACGTGAGCCAAAGACTTTGGCGCGATATTCGCGCCGTAGCAGCATCAGGCGACGGCCTACGAGACCCAGTAAGCCAATGGCAATCAGCGCATTGGCACCGAGCAGCCACGGGTAGTGGCGAGCAAACAAGGGGCTGTTGGCGCTAGCCGAGGCCAGCAGAAAAAGTAGTACAGCACCAATGGCGAGAATAACAACTAACGCAGCTCTCACGGCTTGGACTCAACCACGGAGGATGAAGGTGGGGCAACAGGTGCCGGCATGGAAACGTAATTCCAGCGGAGGACGCGGCTCTCCATTTGCCAGTCACGATTGGCAATCGCATCCACCTGGAGCGGCTTGGGGAGTTGGTTGCGGTCCAAGGTCATGCGCATCCCAGCGGCATAAGTCTCGCCGATCTTGAGCGCGCCGCGCTCCGCAATTTGCAAATCAACGAAGCGCGAGAGTACGCGCAAGGCTTCATCCAGCGTACTGAAGTTGCGGTGCAGATTGCCGGTTGTCAGACGGTACTGCCGTGTCAGGGCTGTATAGGCGAGTCGATAAGTAGCTGTACGCGTAGCGACCAGCTCGTTTGACCACCACCAGCGCGAACGCGTCAGCTCGAATTCGAAGTTGAAGTAAAGCGGCACGCCGCGCGAGACGGCTTCTTCTAAGCGCGGGCCCAGATCAATGACAAATTCACCGCTGAGCAGTGTGCTGCCATCCTCACCTGTCGTGAGCGTGCCACGTTTGGGATCGATGCTCCCAGCATGCGCTGCTGCCGTCAGGGCGACCAACAACAGCACACCTAATGTGCGCAGCAGCCGATCAGCGATGTTTCTGTAGCAGCGCGTAGTAAAAGCCATCCTGTTCCGGGCCGGGGGTCAATTGCAGTGCGGGCTGCCCGTCGACATCCGTGCGCAAGGCATCGGCATGGCGCCCAACAAAGGCCGCCACTTGTTTGTCGTTTTCCTGCGGGAAGATCGAACACGTGCAGTAGAGCATTGTGCCACCCGGCGCCAGCGACTGCCACAAGGCATCGAGAATGCGCTGTTGGGTTGTGGCAAAACTACCAATATCAGCAGGCCGGCGCAGCCATTTGATATCGGGGTGGCGGCGCACCACACCCGAGGCTGAACATGGCACGTCAGCTAGAATGCGCTCAAAGGGCTTGCCATCCCACCACGACGCGAGGTCAGCACAGTCCGCCACCTTGACGCTGGCCTTGAGCCGGAGGCGCTGTAAATTGTCGGTAATGCGCTGCGCCCGCCGGGGGTCTAGTTCCAGTGCGGTGAGGTCGATATCCGTTCGTTCCAGCAAGTGGGCAGTTTTACCACCGGGGGCGGCGCAGGCATCGAGAACGCGCATGCCGGGTCTTACATCCAGCAAGCGAGCGGCTTGTTGGGCGCCGAAATCCTGAACGGAGACATGGCCCTCGCTGAAGCCCGGCAATGTGTCCACATGCTGCGGCTGGGTCAGCAATACGGCGGTGTCGTCGAGTGCGCGCGCTTCAATTCCCGCAGCAGCAAGACGTGCCACGTAGGCGTGCGCATCACCGTGGCGGTGATTGGCGCGCAACGTCATTGGTGGCCGCTCATTTGCAGCACTAAGGATATCCTGCCAGCACGCCGGGTAGGCCGCTTGGACGGCCTGGATCCACCAGGCAGGATGTTGCCAACGAGCCACCATATCTTCAGCAGCCGCCGTCCGTAAGTCATGGCGTTGGCGTAAGGCATTGCGTAACACAGCATTCGTGAGGGCGCGGTATTTGCCATGCGCTAACGTGGCAGCGGCATTGACTGCTTGATCTACCGTGGTGTGGCGGTCTTCACTACGGCTGTCCAACCGATAGAGCGTGACCAGTAGCAGGCTGCGCATGTGCGGCTCAGCCAGCGGAGTGCGCAGCAAATGCTTGAGGATGAAATCACCGCGCCCATAGCTGCGGAGTGCGCCGTAAGTCAGGTCCTGAATTGCACCGCGTTGACTGGCTTGTGGAGCATGTTTCTGCCAGCAGGTGGCAAGTGCCGCATCGAGCGTGCGCCCTTCGCTGACTGCCGAGACGGCCTCGGCCGCGCGCAGGAGAGCAAAGGCAAGGGAGTCAGCGGGTAAGGAGGTGAGTTTCACAATAGGTATCCTGAACCTCAGTCCATCCCCGGCGTAATACGGCGCATCTGAATGAGAGAGATCAAAATGGGCGGCTACTTGCGATTGGAACCAGCCACAATGTCGAAACGGTAAAGGCGACATTCGAGCGGACCATTGAACAGCGGAATCTTACGACTGGGCTTGAGACCAATTAGCTTGGGCAGACGGGCGTCTGCAGTGAGCAGCCAGCAGGTCCAACCGGGGAAGTTACGCTTAAGCGCGTGGCCCAGTGTAGGGTAGAACTCAGCCAGCTCATCCGCCTCGCCAAGCCGCTCGCCATAAGGTAGGTTGGCAACGAGAATGCCCTCCGGAGCCGGTGCTGTGCGTTCCAAAAAGTCGATCGTTGAAACATCCACGAGATCGTCAACGCCGGCAAAAGCGAGATTTTGATGGGCTCGGTCAACGATATCGGTATCGATGTCACTGCCCCAGATCGGCAAGCGTTCTGGATTTTCGCGCATGCTGGCAGCCTCTTCCTGCAGCTTCCGCCACAAGGTCGGATCAAAACCGCTCAGGCGCTCCAAGCCAAACTCACCTGCCGTGCGCGAGAGGCCCGGCGCTTCAATCAGGCTTTGCTGCGCGGCTTCAAGCAGGAAAGTGCCGCTACCGCACATGGGGTCGAGCAGCGGAATGCCCGGCTTCCAGCCAGCCAGTTGCAGGATGCCTGCAGCGAGGTTTTCCTTCAGCGGTGCCTCTACCTTGGCTATCTTTTGTCCCCGCAGCCAGAGCGGTTCGCCTGAGGTATCGAGATACAGCGTGGCGTCGGTGGCGGTTAGGAAAAGGTGAATGCGAACATCCGGATTGGCGGTATTGACGCTGGGGCGCTGACCCGTATCAGCGCGGAAGCGGTCAACGATGGCGTCCTTAATCTTGAGGGTAATGAATTCTAGGCTCTTGATCGGTGCGCGAATCGCCGTGACATAGACACGGATGGTGCGGCTGGGGTCAAAGCGCTTACTCCAGTCAACATCACTGGCGATTTGGTAGAGGTCGGACTCATTACGATAACTCCCGTGCGCAACGCGCAGGAGGACGCGGGTAGCTAGCCGCGACTGGAGATTAACGAGATAGCAGGTTTCACGCGTGCCACTAAAGTGCACGCCGCCCGGAACGATGTGAATTTGCTTGGCATCGAATTTTTGTAGCTCCTCTGCCAGGGCTTCTTCCAAACC
Organism: uncultured Rhodocyclaceae bacterium; assembly: GCA_964499485.1. Classification (GTDB taxonomy): domain Bacteria; phylum Pseudomonadota; class Gammaproteobacteria; order Burkholderiales; family Rhodocyclaceae. The sequence continues at coordinate 110,128 of CAZCLF010000001.1, read as the reverse complement.
GCGGGGGACAGGGCTGAACATGGCCCAGCCGCCGGAATGACGCGAGGGTGCCGGAGCAGGTGCGGCCTTTTCGCCGCTGCGGAGTACGCCGGGTGAGACCTTGCGGACGACACGGACTTTGGGTTTTTCAGAATCGCTCAAAACGGCTTCACCACAACAAGAATAACAATGACAAATAGTAGGAGTACCGGCACCTCATTAAAGATGCGATACCAAATATGGTTGCGGGTGTTGCGCCCGGCCACAAAAGTGGCGAGCAGGGTGCCGCAGTATTGATGGTAAGCAACCAGCAGCACAACCACCCCGAGCTTGGCATGCAGCCAGCCGCCGGTATATCCATAGCCAAACCAGAGCCACAAACCCAGGGCTAGGGCTAGGGCCATGATGGGCGTGGTGAAGCGATACAGCTTGCCCGCCATCAGCAGCAAGCGTTCGCGTTCGGCAGTGCTGTCATTCGGCACCATCGCTAGGTTGACGAAAATGCGCGGCAAATAAAACAGCCCGGCAAACCAGCTGATAACGAAAATAAGATGAAACGCCTTGATCCAGAGCATAGTGGTCAAAACAGCGGCAGTTGAGTTTCGGTACGCCGTTTTTTCTTGAGGCGTGGTTTTTTGGCTTTGGCCGCCACACTGGCGGCGTTATCAAGTTGGGCCGTGGCCCCATCGACTTTTGCTGCCGTGGCTTGTTTGGCTGCGGCAATGCCATCGTTGATGGTTGGATACTGTAGTTGTAACCGCAGTTCGCGCTTGATGCGCTGATTCTTGAGTCGGCGCGACTCGCGCAGGAAGGACAGAAGTGCCGGTGAGAGACGTTGCTCGGCTTCGCTGCGCCCTACGCGGGGCGGCGGCGGCAATTCAAACGCTTCCGCCAGCAGGGTGAACCAGTCGCCCATTTTGACTTCACTATCGTCGCTGGCGTTATAAGTGCGATTCGGTCGGCCGTGTGCCAAGGCTAAGATGCAGGCGCTGGCTAAATCATCAGCGTGTATATGGTTTGTGTAGCTATCTTCAGTAGGGACTAACACGGGGTCCCCGCGGCGCACCCTTTCCAAAGGTAGGCGATCTGCAGCATAGATGCCCGGTGCACGCAGGATGCTAACTTTGGCACGGCCATGCCGACCGAACTGACGCAGCGCAGTTTCGGCGGCGGCGCGACGCCCTGCCCGGGTACTTTCCGGTTTGACTGGGCGACTTTCGTCTACCTCGGCACCACCGCAATTGCCATACACCCCGCTGGTGCTGATGTAGACAAGTCGGCGTGGTACACTTTTTGCCGTTTGCAGGCGAGCGAGCAGGCGCCGGGTCCGTATGTCCCTTGCCACATCAGCTTCTGCGGGTGGGGCACTGTGCAGAACGAGATCGGCCAACCCAGCCAAACGCTTCAGGCTGGCAGGCTGATCGAGGTCACCCACGATTTGGGTGACGCCAGCATCGCGTAGCGTTGGGTCGAAGTGGCGGACCAAGGCATAGACACGATAGCGCTGCAGGAGCCTAGGCAAGGCTCTCCGCACGACATCTCCGCACCCGATGATCAGTAGTCTCTGCACCTTGTTGCCTGCAAGTCCTGTTAAGGTTGTCCGGAAATTCCATGCCCCGAGGTCGGGGATACACCGGGGACAAGCCCCCGTGTTTTTTATTGAGTTGGCATTATCTCATGGCATATCAAATCACTCTGCAACCCAGTGGTCATCATTATTCAGTCGAGGCAGGTGAAACCCTCCTTGAAGCGGCACTCGATGCTGGCTTTGTGTTGCCCTATGGGTGCCGCAACGGGGCTTGTGGTTCCTGCCGTGCCCGTGTGATCGAAGGCTCCGTCGATCACGGCAAGTCACAGAATGGCGCTTTGCCTGAAAATGCACGCCGCGAGGGCTACGCATTACTCTGCTGTGCCACAGCGCAATCGGATCTGCGCATTGAATGCCGCGAACTAGCCGCAAGTAGCGAATATCCGCTCAAAATCATGCCATGCCGAGTGCAGGAACTGACCAAGCTGGCCGATGATGTGATGCTGCTAACGCTCAAGTTGCCGGTCAACGAGCGACTTGCGTTTCGTGCCGGCCAGTACATTGAGTTCATGCTTAAGGGAGGGGCGCGCCGCGCTTTCTCGCTCGCGAATGCGCCCCATGACGATGGTTTTCTGCAATTGCACATCCGCAAGATCGAGGGCGGTAGCTTTACCGGCCATGTATTTGAGCAGATGCAGGTCAAGGAAATTCTGCGTTTCGAAGGCCCGCATGGCACTTTCCATCTGCGTGAGGAATCAAACAAGCCTATTATCTTTGTAGCTGGCGGCACTGGGTTTGCGCCCATCAAGTCGATGGTCGAGCATGCCATTCATAACCAGATAAAGCGCCCTATGAAAATTTACTGGGGCGCTCGCAATCGCGATGGTCTATACATGCAGGCGCTGGCACAGTCTTGGTCGGACACCCATGCCCATATTGATTTCATTCCGGTACTCTCTGAGGCCACAGCGGATGAACAGTGGACCGGCCGAACGGGTCTTGTGCATCAGGCTGTCCTGAACGATCACGCTGACCTCGCCGCGTATCAGGTTTATGCTTGTGGTGCGCCCGGCATGATCGACGCCGCACGCATCGATTTTTGCAGCCGTGGCTTGCCCGTGGATGAGTTCTTTGCGGATGCCTTTACCTTCGCTGCATGAGCGCTCACTTGAGGTGCTATAGCAGTACGCTGTATTCAGTGGCGACGGAGCTGCTATGTGTTTTTCACGAGCATCTGTGATGGAGAAGGGGTTTGCATGACAGTGCTTATCCAGCGCGAGCCGGTTCTCAACCGGCATAAGACCATCACCGCATCGCGGCTGCGTGTGCATGCCTCAACATGCATAGCAGCGGCGAGCGAACTGTCGCGCCTAGCCGATGTGTGGCCTGACTCGCGCGATATATTCGTGAGCTTTGCTGGCTGCATCGCTGATTCCGACCTACTGGTATGGCAGCCTCCGCTGAACGTTATGCTCGAGATTAATGGCGAACGAGTGCATGAGGCAGACACCATGGCGCTGATCAGCGATCTGGTATGTCGGCAGATTCCTTTGTGCCTGGATGACTATCAAAACGGTATGGCGTTACCGCCACAGGCAACCTTCCGCTACCTGCTTGCAGATGCGGGACAGCAAATTGATATGAGCTATGCACCGGGATCTGCACTGGCAAAGGGTCTGATCGACAATGAGTCTTTCGATGAGGCGATTGCGCATGGCTACGCAGGAGGAACGGGTTGGTTCTTTCTTAAGCCGACACGCTTGCCCAGCAGCAAGCTGAATCCGAGCCATGCGCAAATCATCCAGCTCCTTAATCTCGTCCGCAACAATGCCGAGCTCAAGGAGATCGAGCTGGCTTTGAAGAAAGATGTGACGTTGGCGTTCAAGCTGCTGCGCTATATCAATTCGGCAGGCTTTGGCGCCAGCAGCGAAGTCGGCTCATTCAAGCATGCTGTGACTTTGATGGGTTACGAGAAATTGAACCGTTGGTTGTCTCTGCTACTGGTGAATGCTAGCCAAGATCAGAGCGCACCGGCGCTTATGCAAACAGCAGTGATTCGTGGTCGGTTTATGGAGTTGATTGGGCGGCATGTATTGGACAAGCGCCAGCTGGATAATCTCTTTATTGCGGGCGCCTTCTCCGTACTGGACATCCTGTTAGGCACCCAGCTCGATGTGGTATTTCAGCATCTACAGCTGCCTGCCGTGATTACTGATGCCCTGCTGAGGCGGAGCGGCGAGATTGCCCCCTTGCTTGAGCTGGCTTTGACCAGTGAAACAGGCACCATCGAACAGATGGCGCAGCAACTCAGCGCGCTCGGCCTGACGGCAGAGCAATGTAATAGTGCCCAGATCGAGGCAGTGGCTTTCGCCGATAAGCTGCAGTTCAGCTAGGCTGGGCGTTAGCCCGCTTCGCCTAAATAAGCCGATTGCACGCGTGGGTCGGCAAGTAGATTGGCCGCCGTATCAGCCAAGGTTATTCGACCACTTTCCATGACATACGCTCGGTTTGCGGTAGCGAGCGCGAGAGCCGCATTTTGCTCGACCAGCAGCACGGCAACCCCTTGTGCGGCGACGTCACGGATAACTTCAAATATCTTCTGCACCATCAGCGGCGCCAAGCCCATCGAGGGCTCGTCAAGCAGTAGTAGGCGGGGACGACTCATTAGGGCGCGGGCGATGGCCAACATCTGTTGTTCACCGCCAGAGAGGGTGCCAGCAAGCTGGTCGGCGCGTTCGCGCAGGCGCGGTAGCAGTTCGAACATGCGTTCAATATCCTGCGTAATGCCCGCATCCTTGCGTTGATATGCGCCCATCTGCAGGTTCTCAGTGACGCTCATGCGAGCAAACACACCACGGCCTTCGGGTACCAGGCTGAAGCCGCGTTGCACCAGCGCATGCGGTGGCAGTAGGCGCAGGTCGTCGCCATCATAGTTGAGTGCCCCCTTGGCAGGTAGTAGTCGCGCCAAGGCTTTGAGCGTTGTCGTCTTGCCCGCACCATTGGCGCCGATCAACGCAACCGTCTCGCCTGCCCCCACTGTGAAGCTAACCCCTTTGACCGCAGCAATACCGCCGTAATGGACTTCAAGATCGCGGATATCCAGCAGCGGTGTTCCATTACGACTCATGTGGAACCCCCAGATAGGCCGAGACGACACGCGGGTCTTTCTGCACTTGCGCTGGTACATCCTCGGCAATTTTCTCGCCGTAATCGAGTACTGCGACACGATCACAGAGACCCATGATGAGCTTGACGTCATGCTCAATGAGCAGCACGGTGGTGCCATCCGCGCGCACCTTCTCGATCAGGGTACGCAATGCTGCGGTTTCGGTCGCATTCATGCCGGCTGCCGGTTCGTCGAGGGCAAGTAGCTTGGGTTCGGTAGCAAGGGCGCGGGCAATTTCCAAGCGACGCTGGTCGCCATAAGACAGACTGGCGGCACGGATATCCGCCTTGTCGGCAATGCCGACATAGTTCAGCAATTCGCGTGCTTTGGCCTGAATGGCGGCTTCTTCAGCACGCACGGCAGGGGTGCGTAGAATGGCGCCCAGCACACTCCCCTTGCTGCGCAGATGCCGGCCAACCATCACGTTTTCGAGCGCACTCATCTCGGCGAACAAGCGGATGTTCTGGAAGGTGCGTGCAATGCCCGCCTTGGTGACTTCATGGGGGCTGTCCACGTGCAGCGGCTGTCCATCAAAAACGATGTCGCCACCATCACGCTGATACAGACCTGTGATGACATTGAAGAAAGTCGTCTTACCTGCACCATTCGGCCCAATCAGGCCGTAGATCTCGCCGACATTGATGGTCAGTGAGACATCCTTGAGCGCGCGGATGCCGCCGAAGTGCTTGGCGATGTTGTTTGCGGAGAGCAGGACAGTCATGCGTGCTCCACCAACTCAGCCTTGCGCCGCGCCGAGGGCAGTAGTCCCATGGGGCGGAAGCGCATGACCAGAATCAGGGCGATCCCGAACAGCAGCAGGCGCATGGATTCAGGGTCGACGTAGGTCTGGCCAAACAGCGCCATCTGCATGGGCCCAGCCCAGTGGCGGAAGAGTTCTGGCAATACCGTCAGCACCACCGCGCCGAGAATCACACCCGGAATGTTGCCCATACCGCCGAGCACCACCATGCACAACACCATGATGGACTCGAACAGGCCAAAACTTTCCGGCGATACAAATTGCTGGAAGCCGGAGAACAATCCACCGGCGACACCGCCAAAGCTTGCGCCGAGCGCGAAAGCCAGCAGCTTGACGTTGCGAGTATTGATGCCGCACGCCTTGGCGGCAATCTCATCTTCGCGGATGGCGACCCAGGCGCGTCCAAGGCGCGAGTTTTCGAGGCGCATCGTGATGATCACAATCAGAATCGCCAGCGCCACGAAGAGGTAATAAACGAGGTAGAGGCTGTGTAGCTGGTAGCCAAAAATATCAATGTTCTTTGCCAGCGGATCGATCCCAGCAATGCCCTTCGGACCATTGGTAATATTTACCGGCGCGTTCAGGTTGTTGAGGAAGATACGGATGATTTCCCCAAAGCCTAGTGTGACGATGGCAAGGTAGTCCCCGCGCAGTCGCAAGGTCGGCGCGCCGAGCAGTACACCGAACAAGCCGGCAACTACCGCCCCTAGCGGGAGGATCGCCCACAGCGGCCAATGGAGACCGAAATGCGGCGAGGCCAGTAGGGCATAGATGTAGGCACCGACGGCGTAGAAGGCGATGTAGCCAAGATCAAGCAAGCCCGCAAAGCCGACAACGATGTTCAGCCCCAGTGCCAGCATGATGTAGAGCAGGGCAAAGTCGAGCATGCGTATCCACGCATTGCCAAAACTCATGCCAATCACAAACGGCAATGCCGCGAGTGCAATCCCGATCAGTGCAAGGCCCGCGATCTTTTTTTGTTGCTCTTGCATGTTAGGCCCGCTCCGAGACTTTCTCACCCATCAAACCAGACGGGCGGAACACCAACACAGCAATTAGCACCATGAAACAGAAAATATCTTGATAGTGGCTACCGAGCACACCACCCGTCAGGTCGCCGATATAGCCAGCACCCATGGCTTCGATGATGCCGAGCAGGATGCCGCCGAGGACTGCCCCACCAATGTTGCCGATGCCGCCGAGGACCGCCGCAGTAAAGGCCTTAAGGCCAAGCAGAAAACCCATCTGATAGTGGGCGATACCGTAGTTGGCGCTGACCAATATGCCAGCCAGTGCAGCCAGCGCCGACCCGATGATGAAGGTCAGAGCAATGATCTTGTTGGCGTCTACACCCATTAACGCGGCGACTTCCGGCTTCTCAGCAGTGGCGCGCATCGCTCGCCCCAATTTGCTACGCTGAACCAACATAATCAGCCCTGCCATCGATAGCGCGGCGGCGAACATGATGATGATCTGCACATCGCTAATACGCGCACCCAGAATGTCGTGACTTTCGGCCGGCAACAGCGCCGGCACCGAGTGATAGCTGCGGCCCCAGAAGAGCATGGCTAGTTGCTGCAACACAATGGATACGCCGATGGCGGTGATCAGCGGGGCGAGTCGTGGCGCATTGCGTAGTGGCCGGTAGGCAATGCGCTCGATCGCCCAGCCCAGCGCCATACAGACCATTGCTGCGACAGCAAAGCCGATTAGGAGGATCAGTGGCGGCGGGAGTAGCGTGGCGGCGAGGGCTTTGTAGACGGCTAGGGCGACCAGTGCGCCAATCATCACGACCTCACCATGCGCGAAGTTGATCAGACCGAGGATGCCATACACCATGGTGTAGCCAAGGGCGACCAGTGCGTAAATGCTGCCCAACGTCAGGCCGTTGATGAGTTGTTGTATGAAGGTTTCCACGAGGGCGAATGTTACAGCGCTATACGTAAAAGAACGGCACCCGCAGGTGCCGTTTATCCATCTTGTTTGCCTTTATTGCGCCGCTGGCTTGCCACCCACGGTCTCAACCTGCTCCCATTGGCCATTCTTCACCACATAGAGCGTTACTGCAGCATCTTTGATGTCGCCCTTTTCATCGAAGGCGATATCGGTGGTCACGCCCTTGTAGGCAGTCTTTGGCAGTTCAGCCAGAATGGCGGCGCTGTCGGCACTGCCGGCGCGCTTAATCGCTTCGACAATCACCATCACGGCATCATAGGCGTAGGGGGCGTAAAGCTGGATAGGCGCGTTGTACTTGGCCTTGTACTTGTCGATGAAGGCAGGGCCCCCCGGCATTTTTTCCACCGGTACGCCAGGCTTGGAGCAATATCGGCCTTCGGCCGAGGCGCCAGCGTTCTTGAGGAAGTCCGCGGTGCAGCCGCCGTCACCCATGAGCAGCCCGGCTGAAATCCCCAGCTTCTTCATTTGCAGCGACATCGGCGCCGCTTGCGGGTCCATCCCGCCGAAGAAAATCAGATCCGGCTTGGTGGCCTTGATCTTGGTGAGGATGGCTGCAAAGTCGACAGCCTTGTCGTCCGTGTGTTCGACCGCCACGATCTTTGCACCTTTAGCTTCGGCGGCCTTCTTGAACTCGATGGCAATCCCTTCACCGTACTGGGTCTTGTCGTCGATCACAGCAATTGTCTTTGCCGCCAGCTTGTCGGCGGCAAATTCGCCCAGCACCTTGCCTTGTGCCTCGTCATTGGTCATCACACGGAAGGCGGTCTTGTAGCCGCGCTTCGTGTATTCCGGATTGGTTGCAGATGCGCTGACCTGCGGGATGTTGGCATTGGCGTAAGTAACGGATGCGGGCAGGGTGGTGCCCGAGTTCATGTGGCCGACCACCACATTGACCTTCGCATCGACAAATTTCTGCGCCACGATCGTGCCTTGCTTGGGGTCGGCTTGGTCGTCTTCGCCGAGCAATTCAAGCTTCAGCGTGCGGCCATTGATTTGGATATTGGCCGCATTTACATCATCCACCGCCATCTGGGCGCCGTATTCCGTGTCTTTGCCGATATGCGCTTGTGGGCCGGTGAGTGGCGCCGAGTGGCCAATCTTGACGACCAATGGGCCTTGTGCCGCGGGCGCTTCGGCGGCGGAAGGAGGCGTCTCGCTCTTGCTGCACGCCATTAGGGTCAGGGCTGCGCCCAGGGTGAGGCAAAGTGTTTTCAGCTTCATGTCCAGCTCCATCAAAGTTCGGTAGTGGCTACTGTGGCCAATATGGCCAGTGTGGCGAGGGAAATGCGAACGCCTGAATTTTGCCTTGCCAGCGCGCTCCCGCAAACCCCCAGTTTCGGCGGTTTGCCCCGCCAATTCAGGGGAAGGGGGGCACCAGGCTGGTGCGGAAACGGCCGTTCAAGTCACCAGTTAAGCCCTATCCATTTTTCTAATTGAGAACTACTTGCATTGTCTTTTGGGTTTAGGCACAATGAGAAACGTTATCGTTAATTAGCAACCGGACCTGCCATGATCGTTTGTGTCTGCAACGGCGTCAGTGATCGCGATGTAAAAACTGCCATCCGCAATGGTGCCAACAGCGTTGAAGCGCTGAGCGCCAGCTTGGGTGTGGCCAGCGGTTGTGGTTGTTGTCGTGAAACCTGTGCCGACATGATCGCGGAGGCGCACTGTCCCGGCAGCTGTGCGTCCCTGCACATGCACCCAGTTTTCCATCTCATGCCGGTTGCTGCGTAAGCACTGATCACACAGTTAAGCCTGTATTCCGGTTAACGGGAATCGTTCCTGCAAGGCCCGCACGAATCGTCTATCCTCCCGCCATCAGTCACTCCTAGGGAGCCCACCATGCAAGGCGATGTCAAAGTCATCCAGTTTCTCAACGCTCAGCTGAAGAACGAGCTGACCGCAATCAACCAGTACTTTCTGCATGCTCGCATTTATAACCACTGGGGCTTGAACAAGCTGGGCAAGAAAGAATACGAAGAGTCCATCGGCGAGATGAAGCACGCCGACAAGCTGATCGAGCGCATTCTCATGTTGGATGGTCTGCCCAACCTGCAAGACCTTGGCAAGCTGCTGATCGGCGAGTCAGTACCGGAAGCGCTGGCCTGTGACCTCAAGCTGGAAACTGCCGCACAACAAACCGTCAAGGACGGCATTGCTCATTGCGAATCGGTGCGTGATTACGTGTCGCGGGACTTGCTCCAGATGATTTTGGATGACACCGAAGAGCACATTGACTGGTTGGAAACCCAGATTGATCTAATCGACAAGGTCGGTCTGCAGAACTATCAGCAGTCGATGATGGAAGTCCCAGAGTAAGTCTGGCAACTGCCAACAAAAAAGCCGACCAAAGGTCGGCTTTTTCTTTACTGAGGCGCGCTGGGTCTACTGCCCGGCTACGCTGTATGCAATGTTGGCTTACTTCGCCCCAGCGAGGACCCACTTGGAAAGTGCCAGTGCATCGGCATCCGACACGTTATTGGCTGGCATCGGGATCGCGCCCCACTTTTGACCGCCATTGGCAGCGCTGCCACCCTTGATGCGCTTGGCTAGGGTCGCTTCAGCGCTCTTGTCGCCAGCGTATTTCTTAGCCACTTCCTGATAGCTCGGGCCGACAATCTTCTTGTCCACGGCATGGCAGGCCATACAGTTACTCTTCTTGGCCAGTTCCAGATTGGCCATGGCCGGCGTTGCAGCAAACACGCCCATGGCAACGACTGCAGAAACGATCACGGATTTCATGGATTCCTCACTTGATTGGATTCGGGGACATACCCGGGGGACAACACCCGAGGGCATGTTACTCCAAACTACGATGCGGCAAGTTGCGGCAGGTCAAATCGGCCCAACCTGCCGCATCGTCAAGTGTAGAGGTGGTTAACGCTCGATTTGGCTGATATCGCGAACGGCGCCCGTATCCGCACTGGTGGTCATCGCGGCGTAGGCACGCAAAGCAGCCGATACCACACGCTCGCGATTAGCCGGCTTCCAGGCTTTGGCGCCCTTGGCTTCCATAGCCGCCTGACGCTTGGCGAGCTCCTCGTCGCTGATGCGCAGGCTGATAGTGCGGTTGGGAATGTCGATATCGATGATGTCACCATCATTGATCAATGCAATCGCACCGCCCATGGCAGCCTCAGGCGAGGCGTGTCCGATGGACAGGCCCGAGGTGCCGCCGGAGAAGCGACCGTCGGTGAGCAGCGCGCATTCCTTGCCTAGCCCCTTGGACTTGAGGAAGGTGGTTGGATAGAGCATTTCCTGCATGCCCGGACCACCCTTGGGGCCTTCATAACGGATCACCACCACGTCGCCGGCCTTGACCTTGTCGCCAAGGATGCCTTCGCAGGCGCTGTCCTGACTTTCAAACACCACGGCCGGACCGGAGAACTTGAGGATGGATTCATCCACACCGGCCGTCTTGACGATACAGCCCTTGAGGGCGATGTTGCCGTGGAGAACCGCCAGGCCACCGTCTTGCGAGAATGCATGCGCCTTGTTGCGGATCACACCATTTTCACGGTCGACATCCAGTTCCTTGTAGCGCTGGTTCTGCGAGAACGCCACTTGCGTCGGCACGCCGCCTGGCGCAGCACGGTAGAAGGTCTTGATCGACTCATCCTTGGTTTGCACCACATCGTATTTCTCGATGGCCTCACCCAGTGTCTTGCTATGGACGGTCGGACAGTTACGGTTGAGCAGGCCAGCGCGGTCCAGCTCGCCAAGGATGCCCATGATGCCGCCAGCACGGTGCACATCTTCCATATGCACGTCGGACTTGGCCGGCGCCACCTTGGACAAGCAAGGTACGCGGCGGGAGAGGCGGTCGATATCTGCCATCTTGAATGGCACACCGGCTTCAGTGGCCGCAGCAAGCAAGTGCAGCACGGTATTGGTCGAGCCGCCCATGGCGACGTCCAAGCTCATGGCATTTTCAAAGGCTTCAAAGCTGGCAATCGAGCGCGGCAGCACTGAGGCATCGTTCTGTTCGTAGTAACGCTTGCACAACTCAACGGCCAGACGGCCAGCCTTGAGGAAGAGCTCCTTGCGGTCAGCGTGCGTAGCGAGGATGGAACCGTTACCCGGCAAGGACAAGCCCAACACTTCGGTCAGACAGTTCATCGAGTTGGCGGTGAACATGCCTGAGCACGAGCCGCAGGTCGGACAGGCGGAGCGTTCGTAGGCTTCAGATTCCTCATCCGAACAGGTTGGATCAGCACCCTTGATCATGGCGTCGACTAGGTCAACAGCGATGACCTTGCTGCCTTCGAGATCGGACAGTTTTACCTTGCCGGCTTCCATCGGGCCGCCGGAGACAAACACAGCCGGAATGTTGAGGCGCATCGCCGCCATCAACATGCCCGGGGTGATCTTGTCGCAATTGGAGATACACACCATGGCGTCGGCGCAGTGGGCATTGACCATGTATTCGACGCTATCTGCAATCAGTTCGCGCGATGGCAGCGAATAGAGCATGCCGCCGTGACCCATGGCGATGCCGTCATCAACGGCGATGGTATTGAATTCTTTGGCTACGCCACCGGCATCTTCGATCTCGCGTGCCACCATTTGGCCGAGGTCCTTCAAGTGCACGTGACCTGGCACAAACTGGGTGAAGGAGTTCACTACCGCAATGATCGGTTTACCGAAGTCGCCATCCTTCATGCCGGTAGCACGCCACAGGGCGCGTGCGCCGGCCATGTTGCGGCCGTGGGTCGAGGTCTTGGACTTGTAATCAGGCATTTGCTTCTCCGGGTACCGCAGGGCGGTGATTAGGCTCAGTTAGAATGCAATTTTAGCACTCTGCCCCTGCCGAGACCGCCCATGCTGGTTCATCCTCAGTTCGATCCTATCGCCATCAAGCTCGGCCCGCTCGGTATCCATTGGTACGGCCTCATGTACCTCGCAGGCTTTCTCGCTTTTCTTGGACTAGGCAAGCTCCGCGCTAAGCGCTTTCCTGAGCGCGGCTTCACAACGGATGCGCTCGATGATCTACTGACCTATGGCGTGCTGGGCGTCATTTTGGGCGGGCGACTGGGTGAAGTACTCTTTTATCAGCCCGGCTATTACTTTAGCCATCCGCTCGAAATCTTCGCCATCTGGAAAGGCGGGATGAGTTTTCATGGCGGCTTCCTTGGTGTGCTCGTCGCAATGGCGATTTTTGGCAAGCGCCGCGGTCTGAGCTTCTTTCAGGTGACCGATTTTATTGCGCCCTTGGTACCGCTCGGTTTGATGGCTGGGCGTATCGGCAACTTTATCAATGGAGAGCTCTGGGGCCGAGTCGCCGATGCCAGCTTGCCGTGGGCGATGGTTTTTCCTTACGTGGATGCCCAGCCACGCCACCCCTCGCAGCTGTATCAAGCTGGCCTGGAAGGCTTCTGCCTGTTCCTATTGCTATGGTTTTACTCGGCCAAGCATCGCCCGACGGGTGTGGTCTCGAGCCTATTCCTCATCGGCTATGGCGCATTTCGTTTTGTCGCTGAATTCTTCCGAGAGCCAGACCCTGGCATCTTTGGCCTTTCCTACAGCATCAGCATGGGGCAATGGCTAAGCTTGCCGATGATTCTCATCGGTATCGTTATCTTCATTCACGCCGCCCGTCGTCCGGCTCAGTAAACGGTAATCACAGCGCTGCTGATGATGGCTACAACCAAGACGATCGCCGCAAAGTATTTCTCTTTGCGACTCCAGCCGATGGCGCCTGACGGTGCCTCTGCTACTCGCCAAGCGGGTTCAGTTTCCTGCGGCGGTTGAGAGGGCGATCGGGGTGGCTCCTGATTGGCCGGCGCCAGCTTTAAGGTCGCCGCCAACGACTCGAACTCCTGGGTCATTCCGACTTCTTTTGCTAAACGCTGCGTTGCCTCGAATGAGTCAAAGAGCTGAGAAATGCCGCGGCTATCTGCTGCTTCCGTGGTGCTGATGGAGCTGGCCCCACTACTTGCCGGTGCAGATGGCTCAGCCGCAACAACCAGATCCAGAGGCTGCGCATACAAGCTTTGATCTGGCGTTTTTGCCGCCTCCCCATCGCCATAATAACGACCACACTCGTTTAGATCGGCGAAGACATCGCGTGCATGCTGGTAGCGGTTGTCAGGATTCTTTTCCAACATGCGCGCTAAGATCAGGTCCAGCATCTGTGGCACATTTGGATTGATGCGGCTCGCAGGCAGGGGCGCATTATTTACTGTCTGATACATCAGTGCTTCAAGATTACTGGCCATGAAAGGCGTTTGCCCGGTCAGCATTTCATACAGCACAATCCCCAGCGAGAAAATATCTGAGCGATGGTCGAGGGCATTACCCAACACCTGTTCTGGCGACATGTATTTGGGCGAGCCGAGGCGGATGCCTGTTTGCGTTTTGACATCTGAGACACGCATGCGGGCGATTCCGAAATCCGTGATCTTGGCACTACCATCACGCAGAATCATGATGTTCGCTGGCTTGATATCCCGATGCACGATGTTGCGTTGATGTGCGTAACTCAGACCATCAGCCACTTGTGCTGCAATGGATAGGGCTTGCCGAACTGGCAAGCCCTGCTTGCTGTCGATGAGGTTTCGTAACTCTTTGCCATCCAGGAACTCCATTGCCATATAGGCAAGTTCGCCGGTATTGCCAAGATCGTAAATTGTGACAATGACGGGATGGCTCAGTGAACCTACTGCCTTGGCCTCTTGATAGAAGCGGGCTTCGTATTCTTGCCGTTCCTCCAAGTCAAAAGACAAATTGATGGTCTTGATGGCGACAATTCGATCAAGCACAGGGTCCGCGGCTTTGTAGACCACACCCATAGCGCCCCTGCCTATCTCGGCAAGGATTTGATAACGCCCAAGTTTGTCCAACGGCATGTGTGTACGTCCCGATTACTTCTTGGCGTCAGATTTTTTGCCCTTAGCGCTTTGGAAGACAGGACCCCAGATCGGGTGGCCAACCTCTGCCGGAGTCAGTTCCATCGCAGGATTGATGTCGAGGGCTTTCTTAAAGTTTTCGCGACAGGCGCGTTCCTTCCCGGTAACGCAGTCGGTAAAGGCAAGGTACTTGTAGGCGCGTACCTGATCTTTACTGTTCAGGCCTTGAGCAAGGGCGCTTTGCAGACTCTTTGTGGCCTCAGTGTAGCTGCCGACTTCATAGGCGCTGATCCCTTGTGATAATGCTTGTTCAGCCTTGCTTTCCAAGAAAGCTGGTTTTGATGCGCAGGCAGTGAGTGCGAGTGCGGCGAGCGTTAGTAACACTTTCGACATGGATGATTCCTTATTCTTCGCTCAGAACTTATGACGGACGGTAGTGCTCACCCCTGCCTTTACATCGATAGTTTCGATGTGAGCGGGGAAGGCGCTGTTTCTGATTTCGATGGTGTGCTTGCCCGGCGCTAACGTAACGGTTTTCAGCGGCGGACTCACCCCTTTTTTCTTGCCATCCACATAAACCTCGCCCCAAGGCAGGATCACCAAGTTCAATTCGGCCTTGGCCGGAGGTGTGGGCGCTGGTTTACTTTGTGCTACCGGCTTGGCGCTCTCTTGCCGATCTTTCGCCGAAGAATTTTTGGTAACGGGTTGCGTTTGGGGCAGCGCACTGGATTCGGTGGAGGTGGGGCGAGTGAGGCGCCACGCACTGGCGGACACAACCAAAAGCGCAGCGACTGTACAGACGCCAATTAGAATACGCTTCCTTAGCGTGCCTTTAGCCGCCTCGGTCTCAGAAGATTTTGCATCACGCCGCTCTGGCCGATTTAGAAAAAGCTGGTCGAGTTTGTCATTCGCTGCGCGCGCCCGCAGGGGAGGGATTGTGCTGCTGGTGTCGCCGATGGAATACACCGTGTGCTCACGCACATGTTTGTCGGTGCGAATGCCGGCATCACGAAAGATCTGTGCATAGTCGTCAGACAAACGAGAAACTACTTCGTAGTAAGAACGAGAAACCAGCACGATGCCAGGCTCGGCAAAGCTCATAATGCGCTGAGCGACATTGATCCCATCGCCGATGATGTTGAGCTGACCGTTGATATCCTTGATTAAGCGGATGGGGCCAAGGTTGATACCAAGGCGGACCGATAGGCGAGGGGACTCTTTGACGCTTTCTTCTGCCACGCCATCACGCAGCCCCAAGGCCGCAAACAGTGCGTCTTCAGGATTGCCCAAGAAGCTGATGGCGGCGCCATCGCCTGTGTCGAGGACAATACGCTCGCTGACCGCCACATGTTGCAATGCCCGCACCAGCAAGACATTGAAGCGCTGCTTTAGCTTCATCTGCTCCGTGACCGAGCACTTCGAGTATTCGACAATATCGAGGAAAAGAACGCTACTGACGAAGGTGCGGTTCGATGAGTCCATGCGCTTTAGGGTGAATAGGTGAAACAAGCAGGCAGGAGGTTGAATTTATAATGAATTCAACCGTTTATTGTTGTTGTGGCAAGTATACCTAAAGTCATGTGCCCGAATGCGTAACACCCACCTTTTAAAGCGTTTTTGTTCGAACAAGTCGCGGAAAGTCCAGCATGAAAACGCCATAGATGCCCCGAAGCGATTGCTACAGCCTGACTTAAGAATGTGTCCCGTGGTTAGGCGCGCCTTGGCATAATCCCTCGCATGTACCCGTTACTTGAGAAGCACGATGTCGCGGCCTTTTAAACTGCTTGGCGTTCATCATATTGCGATCGGCCATGCCGACTTGGAAAAGCTCCAGTACTTATGGAGTGACCTGCTGGGTTTAGCTGTCAGCGCCCCATTCACGTTAGCTTCAGAAAATGTCATTGGCCGCATAGCGCGCCTTGAGGCGGGACCTTATACGGTCGAGGTGGATCTATTGCAGCCACAAGAGGCTGACAAGAAACCGTCACCCCATCTGCCCCCGTTGAACCATATTGCCTTCTGGGTTGATGATTTGCCCGGTGCGTATTCATGGTTAACCGAGCAGGGCGTACGCTTCACGCCCGGCGGCATACGCAAAGGAGCGGAAGGGCGTGAAATGGCGTTCATTCACCCGAAAGCCAGTGAGGATTTCCCCATCGGCGGTGAAGGGGTGATGATTGAGTTGGTCCAAGCCCCACCAGAGGTGGTGAAGGCCTATCAAACGATCGCCGTAGCTGCTAGAACGGCCTGATCCACACAGGGCGTAGTCCCGCTTGATGGGGGGCGGCAATCGCAGTGTCGATTTGTGCCAGGAGCGACTCCTTGTCCTTGCCTAGCGTCCCCTTCAATACCAGCTGATTTGAGGCGTGATCGCTCCGGAAGATGGTTTTCTCGAGCGCGAGCGCACCCACAAACGTCCGCAACTCTTGGAAGCGCGCGTGCTGGTCCATATGCTCATAGACACCACCTTGCTCAGCATAGCCAGCGCGGAATCGATCCTGACCGTGGGGGTGGTTGATGACGAGTGAGGAGAGAAACTCTGGTTGCGTGGCATTCGCAAGCCGCGCTGAGTTCAAAGCATGCTGCTCACTATAGTGCTTCCCCCCCACCCCGTTAATGATCATGACCGAACGCTGAATGCCGGCATCACGTAGGCGGTTTAGCGCATCCACTGTGCCTTCGAACGTGTCGCCCTTCTGAATACTTTTCAGGACGAAGTCGTCACCGGATTCTGCGCCCATGTAGATCAGCTTGAGGCCGGCCTCATGTAAGGTCTTCAACTCTTCGACTGATTTATTGTGCAGATTGAAGGATGAACAATAAGACGAGACGCGAGAAACATTTGGTAGGTGCTGACGGATCAATTCAAGGATGCGCAGCAACCGACGTGTCGACAAAGACATGGCATCGCCGTCCGCCAGAAATACACGCCGTACCTCTTGCAGGTACTGGCCTGCCCAGACGATCTCCGCCTCTACATCCGCATCTGATTTGAGCGAAAACTTCTTCTGCGGCTGGGTGTACATGTCGCAGTAGGTGCACTTGTTCCAGCTGCAGCCATTCGTCACTTGAAAGATCAGTGAACGTGCCTCACTCGGTGGGCGAAACAGGGGTTCGATGTAGGTGATAGGTGAGTTTGGATAGGGTGACCACATAATCTGATTTTAGACGCCCGCTTCATCAAGTGCGCGCAGGATCTGCATACCGTAGGCCGCTAATTTTTTCTCGCCAACGCCACTGATACTGCGTAAATCTGCCAGTGTTTGTGGCTCTGTCCTCGCCATTTCAGCCAGCACGGCATCATGAAATACCACGTAGGCGGGTACGTTATGTTCCTTCGCCACATCAGCACGCCATGCTTTGAGGGCTTGATACCGTAGTGTCGAAACGGCATCCAAGGCAATTGGCGCGGTTTTGCTCTTGTTGCCGTAGTTGGTTTTGCTGCCCCGGCTGCCGATCGATTCACTGGCCTTGCGCAGGAGTAATTGCACTTCACCTTTGAGTACAGCACGCGCACTCTCGGTGAGTTCCAGCGTGTTGTATTCGCCTTCAGTCTGTAAATGGCCGAGTGCAATCAACTGACGTAGCACAGCGCGCCATTGCACCTCGCTCAAGTCAGTGCCAATCCCAAAAGTGGAGAGCGCGGTATGCCCATACTGCGTTACCTTGTCGGTGGTCTTGCCGCGCAATACATCGATCAAATGACCGCCACCAAACTGTTGTCCACCATGCTGGTGAAAGCGGAAGATGCAGCTCAGTGCCTTGCGTGCGGCCTCGGTGGCATCCCATGTCGCAGGCGGGCTAATGCAGTTGTCACAATTGCCACAAGGGGTGCTGGGTTCGCCAAAGTAGTCCAGTAAACGGACACGGCGACAGTCATGCGCCTCTGCCAGGGCGAGCAACGCATCGAGCTTAGCGCGCTGGTTACGTTTGAAGTCTTCATGCGCGGGGCTCTCGTCAATCATGCGACGCTGATTGACGACATCTGCCAAGCCGTAGGCCATCCATGCATTCGAGGCCAGGCCATCGCGCCCGGCACGTCCGGTTTCTTGGTAGTAGCCCTCGATATTCTTAGGCAAGTCGAGGTGGGCAACAAAGCGCACATCAGGCTTGTCGATGCCCATACCAAAGGCAATGGTTGCGACCATGACAATGCCTTCTTCACGCAGAAAGCGGTCCTGTGTGTGCTGCCGCAACTTGGCCTCAAGGCCTGCGTGATAAGGCAGGGCTGATATGCCTTGTGTGCCTAGCCATTCCGCAGTGTCTTCAACCTTCTTGCGTGACTGGCAATACACGATACCGGCATCGCCAGAATGCTCGTCTTTGATGAAGGCAAGCAGTTGCTTACGCGCATCGGTTTTTTCCACCACGTGATAGCGGATGTTTGGACGGTCAAAACTGCTGATGAAAACCCGTGCGTCCTCAAGCTGTAGTCGCGCGATGATGTCCGCACGCGTGAGGTCATCTGCCGTGGCTGTCAGAGCAATACGAGGGACCTGGGGGTAGCGCTCATGCAGCACATTGAGTGCCAGATAGTTTTCGCGGAAGTCATGCCCCCACTGGCTAACGCAATGCGCCTCATCAATCGCGAACAGCGAGAGCTTCTGGTGCTCGTAGAGCATGTCGAGCAGGCCAATGAAACGTGAAGTGGTGAGACGCTCAGGGGCAACGTAGAGGACGGTAATCCGCCCCTCACGCAAGTCGCGCTCAATTGCGAGTGCTTCGTCAAAACTTTGCGTTGAATTGAGAAAGGTTGCCGCAACCCCAGCTTCTTCAAGCGCGCCGACTTGGTCGTGCATGAGCGCAATCAGGGGGCTCACGACAATCGTCACGCCGTGTCCTGCACGCTGACGCACAATGGCCGGTACCTGATAGCACAGGCTCTTGCCCCCGCCCGTTGGCATCAGCACGAGCGCATCATTGCCTTGGATCACATGTTCGACTATGCCTGCCTGCGGCCCGCGGAAGGCGGGATAGCCGAAGACTTCATTCAGGACGGCAAGGGCCGGATCGTGGGCAGACATGGTTACAGCATCGGAGGGACAGGGGCGCAATGATGCCATCGTGCGGTAGAAATGCACAGCGCTGATGAACATTAAGGACACGACTCAAAGTCGGGCATAATCAATCGAAATGACAACGCTGTCATTCATACATCACTGATTTGTTGCGAGGAGGGGGGCTCAGCATGAAAGTGACACATTTTGCTCAGCCTTTTCAAGCGCTTGGTTGTAGCGAGTGCCGCAATCTCGATGGATTGGGGTTCGAGTTCACCATGGCGTTCCAGCCGATCGTCGATCTCAAGCTACGCCGTCCGTTCGCGTTTGAGGCATTGGTACGCGGGCCCAACGGCGAGGGAGCGGGAACTGTTCTCGCGCAGGTCAATGATTCCAACCGTTATCGCTTTGATCAGGCTTGTCGCGTCAAGGCGATTGAGCTGGCGAGTAAGTTGGGCTTACATAAGCTCCCAGATTGCCGGCTGAGCATTAACTTTATGCCCAATGCAGTTTATCGACCTGAAACCTGTATCCGCGCCACGCTCGAGGCCAGTAAGCAGTTTGATTTCCCGACGGACAGGTTGATGTTTGAAGTCACCGAAGGCGAGCGCGTCGAGGACCCAAGTCATTTGGTCAACATTTTCACCGAGTATCGCAAGCAAGGTTTTGTTACCGCCATTGACGATTTCGGTGCAGGCTACTCTGGCCTTAACTTACTCGCTACATTCCAGCCGCAGGTTCTTAAGCTTGATATGGAGCTCACGCGCAGCATTGATAGCAACCGGGTTCGCCAGGCGATTGTGTCGGGTGTACTGCTGGTTGCGGAAAAGCTCAATATCACCGTCGTCGCAGAAGGTGTAGAGACCCAGGCAGAGTGTGATTGCCTCGCTGCAATGGGCGTCCGCTACATTCAAGGCTATCTATTTGCGAAGCCTAGTGTCGAGAATCTTGAGACGCACTTCGCTTAAGCACTTTTTTTGGCAGCGCGCTCCATTGCCCAGACATAAAGGGTTGGTAGAACAAATAGGGTAAGTAGCGTCGCCGAGACCAGCCCGCCGATCACGACAATAGCTAATGGTTTTTGGGTTTCCGAGCCGATAGCCGTCGAGAGTGCCATCGGCAATAAGCCTAACGTTGCCAACAAGGCTGTCATCAATACAGTGCGCAGTCGATTGATCGACCCTTGCATGGCCGCCATGCGCGGCAACATGCCAGAGGCGACGAGCTGATTGAAGTGGCTGATCATCACAACGCCGTTCAATACTGCTTGTCCAAACAGCGCGATAAAGCCAATCGCTGCAGACACCGAGAGCGGAATATCTGTGAAGAACAGGGCGAAGATGCCGCCGATCATAGCGAAGGGAATATTGATGATGATCAGCGTTGCGCTGCGTAACGAGCTGAACGCATTCACCAGCAACAGATAAATCAGCAGAATCGACAGAGGCACGACCCACGACAGTCGCTGCATCGCGCGAACTTGGTTTTCAAATTCCCCCGACCAACTGATGCGATAACCCTCCGGCGGTTTAATTTTATCGGCAACGCGTTTTTGCATATCAGCAACGACGCTGCCCATGTCGCGATCCTTGATAAAGATCCCGATCGACAGAACGCGGCTACCATTCTCGCGCGCAATGTTCATTGCGCCGCTACTCATCTTGAAATCGGCCAAGTCCTCGAGCGGAACAAAGGCGCCATCGGGGGTGGTTACTGGCACACGCTTAAGGCGATCTAGCTCTCGGTCAGCTTCTGCGAGGCGTAGGCTCACAGAAAAGCGACGCTCTCCCTCCCACAAATAAGTTGCATCCTTACCGGCAACTGCTGTCTCAATCACTTCCTCGATAGCACCGACGGACAAACCGTACCGGGCTGCTCGACTGCGATCAATTTCAATTTTGTATTGTGGCAATTGACCATTACGGTCAATGAAAGCACGTGTCACACCTTCGACCGGGCGTACCTCAGCCAAGATGCTATTACCAATATTTTGTAGTTGATCAAGATCAGCGCCGGTGACCTTAATCACGATCTGACCATCGATCTGGGAAATGCTTTCAAGAACGTTGTCACGGATGGGTTGAGAGAACGTTGCATCGATGCCTGGGATTTCTTCAACTGCCTTTTCCATCTGCCCCAGAATTTCGTGTTTGTGAATGCCTTTTCGCCACTCACCCTCAGGCCGCAATTCGACCAACGCTTCGACTTGGCTGGCAATTTTGGGGTCTGTCCCGTCTTCAGGGCGGCCTAGCTTTGAGGTAATGCTTTTAACTTCAGGCACGGTCATGACCGCTGCGCGAACTTGTCGCGCCATGGCTTGTGCTTCCTTGATCGATGTAGAGGGCTGAAGTCCGACATTGAGCCAGATGGAGCCTTCATTTAGTTCCGGCAAAAACTCGCTGCCAAGCATCGGCAGAACCGCAAAGCTGGCGCCTAGCGCGATTAGTGCGGCCGCAATTACTCGCTTGCTGTTGTTGAGTGCTTTAGCCAAGGCGGGCTCGTACCAGCCCTTAAGTTTTTCTACCAGCTTCACATCGCCGTGCGGCAGATTCTTTTTGAGCAGCCAGTGCATTAGCAGCGGCACGAGTGTCAGCGAAATGATCAGGGATGCAATGAGTGCAGATGTCACCGACCAAGCCATCGGTGCAAAGATGCGACCTTCGTGACGCTGGAGCGTGAAGATCGGAATGTGCGCCGAGATGATGATGATCATCGAAAACAAAGTTGGCCTTCCTACTTCCGCCGCTGCATCAATGATTTCATGAATCCGGTTACGCCCTTCCAGCTTCCCCTCATAAGTAGACAGCCGGTGGAATACGTTTTCAACCACGATCACCGCGCCATCGACAATGATGCCGAAGTCCATGGCGCCAAGGCTGAGCAAGTTGGCAGGGATGCCAACGATGGTGAGACCAATAAAGGTGCCCAGAAGGGACAACGGGATGACGATGGCGACAATTGCGGCGGCGCGGAAGTTGCCGAGGAAGATAAACAGCACCAGACAGACGAGCATGGCGCCTTCGATCAAATTCGAAAACACCGTCTTCATTGTCTTGCCGATCAACCAAGATCGATCATAGAAAGGCTCTACGGTTACGCCCGCCGGAAGCGCGGTTGCACGTATTTCTTCCAGCTTGGCTTTGACTGCATCTAGCACGACAGAGGCATTCTCGCCTTTGCGCATCAGCACCATGCCGTAGACGATGTCATCGTTCTCGTTCTGCCCAGCGACACCTTGGCGTGGCACCGTCCCAACAGATACATGTGCAACATCACTGACCTTGATTGGGCTGCCGTTACGCGCGGTAATGACAACATTCTCGATATCTTCTGGTCCTTTGAGCAGGCCAATACCGCGGATCAAAAATTGCTGAGCACCATATTCGACATAGCCACCGCCTGAGTTGGCATTAGACTGCCCAAGTGCCTCGGCAAGCTGATTGATCGATACACGCGCATCCCGCAGACGTGAAAGATCCGGCTGTACTTCAAACGTTTTGATCCCACCACCAAAGCTCACGACATCGGCAACACCCGGAACTGTCTTGAGCTGCCGCTCCATGACCCAGTTTTGCAACGTACGCAGTTCGATCGCACTGAGATGATCGCCCTTGAGGCGATAGCGGTAGACTTCTGAGATTGCCGAGGTTAGTGCCGCTAACTCAGGCTTAACGCCATCAGGTAGATCGGCCGTTTGCAGGCGCTCCATAACCTGTGCACGTGCGAAATAATCATTGGCCTTGTCATTGAAGGTAATCACCATGTAGGAGAGGCCGAACTGCGTATGTGAAAACACACGCACTGCATTCGGTACGCCCGACAGCGCAACCTCAATTGGAATCGTGACCTGCTTCTCTACCTCTTCAGCGGCACGGCCAGGGAAAAGGGTAATGACCGTGACCTGCGTATCGGAGACGTCAGGAAAAGCCTCGATGGGCAGGTTCTTGAAGGCGAGGAAACCACCGCCAATCAGGAGGAACGTACCAAGGACGACAAACAGCGGCTTGATCAGCGAAAAGCGGATGATGCTACGCAACATGAGGGTGCCCGCCTATTTCGTGATGGTCATGGCAATGACCTGCTGTAGCAGCAATGCGCCCTTGGCGACTACATGCTCACCCGTCTTTACGCCGCTCCTAATACGCATCGTGTCAAAGTCAGATTCTTCAGCGACGATCGGCTGGCGGCGGAAGCGCCCCGGAGCTTCCTCAATAAACACATACTGGGCCTTGCCCAGCAGCATGACTGCGCTGGCGGGAACGCGAATGAAGTCGCCACGATCCACGGTGATGTCGGCATTCACAAACATTTCGGCCTTGAGGCGACGATCCTTGTTGTCGAGCACGGCGCGTGCGCGGGTACGGCGGGTGTCTGGATCGATGAAGTCCGCTACATGTTCAATCTTGGCTTCACGGGTTTCCTCGCCCAAGGTGGTCTGATGCAGCTGCACTGTCATGCCAGGTTTAACCACCCCGATGAGCGACTCAGGCACATCAAGATTGACCCACAAGCGATCTGGGTCGGAGACAACAAAGAGCGGATCACTGCTTTGATCTGCGCGGACTTCCTGACCAGGATTGGCGCGCCGCTCGACCACCACGCCGGTAATAGCCGAGCGCAGCGCAAACTGTTGATCAACACCACCACCGGTGCCGCTGCCATACGCGCGCGTGCGCGCAGCGGCGCGGTTACGTTCGGCTGCAGCGCGGGAGAAGTCGGCTTCGGCAAGCTCGGCATCCTTGTCCGAGATAAAGCCAGCCTTGTGTAATTCGCGGGCGCGGGCAATCGATTTTTCGGCCACGCCATAATCGGCGCTGGCCTTGGCAGCCTCGGCCTGGGCCTCGCCAAAATCCGGTGAGCTCAGTGTGGCGAGAACATCACCTGCCTTAACCTTGTCGCCCGGTGCTGCATTCAGTTTGACGATGCGTCCACCAAGGGGGGCAAAGACGCGGACGGTGCGTGTTTCGTCCCAGCCAATACGACCTGATAAACGCAGCGTTTCCTGCGTGGCTGCTTCAGTCGGGATAATGGATAACGCCTTCAGCTGCCCGCTGTCCTTGGGGAAAATCACTGTTTGGCCTTCCACTTTCGGCCCTTCTTCGGGTGCCGGCGGCGCTTTCTGGCAACCCGCAATCACGACGCTGAGGCTGCAAATCCATAGCACTTTTTTCATTCACTGATTTCCCATTGAGTCGCCGCCAACCACGCAGCGCGGGCTTTAGCGTGGTCTGCACGGGCAGCCACGACTTCAAGTTCAACAGCACGCAGCGTGCGGCGTGCATCCAATAGATCGGTGAGGCCAATCGCGCCTTTGCGATAGGCCAGTTCGCTGGCAGCCCCCACTTCCCGCGCTTGCGGCAGTGCATCACTTTCAATGCGCTGCAAGCGGTCAATCGCTGCGGTTAGGTCGGCGCGTGCTTGTTCGGTTTCAGTGTAGGCGGTACGCAGAGTACGTTCCCGTTCTTCAATGGCGGCGCTGTACTCTGCTTCGGCGCGGGCTTGCTCGCCCTCAAAGCCGTAGCGAACGAACAGCGGCATCGCGATGCTGACGCCATACGTTACGCCCGGTGCCGGGCCAAAACGTTCTACCTGTGCGCCGACGGTGAGATCGCGCGTGGTCAGGCTGCGCGCAATGCTGCGCTTGCGCTCGCTTGATTCGATACGCGACGCCGCTGCACGCACATCGGGACGCCCTTCCAAGGCCAAGCTTTTTTCTGGTGACTGAATCGCGGGCCAATCACCGGCGGGTTCGATGGCTTGTGTGCTGGGATTGCCGAGCAGCAAGCTCAGGCGCGCGAGCGCCTTTTCTTGATCGGCGCTGGCGAGTCGAGCATCGTTTTCAGCACGCAGGGCTTCAATCCGCAGCCGACTGGCTTCAACGCGCGAGACATCGCCGAGCTTAAGGCGCAGCTCAGTGGCTACCATCCCTCGTTGATAAAGGCTGGCGGTCTCAAGCAAGAGGCGCTTACGTTCGCTCGCAGCGAGCAGGTCGAACCAAGCTTGATGTAGCAGTAGCCGTTGTTGTCGGCACACATCAGCGTAGTCGGCGCGTGCCGCCAGCTCTAGTGCGGTGGCGCTGTTGCGACGCAGCTCACGGCGGTCACCACGCTCGATCTGCTGTTGGATGCTGACTGTCTGATCCATGCGCTTGTGCGGCAGAGAGCCGCCACCCACACCGTTACGACGACTGATGTCGGTGGTCGAGTACGAAACGGTGGGATTGGGGGCTTGTCCGGCAATCGTGATGTCAGCCGTGGCGCCTTCTAATGCACGGCGCGCCGCGAGGATGGCGTGATTGGACTGCAGGAGTTGATTTTCAGCTTGTTGCAGCGTGAGTGGCGCAGCAAAAATGGTGACTGAAGCAAAACACAGAAGCAGAGGGAAAAACCGGAGCAATGAGAGCACGAAGCGATGACACCACAATCCGTAATAGGTTGTCCATTCTAGTGGCCGCAGCTGTCGATCAGCTGTCATTGGGGTGCCTCCGCCCGCCGTTATTGCTAGTGGTACAACACCTATTACCAAGCGATTAGGCGTAGGTATCGAGTGTGCTACCTGTCGATTTTTCTTGGGTTCGGGCACTGTAGGCATCTACGTTGCTCTTACGCGCTACCGCCGCTTCTGTCTGTAGTGCGCGCTGTTCTTCCATTAGATCCATGCGCCCCTTGGATTCAAGTTGTTTGCCAACGGAGGCGACGCGATAGTCTTGCGAGCTAGGTTCAGCCGGCGCCAGCGCAGCATCTTGAATACGTTGGCCTTTATCGATATTGGCGCGTGGCTCCGCTTCGGGCGAGGTATCAATGCCGACCTCACCGCCAATCGCATAGCGTTTGCCATCCGGGCCGTAGGTGTAGGTGTAGGTGGGGCCGCTCGTGACGACGCCACGACCTGCATTAATATGCGCCTGCTCATGGGCGCGCACTTCGGCATCGATACGTTTGAGCTCGGCAATCTGACGTTTCGCCGCCGGGCTTAGCTCAACCGTATCCGCCGGGGCTTTCTTGCTGTCCTGCGCTTGCGCATCTGTAGTGACAGGGCGATTTTTCTCTACCGTGCCTGCAATAGCGTCAAGCTGGCTCGGGCTGGCATTCGAAATGCCAGCCGTGGCGAGTGACGAATTGAGCGTGACAGAAAGCGAGGACATGGGCGCGCCTAGCTACGGGTATCTCCCATAAGCATAGACCAGCCCCTACCCTTCTGAAAAGTAGAACTCCCGCAGAAAGCGGTGTCAGATTTGCATGGGCTTAGAGGATCGCCGGCAATTGAGTGGCAATAGACTGCCTTTCCTTGCTCGCTTCGCCCATCAGGGCGCACCCCAGCAGGCTGCCATCAGCTGCTTTGAAGAGAGCGCGAACTCCTCCTTCGATGGTTTCCTCCTGCCAGTTACCGACTGCGCCGAGGGCGGGGGGGCTCACCACAGTAGGGCAGGCGGGGGTTTTGACCACCACCGGCATGGCCGGATAGCTGACCGCAGTGACTTCACCCGCCAGCGTTTTGGCGAGGGCCCGCGCCGCATTCATGATGGGCAGAATGTAAGGCAGTACCAAGCCTTCGACCTCGGCACAATCACCCAAGGCATACACATTCGCTGCGCTGGTTTGCAAGTAACGATCGACAACAATGCCGCGATTCGTCTTCAGCCCCGCTGCTGCAGCCAACTCGGTGGCTGGCTTGAGGCCAATCGCTGACAGCACAAAGTCGGCCTTGAACTGCTGGCCGTCAGTCGTGGTCAAGGCATACCCTTCCGCGGTGCTATCTACATTCGTGATGCTGGTGCCAAAGTGGAACTCCACACCCGTTGCGCTCAGCTTCTCTGCAAAGAAGCTGGCGGCTTGTGGTGGCAGCAAACGCCCGAGCGGCTGGGGGGCAAGATCAAAGACGCTGACTGGATGATCGGCAACGCGCAGATCATTCGCGAACTCACAGCCGATCAGGCCACCCCCCAAGATGGCCACATGCATGCCGGGCTCCAGTTTCTGACGGAAGCGGGTGTAGTCGTCGAGGTTATTCACCGACAACACATCGGCGGCGCCACTGCCCGTCAGCGGTAGGCGAATCGGGTGTGCACCGTTGGCCAGCACCAGCGCATCATATGCAAGCACCCCAGTACTGGTGTGGAGTAGTTTCGCTTGGGTATCGATGGCATCTACTGTCGTACTTGCAAGGATGCGCGCGTTCAATTGCTCGCCCAACTTTTCTGCGGAGGAGAGCAGCAGTTGCGCAGGTGCTTTGCCTGCGGCCAGAGCATTCGATAGTGTGGGTTTAGCGTAAAAGCCGCCACCGTCGGCGCTGATGATGGTGAGTTCGATATCTGTATTCAGCTTACGCAGCTCGCGCGCCACGCTGACACCAGCTTGGCCGCTGCCAAGAATTACCACTGTCTGGGTCATACCTTAAATCTCCACCATTTCAAACTCATCCTTGCCCACATCACAATCAGGGCAAATCCATGAATTAGGGACATCTTCCCAGCGTGTGCCTGGCGGCAGACCATGTTCAGGGTCGCCCAGTGCCTCGTCATAGACGTAGCTACAAATGAGGCAGCGCCACAATTTAAATTCGCGTTCAGCCATGGTATCAGTAGATATTAGTGAGCAACGCCGCGCGGGCCGACTTGCTTGGTCCCGGGCAGGTGGCAATCGAGTACGGCTTCGCGCACCATATCGATGGCCTTGGAGCGTGGAAAGCTACTGCGCCAGACCAGCCCGACACGGCGTGTCGGCGTCGGTTCGGCGAATGGGCGTACCGTCAGCAACGGCGATTCCTGTGCCAGCGGATCAACTGCGCTGGCTGGCATGACAGTGATGCCGAGACCACTCGCCACCATTAGGCGGATGGTTTCGAGCGAGCTTCCTTCAAGTACTTGAGGGGAGGGGGCATTACTGGCGCGGGTGCACAGATCCAGCACCTGATCGCGGAAACAATTACCGGCCCCCAGCATCAGCAAGGGCTGCTCGAGAAGTTGGTCGGGTTCGACGCCCGGGCTCTTGCTCCAGGCATGGCCTTGCGGCAGCAGCACGCGAAACTCTTCTTCATAAACCGGTTGCGCCACCAGCCCCGGCTCCTCGCAGGGCAGGGCGATGATGATCAAATCCAGTTCACTGTTTTTGACCTTGGCGATCAGCTCGTGGGTATAGCTCTCAACCAGCATGAGCGGCATTTGGGGTGCGCGCTCCTTGAGCAATGGCACCAATGTCGGAAGCAGATACGGCCCGATGGTGGGAATGACGCCCAAACGCAACGGTCCCGCCAATGGGTCTTTGCCGGCCATGGCAATTTCTGAGACCCGTGCCGCTTCAGCCAACGTCCGCTCCGCCTGGGCAACTACCTGCATGCCAATTTCGGTCGGACGTACTTCGCCGGGGGCGCGCTCAAAGAGGGCAATCCCGAGTTGCTCTTCCAGTTTTTTCACCGCCACCGACAAGGTGGGTTGTGCGACAAAACAAGATTCAGCCGCGCGGCCAAAATGGCGCGTGCGAGCAAGGGCAACAATGTATTTCAGATCAGTCAGAGTCATTCCGGCGGGCACCGATAAGCAGCCCCCCGATTATGCCGCGAAACCTTGGCGACGGTGCCGAACACCTCCAGCCGTGACTCAAAACGGATGGATATCTTTTCCGAGCGAAACTCCCAAATCACCGACCCATTCAGGCAGCGGTTGATCTTTATTCGGGCGCTTACCCGACGCCCAGTTCTGCTCGCAAATGGGGCATAGGATGCACCCTAAGCGTTGCTGGCGCAGGTGTAACGATCGATAACAGTGGGCGCAGACAGTTTGCATGTTGCCTCCATTCCACTTTCGGCTCAGTGGGTTAGCCAGACTGCACGCCACCATGTGCAGGTTTGGCGGTGACGTTGCAGCCGGCTTCCCCACTCAGCATTAAGCAAGCATCGTGCATGCACTTATACGGGGAAATTGTTACGCTTCGATGATGTCGAACTCACCCCCCGCCGTCCTCGACCGCAACCTGATCCGGCAGATTGCGCTGCTCTCGTTTGCCGCCTTTGCGAGCAGCGGGGCTGCACGGATCACCGACCCTTTGCTGCCACAGTTGGCGGTGGACTTTGCGGTGTCGGCCGGGCAGGCATCGCATGCGGTATCGTTCTTTGCGTTTGCCTATGGCCTGTTTCAGCTGCTCTACGGCCCCTTGGGTGACCGTTATGGCAAGTACCGCGTCATCAGCTACGCCATGCTTGCCAGTACGTTTGGCGTATTCGGTACAGCGCTCGTCAACGACTTTTCCTGGCTGTTGGTGTTTCGTACCTTGACCGGCGCAACCGCTGCTGCAGCGATACCGCTGTCGATGGCATGGATTGCCGACAATGTGGCGTATGAACGCCGACAGCCAGTTCTGGCCTATTTTCTGATTGGGCAGATTTTTGGCATCATCAGTGGGCAATTGTTTGGCGGTTTGTTTGCTGATCTCACCGGTTGGCGCGGTGCATTCTGGTTCATGGTGTTTGCGTTTGCGCTGGTGGGTGGACTGCTGATTGCTGAGCTCAAGCGTTCTCCACGGGTAGATGCTGTGGCCGACATCACGCATGCCAATCTGACCTTCTTGCAGCGCTTTGCCGCTGTGGTGCAAGGGCGCTGGGCCCGCATCATTCTGGTGGGCGTGTGCTTGGAGGGCGCCTGCGTGTTTGGGGGGCTGGCCTTTGTGCCAACCTACTTGCATCAGCACTTCGGTCTGTCGCTAACGCTTGCCGGCGCGTTGATGGCCATGTTTGGGCTGGGCGGATTGTCCTATGCGCTGTTTGCGCGCCATTTTGTCGGCCGTCTCGGTGAGCGCGGATTGGCCATTGCGGGCGGCAGCGCGTTGAGTGCGGCGTTTCTCTTTTTCTTGTTCGCGCCGCATTGGGCCTGGGCCTTGCCCGGGGCGTGGTGTTCAGGCATTGGCTATTACATGCTGCACAACACCTTCCAGATCAATGCCACGCAAATGGCACCGGCGCATCGTGGCACCGCCGTGGCACTGTTCGCTTCCTGCTTTTTCTTCGGGCAGTCGATGGGCGTGTCGCTCAACGCCCTCGTGATCGATCACCTTGGTTTTGCTTGGGCGTTTGGTATTCCTGCCGTGGCTTTGCCAGTGATCGGCTGTATTTTTGCTGTGCTACTGACCCGCGCCAAACCGCAGGCCTGAGTTCAGTAAGGTCGCACGCCGATCAGGGCCAGATGCAGGAAGCCAGCGAAGACAGCTGTGCCTACCACCCCGAGCAAGAGAACCAGTACATCACGCTGCATGGAAATGCGCGGATAGGTGACCCCTGCAGCTTTGTCGCGGCGTCGCGAGATACGGAAGCCCACAATCGACCAGACTAAGAACGCCCCGAACAGCACCACATCGGCCAGATTGCCATTCGCCAGCAAGTGGGCCAGCGCCCATGTCTTCACGCCCGCCAGCATCGGATGACCGGCTTTCGCCTTGATGATATTGCCCGGAATATAGGTGGCAGCGATGCAAATGAAGGCCATCAACATCAACAGCCCGGCAACATGCTTGGTCCAGATTGGTGGCAACCAGAGCACAACTGGATCAAGGCGTGCTTGGCCGTAGCCGTAGATGATCAGCCCCAAACCAACGAAGGACAGCAAGCTGTAAATCCCTTTCCACGGCAACAGACCGAGGCGGGCAATCTGCGCATCGCGCCACTGGGGGGCGAGCATGCGGGTGGAATGCACGCCGAGGAAAATAATCAGGCCAAGGATCAGGAGTGTCATGGTCATGCCTTTCGGAAAAGGAATCGGACGCGGATTGAGTGTCAGAGGTGTTGCAACTGATCGCCTAAGGGTGATTGCTCAGTAACTGTAACTTGATCTGGGCGCTGTGTTCACCATTACTGAACCAGGCTTCGCCATCCTGCACCGTGCAATGCAGTTGCATGCCGCGGCCGGCCATATCGGTGAGCGCTTGCGCCTGATCGTCCGGTAGGAGCCACACGCGCACATTCTCAAGGCGCTGAATGTCGCGGCCTTCTTTCTGCCACCAGACCTCCGCCTGACGTTCGCTATAGGTGATGACAATGACTTCGGCGGCGCGTCCAGATGCACGACGCAAGAGCTTTTCATCCGGCAGGCCGACTTCGATCCACTGCTCAATGATTCCGCTGTAATCCTTTCGCCACAGTGCGGGTTCGTCGTCCGCCGAAATGCCGCGGCCAAATTCAAGCCGCTCATCCGCGTGCAGCGCGAAGGCCAGCACGCGCACCATCAGGCGTTCCTCCGTTTCCGACGGATGCCGTGCCAGTGTCAGGCCGTGTTCGGCGTAGTAGTGTCGGTCCATGTCCGAGACATTGAGGGTGGCTTTGTAGATGGTGGATTTGATGGCCATGAGAAAACTGTTGGGGCAGGGGATGCGGAGAAGGGCATGACTATACGCGCGGCTGGTGCCTAAGCCTGTTTTGCTAGGGGTTTGCTGTGCCTACCGATGCTGAAAAATGGCGTCAAAAGCTGCGCAAAAGTGCCGGCAGGGCGAGCGCAAGTCATTGAAAAAAGGTAGAATCTCGCCCCTATCCCGCTTGTGCTCACCCGGCGACCGCGATCCGGTCGCCTTTGTCATTGGAAATACTTCGTGCTCGTCGCATCCAACATCACCATGCAGTTCGGGGCCAAGCCCCTGTTTGAAAACGTCTCGGTCAAATTCGGCGATGGCAATCGCTATGGCCTGATCGGTGCCAACGGCGCCGGCAAATCCACCTTCATGAAGATTCTGGCCGGCGTGCTGGAGCCGTCTAGCGGCAATGTCTCCCTCGACGCTCATGAACGCATGGCTTTCCTGCGTCAGGACCAGTTCGGTTTTGAAGACCAGCGTGTCATCGACGTTGTGATGATGGGTCACACCGAAATGTGGGCGTGCATGCAGGAAAAGGACGCCATTTACGCCAACCCGGAAGCCACCGAAGACGACTACATGAAGGCGGCCGAGCTGGAAGGTAAGTTCGCTGAGTACGATGGCTACACCGCCGAGTCGCGTGCGGGCGAGCTGCTCTTGGGCGTCGGTATTCCCACCGAACAACACACTGGCCTGATGAGCGAAGTGGCGCCGGGCTGGAAGCTGCGTGTGCTGCTGTGTCAGGCACTGTTCGCCAACCCAGACATTCTGCTGCTGGACGAACCAACCAATAACCTGGATATCAACACGATTCGTTGGCTGGAAGATGTGATCAACCAGCGCGAATCGACCATGATCATCATCTCCCACGACCGTCACTTCCTGAATCAGGTGTGTACGCACATGGCTGATCTGGATTACGGCCGCATTCAGGTCTATCCGGGCACGTACGACGACTACATGGAAGCCTCGACGCAGGCGCGTGAGCGTTTATCCTCCGCCAATGCCAAGGCCAAGGAACGCGTGGCCGAGCTGCAAGAGTTTGTGCGCCGCTTCTCTGCCAACAAGTCCAAGGCCCGTCAGGCCACCAGCCGCGCCAAGCTGATTGAAAAGATCAAGATTGAGGACATGAAGCCCTCGTCGCGTCAGTATCCGTGGATGCGCTTTGAGTACGACGACAAGGACAAGCTGCATCGTCTGGCGGTAGAGGTGGATAACGTTAGCTTCGCCTATCCTGGCGCTGAGCCGCTCTACAAGGGCATCAGCCTGGCGATTGAGGCGGGTGAAAAGGTTGCCATCATTGGTGAAAACGGCGTGGGTAAAACCACCCTGCTGCGCTTGCTCGCAGGCGAGCACCTACATGGCCTGACGCCAAGCTACGGCACCGTAAAGTGGGCGGAGAAGGCTAAGCCCGGCTACTTTGGTCAGGACCACACTGCGGATTTTGCTGAAGATGCCAGCCTCACTGACTGGATTGTGCAGTGGGTGCGTGAAGGCGGCTATGAAGGCGGCGATGTTGAAACGCTGATTCGCGGCACGCTTGGTCGTCTGCTTTTCTCTGGCGATGAAGTGAAGAAGTCGGTCAAGGTGATTTCCGGTGGCGAGCAAGGCCGCATGTTGTTCGGCAAGTTGATGCTGTTGCGTCGCAATGTGCTGCTGATGGATGAGCCGACTAATCACTTGGATATGGAATCCATCGAGTCGCTTAACACCGCGCTGGATATGTATCAAGGCACGCTGGTGTTCGTTTCGCACGACCGTTTGTTTGTGTCGTCGTTGGCCACGCGCATTATCGAAGTGAAGGCCGGTGGCCAGATCGTCGATTACCGCGGTACCTACGAAGAGTATCTGGCGAGCCAAGGGATCGAATAATGAACAGCACGGTCGGCAAGGTATCGGTGCGTCAGCTCTCCTCACTGGCGGTCAGTTTGCTGTTGGTGGGTGCCGCAGCAGCGACCGAGCTGACCAGTTGCGCGGGGATCGAGGCGGATCCAGTGCGTCTGGCTTGCTACGACAAGCTGGCCAAGCAGGCCTTGCCGCGCAAGGTCACCATCATCGCTGATGCCGCCCCGGATACCGCGCCAGCCTTGCCCGTGGTGATTGAGCAGCCCTTGCCGCCCTCGCCAGTGAGTATGTTGTCGGAGCGTTGGGAGCTAGACCCGGAAAGCAAAGCGGGCACCTTCCAGTTCCGCGCGCACAACCCGACGTACATCATGCCCTTGTTCATGACCAGCAGCGTCAATTCGCGCCCGAGCAGCCCGACGCGTGCAGCTGGTGGCGATACCGGACAGCGCAGCAACGAAGTGAAGTTCCAGCTTAGCTTCAAAACCAAGCTTGCAGAAAACCTCTTCGATGGCGCCAGCGATCTGTGGTTTGGCTACACGCAACAATCGCACTGGCAGCTCTACAACCCGGAAAGTTCGCGAGATTTCCGCGCCACTGACTACCAGCCAGAGTTGATTCTCACCACACGCACTAACTACGACGTGTTGGGTTGGCGTGGGCGCATGGTTAACTTAGGTATCCTGCATCAGTCGAATGGTCGTGATCAGCCGCTGTCACGCAGCTGGAACCGGCTCTACGCGCAAGTCGGCTTGGAGCGCGACAACTGGGTGCTGCTCGCGCGCCCGTGGTGGCGTGTGCCAGAACGTGGCATCAGTGACGACAACCCGGATGTCACCAAGTACATGGGCCACGGCGATCTAGTGGCCATGTGGAAGAAGAGTGGTCACGTTGTGTCGTTGATGGGCCGCAAGAGCTTCAGCGATGGCGGTAAAGGCGCAGCCCAGGCTGACTGGGCCTTCCCCTTGTCACGCCAACTCAAGGGTCATGTGCAGCTGTTTAGCGGTTACGGTGAGAGCCTGATCGACTACAACCATCGCCAAACCACCTTCGGTATTGGCGTGTCGCTGAGCGAAGGGCTGTAAGCGACGTAACAACAAAAAGGCCCGCACACAGGCGGGCCTTTTTGTTATCAAGTGGGCGGGTTACTTTGCCGCACCTGCTTGTTTCTTCCGATAGGCCTCGGCCTTGGCTTCCATCTCGGCGTCACGCTTGGCATTCTCGGCCTCACGCGTCGCCGCGCGTTGCGCTGCATCGTATTTGCGGACTTGCCGATCTAACCCACTGGCTTCGCGCGCTTGGCGCTTGGATAGGTTATTTTCTTTGCGATAAGCCTGACGTGCCTCTTCAAGACAATCGCTGACCAGAAATTTTTTCCAGCATTCGGTCTTGGCGGCTTCATAGACGCGCGCCGCCTCCGCATCGCGTTGCTTGGCTTCTGCATCCAACGCTTGCGAGCGTGCAGCCATTTCATCACGCTCTGCTTGATTGGCGGGTAGCCGTGTCATGACGCTATCAATCGCTGCCGCAGCGTTGCTATTCGCTGAAGGTGCCGCAGGAACAGCGTCCACCGGGGCCGCTTGCTGTGCAACGGGGGCAGTTTCATTGGCATGCGAGGTAGTCATGCATGCAAGCAGGAGGCAGACGCGAAGTGACAGGAACGGTGTCTTGGGATGCACTGAAGAATCCTTGCAGCAAAATTGAGTCCCTAATTTTAGGCGATAACCTGCTCGGCAAGCTCATTCGCCTGTAATTCCCTAAAATGGCGAACCTTTCGAATTTCATCGCCGCTTGTCTTGCGGTCAGCTTGGGTGTGTATAAGCCCCGTCACCTTCAGCAATAACGCTTCATCACATGATTCTTCTGCGCAATCTCGCTTTCGCCCGTAATGGCGATGCCCTCGTCGAAAACGCTAGCCTACAGCTTCACCCCGGCTGGAAGATTGGCCTCATCGGCGCCAATGGCTGTGGTAAATCCTCTTTTCTCGCCTTGTTGCGCGGCGAATTGCATGCCGAGCAAGGGGATTTGGAAATTCCCACCGCTTGGGCGGTTGCGCATGTTGCACAAGACACCCCAGCGTTACCTGACCCCGCGCTTGAGTTCGCCCTCGATGGCGATACTGAGCTACGCGACATCGAGCGCGAACTCGCCAGTGCCGAACAAGCGGCGCAACCGGATGGTCACCGTGTGGCCGAGTTGCACGCGCGCTTTGCGGACATTGATGGCTACTCGGCCCGTGCACGTGCAGCCGAACTGCTGCATGGCTTGGGCTTCAGTGATGCCGACTTTGCGCGGCCAGTCGCTGAGTTCTCGGGCGGCTGGCGTGTGCGGCTGAATTTGGCCCGCGCGCTGATGTGTCGCTCTGATCTGCTGCTGCTGGACGAGCCGACCAATCACTTGGATCTGGATGCGGTACTGTGGCTGGAGGGCTGGCTTAAGCGCTATGCCGGCACATTGATCCTGATTTCGCACGACCGTGATTTTCTCGATAGCGTGTGTAGTCACACCATTCATCTGGGCGAGCGCCAGATGCGTCTGTATAGCGGTGGCTACTCGCAGTTCGAGCGCCAGCGTGCCGCCCAGCTGGCCAATCAGCAAGCCATGTTCGAGAAACAGCAGCGTGACCGTGCGCATCTCGAAAGCTATATCGAACGCTTCCGTGCCAAAGCGACTAAGGCCCGTCAGGCACAAAGCCGCATTAAGGCACTGGCGCGGATGGAAGAAATCAGTGCCGCTCATGCAGACACGCCTTTCACCTTCCGCTTCAGCGAACTTGGCCACGCGCCCGATCCGCTGCTGAGTGTGGAGCAAGCGCGGCTGGGTTACAGCGGTGCTGAAGGTAAGGTCACGATCCTTGATCGCGTCATGCTGACGATCCGCCCCGGCGAGCGCATCGCCTTTCTCGGCCGCAATGGCGCGGGCAAGTCCACACTGATTAAATTGCTAGCCGGCGAGCTGGCGCCATTGAGCGGACGCCGCATCGAGGGTAAAGGCTTATCCATCGGCTATTTCGCCCAACATCAGCTAGAGCTGTTGCGTTCGGATGAGTCGCCCTTGCAGCACATCACCCGTCAGGACCCGAATGCGCGCGAGCAAGAGCTGCGGGACTATCTGGGCGGCTTCGATTTCCGTGGGCCGATGGCCGACGCCCCCTGCGGCCGGTTTTCCGGCGGCGAAAAAGCGCGGCTGGTGCTGGCCTTACTGATCCGCGCCAAGCCGAATCTATTGTTGCTTGATGAGCCGACCAACCACCTCGATCTGGAAATGCGTGAGGCCTTGAATCTGGCCTTGCAGGAGTACGAAGGTGGCGTGGTGCTGGTGTCGCATGATCGGCATTTGTTGCGCACCACTGCCGATGCCTTGTATCTGGTCGCAGATGGCAAGGCCCAGCCTTTTGATGGCGATCTCGACGATTACGCAATGTGGCTGGCCGAGCAACGCGCCGCGCAGCATGCGCCGGACCAGGCGCAGAGCGCCGACAAGGAAAGCCGTAAGGAGGCGCGCAAGCTCGCCGCTGCCGACCGGCAAGCCATCCTCATGCAGCGTCGTCCGCTGATTAAGGAAAGCGAAAAGCTTGAGCAACAGATCGCGTGCTGGCAAGTGCAGCGCAGTGAACTAGAGGCGCAACTGGCTGATCCTGCGCTTTACGAGAAGAATGACAGTGCCCTGATCCAGAAACTTAATCAGGAACAGGCAGGCGTGGCCGAAAAGATTGATACTGCAGAGATGCGCTGGCTGGAAATTCAGGAGGCTCTTGAAGCGTTATCTTTGCCTGAGTGAGTAAGGCGCAAGCGTCATTCATCAAGAGAGACTTTGGTGTAGGGTCGCCCCCACACCAAAGCCAGTATTAACCATGGAGCCATGCATCGCATGGCGAACAACCGTTATCCCTTTCCATCGGAAAGGGGCTAGGGGAAAGACAGAGAATGATTGTTATCTTTAAGTCCAAAGCCGCAGGCGACGTCATCATGTTCGGCGATGCTGCACATGCCTTGATGAAAATCATGGGCAAAGAGCCGGACCCCACCGGCATCATCACCCCGGAGCAGCTGCCGGGCGCTATCGCTGCGCTCAAGGTCGCGATTGAGGAAGATCGCGCCAAGCCGGGTCCAGATGAAGAGGAAGAGGCCGAGAAGCCCGCCATGGTGCGCACCGTCACACTGGCGCAGCGTGCAATTCCTTTACTGGAGTTGCTCGAATGGGCGCTCAAGAAAAACACCCCGGTGACGTGGGGCGTCTGAGCGCCCTGATCCCTAGATCAGAGCTTACTCACCTGTTCGCGTATCCGCTCCGGCTCATCAAAGCGCAGGATGCGGCTAACGCGGGTTGCCAGCTGTGAGGCATTGCTCATCAGCACCTGCTGCTTGATCTCAAGCAGCTGCGCGGGATGCATCGAGAAGATGCGTAGACCCATGCCAACCAGCAACTTGGTCATCAGATAGTCACCTGCCATTTCACCGCACACCGACACGGGCACGTTAGCGCGTGCGCCGGTTTGGATGACACCCGCAACCAAGCGCAACACAGCAGGGTGGAAAGGGTCGTAAAGGTGCGACACCGCTTCATCGGTGCGGTCAATCGCCAGCGTGTATTGCGCCAGGTCATTGGTACCGATGGAGAGAAAGTCCAGCTTCTTGATGAAAGGGCCGAGCGCCAATGCAGCGGCAGGGATTTCGATCATGCCGCCGACCTCGATCACCGGATCGAATTTCTGGCGGGCTTCTCGTAGCTGCAACTTGGCCGTTTCAATCAGCGCGAGGGTCTGATCAATTTCGCTGACATGCGCCAGCATGGGAATCAGAATCTTGATCTTGCCGTAGTGCGAGGCACGCAAAATGGCGCGCAGCTGCGTCAGAAACAGCTTGGGTTCCGCCAGACAATAGCGAATGGCACGCAGACCGAGGGCCGGATTGGGTTCGTCGCGATTGACGACACGCAGCGCCCGCGCTTGTTTGTCGGCACCAATGTCCAGCGTGCGGATAGTGACTGGCTTACCAGCCATGGCTTTGACCACGCCACGATAGGTTTCGAACTGCTCTTCTTCATTGGGCAAGTCGTCACGATTCATAAAGATGAATTCGGTACGGAATAGCCCTACACCATCGGCGCCAATATCACGCACCTGTTCAACGTCGCGTGGCAACTCGATATTCGAGTAAAGCAGAATGTCCTGACCGTCCAGCGTGGCCGAGCGTGCCGTCTTGATGCGCTTGAGCTTGGAGCGTTGCAGTTCCAAGGCGCTTTTCTTAAGGCGGTACTCCTCAAGGATGCGTTCATCCGGGTTAACGATCAGCACGCCGCGCGTGCCATCAACGATCAACAGATCATCGTCCTGCACCAGCGGCCGCGCATGATGCATGCCGACCAGCGCAGGGATAGCCAGGCTGCGCGCTACGATGGCGGTGTGCGACGTCGCACCGCCCATGTCAGTAACAAAGCCAGCAACCCGCACATTACGGAATTGAATCGTGTCGGCTGGCGAGAGATCGTGGGCCACCACGATCAGGTCTTCGTCTTTGGCCTTCTTGGCAATCTTACGGCTCTTACCGAGCAGCGCCTTGAGAACCCGCTCAACCACCTGAACTACGTCCTGCTTGCGTTCGCGCAGGTAGGCATCGTCAAAGGCATCAAACTGAGCCGATACTTCATCCAGCTGCTGCACCAATGCCCATTCGGCGTTGCAACGGCGTTCGCGGATAATTTCCTTGGGCAGATCGGACAGCATGGGATCCGACAGCAGCATGGCGTGCACGCTCACAAACGCGACCAGCTCAGTCGGCGCGCCAGCAACAGAGGCCTCGTTGCGCAAGGCTTCCAGCTCCGCGTGCACAGTGGATAAGGCAGCTTCAAAGCGGGCGATTTCAGCCGGGATATCGCGTTCACGAATCTGATATTGCGCGACCTCCAGTGTCGCATTCGACACCAGGTGGGCTCGCCCAATGGCGATCCCGGTGGAAACGGCAAGACCATGAAGAGAGAACGTCATACGCTCACTCGCCTTCACCAAAGTAGTCGTTGATCAACGCAATGATGGCATCGAGGGCCGCCTGCGCTTGTTCACCTTCTGTATCGATAGTGACCTTACTTCCCTTACCTGCCGCCAGCATCATTACGCCCATGATGCTCTTGGCATTGATGCGGCGACCGTTGCGTTCCATCCACACTTCGCAGGGATAGCTGCCCGCAAGTTGCGTGAGTTTGGCCGAGGCGCGCGCATGCAGGCCCAGCTTGTTGATGATTTCGACTTCTGCCTTAGGCATTCCAGTTTCCTTAGGGATGCACTGACTCAGTGCTTGAGCATATTGAGTACGCCATCGCGGCCGCCGGTGGTGGCGCGCGTCAGCAGGGTTTCCATGTCTTTGTCACGGTATGTCAACGCACGCAGCAACATGGGTAGATTGAGACCAGCAATGCCTTCGATGCGGCCGGGTTCCAGCAGCTTCATGGCGATATTGGAAGGGGTTGCGCCGTAGATGTCCGTCATGATCAACACCCCCTTACCGCTATCGACAAGATTCAATAGGTTTTTGGCCAGCGGCAGCACGTCTAGCGGATCATCCTGTGCGGAAATGCCGAGCTGAACGATTTGCGGTGGGCGGCGATTGAGCACATGGCAGGCACACTGAATAAGTGATTCGCCGTAGCTGGTGTGGGTAATAAGGAACAGGCCGATCACACGAGACTCCCTGATTTTTCAGAGCATTCTACCCGAACGGCGTCAGGCGAAGATGAGCGAGCGGAGCAGAAATCCAAGACCTGCAGCGGCACTTATCAAAATCAGCGGCAGGAGCAAACGCGCCTTTGCGTGGTTGCGTTGTGTCTGTGCCGCATCTTCATCCACGAGCTTGCGTAGACGGCGCAAGGCGGCAATGCCAACAATATGGCGAACAGCCGCATCCTTATGTGTTGTCGCTGGTTGTTCAGTCGAGGGGGTGGGCATTGCCTTTTCTCCCGGTGACAAGCGGAAAGCCGATTGTGCCTGTGCGGCCTGACTTCTAGCTTGCGTTGTGACTTAGGCGCACTTTTTCTCTAATGCATCTACAAACATGCCAGCCACATCAAATCCGCTTTGCTGAGTGATCTCGACGAAGCAGGTCGGGCTGGTGACGTTGATCTCGGTAAGCGAGTCGCCAATCACATCGATACCTACCAGCAATAAACCGCGTGCGGCGAGGATGGGCCCGAGTCCCTCAGCAATCTCGCGATCCCGAGCGGTCAGCGGGCGTGCCTCGGGTGTGCCGCCGGCGGCCAGATTGCCACGTGTTTCGCCTGCCATTGGAATGCGCGCCAGACAGTAGGGCACGGGTTTTCCGTCAATGATCAGAATGCGCTTGTCGCCATCAGTGATCGCGGGCAGATAACGCTGCGCCATGATGGTACGCTCGCCTTGCTGGGTCAGCACTTCGATCACTACATTTCGGTTGGGGTCGTCATGACGCACGCGGAAGATGGAGCTGCCACCCATGCCGTCCAGCGGTTTCAACACCACATCGCGGTGCGTATCAATAAACGCATTCAGAGCAGCCGCATCACGGGCGATCTGCGTATCGGCCGTGTATTGCGGAAACTCAGCAATCGACACCTTTTCGCTGTGATCGCGAATGGCGCGTGGGTCATTGAAGATGCGTGCTCCAGCTGCGACTGCGCGTTCCAGCAGCCAAGTGGCGGTGACATATTCCATATCAAAGGGCGGATCTTGCCGCATCAGCACTGCATCAAAATCCTGCAGCGCAAAGCGTTCCGTTTGATGCGACACATACCAAGCATCGTTATCTGATTGCGGCGCGATACGCAGCGCCTGCGCACGTACTGCGCCACCTTCCCACACCAGATGCTCGCGCTGAATCGTCCAAATCTCGTGCCCACGCCGTGCAGCCTCGCGCATCATGGCCACGCTGGAATCTTTATAGGCCTTGAGCGCGTCGAGTGGGTCTACGATGAAGGCAAAGCGCACGGTACGTTCCTCTAGGGTAGATGTTGTCTATGAGTAGGGTGCGAAAACGATGAGTTACGCCGCCAGTGAGTCCGCCGGTGCTGCGCGTTCCAGTTCCAGCGATGCGGCCAGCAAGGCCAGTCGTGCCACCACGCCATAGGCATAGAAGCGGTTAGGTGGCGCATCAGGTGCTTGCGTGCAGTCGGGCAGCGAACAGCCGGTTTCAAAAGCCAAGGGCTTGAAGTGCATGCCCGGCGCATTCAGGTTTTCGTCAATGCCACGAGCCGTATTCACACGGTAGAAGCCTCCGACCACATAGCGGTCGATCATGTACACCACCGGCTCGGCCGTGCCTTCATCGACCGTCTCGAAGGTCGGCACGCCTTCCTGAATGATGACCTCGCTGACTTGCAGACCTTCCTTTACCACCGACATCTTGTTGCGCTGCTTGCGATTGAGGCCCGTCACTTCGCTGGCGTCACGCACGGTCATCACGCCCATGCCGTAAGTGCCAGCGTCAGCCTTGACGATCACGAAAGGCTCGCTGTCGATACCGTATTCTTGGTACTTATTGCGAATACGCTTGAGCAGGCTGTCCACATTGGCAGCTAAACACTCTTCGCCGGTACGCTCTTGGAAATTGATCTTGCCGCACACGCCGAAGTACGGATTGAGCAGCCAAGGGTCGAGGCCAAACTGGCTGGCGAATGAATTCACCACATCGTCATATGCCGCAAAGTGCGTCGACTTGCGGCGCACATGCCAGCCCGCATGCAGTGGTGGCAGCAAGAATTGCTCGTGCAGGTTCTGCAAGATCTCCGGCACACCACCGGATAGATCGTTATTCAGCAGCACGGCGCAGGGATCAAAACCCTCCAGGCCAATGCGATGACCACTACCTAGGCGCTTGACTGGCTCCAGCAGCAACTTGCTGCCATTGTCCAGCTCCAGTGTGGTCGGCTCGGTAATATCGGGCAGTAGCGAACCGATTCGCACATTTAGGCCGGTGTGGCGCAGGATGCTCGCGAGTTGGGCGACGTTCTGTAAGTAGAACTGATTGCGCGTGTGGTTTTCCGGAATCAGCAGCAAGTTGCGCGCTTCCGGGCAAATCTTCTCAACCGCAGACATGGCGGCCTGCACGCACAACGGCAGAAACGCTGGGTTGAGGTTGTTGAAACCACCGGGAAACAAATTGGTGTCGACAGGCGCCAGCTTGAAGCCGGCATTGCGCAGGTCAACCGAGGCATAGAAAGGCGGAGTGTGCTCCAGCCATTGCGTACGCAGCCAGCGTTCGATTGCCGCCTCGTTTTCGAGCATGCGGGTTTCGATATCAAGCAGCGGCCCGTTCAGGGCAGTCGTGAGGTGAGGAACCATAGGGGCAAATAGCGCAGCCAGAGGCCTACAAAAGAGGGGACCGCGTATGTGGAGGCGGTCAGCGAGATTTCAAGCTGTCAGTTTTACAGCCACTGCGTTGCAGTTTACACCAGCCCGCGCACCGCAAACTCAAGGAAAGCTTCAGGCAGCAACACCTGTTCCAGACTGCGTTGGGCAAACATAAAGCGTCCATCACAGACAAAGCCCAGTTCGGCCCAATCGACTGTATTCAACAGAGCGGTCAAGCGCGGCATATCCGCGTCGCGCTTGTGGGGAAACAATGCCAGTACCGCGCCGTCGTAATTGCGGCATTCATGCAGGAAAAACGGCTGTGCTTGACGTGTCTTCTGATTCACATAAATACGTGGCGCATCGGATTGGTGGTGCAGCCGTCCCCACTTCCACCAGTTACTTTCGTCAAAGCGCGTGACCCGGCGCGCTAGCAGGCGTTCTTTGAACTGTTCCAAGTACGGCAAGGGCACATCAAAAATCATGCGCCGTGTCTGGCCGGTTTGCACCGTGTGTGAACACACAAAGTCTGCATTCCCCAGCTCGCGATTGGCATAGATTTCATCCGCACCCGAGACACCACCCACGCGCACGGTGAAGACACTGCGCGCCGGCACACTGTAAATGCCGCGGGTAAAGAAGAGCTGGCCACCAGCAAGTGTCATGCGCCGCCCGTCGCGTGTGCGGTGCGAGAGGTTGCCGCGCTCAAAGCGCCAAATCAGGCAGTTCGGCGCTGCGCCGCGAAATACGCGAATGTCGCCCAGATCAATCAGGTCGGTGAATGTACCTTGCTCATACAGCCAGGCATTCAGTCGTTTCGCGCCAGTGGACTTCAGAAACTCGCGTGGAGTGATAAAAATCAGCTCGCCGCCCGGCCGTAAGTGCCGCACACACTTCTCGATAAAGTGCAGATACAAATTGGCGTGTCCATCCAGCAACTGCGACTGCAAATGCCGCGCCGTACCCGGCAGCACATCGCGTGCGCGCACATACGGTGGGTTGCCAATGATCGTGTCGAATTGCTCGCTTAGCGGGTAATCAAAAAAATCCAACACCTGCGCCTGCGGCGGTGCAATCGCCCCATCCAACTCCAACGCCACCGCATCCGGCAACGCCGCCAAGAACGCACCTTCACCACAGGAGGGTTCCAGCACACGTCCAGCATTGCTGCGCAACGCCAGCATCTGCGCCACGATCTCCGGCGGCGTAAAGACCTGGCCCTTGCTGATGATGTCGCGTGTATCGGTCATGGTTTCAGCGCACGCCTGCTCGGCGCGCAGCCACACCCCGCAGTACGCTGCTGTTTAGCAGTGCGTTCTGTGGAAAAATGCGACCAAAGC
The DNA here is from genome assembly GCA_964499485.1 of uncultured Rhodocyclaceae bacterium. Lineage (GTDB taxonomy): Bacteria > Pseudomonadota > Gammaproteobacteria > Burkholderiales > Rhodocyclaceae. The sequence continues at coordinate 66,067 of CAZCLF010000001.1, read as the reverse complement.
GATTAGTTGATTTGATTTTCATTATTGGCGGTGCGGTTCGACATACTGGCGAGGCATGTTTCGCATGCCAGCATTCTATCGGACAAGGGACTGGTCTATGGCAATCAATGGCTTATGTTTGGAACAGTCGATCTACATAGTTCTTTCCCACAAACGCAAAGCTTAGTTTGAGCAATCTTTTCCATGAACAAGATGCCTAATAAGAAAATCCAAACCGCCGTAGCTGCGGCTGATGTGGCACCTAGAACCAAGCCCTCGGTGTATCCGTCACCGTTCGCCGAACAAATGTCGGGTCGCACCAAGCGTGCGTTGGGGGATATGTTTGGTCTTTCCAATTTTGGTGTGAATCTCACACGCCTCGCACCTAACTCGGTGTCAGCGCTGCGCCATGCCCACAGCAAGCAAGATGAGTTCGTCTATATCCTGCAAGGCCATCCGACACTGCACACCGATGAGGGCTACACCACCCTTGCGCCCGGTATGTGCGCGGGCTTTAAGGCCGGCACGGGTAATGGGCATCGACTGATCAATGAGACTGCCGAAGAGGTGGTGTATCTTGAAGTCGGTGACCGGTCTCCGGGCGATGAAGGAACATATCCCGATGATGATCTCAAGGCGGTTTTGGTGGATGGTCAATGGAGATTCACCCACAAAGACGGCTCGCCTTATGCGTGACGTATTAACCATACTGTGCATAAGCCCCTGCTGAGACTTGGCATGCCTGAGTCTTCAACGAACCGGATTGCTATTGGCATTTGTGCAATGTTCCTCATTGTCGGGACATTGGCGGTAATCGCGGTTTGGGGTGCGTACTTTACTGATTCTGCATTGCAGGTAAGCGGCCCACGCGTGACGGGGACGGTTGTAAAGAAGGAAGTGGTCCGTTCTTCGGATGGGGATAGTGACTTCATCGTGCATTACCGCTTTCCACTCTCTTCAGGGGCGGAAATGACTGCGCAGCGCAATCTACCAAAAGCACGCTGGGTGACGATCTCGCAGGGAGATTCCATTGTGATTGTGTATGCACCCGATAACCCGAAGCGCAACTTTCCAGAGGGGCATGGCGTGGTATCGCTATGGGCCCCCATGCTTGCATCATTGGTCTTTGGCGGTCTGGCTGTATTCGGCGGGGTGGCGCTGATGAGCCTGTATCGACAAAAGCAACGGGACGAGGTGTGAGCGCATGCTCAAACTAAGAAGACCTGCGGCATTCATTCTGCTGGCCCTCAGTAGTGGTGTGACCCTGCTAGGGCTGCTCTGGTATGCCGGTTCAGCCATGCCTTACCCCGATGCGCCCGCTGAAGTGATCGCTGCGCAAGCACAAGAAACACAGCGTGTGGGTTGGCTAGTGCTGACTGGTTTGGTGGGCGTGATGTTGGGTGCTGTGGGGGTTTTTCTCAGTCGCCGGCGCATTCGACAGGCTCATGCTGGCGATGCGCCATCGATCGCCGCGCTGGTGAATCAGGCCTATCGTCCAGATACAACTGCGGCTGGTTGGACGCATGAGTCGGCATTGGTTGCCGGGGCACGTGTGAGCGCGCTGCAGGTTGCCGAGATGATTGCGAGCAAGGGTGTGGTACTGCTGGCCTGCGAGGGCTTGCAGATTGTGGGGTGCGTACATGTCGAGCAAGTTGAGGGTGGCGCCTGCGCCATTGGCATGCTGGCCACACTACCCGCGCAGCAAAACCGTGGCTTGGGTAAGCGTTTGCTTGCTGCTGCCGAGGTCTGGGCCGTGAGACATTACGGCGCCACCGCTTTTAAGATGTCCGTGCTCTCGGCGCGACCGGAGCTGTTGGCGTATTACGAACGGCGGGGCTATCACCGCACCGGGGCGGTAACGGCGTATCCGCTTGATGCCGGGGTGGGCACGCCGCTCACCACGGATTTGCAAGTGCTGGAGCTGCGTAAGCAGGCGTAGGCAAGCCTAGCCTTGGCTGCAACACTTGGCTGGGCATGGTGCATGCGGTAACCTTGCGTCCTCTGCTGCGCCCACTGTCACGCGTTACTTTCGCAACCTCTGCCACTGTTGGCTTCCACGATCATGACTCAGACCCCTTCGAATATCGTATTGATTGGCATGCCCGGTGCGGGCAAGAGTACGGTCGGGGTGGTGCTGGCCAAGAAGACGGCACGCGACTTTGTCGACACTGACATCCTGATTCAGACAGCGCTTGGACGCACCCTGCAAGACATCGTCGATCGTGACGGCTACACGGTGCTGCGACAAGTCGAACAGGACGCGCTGCTCGACCTGCATGTGCAGCGTCACGTGATCTCGACGGGCGGCAGTGCGGTGTATAGCGACCCGGCCATGCGGCATTTAAAGGCGGATGGCGTGGCGGTGTTTCTGGATGTGAGCCTCGACACGCTGGAAGCACGCATCCCCGATTTCAGCACGCGCGGGCTCGCGAAGCGCCCCGATCAAAGCTTTTCTGAGCTGTTCGACGAACGGAACAGCCTGTACAACACCTACGCTGACATCACCATCAAGTGCGATGGTCTAACGCCTGAAGAGGTCTGCGCGCAGATTGTTGAAAAGCTAGGCTGACCTCGCCTCACACATGAGCATCTTAAAGAAAATCATTCTCCGGTTCGGGGTTGGTGTGGTTGTTTTGGTCAGTGCCGGGGCGTTGGTACTGAGTTTGCTCCCAAGCATTATGTGTACAACTACAGTTTTTGATGTGATTACATCGCCGAGTAGACAGCTTCAGGCGATTCTTTTTGAGATTGATTGTGGTGCTACAACCAGCTTTAACCGACAAGTGTCAATCGAGTCTACGATTCTAAAAATTGACCGAACTAGAAAAAATATATCTCTACCCACTAGCTTTTTTGCAGCTAAAGGAGATCGGGAGATACGGCTTCGGTGGTTGAGCGCGAATCATTTGGAGATTCAATACCCAGAAGGTACGGTTTTGTATCGTGAGGATCGCGAATCGAACGGTGTCGAGATTGACTATAAACCATTCAGTTACTAGAGCGTTTGCGTTTTATCGCCGCGCGTAAAGCCCATCAGCGGTTCGCTGATGTTCTTGCTGAATCCAATCACCTTAAACAGCTCGCCCATCTCTGATGGGTTGATGAGCTTGGCCACTGCGCGAGATTGCGTGAAGTAAGCCGCATCGCCCCCAGGCGTGGCGGGGTCAATCTTGCTCGCCAACACTTCGGTCAGTCCGCAATTCATCAGGAAAGCCGCTTGCGAGGTATAGCCGGCAACCTCCAGCCCGGCTTCAAAGCCGGCCTCAGCCATGGCGGTGAAATCGACGTGCGCGGTAATGTCGTTCAGCCCCGGCCACCAGAAGGGATCGCCATGCGAATGATGACGGTAGTGGCACATCAGGGTGCCTTGATCGCGTTGTGCGTGGTAAAACTCGTGGCGCGGAAAGCCATAGTCAATCAGCACCAGCGCACCACGCTGCAGAATGTCAGCCCAGCCCGCAATCCAGGCGCGGGCAGCAAGGTTCACTTCCGATAGATACGGCGCGCTGACCGGCAAGATGTCTGCATAGGCCGCTAGCGCTGCCGACAAGGGACGTTCAGCCCAGCTGAACTGGCCCTGCGCGTCGAGCGTGACGCCGCGTTCCTGCACGGTATCGGCCTGCCAATGAATCAAATGCACAGGCATGGCGTCCAGCACTTCGTTGCCGACTACAAAACCACTGAACTGTTGCGGCAGGCTATCCAACCAGCGGACACGGCCGAGTAGGTGCGGCGCGCGCTCATACAGGCGGTCAGCCTGGCGGGCACGCAGCTCGCCGGAGAGCTCGAGGATCAAATAGCTGTCGGGCAGGGCGCCGAGCTTTTCCAGCGCGAGCAATAGATCCGCCGCAAACGCGCCACTTCCGCCGCCGGCTTCCAGAACATGTGGGGCCGAGGCTGCCATGACCTGAGCGGCCTGACGGGCAAGGGTCTGTGCAAATAGCGGGGTCAGTTCGGGGGCGGTGATGAAATCGCCTGCCTCGCCGAACTTGCGCGCCCCGCCGCTGTAATAGCCCAAGCCTGGGGTGTAGAGGGCTAGCTCCATATAACGGGCGAAGGAAATCCACCCGCCTGCAGCTTTGATCTCGGTAGCAATATGGGCGCACAGAGCCTGGCTGGATTCGGCGGCTTCGGGCGAGGGTTCGGGCAGTTCGACGTTCATAGGTCAGCTGGATTCGCTAGTACAAGGCGCGTTCGACTGACGAGCTACCCTGTGTTGATTACTCATAGGCTCGGCATTGTGCCATCATGCGGCGCCATGGAGTCTCAAGAAATCACCCCTGACGTGGATGCCGAACGCCGTTTTGGCGGCATCGCGCGTCTCTACGGCGCTGCCGGGCTGGCCCGGCTGCAGGCTGCCCATGTCTGTGTGATCGGCATTGGCGGCGTGGGTTCCTGGGCCGCTGAGGCGTTGGCGCGCTCGGCGGTGGGGACGATCACCCTGATTGATCTGGATCACGTCGCTGAATCGAATATCAACCGCCAGATTCAGGCTGTTGACGCAACGCTGGGCATGGCCAAGATTGACGCCATGGCGGCCCGTATCCACAGCTATCACCCCACCTGCAATGTGCTTCGGGTCGATGATTTTCTGGATGAAGAGAATGTCGCAGCATTGCTGCCCAAGTGCGATGCCGTGATTGATGCCATCGACAATGTGCGTGCCAAGGCGGCGCTCATCGCGCACTGCAAGCGCAATAAGATTCGACTCGTTACCACTGGCGGTGCGGGTGGCCGGATTGATCCAACCCGTGTGCAAGTAGATGATTTGGCGCGCACCATTCAAGATGCACTGGCTTCGAGTGTGCGTGCGCGTTTGCGCAAGGAGTACGGTTTTACGCGAGACCCCAAAAAGAAGTTTGGGGTTGAGTGTGTGTTCTCGCCCGAACAGCTACGCCGACCCGTAGTCGCAGCATGCGACGTGGCGCCGGCAGCCAACACGGACGCACCACAAGCGAACGGACCGCAAGGCTTGAATTGCGCCGGCTATGGTTCGTCGGTCGCCGTCACCTCAACCTTTGGCATGGCCGCCGCTGCACGCGTGATTGACCAATTGTTGAAAGGTGCCGCATGAGTGTATTAGCGCCTTCTTGTCGCGTGCTGGTGGTCGAGGATGACGCGACTATCGTTGCCAATCTGGTCGAATATCTGGAGATGCAAAAGCATCAAGTGGATGTGGCCTACGATGGTATGGCAGCGATGACACGACTATCGGCACAAACCTATGATGTGGTGGTGCTCGATCTGGGATTGCCGCGCGCTGATGGGCAGCGTGTGCTGACACATTTGCGCCAGACGCTGGGGCTGGCAACGCCTGTCCTGGTGCTCACCGCCCGTGACGCCTTGGCCAGCAAGCTGGAAACCCTCGGTGCAGGGGCTGATGACTACCTGACCAAACCGTTTTCGCTGGCCGAAGTGGCGATGCGTGTCGCGGTATTGCATCGTCGTGCGACCGGCGCTGTGGTGGCCGATGTGCTGCGAGCGGGTAGCCTGCGTATGGATAGACGCACGCACGAAGTGAGCGTGGGTGAAACACCCGTACATCTGATGCCACGCAGCATGCAAATTCTTGAAGTGTTGTTGCGGGACCCGGGCCGCGTAGTGTCGCGTCAGGAGTTGGAATCTTTACTCTGGCCAGATGACGAGCCCGGGGCTGATGCGTTGCGCAGCCAGATCCACCTTTTGCGCAAGGCGCTCACACAGGCGGGCTATCCCGGTCTCGAAACTGTGCATGGCATAGGCTATCGGTTGATATGCGACTGATCCCGAAAAACCTCACCCTAAAGCAACGTGTGACCTTTGCCCTCGCGGCATTGGTCTCACTCTTCGTGGCGTTGCAAGCTGGGCTGGCTTATCTGTCGATGCACGAACAGGAAGATGATCTGGTCGATGAGCTTGTGCTGGCCGAAGCGCGTCGCCTTGCAACGGACATTGATCAGGATGGCAATATTGCCGTCGATCTATTGACACTCAGCCCTAATTTCTCTGGCTGGTTGCAACAGCAAGATGGCCGCATTACCCCTGGCCCCTTACCGGCCTATATGCAGGGCCTCAAGGCAGGGCCACATCGTTTAAGTGGTGAAACCTCAGAGCGCCACATCTTCGTGATGCCGACAGAAAAAGGGCGTCTTTACATGCAGTACGACGCGCTACAGAACGAAGAGAAAGTGCGCGAGTTTGGTTACTACCTGTTTGGATTAACGATACTGTGCATCGTTGTGTCTATTGTGGCGGCCGACTATCTGGCAGGCATTGTGGTTGGGCCGATGGAGCGGCTGACGCACCTGCTAGGTGTGTGGGCCCCAGGCAACTTAGCTCAGCCAGCAGATGGCGGTGATGAAGAAACGCGCTTACTCACAGCGTTCCGCCGCGTACAGGAACGTTTTGAGCAAGGGGTGGCGCATGAGCGTGAATTTATTGCCAATGCACGCCACGAAATTCGCACTCCACTGACCGCCCTGCGGACAGATCTGGAAATGCTCGCCCTGCAAAGCAGTGAGGAGCAAAAGTTGCGACTACATAGGGCATTGGCCAGCGTTGATGCGATTACGGGCTCACTCGATGTCGCACACACGCTGTCGCATCAGCAGAGCGTAATCCCGCAGGAGGTGGCGCTGGCTGCCTGTATTGATATCGCCTATGCCAGCCTCGGGGGTGATATGCCCGTGCTTGGCCTCAGCAATCAAGTCGATGGAGAGGTTCGTGTCATGGCGGATCGGCATTCTCTGCTAACCATCTTGCGCAACCTGATCCGCAATGCCGCTGAGCATGCGGCAGCGAACCAATGTACCGTAACTTGGACCGAGCGAGGTTTGGAGATTGCCGACAATGGTGTGGGTATTCCAGCCGCTGAATTACCACTGATGTTTGATCGCTATTACCGTGGCCGTCGCTTGGATGAGCGCGACGGTGTTCAGGATGGCTGGGCCAAGCCAACCGAAGGGCGTGGCCTGGGGCTGGCGATTGCGCGGCAGGTGGCTGACCTGAATGGATGGCAGCTGTCGGTGGAGTCCACCGTCGGCAGTGGCACCTGTTTCATCCTGAGTCTGACATCGGCCTGACGGCGCTTTCACGAAACTTTGACGCGGCTTCGACGCCGCTTTCACACCCCCCTCCCCACACTGGCGGCTGATCAATGAGGTCAGCCTATGTCCAGCTCCGCATCATCCATGGCAGTGTTCTGCCGCAATCATCTGCTCCTGATCCCCGGCGCACTGGCGCTGTTCGCGCTGTTCGCCCAGCATAGCGGGCTGGATCATGCGCTGACCAGCGCCTTGTATGACCCGGTCAGCGCGACCTTCCCTGCGCGCACATCCATGCTGCTTGAGTTGTTTGGTCATCACTTTGCCAAGACTGCGGTGACGTTTCTTTGGATAGCGCTGCTGGTTGTGGCGTGTAGCACTTTCTGGTTGCATCACTTCCGTGATCGTGCGCAGGCCTTGTGGGCGGCTGTGCTTGGCATGGCCTTGGGGCCGATGATTGTGGTGATGATCAAAGGTCTGAACTCGCATCAGTGCCCGTGGAATTTGCGCGAGTTTGGCGGAGCTGCAGAATTTTCGAGCGATTGGTTTGTCGCCGCAGTCGATGCCGGCTACTGCTTTCCCGGCGGCCATGCTGCTAGCGGGTTTAGTCTGGTTGCCCTGTATTTTTTGCTGAGGGAGACACGTTCAGTACGCTGGGCAAACCGCATGCTGTGGCTTGCGATTACGGTGGGGACGGCCTTCAGCCTGATTCGGATGGCACAAGGCGCACATTTCCTCAGCCATAACCTGTGGGCGGCAGCCATTTGTTGGTGGATTGCCGCGCTCTTCTTTTTGCCGCTGCAACGTCGTATAGCGCCACTCCGTCACTATGAGGTGGCCGCATGAATACGCATGACGCGGTATTGAATGCGCAGCCAGCCATGACGTGGCGTGCGCGCTTTGAACGGTTCACGCTACACACAGAAACATTGCTCCTGCTCGCCGTGCTCTTCATTTTGCTCGTTGCGAATGGCCCTTTCTGGAGCGCGCTATTCAGTGATCGTTCTTTTGCTGAGCTAGGCACCTGGCGATTCGCCGTTTCCACGTTTGTGGCGATGGTCGCTTTTCACTATTTCATCATTGGCTTGTTCGCCAGCCGTCCGCTGATCCGCCCTCTGCTGAGTATGCTCATTTTTATCAGCATGCTGACCGGCTACTACATGCGCCATTACGGCATCGTGATCGATCCATCCATGTTGCGTAATGTGCTCCATACGGATGTGCGCGAAGCGAGCGAGCTGTTGAATGCCGATATGTTTGGCTATATGTTGCTGGCGATTCTTCCGGTGTCTGCTGTATGGTTGGTACGCCTACGCACACGTTCACTCCGTAAAGCATTGCTGGTGCGGGCTAGTACGCTGGGCGTCGCCTTAGCAGTGGGTGTGCTCGCCTTGTTGCTGTCATTTCAGGATTTGGGCTCGGCCATGCGTGAGCATCGCGCCATTCGCTACCAACTAACGCCGGGCAATGTGTTGTGGTCGGCGGGGCGTGTGGTGGCAGGTAACGCGCAAGTGGCGGCGAATCAACGCGACCCTGCCGAGCCTGCGCATCGCATACTGCTCGCAGGTAGCCAGCGTAAGCCGACCTTGCTGGTGTTCGTGGTGGGTGAAACCGCGCGTGCAGCGAACTTTGGCCTGAACGGTTATTCACGCATGAATACGCCAGAACTGGCCGGGTTGGATGTGATCAATTTCCCTAAGGTCACCTCTTGCGGTACATCCACCGAGGTGTCCGTACCCTGCATGTTCTCCCCCTTCGGGCGTGCAGACTATGACGAACAACGTATTCGTAATCATGAATCGCTGCTGCATCTGACCGAGCGTGCGGGTCTCAAGGTCAGTTGGCTCGACAACCAGAGTGGTTGCAAGGGCGTTTGCGACGGACTGGAGTTCGTCGATCTCGGCCAAGAGAAGGTGCCCGGTGTGTGTGAGGGCGGCCACTGTCATGACGAAATTTTGGTGCAGGCACTGCAACGTACGGTGCAAGCGGATGAGAAGCAGGGCGCGCGTGACCGCGTCGTTGTACTGCATCAGTTAGGCAACCACGGGCCAGCCTATTTCCGCCGTTACCCGGAGAGCTTCAAGCGCTACGGCCCTGCCTGCGAGAACAATGACCTTGGTACGTGCACGCAGCAGGAAGTGGTGAATGCCTACGACAATGCCGTGGCCTATACCGATCACGTGCTGGCACAGATGATTGCCTATCTCAAGACTCAGCAGGATCGCTACGATGTCGCCATGATCTATGTGTCGGATCACGGCGAGTCGCTGGGCGAGCATGGGCTCTACCTGCATGGCGTACCGTATTCAATCGCCCCACGCGAGCAAACCGAGGTGCCGATGGTGTGGTGGCTGCCTGAAGCATCAGCCCGCAATTTGAATGTCGACCTGAGCTGCCTGCGTGAGGAAGCCAAAAAGCCGGCCAGCCATGACAACCTCTTTTCGTCAGTACTTGGCTTGCTGGGCGTGGATACGCCGCGTTATCGGCGTGATCGTGATCTCTTTAATCCGTGCCGCCCACCGGAGGCGCGCGGCAATCGCCTAGTCAGTCAGGGCAGTCACGCACCTGCCTGAGCACCGAGATCATGGGCCCGTTATACTGGGCCCATGACTGCTACTGCTCAATCTCCTGTTGTTCTGGTCACTGGCGCTGCCCGACGCGTGGGCGCCGAAATTGCCCGCACCCTGCATGCTGCCGGCGCACAGTTGATGCTGCATTACCGCTACTCGGCGGCCGAGGTAGAGGCACTTGCCACCACCTTGAATGCAGTCCGCCCAGGGTCGGCCGCTATCACCCAAGCCGCGTTGGAAGACATCAGCGCGCTTGACCGTGTGGTGGCAGAGACCTTGGCGCACTTTGGCCGCCTCGACGGCTTGGTGAACAATGCCTCCTCGTTTTTCCCTACACCGATTGGCACCATCGATGAGGCCGCGTGGGATAACTTGATCGGCAGCAACCTCAAAGGCCCCCTGTTTTTGTCTCAGGCCGCCGCACCGCACCTTCAGGCGACCCGTGGCAGCATCGTCAATATCACCGACATCCACGCTGAGCGGCCGCTCAAAAGCTACCCCCTGTATTGCGCTGCTAAGGCTGGGTTGTTAGGGCTTACTCGCGCGTTAGCGATTGAGCTGGGGCCGAATGTCCGGGTAAATGCAGTGGCGCCGGGGCCGATTGATTGGCCTGAGGGTGAGATGTTTTCGCTGGCCGAGCGGGCCGCGATCATTGACCATACGCTGCTTAAAAAGACCGGATCGCCTGCCGACATCGCGGGCGCGGTAAAATTCCTGCTTCTGGACGCCCCCTATGTGACCGGACAGGTACTGAATGTGGACGGGGGACGGACCGCACATCTCTAGCAAGACTGGATTCAGCATGAGCATTACCCCCGCCGTCATCAACATTCCCGCCACCGCGCGCAGCGCCGAGCGCGAGCGTCTGGAAACCAATAAGCTGGCTAAGCGCCTGCGTCGTGATGTTGGTCAGGCCATCGGCGACTTCAACATGATCAGCAATGGCGACAAGGTCATGGTCTGCCTGTCAGGCGGCAAGGATTCCTACGGCTTGCTCGACATCCTGCTGCATTTGCGCGCACATGCCCCGATTGAGTTCGATATCGTGGCGGTCAATCTGGATCAGAAGCAGCCGGGCTTCCCCGCCGATGTATTGCCTAACTATCTGGAAGCGCTTGGCGTTCCGTATCACATCGAAACCCAGGACACTTATTCCATCGTCAAGCGCGTCGTGCCGGAAGGCAAGACAACATGCGGCCTGTGTTCACGCTTGCGGCGCGGCATTCTGTATCGCGTGGCGGATGAGCTGGGCGCGACCAAGATCGCACTTGGTCATCATCGCGACGACATCCTGCAAACCCTGTTCCTGAATATGTTCTTTGGCTCCAAGATCAAGGCCATGCCGCCGAAGCTGGTGTCGGATGACGGCAAGCATGTGGTGATTCGTCCACTGGCTTATTGCCAAGAGGACGATCTGGCCGCTTGGGCGGAGCACAAACAGTTCCCTATCATCCCGTGCAATCTGTGTGGCAGTCAGGAAAATCTGCAACGGCAGAACATCAAGGCCATGCTACAAGACTGGGACAAGCGTTTCCCCGGCCGCATCAAGAACCTGTTCCGCTCGCTCGGCAATATCGTGCCGTCGCACATGATGGATCGCGAACTCTTCGATTTCGCGAACTTGGAAGCCACCGGGGTGGCCGATCCGGAAGGTGATACTGCCTTCGATGCCCTTGAATTTCCTAAGGAAGCTGCTGCTGTCGAGTGGCTTTGACAGGCCCCGCGGGGTACAATCAGTCCCCACTTAAGCCCCACCCCGATTCGAGCCCTGCCGTGAGCGACATAACGCCCGCCCCTGTTGATAGCCTCAAGAACATCGCCACTGCCGGTTATGCCCTGCAGGCGGCTGGTTTCGTCACGGGTGGGTTGGGCAATTTGGTGGCGGTGGTGTTGGCTTACGTTAAGCGCGATGATGCACGCGGTACCGCCTACGCCGAGCATCTGCGTTGGCAGATCAACACCTTCTGGGGCACCTTGGTTGGCATGGTGTTGGGTTGGTTGACGATCATCGTGTTGATTGGTTTCCCTATTCTGTTCGCCACCACGATCTGGTTGATTTACCGCATCGTCAAGGGCTGGCTGGCACTTCACGAGGGCAAGCCCCTGTACCTGAATTCCTGATGCAAGCCCGGCAACTACCCGCACGCGCAGGCGCTGCTTGGCTCAAGGGCGCATATGCCCTGTACCGACGCAATCCGCCCCTGCTCACCAGCACCACCATGATGTATCTGATGGTGGTGGTTGGCCTCAACTTCCTGCCGCTGATCGGTGCGTTCATCGTGCCGTTGCTGCTGCCCACGCTCAACCTTATTATCGCCAACACGTGCCGCGTGATTGCGAACAGCAATGTGCCGAATGGGGACGCCATCTTTGCGCATGTCCGCGAACAGCGCCCGCAGCTGATTCGTCTCGGTGCCATGCAGTTGGGTGCCTCGGTGCTGTTGTTGCTACTGAGCATGCTGCTGGAAGGCGGCACGCTGCCACTGCCAGATGCAGATAAACCGGATATCGAAGGCTTTATTGGCATGCTGGTGCGTCTGGCCATTCTTGCTGTGCCCATGCTGCTGGCCTTCTGGTTCGCACCGCTGCTGACGGGCTGGGATGGCGTGTCTGCTGGCAAGGCGTTGTTCTTTAGTTTCGTTGCCAGCTGGCGCAATCTGCGCGCCTTCTTCGTTTATGTGCTGTGTATCGGTGTCGTGGCGGTGTTTCTGCCTGGCTTGCTGATGGCGCTGGTGATGATGGTGGCCCCTGATCTGTTGGGCACCGTGTCCTTTGTGTTGCGTACCCTGCTGATAGTGATGCTGACCCCGATTCTGATGGCCAGTGCCTACGTCAGCTATCAGGATGTCTTCCATATTTCGGAACAAGTGGAATGAGCGATCCGATTGGTATTTTCGGCGGCACCTTTGATCCGGTGCACTTTGGTCATTTGCGCCTCGCTGAAGAAGCGTGCGAACGCCTAGGCCTCGCCGGCGTGATTTGGAGCCCCGCTGGGGTACCCAAACATCGCAGCACACCACAGACGGATGTGAAGCATCGTCTGGCGATGGTGGAACTGGCGATTGCCGACAATGATGATTTCCGCTTGGATAAGTTCGAAGCTGAATCGACCGAACCCAGCTACACCGTCAATCTGCTTGAGCATCTGCGCGCTGAGTATGAAGACACACCACTGGTGTTGTTGCTCGGTGCAGATGCCTTTCTGGGCTTGCCAAGCTGGCACCGTTGGGAAGACCTTTTCGAGTTGGCACATATCGCCGTATTCACCCGTCCCGGCCACGAGCTGACCATCGATGGCATGTCACCCTTGCTGGCCAAGCACTTTGCCAAGCGTGCGGCGGTTGATGCTGCTCGGCTGGCGGGCGAGACGGAAGGCGTGGTACTCCCTTCGCTACTGACGCCGCTGGACATTTCCGCGACCGAAATTCGCAAGCAACTGGCGCACGGCGGCAGCCCGCGTTATTTGCTGCCGGAAGCCGTTCTCGACTATATTCAAACCAACAATCTGTACCGCAGCGCCGACTAGCGCAGGCTTCCGCCGCCCTAATTACCCCAGCTATGGGGCCCACTATTTTGGATACCGAAAAGACCCCGCATGGACGTTAAAAAGCTGCAGAAAATCGCTGTTGAAGCCCTCGAAGATATCAAGGGCCGTGACATCGAAGTGATCAACACCACCAAGCTCACCGCCATGTTCGACAGCATCATCGTCGCCAGCGGCGACTCCAACCGTCAGGTCAAGTCATTGGCGCGCAGTGTGCACGACAAGGTTAAGGAAGCCGGTGGTGAAGTCATCAGCATCGAAGGTGAAGACAGCGGTGAATGGGTGCTGGTCGATCTGGGTGCCATCGTTGTGCACATCATGCAGCCGGCCGTGCGCGCGTATTACAACCTTGAAGAGCTCTGGCAAACCCAGCCCAAGCGCCCCAAGGCTGCAGCAGAAAACAACGACTGATTCTCTTCACGGCGCATGAAGCTTATCCTCATCGCCGTCGGCACTCGTATGCCGGCCTGGGTTGAAACCGCCTACGCCGATTTTGCGAAGCGTATGCCGCGCGAGTGCCCCCTCGAACTGCGCGAGATCAAAGCAGAACCACGCACCACCGGCAAAACCACCGAAGCCATGATGACCGCTGAGGCTGTGCGTATTCGTGCCGCCCTACCAACCCGTTGCCGCCGCATCATTCTCGATGAGCGCGGCACTGAGGCGACCACCAAACTGTGGGCGCAGAAGCTGGGTGAGTGGATGAGTGGTGGCGAAGATGTTGCCTTCATCATTGGCGGCCCAGATGGGCTGGATCCAACCCTGCGTGCCGAAGCTGACGAACGCTATCGTATCTCCGGCTTGACCCTGCCACATGCGATGGTTCGCGTCATGCTGGCTGAAGCCTTGTATCGTGCGGTGAGTCTCCACAAAGGGCACCCTTATCACCGTGAGTAGCGTGGTTTGGCACTTTGCCTGTGCAAGGTTAATATCTACCTGACATGCCCGCTTAGCGGGCCAGACTGAACATTAGCCAAAGAACTTCTCGTGGAACCGCGAATCTATCTTGCCTCCCGCAGCCCGCGTCGGCGTGAATTGCTCACGCAGATCGGTGTGCCTTTCAATCTGCTCCTATTTCGTACGGCACCGCGCTTTGATGAGGCGGTTGATGAGTCGCCGTTGCCCGATGAAAAGGTTGAAGACTATGTCGTGCGTGTCGCACGCGCCAAGGCGGAGTTTGGGCAGTCGCTTGTAGTGTCACGCCATCTTCGCCCTGCGCCGGTTCTTGCTGCCGATACGACGGTCGAGCTGGATGGGCGCATTTATGGAAAGCCGCTCGATGCGGCCGATGCTGAGAAAACTCTGCGCGCATTTTCTGGCCGCTCGCATCGCGTGCTGACCACGGTGGCGATTGCCTGGAATGGCCGTGTGGAGCATCGCTTGAATATCAACGAAGTACGCTTCCGCGAGCTCAGTGATGCCGAGATTAAGCACTATGTGCATAGTGGAGAGCCCATGGACAAGGCCGGCTCATATGGCATTCAGGGTTTTGCCGCAATGTTCGTGGCTGAGATGCGTGGCGAACATTCAGGCATTGTCGGTCTACCCTTATGCGAGACCACAATGCTCTTGCGTGATATTGGTTACCCAATCTGAGATGAAGAGAGCGACCTTGAAATCAGTCGCACACAGAAAATAGGCACAGGGCACAAGTGGCATGGATGACTATCTGATCAACATTACCCCGCAAGAAACGCGGGTTGCGCTAATGCAGCACGGCGTGGTGCAGGAGCTGCATATCGAGCGCTCGCACAGTCGTGGCATTGTCGGCAACATCTACATGGGGAAGGTGGTGCGTGTGCTGCCCGGCATGCAATCAGCATTCGTTGAGATCGGCCTTGAACGCACAGCCTTTCTGCATGTCGCCGATATCTGGGAAGAGCGTCAGGGCAACGCAGAAGTCACACGACCGATTGAGCGCATCCTGTCAGAAGGGCAGAGCATCATGGTGCAAACCCTTAAGGAGCCGATTGGCACCAAGGGCGCACGGTTGTCTACACAGGTCTCGATTGCCGGCCGCTTGCTGGTGTATTTGCCGCGCGAAAAACATATCGGTATCTCACAACGGATCGAAGAGTCTGAGCGCGAAGCATTGCGCTCTCGCATCGTGGCCTTGCTGCCGGAGGGTGAGGAGGGGGGCTATATTGCCCGTACCATGGCCGAGAATGCGACGGACGAAGAGCTGCGTGCCGACATCGCTTATCTGCGCCGCCTGTGGGCCGAGATTCAAAATCGCTCACTCCTGGCCAAGCCACCGAGCCTGCTACACCGGGATCTGAATTTGGCGCAGCGCGTACTGCGCGATCTGGTCACCCCGGAAACGGGGCGTGTCGTGATTGACTCACGCGAAAACTTTCTCAAGATTTCGGCTTTCGCCAAAGAGTACATGCCGCAGGTCAGCGACCGGCTTGAGCATTACATCGGCGAGCGCCCGCTGTTTGATTTGCATGGCGTTGAAGATGAGATTCAGAAGGCACTGGCACGTCGTGTTGAGCTGAAGAGCGGCGGCTATCTGATCATTGATCAGACTGAGGCGATGACCACGATTGATGTGAATACCGGTGGCTATGTCGGTTCGCGCAATTTCGATGACACCATCTTCAAGACTAATCTAGAGGCGGCACAAACGATTGCCCGCCAACTCCGCCTGCGTAATCTGGGCGGCATCATCATCATCGATTTCATCGATATGGATACGGAGGAGCATCGCACCGCGGTACTCGCCGAATTGAACAAGGCGCTGGCTAAAGATCACACCCGCATCACCGTGTCCGGCTTCACTCAGCTCGGCTTGGTCGAGATGACGCGCAAGCGTACGCGTGAGTCGCTTGCGCATGTGCTGTGCGAAACCTGCCCCACTTGCGGTGGCCGTGGCGAGGTCAAGACCGCGCATACTGTCTGTTATGAAATCCTGCGTGAATTGCTGCGCGAATCACGGCAGTTCAGCGCACGCGAGTTCCGCATTTTGGCAACGCAAGATGTCATCGATCTCTTCCTCGATGATGAATCGCAGTCGCTTGCCCAGTTGTCCGCCTTTATCGAGCGTCCCGTCTCGCTCCAAGCCGAGGCCGGCTACACCCAAGAACAGTACGACATCGTTTTGATGTGATGTCTACTTTGATGGCCCATGGCGGCCTGGAACAGTAATGAAGCCCGACTGGAACACCATCGATACTGTCCTCCTCGACATGGACGGTACCCTGCTTGACCTGAATTTCGATAATCACTTTTGGCTGAATCATCTGCCGCAGCGGTATGCCGAACATCACGGGCGAGACCCAGAGGATGTGCGGAATGAGCTAAAGGCGCGCTTTAAGGTGCATGAGGGCACGCTGCCGTGGTACTCGGTCGATTTTTGGACCGAAGAACTGGCGATTGACCTGATGACGCTGAAGCATGAAGTGGCGCATCTAATCGATATTCACCCTGGCGTACCTGAATTTCTTACAGCGGCACGCGGCGCTAGTAAGCGCGTCCTACTGGTGACAAATGCGCATCACAAAAGTTTGAGCCTGAAGATGGCGCGTACTGGATTAACGCCGCACTTTGATGCCATGATCACCTCGCATGAGCTGGGGCTGGCCAAAGAGGATGTGCGTTTCTGGGACAAGCTTCGTGCAATTGAACCCTTCGATCCAGCGCGTACGCTACTGGTCGATGACACCATCTCGGTGCTTGATTCTGCGCATCACTATGGGATTGCCGAATTACGCGCGATTGCCCGCCCCGACACTCAACAGCCCGTGCGAGCACCGACACGCTATGCCGCGCTCAACAGTTTCCACGAGCTGCTTCCGATCTAAATTATTCGCCGTTGCACATGAATCACAATCTCTACGCGCATTTTTCGGCGCAATTTGCACATGATCTTTCCCAGCCCTGCTTGATCCTCGCGGATGGTCGTGCCTGGACTTATGGTGACATTGAGCGCGCATCGGCCAAGATGGCTAACTTGCTGCTCGCGCTGGGCCTGTTGCCGGGTGACCGTGTGGCTGCACAAGTGGATAAGAGCCCGGAAGCCTTAGTGCTCTATCTCGCCAGCTTGCGTGCCGGTATGGCTTTCTTGCCCTTGAACCCAGCGTACCAGGGCCGCGAAGTTGAATATTTCCTCAATGATGCGCAGCCAGGCCTGTTTGTGTGTCGCCCGCAATTCCACGAGGAAGCAATGTTCCTCGCGGCGCAGTCTGGTGTGCCGAATACGCTGGTACTCAATGAGCATGGGCGAGGCTCGCTGGTTGATCTGGCGGCGCTACAACCCGAGCACTTCAATACTGTGGAGCGTGCTGCTGATGATTTGGCCGCGATCCTGTACACATCCGGCACCACCGGGCGCAGCAAGGGTGCCATGCTGTCGCATCACAATCTGCTGAGCAACGCACGGACGCTGTGCGCGCAATGGCACTTCATGCCGCAAGATGTGTTGCTGCATATGCTGCCAATCTTCCATATCCATGGGCTGTTCGTGGCCTGCAATTGCAGCTTTCTGACCGGCAGCGCCATGCTGTTCGAGCCGCGCTTCGATGTACAACGTGCGCTTGCTGCGCTGCCGCAAGCCACTGTGTTCATGGGCGTACCGACTTATTACACACGCTTGCTCAGCGAGGGAGGCTTTACGGCAGCATCTGCCCGCTCGATCCGCCTGTTTGTATCCGGCTCAGCGCCGCTATTGGCCGAGACTTTTACCGCCTTTGAGCAACGTACCGGACAACGTATTCTCGAGCGCTACGGCATGACGGAAGGCGGCATGTTCACCTCCAACCCCTATACCGGCGAGCGGTGTTGTGGCAGCGTCGGGCCGGCGTTGCCGGGTGTTATGCTGCGTATTGTTGCTGAAGATGGTGAGGTATGTGCCGATGGCACCCCTGGCCATATTCAAGTCCGCGGCCCGAATATTTTCCGTGGCTATTGGCGCATGCCTGAGAAAACCGAAGACGAATTTACCGCTGATGGATTTTTCCGGACCGGCGATATTGGCCACCTAGATGCCGAGGGCTATCTGTATATCAGCGGTCGTGCGCGCGATTTGATTATCAGCGGCGGGCTCAATGTTTATCCGAAGGAAATCGAGGATGTGATTGATCGCATTCCCGGCGTGATCGAATCGGCCGTAATTGGTGTGCCGCATGCCGATTTTGGCGAGGCGGTGACAGCCGTGGTCGTCCGCGAGCACAGTCTTGAAGGTGGCGCGCTGAGCGAGGCTGGCATTATTGCCGCCGTACGTACGCAGCTGGCGGCTTTCAAGGTGCCCAAGCGCGTGGTGCTGGTCACTGAGCTGCCGAGGAATGCGATGGGCAAGGTGCAGAAGAATGTGCTGCGCGATGCGCACGCCAACACACGCACTGTCTGAGCGCTAACCCGAAGCGCTAACAGGTGTCTAACGTGCTTTGCTGGCGGCTTCCAGAAAGGCTTCCAGTAAGGGCATGCAGTCGAGTAGTTCGGTACCGGCCTGATAGTGAAATTCCGGATGCCATTGCACCCCGCAGAGGAAGCTACGGCCGGTACTACTGATTGCTTCGACTAAGTCATCAGCGCTGGTGGCCTCAACGCGTAAATCCTTGCCCAAACGATTGACTGCCTGATGGTGGATTGAGCTGACGAGACCGCCTTCCACACCGTTGAACCAACGCCGAAAATCGCCCCCCTCAGCAAAGGTAATGGCATGCGAATGGCGATCGTAGTCCCCAGTCTCATGCTTCAGATCACTTTCACGTTGCGTTGGCAGGTCCTGATAGAGCGATCCCCCCAGCGCTACATTCATCAGCTGCATCCCGCGACAGATACCCAGCACAGGCTTTCTCGCTTCAATGAATTCATGCAGCAGCTCAAGCTCATATGCATCGCGTACTGGGTCTCCGGCCCAAGCCGGATTAAGCGGCTGCTCGCCATAGGCTTGCGGGCTGACATCGGTGCCGCCCTGCAGAATGAGACCATCCAGGAATTCGGCATAGTCACGCAGGCGGATATTGCTACGCATTAACTCGCCATCACGCACCACCGACGGCACCATCATCACCATGACATCCCGCGCCATGACCCACTGCGCAACGGATTGCTCGAGTACCTGTAGCGTCTTTGTCTTGATGCCACGCGCGTCCGGCTCTGGATGGAAGATCCGCGCCGATAGGGCGATTTTGAGGGGCTTGCGACGTCGTCCAATCATGATCATGTCTCCTTGTGCGGTGCGCAACGTTAGCCACGGAAGGCGTGAATAGCCGAATCGACCACGCCCTTCACATTGCGACAGACATTGAATTCACGGCGTAGATCCGTCGCGTGGTTACCGTTGACCAGCACACGTCGTATTTCATCCAGCGCCGCACGGCTACCGAGACGACCAGCGTGGATCTGCACCTTGTCGAGTGTTTGCAGAATGTCCTCGCGCAGGGGCAGATTGCGATTGGTCTTTGGGTCGACAATCATGCCGTCTAAGCCAAAGCGACACGCTTGAAAGCGGTTGAAGTTATAGACCAGATAGTCGTCTTCACTGGGTGCAGGTTCGGTTTCAGTGAGTAGATAACTACACAATGCTTGCAGATAACACGCCAGCGCGGCGGCGCGCTCCACCGTCAGTGGGGTATCGCAAACGCGTAGCTCAATGGTGCCGAACTCAGGCTTGGGGCGAATATCCCAGTAGAAATCCTTCATGCTGGTCACCACACCAGTGGCTTCCATTTTGCGGAAGTAACCGCGTTCAAACTCGCTCCAATCGAGGACGAAAGGGGCGCGACCACTCAAGGGGAAGGCGAATACCGAGTTGAGTCGCGCCGAATCGAACAACGTGTCTTCCCCTTGGAAGTAGGGTGAAGACGCACTGAGTGCGATGAAGTGCGGGAGATAGCGGTTCAGTGAATGTAAGAGAAAGAGTGCGCTGTTGGGTGACTCGCAGCCGATATGCACATGCTGGCCGAACACGGTGAACTGTTTGGCGAGATAGCCATAGAGTTCAGAAAGTTGCTGGTAGCGTGGCTTGTCCACAATAGTCTGGTCTGACCAGTGTTGAAAGGCATGCGTACCACCGCCACACAAGCGCACATTCAGCTGATCGCCTGCAGCAACCAAGGCATCACGCATGGCCTGCAATTGCGCAAGCAGGCTGTCGTAGTTGTCCTGCACATCCGTTGATATTTCGATCATGCTCTCGGTCATTTCCGGTTTTACGTCACCAGGAAACGGTTTCCGTTCGAGCAAATGCAGGAGGTCGTTGGCCGCACCGGTTAGATCGAGACTGGTTGGGTCGATTAATTGCAGCTCCAGTTCCACGCCCATGCTGAGCGCCTTTGAGGTGCTGAAAGCTTGTAGTGGCATGTCAGTTCCCTTTTCCTTTTTGAGCTTCACCTGCGGCAATGAGAACACGGCGCAGAATGATGGGGCTGAGCAGGTCGACAAGTAACAGCAAGCCGCACATCCGCGTGAGGGTGTCAGGGAAATCCAGACCGCGCTGACGTGCGAGCTCCAGCAACAGCAGCCCAAAGCCCGCCATCGGCATGAGGGCTACTCCGGTCAGCAGGCTTTTCTTGAGCGACAAACCACTGGGGCGAGCGAACGCGAGCATGCTGCTGGACTTGACTACGTAGCGGACGACAAGCACGGCCGAAGCGAGCAAAGCACTACTGAACAGCGCATCAATTTGTAAGCGGCTGCCCATGTGTACAAACAGAATGATGCAAAGCAGACTGCCGAGCACGCCAAAGTTCGGTTGTGCCTGATGACGCACATTGCGGAAATGACGTGCGACAAGCCCGAAGATGAGCGTGGCTAGCACGGGTGAGAAGTGTAAGGAGTGCGTGACGAGGATAAGTGCAGAGATGGCAAGGGCATAGGCAACCGTGCTGTGTCGGTCGTCCGCATCAGCGAGATTGAGGAGTCGCGGTAGTGCAACACCAAACATGACACCGAGCCCAGCAGAGACAAACACGACGATCAAACTGCTCCAGACGGCATGGAAGAGGTCGCCAGCGCTCGACAGTACCCAGTAACCGACAATTGCATTGAAAGCGATGATGGCCAGGATGCAATTGATGGCGGATAGATGCAGCGTGCGCTCGGTCACTTGACCACTGCTTCGTAAATCGTTCACGACCGGCAAAATGGTGAGTGGTGAGGTCGCTGTCGCTAATGCGGCAAGCAATAAGGCGGGCACTGGAAGGAGATCGAACAGCTGGGCCACACAAAAGATTGCCGCAAATGTGGCGACAGACTCAACAATGCCATTCAGCGTGAGCCAGAAATTAGTTCGAAGCCACGCGAGGTTAATGCGATAACCGAGCTCGAATAACACCAGCCCAAAGGCAATCTGCGCGAGGAGTGTGAGGCTCCACAAGTCATCCACCTCGAACAACGTCTTACTGAGCGCGGTGATCACCGCAATGACTAGGCCAATTACGCCGTAACTCGTAATGCGCGGGAGTGAAAGCCAACGCTGCCCCAACTCGCCAAACAACCATGCGAGCAGCAGCGTGAAAGGGATGGCGAGATCGCCCCAAATGGGTTGCAGCATGTTGTCTCCCTGTTGCGTAATTCTTTGCGCGCCACGATGAAGCTGTGGGGGTGCCGAACGTTCTTGTAAGCGGCCGATACAGTGTGTCGGCCTAGGCAGGGTGCCGTTAAGGCAAAAAGATTGACTGCAGGAATGCAAAAAGATTCCCGCAAATTTTGAATTGCGTTTTAAATGAAAGGCTTATGCCACGCTCGGGGTGGTGAGCAGAAGGTTAAGCGCTTAGGCTTTTTCACCCATCAATTTTTCGCAGATGAATTTCCACTCAGCTGGATCGACGGGTGTAATCGACAGGCGATTGCCTTTTTGCAAGATGCGCATGTGTTCGAGCTGCGGATGCTCGCGCAATTCATTCAGATGAATCAGGCGCGTCTTCTTCACAATCTGGACATCGACATTCATCCAGCGCGGATTTTCCGGCGTGGACTTTGGGTCGTAGTAGTGGCTCTGTGGATCGAACTGCAGGCGATCCGGGTACGCCTTCTTGGCAACCCTAGCGAGGCCGGCAATGCCGGGCTCGGGGCAGGATGAGTGATAGAAGAAAACACCATCACCCACGCTCATCTGATCACGCATGAAGTTACGCGCTTGATAGTTGCGCACTCCCCACCAATCAACGGTCTGGTTGGGCATGGCCAGCACATCATCAATGCCGACCACTGAGGGTTCGGACTTCATCAGCCAGTAACGCATGGGGGTAACCGCTCCGCACAAATGACAACGCGGAAGCATGATAAATCATGACTTCCGCGCTGGCTCAATAACGCTCTACTGCAATAAGGCTCCCCCGCATGTGCCGCTAGGCCGGCATCCTGAACCTGAAGTTCAGAGCGGCTACTGTCCGGCTGCATCAGGTGCGCTCGACGAAGGAGTGCTCACAACAGCAGCTTTAAGGTCAGTAACCTGACGCCATGCGTATTGGCTCAAGGAATATATGGCCTTGGCGAACACAGCAGGGGAAACTGGTGGAGATGCGCAGCGTTGCGGCGCTGCGATTACGTGCCCCGCTTAGCGGGCCAGTGCGGCATCGATGCGCGTCTCGATTGATTGAATTCTACGCAGATGCTCATCGGAATCAAGAGCGACAGAATCAGTTGTCGATGCACTCGCGCTATCGCGGCGCTGGCTCAGCAAATCATGTGAAAGATTCAGCGCCACCATTGCCAGCAAGCGCTCACCACTCATCTTGCCTTTGTCGGCAGCTTCAACCAGACGCATGTTCAGCAGGTCGGCCGCTGCTTGCAGCGCTTCCTGTTCGCCGGGTGGGCAGGCAACCTTGTATTCCTTGCCAAGCAGTTGAATGCTGAGGGTGGGCGTTGCGCTCATTCTTCTTCGGGGAGTTTGTCCAGCAGCGCTTCAAGTCGCGTGCGCGAAGCGTCTATGGTTTGGCACAGGCTTTGATTCACGCCTTCGAGTGCCGACAACTGGGTGCGCAAGGCGCGATTTTCCTCACGCAGCCGCTCGCAGAAAGCGAGCATGCTATCGACTTTGTGTTCGAGGGAGTCCAGCGGCGTATTCATTTAGTCGAAAGTGTTATGTAAAAGTCTTTACTGGTCAAGAGATAAGCAGAAACTTTGAAGGTTGTTTGGTGCTTCGTGTCGGGGCAGGGACACGCCAGCCGTCGCCATGCGTATAATCCGCCTGCCTGTTCGCCTTTAATGGCGGCGGGTGAGTTCATGGTGCCTGTTGATGCGAGTGCATCCATCAGGTGAAACAGGGAAGTCGGTGCGTTCTTTCAGAACTATTCCGACGCTGCCCCCGCAACGGTAAGCAAGTGCGGGTTCGTCACAATGCCACTGGCGCATACGCCGGGAAGGCGACGAATCAAGACTTGCAAGCCCGGAGACCGGCCACGAACCAAGAGCAGAAGCCGCGCGGGGTGCGTCGGCCGAGTCTTGGTATCCGTCACGCGGGTTGCCAGCGCTTGGTTCATCTCCCCGTGCGTTTCTATAGCGCACTCTGGCCTGCGGGGACGCTTGCCGGATATCGGAGACCCTATGAATCATCCCACCCTGAAGATGGCGATATTGGCAGTTGCTGTCTCGACAAGTTTTCAAGCCGCTGCACAAACAACGGCTAGCCAGCTATCACCGGTCGTTGTCACGGCCACACGTCAAGCAACCCCCGTTAATCAGCAGCTAAGAGATGTCACGGTCTTGGATCGCGAACAGATTGAACAAGCTGGTCAGTCTAGCCTTGCAGAACTATTGAGTCGGCAGGCCGCAATTGAGTTCACTGCTAACGGAGGTCCTGGCACGAGTACCGATGTGTTTATTCGCGGCGCTAACGCCAATCAAACGGTTGTGCTCATTGATGGCATGCGTGTTGGTTCTGCAACGTCGGGAACTTTCAATTTCTCACGGCTGCCGTTAGCGCAGATTGAACGCATTGAAATCCTGCGAGGCCCTGCATCATCACTCTATGGCGCCGATGCGATTGGTGGCGTGATTCAGATTTTTACCCGTCGTGGCGAGGGTAAGCCGGTGGTAAATATGAGCGCTGGTTATGGCACATATGGTACCTCCGAGGTGTCTGCGGGCATTAGCGGGGGAACCGACAGTATTAGCTATAGCCTGCAAGCAGGACATTTTCAGACAAAAGGCTTTTCCGCCTTGCGTAACCCGACGGCGAGCGGCTTCAATCGCGACAACGATGGCTACAAGAATGATAATGCGAGCGCAAGTATCAGCATTCGCCCTACTGTCGGCCATGAGCTTGGACTGAACATCCTGTACAGCAGTGGCCCCAGCCAGTACGACACCACGCCAGTCAATCTTGATCATGTGAACGATCAGGACCAGATCAACTATTCCGTGTACAGCCGCAATAAGCTCTCTGATGGCTGGACGAGCACACTAAGACTCGGCCGGGCGATTGATGATGGGACTACATTGCGTAATGGTGTAGTGAATTCTATTTTCCGTACCCAGCAAAACCAGTTTCAGTGGCAAAACGACTTTACGCTGGGGTTTGGCCGCGCCCTATTTTCCATAGAAGACCTTACGCAGAAGATAGAGAGCACAACCGTATACCCAGTTACAGAGCGGAGTATTCGTTCCTATGTGCTAGGTTGGTCTGGCAGCCTCGATAAACATCTGTTTCAGGTCAGCGCCCGTAATGATGACAACAGCCAGTTTGGGGCGCACACAACAGGGAGTGCTGCCTACGGTTATGCCTTCTCCAGCGCGCTACGCGGACGTGTTGCTTATGGCACGGCGTTCCGGGCACCAACCTTCAATCAGCTTTACTCCCCAAATTTTGGTGTCGCGACATTAAAACCGGAAGAGGCACGCAATCGTGAGTTCGGCTTGACCTGGGATAAGGCAGGCCATCAATTGAGCGCGACTTACTACGACAATGATGTGACCAATCTGATCGTCAATTCAGGCTCACCATCACGTCCCCGCAATGTCAGCAATGCAAAGCTGCAAGGCTGGACGTTCGCTTACGGTGGTACGCTGATGAGCACACGTATCGATACGAGCCTTGATTTGAGTGAGCCAAAGAATGCGGACACCGGGAAGCAATTACAACGACGCGCAGAGCAGCAGTTCAAACTGAGTGCCAGCCGTACGATTTTTGGCTGGTTGGCGGGAGTTGAATTTCAAGCCATGGGGCGGCGATTTGATGATGCTGCGAATCTAAATGCGATGGGTGGATACAGTCTGACCAACCTATTTATCGAGAAAAAGTTAGACCCAACCCTAACCCTCTTTGCGCGTGCTAATAATGTGTTTGATCGTGAGTACGAGCTAGCACGCACTTACGGAACGCCGGGCGCAAATCTGTTTGTTGGCCTGCGTTATCAAAGTAAGTAAACAGCCATGCCCTCTCCCCAACGCACCCTCTTGGTTTTGATACTGCTGAGCTTCATCAGCCTACTCAGCCTCGCGGTTGCGTTGGTGGTTGGCAGTGTCAATGTGCCAATCGGTGAGTTGCTGTCTGGCATATGGGCAGGCACGGATTCCATGGGCATGGATGTGGTGATGCAGTTGCGCTTGCCACGCGCCTTAGGCACCTTCGCTTGTGGTGGCTTGCTTGCCTTGGCGGGTGCTTTGCTCCAAGTGCTGTTACGTAATCCGCTGGCCGATCCGCATGTCCTCGGTGTGACAGGGGGCGCGGCAGTGGGCGCTTTACTGTCGATGCTCGCCGGCGCTGGGATGCTGCTCATCAATGGTGCTGCGTTCGGTGGTGCAATGATTGTGCTGCTGCTGGTGTTTGGTTTGTCACATGGGGCGGGCGGCTGGACGCGCTCGCGCCTATTGTTGACCGGCGTGATCGTCGCCGCGGGTTGTAGTGCGGCAGTCGCCTTGATGCTATCGATTGCGCCTGAACAAAAACTACGTGGCATGTTGTTTTGGCTGATGGGTGATGCTTCGCATATCAGCAATCCATGGCCAGCGTTGCTGCTCTTGGTGGGTGGGTTGTTGCTAGCCTTGCCGTTTGCCCGCGAGCTGAACTTGCTCACGCGGGGAGATCAATTAGCCCAATCGCTCGGCGTGCGTGTGTCGCGCTTGCGCGGGGTGGTCTACTTCCTGAGTGCCTTAATGACAGCAGGTGCGGTCACTACGGCAGGCAGCATTGGTTTTGTCGGTTTGGTTGTGCCGCATTTGGTCAGGCTTGCTACCGGCAATGACCAGCGTCTTCTATTGCCTGCAGCCACCCTCGCAGGTGGCAGTTTGCTGACGTTGGCCGATACCTTGGCGCGTACCATCGTTGCCCCCCATCAGCTACCGGTGGGTGTGCTGACCGCACTGATTGGTGTGCCTTTATTTTTGTATCTGCTGACGCGCAAGAACGGGGGCTTGGTATGAAGCTCACAGTTCAAGCACTCAATGTCAGCATCGGGGATCGCCAGCTCTGCCGCAAGTTAGATTTCAGGTTGGCGCAGGGTGAAAGCCTTGCAGTACTGGGGCGCAATGGCGCCGGTAAATCGACATTGCTCCTCACGCTGGCCGGACTCCGCCCCATTGAGCACGGCGACATTCTGTTGGATGGGCAGCCGCTGCGCAGTATTGAACCGCTGACCTTGGCAAAGCTACGTGGTTATTGCCCGCAACAGCAGCACGATGCGTTTGCCACGAGCGTACTGGAAACCGCGTTGATTGGCCGTCACCCACACTTGGGCCGCTGGGAGTGGGAGGGCGTTGCCGATGAAGCAATCGCGCGGGCTGCGCTCGCCGAGGTGGGGCTGGACAGTCTTGCCGATCGATCTGTGCATTCACTCTCGGGGGGAGAACGGCAGCGCCTTGCGTTGGCGACATTGCTTGTTCAAGCCCCAGCGCTGTACCTGCTGGATGAACCGCTGACGCATCTTGATTTGAACCATGCGATCGCCATGCTGTCATTGTTCTCGGCGCGTACAGCTGAGCAGAATGCAGCCATGGTTGCCGTCTTGCATGACCCAAATCTGGCCCGTCGTTACTGCCAAAATGCCCTACTGCTGTTCGATGAAGGCGAGTGGTTACAGGGCCCGAGTGCAGAGGTATTAACGGTTGAAAATCTCAGCCGACTGTATGGCTATCCCCTTCAGGCCTTGCTCAGTGATGGGCAGCCTTGGTTTGTTCCCCGAAAGGAAAATTGATGAGTGATCCTGATAAAGACGCCCGCCACCATGCACGCATGGAGCGTAAGAAGGCTGTCGTCGATGCGGCGATTGCGGCTGCCAATACCGAGCGAGGTGTTGTCGTCATTCACACCGGCAACGGGAAAGGCAAGTCGTCGTCAGCCTTTGGTGTGGTTGCGCGTGCGCTCGGTCATGGCCAAAAAGTGGGTGTCGTGCAGTTCATCAAAGGTCGATCTGATACCGGTGAAGAAGCCTTTTTCCGTAACGTGCCCGGTGTTGAGTGGCATGTCGGCGGCGAGGGCTTTACGTGGGAGACGCAAGACAATAACCGCGATCTGCAAGCCGCTCGCGCTGCGTGGGAGGTTGCGCTCAAGCATCTGAGTAACCCGGAGATTGGCTTGGTCGTGCTGGACGAGTTCACCTACACGCTTAAATACAAATGGATTGCGCTAGAGGAAGTCTTAGCAGCGCTAACTGCCCGCCCGCCCATGCAGCACGTCATTCTCACTGGCCGCGCCGCGCCACCGGGGCTCATTGAAGCCGCCGATACCGTGACGGATATGACGCTGGTCAAGCATGCCTTCCATGCGGGGGTGGCCGCCATGCCGGGATTGGAGTGGTGAGTCACTGCGCTGCACTTTTCATTGCTGCGCCAGCGTCCGGACAAGGTAAGACCTCGGTCACCGCAGCTCTGGCGCGCTTATTCAGCCGCCAGGGTAAGCGTGTGCGTGTTTTCAAGTGCGGCCCCGATTTTCTTGATCCACAAATCCATGCCCTCGCAAGTGACGCGTCTTGTTACAACGTCGACTTGTGGATCTGCGGTGCGGAAGATGCGGCACAGCGTTTTCATGAAGCCGCGCAAGAGGCCGATCTAATTCTGGTTGAGGGGGTGATGGGGCTATTTGATGGCGAACCATCAGGCGCTGATCTGGCTCGACTCTTTAATATCCCAGTTTTAGCTGTGATCGATGCAAAGGCCATGGCGCAAACCTTTGCAGCAGTGGCATTTGGGCTTAAACACTTCCAGCCCGAATTGCCATTCGCGGGTGTGCTTGCCAACTCAGTTGGCAGCAGCGGCCATGCCAAGATTTTGCAAGACAGTTTGCCTGCGGATATTGGTTGGTATGGGGCATTGCCGCGGCTCGCTACGGCGACACTACCCGAGCGACACTTGGGCATTCTGCAAGCTGCAGAAATCGACGATTTGATGCAGCGTCTGGATGCCTTGGCCGATGCACTGGAACAAACTGCGGTTGCGACGCTGCCAGCGCCTGTGAGCTTCCCGCTGCCGCAGACCTTGTCGGCATCCCCCGCGATTGAGCCCGCGCTCAACGGGCGGCGCATTGCGGTTGCGCGTGATGCTGCATTTGGATTTATCTACCCTGCCAACCTGGACACGTTGATCGCGCTGGGCGCTGAGTGTGTGTTCTTTTCTCCCTTGGCGGGCGATCCGTTACCTGACTGTGATGCCATCTGGTTGCCGGGCGGCTACCCCGAATTGCATGCTGCGCAGCTGAGCGCGCATAGGGCGTTATGGCATGCATTGGACCGCCATGTGTCTGCAGGCAAGCCCTTGTTGGCAGAGTGCGGTGGCATGATGAGCTTGTTTGAAACGCTGACCGATCGTGAGGGCAGCAGCTACCCCATGGGCGGCTTGCTCCCGGGAAAAACGACGATGCAGCCGCGTCTCGCCGCCTTGGGTGCGCAACAGGTTGAACTGCCGGAAGGTACCTTACGCGGCCATACCTTCCACTACTCACTGTGTGAAACAACATTGTCGCCGCTGTGTGTCGCCACTAAATCGAAAGGTGGCGCTGGTGAGCGTGTTTTCCGCCAAGGACGCTTGACCGCGTCCTATGTGCACTTTTACTTTCCCTCTAACCCTGCCGCTGTTGCCGCGATCTTCAGTCAATGAGTGTCCACCGCTTTGATGATGCCGCGATTGCGGCTGTGTACGCCGCCATTGAGGGGCGGCGCGATATGCGTGAGTTTGTTCCAGGCGAGCTTCCTGAGGGTGCTTTGCAGCGTTTTCTCGCTGCCGCTCATGCAGGCCCATCGGTCGGCTATATGCAGCCTTGGCGAATTCTGCACGTCAAGGCGGCAGCGACCCGAGAGGCGCTGATTGCGCATGTGGATGCGGAGCGGCTGATGACGGCGGCTGCCTTGCCAACCCGAGCGCAAGAGTTTCTTGCACTCAAGGTAGAGGGCTTGCGCAGCTGTGCCGAGGTGTTGGTGGTGGCCTTGATGGATGGCTGCGAACCCCATATCTTTGGGCGGCGCACAATGCCCGAAATGGCCTTGGCCTCTGCCTCCTGTGCCATTCAAAACATGTGGCTGGCTGCACGGGCTGAGGGTATCGGCATGGGTTGGGTGTCGATCTTCGAGCCAGAGGCGCTCAAGGCACTGTTTCATATGCCCGCTGCGGCACAGCCTATCGCTATTCTGTGTTTGGGCCCGGTGGCCGAGTTCCCGTCGCAGCCCTTATTGCAGACTCAAGGCTGGGGCCAGCGCTTGCCGCTGGAGCAGGTTGTGTTTGAAGACAGCTGGCCGGCCGATGCGCAGCCCACGCCAACCGCTTACTGAGTAGATGCTGCCCATGCGTCAAAGATTGCGGTCAGCTGACTGAGCCCAAAACGAATCGCCGCAGGCCCCGGCGCCAAAATGTCTGCCGACTTGATCTCATGCAACTGCCCATTTACTAAGGCGGGTATCGACGACCAGCCCGGACGGGTATGCAGCTGCTCTGGCTGGAATTTCTTGCCACACCATGAGCCAATAATAATATCGGGCGCTCTGCGCACAACTTCCATGGGGTCGTGGATATAGCGCTGCTTAGCGCCTTGATGCAAGGCCAGCTCGGCAAATACATTCACGCCACCGGCAATTTCGATTAGCTCTGATGCCCAGCCAATACCGCTGATGAGCGGATCATTCCACTCCTCAAAATACACTCGCGGTTGCCGTGGTCGTGCTGCTGCATGTTCACGCGCTGCGTTGATGAGCGTTTCAAGTTCTGCGACCAAAGCCAAGGCACGATCTTCCGCACCGACTAGGCGACCAATCGTTTCAACCATAGCGAGAATGCCATCCACGCTGCGGTGATTGAAGTGATGAACCGCGATGCCAGCCTTAATGAGTTCGGCACAGATCTCAGTCTGTAGCCCAGAGAACGCCAAGACCAAATCGGGCTGTACCGCCAGAATCTTCTCTAGCTTCCCTGTCGAGAAACCGCTGATCTTAGGTTTTTCTTTACGTGCTTGTGGTGGATAGACCGTAAAGCCGGAGATGCCAGCGATGCGATCTTGTTCGCCCAGCGCGTACAGCACATCAACGGCCTCGGTTGATAGACAGGCAATACGGTGTGGCAAACGTCGAGCCGCCATCAGCGCGCCCCTCCTGGCCGTTTGCGGCGCGCTTCCTCAAGCTGCGCACACATGATTTCGGCACCATCAAGCAGGCGCGGCGTGTGGCGCTGAATCAGAACGGGGTCGATGAAAAAAAGATTGCCACGATTGACGGCGGTGATATGCGGCCACTGTTTCCATGGATCTAGCCATTCTGGGTGGCTGCTACCCATGCCACCGACGGTGATGGCTTCTGGGTTGGCTGCCAGCACCCCTTCAACACTGACTTGCGGCGAGATCGGTGCCAGATCAGCAAATACATTTTCACCACCACACAGGCGAATCACATCGCTGATGATTTGTTTGCTGCTCACGGTCATCAAGGGCTTTTGCCAAACTTGGTAGAACACACGTACCGGTGAGCGTTGACTGTAGGTCTGGCGCAGCACTGCTAAGCGCGCGCGAATGCGGGTTGCTGCCGCGCGCGCTTCCGTGACATGGCCACTGAGCTCGCCGAAGCGTTCCAAGTTGCTGGCTACATCTTCGATGCTGTTGGGTTGCGTGATGAATAGCGGAATACCCAGTGACTTGAGCTTGGCGATGCTGGCTGACGCGTTCCCGCTTTCCCACGCAATAATGAGGTCAGGCTTGTGCGCCACAATCGCTTCAAGATCGAGTCTCGAATATCCCCCTACGCGCGGCAATTTACGCGCGGCCTCCGGATAGTCGCTGTATTCGGTTGCCGCCACAAGCTGCGCACCCGCCCCCGCGGCATAGAGGTTTTCTGTCACGTGGGGTGCCAGGCTAACAATACGTTTCGCAGGGGCCGCAAGCTTGACGATATTGCCCGCATCGTCACGCACACTGATCTGTGCATGCACGGATGCTGTGGCAAGCAATGTCAGCGCGAGGATGGCAAGCTTTGAGTTATTCATTGAGTGATCCATTCGGTCAGTGCAGTGCTCAGCCGCCGCCATTCATCCTCTGTGGTGGGTAAGCCGAAGCGGAGTGCAGCTGGTGTCGTGAACAGGCGGGTGAGTATGCCGCGCTGGGCCAAAAACTCATGCAGCGCCTGCGCCTGAGTAAAAGGTAGATAGCGGAACAGTGCCGTGCCACTGTTTGCGCCCAGTGCATGCAATAGGCTGGCGAGGCGATCGTTAGCAGCGAGCAAGTGATCGCGCGCCTGTGCTTGCCAAGTAGTGTCAGCCAGTGCCGCACGGCTAACGACACGTGCCGGGTGCGAGATAGCCCACGGCCCTAGCAGATCGCGTAAATCCTCGCGTAGTGCATGCTGCGCAAAAACAAACCCGACCCGCGCCCCGGCAAGGCCAAAAAACTTGCCGAGTGAACGCAGCACAATCAGGTTTGCGCATTCGTCCCCAGCGGCGTGTGTCACGCTGTATTCAAGCTGCGGATCAATAAAAGCTTCATCGACAATCAGCCAGCCCTGCTTGTCTGCCAGTTGCGCACTGGCGGCCAGCAAGGTAGGCCGATCCAGCACGCGGCCATCGGGATTGTTGGGATTGCACAGCACCACAATGCGGCTCTGCTCAATGGCCTCGGCCAAGCTGCTGTGCAGCGTTACGGTATGCCCAGCAGCACGCCAAGCTACTGGGTGCTCGTTGTAGATCGGTGTGATGCAGGCAACCGTGGCTGCTGGGGTGCGCGCTGCAAACAGTCGAGGCAGCGCCTGTATGGCGGCTTGCGAACCGGCCACGGGTAGCAGCTGAGTATTGCCGTAATAACTGGCTGCTACAGCGTCCAGCCCATCTTCATCCTCAGGCAGGCGTTGCCATACGCTCATGGGTAGCGCGGGTGGTGTGAAGGGGTGCGGGTTAATACCAGTGGAGAGATCCACCCAGTCTTCGGGCGGGATGCCATAGCGTTGGGCTGCGGCAATCAGTCGGCCTCCATGCTCAAGCAAGTTGAACCCCGCGTGCCAATGTCTCCACAATCAATGCCACAAACAGCCACACGTAGACGCCACGTCGGACTAGGCGCAATGCACGACGGATGTCGTTGGCCGTGGCGGGGTGGCCACAGCCAAGTGGCGGGCGAGATTCTAGTTTGCCGTGGTATTGCGCAGCGCCACCGAGGGCAACTTCAAGTGCGCCCGCTCCGGCTGCCATCACTGGCCCGGCATTGGGGCTGTCCCATGTCGGTGCTTGACGGCGCCAGCATTGCAATGCGTGTCGCGCATTACCAAGCACGGCATAACTCAGTGCAGTCAATCGTGCTGGCAGGTAGTTAAGCCCATCGTCAATCCGCGCAGCGGCCCAACCGAAGTAGTGCAGACGATCAGTGCGGTAGCCCCACATGGCGTCCAGCGTGTTGGCAAGGCGGAACATCAATGCGCCCGCACCACCGAGTAGAAAGAACCAGAACAGCGCGCCGAACACCGCATCATTGCCATTTTCCAGCACTGTCTCGACGCCCGCGCTTGCAACGCCGGTGGCATCGAGGGTGTCGGTATCGCGCGACACAATGCGGCCAACTGCCGTGCGCGCAGCAGGCAAATTATTGGCTTCTAACGCAATGACAATCGCCTGTGCGTGCTCATCCAGACTGCGCGCGCCAAGTGCGAACCAGAGCAGTAGGACGTTAAGTGCAAGGGACAATGCTAAGGGCAGCATCAGGGCCAAGGTCAATGTGAGCACAACCGGCGGTAGCACTAGCACGCCCCAGCCTAGAAAGCCCAGCAAGCGAGTGAACAGTGGATGGCCGGGCGCAGCCTTGCGGCGAAGTGTTTTTTCCATGACGTTGGCCAGCGTGCCAAACCCCACCAGCGGATGCCAACGGCGTGGTTCGCCAAGTAGACGATCTAGCGCAATGCCAGCGAAGGCCAGAAGCGTCAGGGTGGGAACGGGCATGGGATAATCGGCGCCTACATCACGAATTCGCCATTCTACCGAGATGGCGCTTGTATTCTTCTATGCCCACTGCAAATTCAGCATTGCCGCCGCTTGCCATTCCTGCCTTCACGTCACTGATGGTGCAAGGCTGCACCTCGGATGCGGGCAAGAGTGTGATGGTTGCAGCGCTGTGTCGAATCCTTGCGCGCCGTGGCGTGCGCGTGGCACCGTTCAAGCCACAAAACATGGCGCTCAATTCAGCTGTCACGGTGGATGGTGGTGAGATTGGGCGTGCACAGGCATTGCAAGCCGTCGCCGCGGGTATTCCATTGCACAGCGATTTCAACCCGGTGTTGCTCAAGCCGAATAGCGATACGGGCGCCCAAATCATCATTCACGGCAAGGTACGCAGCGATATGAATGCGCGCGATTACCATGCCTTCAAACCCGCTGCGATGCAGGCGGTACTTGAGTCATGGCTGCGCTTGACGGCCGCCTATGACACTGTGGTGGTGGAAGGGGCCGGCAGCCCTGCCGAGATCAATCTGCGCGACCGTGACATTGCCAATATGGGTTTTGCCGAAAAGGTAGATTGCCCGGTCATCCTGATTGCTGACATTGATCGTGGCGGGGTGTTCGCGCATTTGGTCGGCACGCTCGAGCTGCTCGCACCGACCGAGCAGGCGCGTGTCAAAGGGTTTGTGATTAACCGTTTTCGCGGCGATATCGGCTTGCTGCAATCCGGCTTGGATTGGTTGGAGCAGCGTACAGGCAAGCCTGTGCTCGCCGTTTTGCCTTACCTGCACGGGCTATTTCTCGATGCAGAGGACGCGATTGCGACCGGCAGCGAGCCGAAGCCAAACGGGCAGTTGAAAGTGGTGGCACTCGCCACACCGCGTGTGTCTAACCACACGGATCTCGATCCGTTGCGTTTGCATCCGCAAGTCGATTTCAGTTGGGTTGGTCCGGGGCAAACGATCCCCTCTTGTGACTTGATTGTGATGCCTGGCTCAAAAGCCGTGCAGAGCGATCTGGCCTGGCTGCGCGCTCAAGGCTGGGAGGCGAAAATCCGCAAGCATCTGCGCTACGGTGGCAAACTCATCGGTATTTGTGGCGGCATGCAGATGCTGGGTATGCAACTGCATGACCCACTGGGTCTTGAAGGCGCGGCCGGCAGTAGCATGGCCGGGCTAGGCCTGCTCAATATGCAGACCACGCTCGAAGCAGAGAAGCAGTTGCGCACGGTGCGCGGCACGTTGTTCGATGGCAGCCCGGTGAGTGGTTATGAAATTCACATGGGTGTTAGCAGTGGCCCTGCATTCAATACGCCAGCGCTACGCTTCGACGATGGCCGCGCCGATGGTGCGCTGTCGGCTGACGGGCAAATTCTCGCCAGCTATTGCCACGGCCTGTTCGACACCCCAGAGGCGCTTTCATCAATGCTGGCTTGGGCTGGC
This sequence comes from uncultured Rhodocyclaceae bacterium, assembly GCA_964499485.1. Classification (GTDB taxonomy): domain Bacteria; phylum Pseudomonadota; class Gammaproteobacteria; order Burkholderiales; family Rhodocyclaceae. The sequence goes on along the minus strand of CAZCLF010000001.1, from coordinate 31,239 downwards.
TTGCAGGATGCACAGCGGGTGGATCTCTCCGCGCGCCGTGAAGCTGATCTAGAGCGCTTGGCTGATGCGGTTGAACAAAGCATGGACTGGGCGCGTCTGGCTGCCCAGCTTGGGCGTTAAGGGCTCGGCTTCAGCTGGAGGGGGAGCCCAGCCGCAACAAAGGTCACGCGGTCGGCAACAGCGGCAACCCGTTGGTGCAAACGGCCGGCTTCATCGACATAGCGCCGCGTGAGCTCACCCAGCGGCACAATGCCCATCCCAACCTCATTACTGACCAGGATGATCTCGCCAGGCAATCCCGGCAGGGTGGCAAGAAGGGATTGCGTCTCGCGCAGCAGCTCGTCGTGATGCAGCAGATTCGATAGCCACAGCGTCAGGCAATCCACCAGAATCAGACGGTCTGGTGCCGCCAGTGTTTTCAGCATTGTGGCGAGATGCAGTGGCTCTTCAATCAGCATCCATTCTTGTGGGCGTTGGGCTTTGTGGTGAGCAATGCGGGCGTGCATTTCTGCATCATCTGCCATGTCCTCAACCGCAGCAGTGGCGATATAGCACACAGACAATCCGCTTGCGATTGCGCGCTGTTCTGCGAATGCGCTTTTGCCAGAGCGGGCACCGCCTAGAATCAATTCAACCATGCTTAGTTACGCTCAGTGAGGCTCAGGTACGCGCGAAATGCGCAGGAAGTAAATCGCCACCAGTGTACCCGCCACAGCGATCCCTGCAATCGCTGCGAGCCAGAAACCCTGCGCCCCCAGTGAACGCACAATCCCCAAGTAGTAGCCGCCAGCGAGCCCAATGCCCCACAGCGCAATCGCATACACCAGCATGGGCACGCTGCTACGCTTAAAGCCGCGCAAGATGTTCACCGCTGCCGCCTGCAAGGCATCGGCAATGTGATACACGGCAACCAGCGCAATCAGCGGCACAGCAATCGCATACACATCCGGGTCGTTGGTATAGCCATGCGCGATGAGTGGGGCGCCGAGCCAGAGCGCCACACTCAATGTCATGCCGAAGAGCATGGCCGCACACAGGCAAACAATGCCGACCCGGCGCGCCTGCACGGCATCACCCGCACCCAGTGCTCGCCCTGCCAACACGGAGGCTGCATTGCCCAGTGACAACGGCAGCATGAATGTCACTGTCGCCAGATTGGCAGCAATTTGGTGCGCACCAGAGGTGGCCGGGCCGAATTGCGCGATAAACAGTGCCATAAAAGTGAAGGCAGTGACATCGACCAAAAAGGTTGCGCCGATGGGCAGGCCAAGCTTAAGAAAGTCGCGTATTGCCGACCAGCGCGGCGGGCTAAAACGCGCAAATACAAGGAATGCGCGATAGCGTGGTTCACGCGCACACCAGCGCCACGCGAGCAAGGCATTTACCCAATTCACAATGGCGGTGGCGAGTGCACACCCTGCGCCCCCGAAATAAGGGATGAGTAGGAGATTGAGTGGAATCTTGAACACCAGCCCCAGCAGATTGAAGCGCATCACGGCACGTGGCTGGCCAATGCCGGTGGAGAGCCCGGAGAAAATACGGAACAGCATGAGCCCCGGCACTGCCCAGCTGCTGGCATTCAAGTAGGCGCGGGCGCGTTCTTCCACTGCGGGTGGAATATCGCTGAGGGCGAGGAAGGGCTCAGGAAAGCGGAGCAGGAGAATGGCGATCAGCGCCAGACCGAGCGCCACCCATACACTTTGGCGCACCTCTTCACCAATTGCTTCCGGCGTCCCGGCACCATGCAAATGCGCAATCAGCGGCGTCAGTGCCAGTAGCACCCCACTGCAGGTCACGTAAATCGTGAGCGCGATCGCTGAGCCAATCCCCACCCCAGCGAGCTCAACGGCGCCCAGCCTGCCGGCCATGACCGTATCGATAATGCCGTTGGCCATGACCGCCAATTGCGAGATCAATACTGGCCAGGCGAGATGCAAAATGTCCCGCAGGGTGCGGGTGAAACGATGGTGCATGAGGATATGGGCTTAGAACCGATACTCTGCCCGTAGATAAGGGGTACGCGCAGTGGTGCCGATGATGGAAGGCAGGTTGCCGAATTTATTGTGCCAGTATTGGTAGCCGATGCCGACCTTGAAAGGGCTTTTCCCTCTGCCGGTCAGCTGCCCCGCATCAACCATCAGTTTCATGTCGATATTCGTTTCGCGGGCGGTCTGGCCGCCAAACTCATTTGTCCCTTTTGCTGCGATGAAGTTCGCATACCCAGCAAACTCGACAGGCAAATGCCCTAGGTTTCCCACGGGTATGTTCCACACTACATTCAGCATCGGGTGGGTCTTGTACGTGTAGCGATTGGTAATCCGACGTGGATGATTGCTTTCTTCGAGCATCAGCAAGCTGACATTGAGAAAGCCTGGCACATCCAGCATGACGGTCGGCCCAATAACCAGCATTTGTTTGTTGGAAGCGTAACCCGCATCGTTTTTGTTATTCCAGTCAAAGCCTGCAGTTAGGCCAACACTCCGAATTGGCCCTAGCTTGAGCGGCTGGTCACTCAGTTTGCTGAAATCGAGCAGGTGTCGATACACAACATAAGTTTCACGGGCACCATTGCCGGTGGCGGTAGGGTCGCTGCTATCCGATACCAGATGGTCGATATTGATGAAGTTAGTGCCATAGCGGTAGCCGTTGGCATGTGTCAGGCTGTAAATGTTTTTGCCGATATCCTTTGGTTTGAACGGCTCGGCATAGTGATTTCCGTGCGACCAGCCTACGGTGGTGCTTGACCAGTCAAAAGCCGCTGCGGGAACCCAAGGTAGAAGTGTGAATAAAATGCAGAAGCTGGATTTGTCCATGAGTGGTCTCGCATGGGCTGGGAGGGGCAAGATGGGGGGGCTCAGCCCATTCTGGCAGATAAACCCGCTTTTGACCGATGTCAGCAGCGACTGAGGGTTTGACGGCGCGGAAACGCTGGCGGCATTAAAGACTCTGATGCAATCAGGGTTTTGTGTTGCATCGCAATACCTTAGAATGCAATCTTTGCCGAATCGCCCCATAAAAATGACTGCCCGCCTGCGCGAAATCCCTTACAACTACACGTCCTTCTCGGATCGCGAGATTGTGATCCGCTTGCTTGGCGAAGAGATGTGGGACGTACTCGATACGCTGCGCGCCGAGCGTGTCACCGGGCGTTCCGCGCGCATGCTGTACGAAGTGCTCGGCGATATCTGGGTCGTGCAGCGCAACCCCTACTTGGAAGACGATCTCCTCGATAACCCGGATCGCCGCGCCGCGCTGATTGAAGCGCTGCGTCATCGTCTGCGTGAAGTCGAAAAGCGTCGTGGTAGCAATGAGCGCGTGGGCCAACTGGTGGTTGCCGCTAACCGCGCAGTCGATGCCTTCGCCAAGCACTTTTCCGATACGTGGGATCTGCGCAAGCAGGCTATGAAGACACTGTCGCGCCATACGCGCCGCGACAACATTGCGTTTGACGGGCTTGCACGCGTTTCCCACGTGACCGACGCCACCGACTGGCGTGTGGAATATCCCTTCGTCGTGCTGTACCCCGATACCGAGGAAGAAATCGGCCCGCTGGTGCGCGGCTGTATCGAGCTGGGGCTGACCATCATCCCGCGTGGCGGCGGTACTGGCTATACCGGCGGTGCGATTCCGCTAACGGCTAAATCGGTCGTCATCAATACCGAGAAGTTGATTGATCTGGGCAAGGTCGAGATGCGCACCCTGCCGGGCGCTGACCGTCCTTACGCCACCGTATTCACTGGCGCCGGCGTAGTGACGCGCCGCGCCATGGAAGCGGCGGAGCACGCTGACCTCGTGTTTGCTTGCGACCCGACCTCTGCCGATGCCTGCTGTATCGGCGGCAATATCGCGACCAATGCCGGTGGCAAGAAGGCAGTGCTGTGGGGCACGGCACTTGATAATTTAGCGTCGTGGAAGATGGTGTCGCCAGATGGCAATTGGCAGCTGATTGAGCGCCTGAACCACAACTTCGGCAAGATCCACGATCAGGATGTGGTGCAGTTCCGTGTACGTACTTATGCGCCGGATGATGCCGCTTGTACCGCGCACATCAAGGAAGAGATTCTTGAGTTGCCGGGTGCGAAGTTCCGCAAGGTTGGCCTCGGCAAGGATGTGACCGATAAATTCCTCGGTGGCCTACCCGGCGTGCAGAAGGAAGGCACAGACGGCATCATCACTTCCGCCGTGTGGATTCTGCATCGCATGCCGTCGCACACGCGCACCGTCTGTCTGGAGTTCTTCGGTCAGGTGCGAGAAGCGGTGCCGTCGATTGTTGAAATCACGGATTACCTCAAGACCAAGCCAGGCGGCGCCATCCTCGCGGGGCTGGAGCATCTCGACGAGCGCTATGTACGTGCCGTTGGCTACGCCACCAAGGCCAAGCGCCATGGGCGGCCGAAGATGGTGCTGATCGGCGATATCGTTGGCGACGACGAGACAGCCGTGATGGCAGCAGCATCTGAAGTGGTGCGTGTTGCCAATCTGCGCGGTGCTGAAGGCTTTATCGCCGTAACACCAGACATGCGCAAGAAGTTCTGGCTCGACCGTGGTCGCACTGCGGCGATTGCCAAGCACACCAATGCCTTCAAAATTAATGAAGATGTGGTGATCCCGCTGCCACGCATGGGCGACTACTGCGATGGCATCGAGCGGTTCAATATTGAACTGTCGATCACCAACAAGCTGGAACTGTGCGATTCGCTGGCGGACTTCTTCCGTGGTGATATCCCCTTGGATGTCGCCGATACTGGGCTCGATAAGGATGTTCTGCTGGGCGACCGGCGTGACCGTGCACTCGAGCTGTTGAGCAGCACACGCGCTCGCTGGCAGTGGCTGTACGATAATTTGGATACCCCCCTCGCAGAGGCCGAGACCAAGTTCGCTGAATTCGGTATCACTGCCGGTGAGTTGACCAATCGCGCCGCTGAGCCAAAGCTATTCCACCGCATGCAGGACTACTCGGTCCGTGTGTCCTGGGTACGCGAAATCCGCGAGCCGCTGGACATTATGTTCTCGGGCGACCCCTATCGCTCCATCCGCGAGCGCATGAAGGCTATCCACAAGGCGGTGCTGCGCGGCCGCGTGTTTGTGGCTTTGCACATGCATGCTGGCGACGGCAATGTGCACACCAATATCCCAGTGAACTCGGATCACTATCAGATGCTCACGACCGCTACACATACGGTCGAGCGCATCATGAAGCTGGCGAAGTCGCTGGGCGGCGTGATCTCAGGTGAGCACGGCATCGGCATGACCAAGCTGGAGTTCCTCGATGATGAGGAGATCGAACCATTCCGCGTGTACAAGCAGAAGGTCGATCCGCAGGGTCGCTTCAACAAGGGCAAGCTTTTGCCGGGCGCCGATTTGAGTAAGGCTTATACGCCATCGTTCTCGCTGCTCGGCACCGAGTCGCTGATCATGGAGCAGTCGTCGATTGGCAAGATCAACGAGTCGATCAAGGACTGTCTGCGTTGCGGTAAGTGTAAGCCTGTGTGCTCCACTCACGTCCCGCGCGCTAACTTGCTGTATTCGCCGCGCAACAAGATTCTCGCCACGTCGCTCCTGACCGAGGCCTTCCTCTACGAGGAGCAAACCCGTCGCGGTATTTCGCTCAAGCACTTTGACGAATTCTCGGATGTGGCGGATCACTGTACCGTCTGTCACAAGTGTGCAACGCCATGCCCAGTCGATATCGACTTCGGCGATGTATCGATTGCCATGCGCAATCTCTTACGCGAACAAGGTAAGAAGAAATTTAATCCAGGTACCGCGGCGGCCATGGCTTTCTTGAATGCCAAGGATCCCGCCACGATTAAATTGATTCGTACCGGCATGATCCAATGGGGCTACAAAGCGCAGCGACTGGGGCACCGTGTTGGCAAAGCGCTGGGGCTGATTCGTCCGCAGGTTGAGCACCCACCGGCAACATTGGGCAAGCCGCCCGTCAAGGCGCAGGTGATTCACTTCATCAACAAGCCGATGCCGGGCAACTTGCCAAAGCGGACGTCGCGTGCGCTGCTGGATATCGAGGATGACAAGATCGTTCCCGTCATCCGTGACCCACACAAAATCAATGCGGCCGATTACAACGGTGACTCAGTCTTCTACTTCCCCGGCTGTGGTTCAGAGCGTTTGTTCTCGCAGGTGGGCTTGGCAACGCAGGCCATGCTGTATCACGTCGGCGCACAAACCGTGTTGCCGCCAGGCTACCTGTGCTGCGGCTATCCGCAGACCTCAAGTGGTGATGAGGTCAAGGGTTCGCAGATCACGACGGATAACCGCGTGCTCTTCCATCGCGTTGCCAACACGCTGAACTATCTCGACATCAAGACGGTGATCGTGTCTTGCGGCACCTGCATGGATCAGCTGCAGAAATACGAATTCGAGAAAATCTTCCCGGGTTGTCGCTTGCTCGACATTCACGAGTATCTACTGGAGAAGGGGCTGAAGCTCGACGGTGTGACTGGCACGCGCTACATGTATCACGACCCGTGCCACACGCCGATGAAGACGCATAACCCGCTTAAGACGGTCAACACCTTGATGGGGCAACCGGTTGCGCTGACGGATCGCTGCTGTGGTGAGTCCGGCACATTGGCTGCTACGCGTCCGGACATTTCCACCCAGGTGCGTTTCCGCAAGCAAGGCGAGATCGAGAAGGGTGCCGCCGTGCTGCGTGAAGATGGCTTTACGGGGGATGTTAAGATCCTGACGTCCTGCCCGTCTTGCCTGCAAGGCTTGTCACGCTATAACGATGATGCGTCGACTTCTGCGGATTACATCGTAGTCGAAATGGCTAAGTCCATTCTCGGCAAGGACTGGATGACGGATTACGTCAGCGCTGCCAACAATGGTGGCATCGAGCGCGTGTTGTTGTAAGTCACTACAAGTAAAGCGCTTCAACACCAAAAAAAGGGCAGCCCCATCGCATGATGGGCTGCCCTTTTTGTTGAATGGATATCGCGAGGAAGAATCAGCTACCGCGCAGCTTCTGCATGGTGGTGTGATAAATATCGACCGACTCTTCTTCCGATGAGGCGCGCATGCCAAGATCGCGCACACAACCATCATCAAGGCCGTAGACCCAGCCATGCACCGTTAGATTCTGGCCACGTTGCCAAGCATCCAGCACGACCGTGGTTTGGCAGACATTGACGACCTGTTCAACCACATTGAGCTCGCACAGCTTATTCACCCGTCCTTCTGGTGCGACTTGTTCAATCAAACCAATGTGACGGTCGCGCACATCTTTAATATGGCGTAGCCAGTTATCGACGAGGCCATGGCGTTGATTCTCTAGTGCGGCGCGTACACCACCGCAGTTGTAGTGGCCAACCACGATGATGTGCTTAACCTTGAGCACATCGACAGCGAACTGCATGACGGCGAGGCAGTTAAGGTCGCTCGGCACGACGACATTGGCGACGTTACGGTGCACGAATACTTCGCCCGGATCGAGGCCCGTGATCTGGTTGGCCGGCACGCGGCTGTCGGAGCAGCCGATCCAGAAATATTCAGGGTTCTGCTGATTGGCGAGACGGCTGAAATAGCTAGGGTCTTCGGCGATGCGACTGGCAGCCCAGGCGCTGTTGTTATCGAGCAGATGCGACAGTGGGGAGGCTTTCATTGCGGCAGTCCTTCGAGGTCTTGAGCGGTGCGTATTTTACCGGTCTGATGCGCCAGTCGCACACCTGATGGTCATGGACCCCAACTATTTCAGTGTTGAATGCTGTTTTCTCATAGAATCTGCCTCCACAGCAGTCCATTTGAATGGCGACATTAATCGCGCAAAGTTAGGGAGGCGGGTACATGAGTGGCTTGGCACAGAACGGCGACAGTCTGTTTCTGGGAAGACAGCCCATTCTGGACCGTAATCAGGCCACGCTGGGCTACTCTCTTATGTTCCAGCCATTGCCTGAGCGCGCAGTGCCGGCGAGCCCTACCGCTGCCACTGCTGAAATGGTCTGTACTGCCTTCGCAGAACTGGGTTTGGCGCGCGCGCTAGGCAGCCAGCTGGCCTTTATCCCGGTGGATGATGATTTCATTTGCAATGACATGGTGCAGGTCCTGCCTGCCGAACAGGTGGTCCTCTCTTTACCTGCGGCAACGTCGCCGCGCGTCATTGAGCGCTGTCGTGATTTGCACGGGGCAGGTTATGCGCTCGCCGTGGATGGCTATATTGGGCAAAGTCCGCACCCACTGTTAAGCATGGCGAGCTATGCCTCCATCAATATTGATGGGTACAGTGAAGCCGAGCTGGCAGGCACCATTAGCCATTTACGTCGCCTGCCGCTCAAGCTGATTGCTGGCAAGGTGGAAACGCCCGAAAGTCACTCGCTGGCCGAGCGCCTTGGTTTTGACGCCTATCAGGGCTACTACTTTGCACGGCCACTGTTAATCTCAGGCCGCAAGCTGGATGTCGCTACCCAGACCTTGATTCGTTTGATCGGCCTGATCAACGATGACGCCGATATCGCCGCACTGGAAGCGGTGCTTAAGGGCGAGCCCGGTCTTGTTGCCAGCCTGTTGCGTTTGACAAATTCAGTCGGCGTTGGTGGCGTACTCGCCAAAACCACATCGCTGCGGCAGGCCATCACCATCCTCGGCCGCAAGCAGCTGCTGCGCTGGCTGCAGCTTTTGTTGTTTGCGCATCCGGATGGGCGTGGCATTCGCAGCAATCCGTTGATGCAGCTTGCTGCATTGCGGGGGTACTTTCTAGAATTGCTGGTACAACGTTGCTACCCAGCACGCCCGCAGCTGTTCGATCCGGCGTTTATTGTTGGCCTCATGTCTGTGATTCCGGCAGCGCTGCAAATGCCGATGTCCGAAATCTTGGAGCAAATTTCCGTCTCAAAGGAGGTGCGTGAGGCCTTGGAGGGTCGTGGTGGCCCCCTCGGCCAGCTGCTGGAACTGATTGAGCACTACGATGACAACAACGTTGAGGCGGCGTGCAGCATGCTGTCACGGCTTGGCGGACGGCTCGGACAGCAGACACTTAACCTATGCCTGACCGAGGCCATTGCCTGGATGATGAGCTTGGGTGAGGGCGAGGCCGCCTGAGCGCATCAAGCTGCAGTTGAGGCGCCCTCGGTCGCTGCTTCATCAATGATGTTGCCCCAGTTTGGGAAGGGGTCATCAAAACTTTCCCAGCCCTGTGGCCCTAATCCCAGCTCTGCATCAGTCAGTAGGCACGCATCAAAGCGGGCGCGTAATTCCGCTTCATTCATCTTCATCCCGATGATCACCAGCTCCTGACGGCAATCCCCACAGGCGTCATCCCAATTGCTTTCGATGATCGCGAGGCTCTCTTCATCCGTCGGCCAATCCTCATCAGGTACGGCGGCCCACCATAAGCCCCCCATGCCATGCCGGCAGGCGCCACCCGCTTGTGACCAACTGGCAGCAAATTCAGGCCGTGTGGCTAGCCAGAAATAACCTTTAGAGCGGACCACCCCCGGCCATTCTGAGTTAACCATGGCCCAGAAACGTTGTGGATGGAATGGGCGGCGCGCGCGATAGACAAAGCTGCTGATGCCGTATTCCTCGGTCTCCGGTACGTGAGTGCCGCGTAGTTCCTGCAGCCAGCCCGGCGCTTGCTCGGCCTGGTCGAAATCGAACAGGCCCGTATCCAGCACGCGATCCAAAGGCACTGCACCGAAGCGTGCGTACTCGATACGGGCGCGAGGATTCAGGGTGTGCAGGATGGCCGCAAGTCGGTCTCGATCACTGGCGCTGACAAGGTCAATTTTATTGACGATCAGCACATCGCAGAATTCAATTTGTTCGATCAGTAGGTCGACGACAGTGCGGGTGTCTTCATCACCCAGCGACTCGCCACGCGCTACAAGGCTATCTTGCGAGCTATAGTCGCGCAGGAAGTTGAAGGCATCGACGACAGTCACCATCGTATCAAGTCGCGCCACATGAGACAGACTTTGGCCTTGTTCGTCTTCGAAGGTGAATGTCTCTGCAACCGGCAGCGGCTCTGAAATCCCTGTTGATTCGATCACGAGATGATCAAAGCGTCCTTCGCGCGCAAGGCGGCTCACCTCAATCAGGAGGTCTTCACGTAGCGTGCAACAAATGCAGCCATTGCTCATCTCGACGAGCTTCTCATCGGTGCGCGATAGCTCGGCGCCACCATTGCGCACTAATGCCGCATCGATATTCACATCCGACATGTCGTTGACGATGACCGCTACTTTGCGCCCCTCACGATTATTGAGGATGTGATTGAGTAAGGTGGTTTTGCCCGCACCAAGGAATCCCGACAGCACGGTGACGGGTAGTTTGTGAGGGGCATTCAGTGCTGGACTATGCATTTTCTGGGGCGCCGTACTGGGCAAGTAGTGTGGTGATGTGGGCAAGGCTCTCGCGAACGCGCGCTTCGTCGAGTTTGCGAGTGATGAACACGAGGCGACTCTTTTGGTCTGCATAGGCCTCATCTTGCGGCCATGCTTCCAGCCGGATGCTGGGGTAGCGCATGTGTTGTACACACTGCACGATGCGCGGCCCCGCTTCATTGCGGATGTTGAGCAAGCCTTTAATGCGCAGAATCTGTTCACCATGACCCTGTAACAGCGTGTCCAATGCCGTGCTGATCCAGCCCCATGCAAGCGGCTCATCAAACTCAATGACAAAGCTGCTCACATCACGGGTGTGTGTCGGTAAGCGCGGTGTCGAAGGCTGCGAACCATAATTGAACTTGCGCAAGGCAGCTTGCTCGTTCACGCGCACTTCAGCTAACCAGGTTGCAACGTCAGGGGCCTTACTGGCTGGATCGTACAAGCCGCAATCAATGATCGCTTTCGCGTCGACACTGCCTTTGCTTGCGCGTAGCTGCGCGGCGGTGGGGTTGAGCGCATTGAGCGTGGTGGATAGCTGGGCGATTTGCGCGTCATCAGCTAAATCGCATTTGCTGATGATGATGCGATCCGCCATGACGACTTGCTTCAGGGCTTCTGCATTGGCTTCGATCTGGTCTGCACCATGCGTGGCCGCAATCACTGTAATGACGCCATCACAACGGAAGCGCTCTGCTGTGAAGTGATCGAGTAGCGAATAGATGACGGGGGCTGGATCGGCAATGCCGCTGGTCTCGATGATCACGCGTTTGGGGACGGGGATTACTTTGCGCTGCGCGCGGCTGAATAGATCGCGCAAGGCCTTGGGTAGATCGCCGCGCATGCTGCAGCAGACACAACCCGAGTCGAGCAGGATCACATCATCGTCAATCTTCTCAACTAGTAGATGGTCGACGCCCACATCGCCGAATTCGTTGATGAACACCGCTGCATCCTCAAACGCCTTCTGCCACAGCAGCGTATTTAGCAGCGTGGTTTTGCCCGCGCCAAGAAAGCCGGTGAGCAGGGTAATGGGGATGCGTTTGTCGATACCAGTCATTTTGTGCAATCAAGTTGCATTTTTGGGTGATAAAAAATTCAGGGGGTGTTGCAAGCCGGGCATAAGCCGCGGATGGTCAGCTCAGCCTGCTGGAAGGCGTAGCCCTCGGGCAGCCCGACCACCATGGCTGGGTTTAGGTCGCCGAGGCAGAGTGTTGATCCGCAAGCACTGCAGCAAAAGTGTGGGTGAGCGTGACCGCTACGTTTATCTTGGGCTGAAAAGCGCCAGGTGCGGTCTTCTCCCGAGAGCCGATGAGCGAGATCTTCTTCAACCAAAAAATCCAGCGTGCGATATAGGGTGACGCGATCCAGACGGTTGCCCGCCGCAGCGAGTGACTCCTCCACTTCGTGATGGGTCAGGGCACGGCCAGCCGATAGGAGCACGTCCAGTGTGGCGACACGGGCAGGTGTGGCGCGCAGGCGGCGTTCCTTAAGCATTTGCTGGATATCCATTTGCAACATTGTTGCATAAAAATCTGGACTCGGAAAGAGGGCTCCTCTACAATGCGCATCAGTTTTAGCGATGTGCCCTGCGCCGATCGCCTACACGGGGGAAGGCCCCCACTCTTTTTAATTCTTAGGTTTCTGACCACACCATGTCCGCTCGCCTTCTGCTCAAGCCCGGTAAGGAACGCTCGCTGTTCCGCCGCCACCCCTGGTTGTTTGCTGGCTCCGTCGCGCAACTTGACGGCCGCGCGCGCTCGGGCGATACGGTGGAGGTGATGGACGGTGATCGTTTGATTGCCAAGGCGGCCTGGAGCCCCGAGTCGCAGATTCGCGCCCGCGTCTGGACATTTGATCCAAACGAAACCATCGACAACGCCTTTTTCAAGCGTCGCGTTGCAGCTGCGGTTGCCCGCCGTCAGGCGCTGCCGGAGTTACGTAACCAGAGCGGCCTGCGTATCCTGCATGCAGAATCCGATGGCCTGCCCGGGGTGATCGCCGACCAGTATGGCGACATGGTCGTCATTCAGCTCACCAGCGCAGGTGCCGATAAGTGGCGCAACGCGATTGTCGATGCCATCGTTAAGGCTACAGGTTGCGCCCGCGTCTACGAGCGCTCCGACTCGGAAGTGCGCAAGCTCGAAGGACTGGAGCCCGTGACAGGCTGGGTGCATGGCGAAGCGCCTGCAACCGATCCCATCATCGACGAACATGGCGTCAAGATGGCCGTGAATTACTCGGGTGGTCACAAGACCGGCTTCTATCTGGACCAGCGCGACAATCGCCGCATGACGCGCGAACTCGCCGCTGGCCGCCGTGTACTTAACTGCTTCTGCTATAGCGGTGGCTTTTCACTGCAAGCTTTGGCCGGTGGTGCGAGCGAAGTGGTTTCTATCGACAGTTCAGGTCCTGCGCTGACCACCGCACAACAGAATTTAGAACTCAATCCGCAGCTCAGCTCAAGCAAGTGCGAATGGCGCGAAGACGATGTCTTCCAAGCGTTGCGCAACCTGCATAAAGCCGGCGAGAAATTTGACCTGATCATCCTCGACCCGCCCAAGTTCGCACCTTCGGCTGCGCATGCTGAACGCGCCTCGCGTGCCTACAAGGACATCAATCTGCATGGTTTCAAACTCCTGAATCCTGGTGGCCTGATGATGACTTACTCCTGCTCCGGCGGGATAGGTTTGGATCTGTTCCAGTCAATCGTGGCCGGCGCTGCGCGCGATGCTGGATTGGTGACAAATATGAGTGCGCGCATTGTGCAACGCCTCCAAGGTGCGGCCGACCACCCAGTGGATCTGGCTTTTCCTGAAGGTGAATATCTCAAGGGCCTGCTGGTTCAAGTTGATTAAGCAATGACGAAACACTTCACCCATCTGCTGTTGGCATTCCTGCTGCTGTGCGCGCAAGCACTGGCAGTCGCACATCCCATCGAGCATGCGATGGATGAAGGTCAGGGCGCTCCTGCGCATGTGTGCGAGCGGTGTATCGCTGCACATGATTTAGGTGGCGGTGCCCCGCTTTCGCTCTTCACGATACCGATCTTGGCGGGGGAGTGGTTGCCAATTGGCTTTGCAGCACCCTCCATTGCACCGCAAGCCCTGCCGGAAGCCCGTCAGCAGTCTCCCCCTTACGCCTGAACATCCCCTCTGCTTTGAGTCGCAGCGCCTTGCCTCATGGCAACGCGCGGCTATTGAATTGTCATTGATGTTTCAGGAGTCACCATGTCTAACGCATTTCGTCCCGCATTTCCGATGCGGTCATCCCGTATCGCTACGTTGGTCGCACTGGCCTGCACCTGCACTACCAACGCACTCGCTCAGAGCAACGATCCTCATGTCACCGAGCTTGCCCCCGTGGTGGTGACCGGGAATCCGCTCGGCAGCGCTCTGTTTGATCTAGCGTCACCCGTATCGGTCATGACGCAAAAGGAAATCTCCAACCGCAGTGCCAGCACGCTGGGTGATCTGCTGACGGGTATTCCTGGCGTGAGCGCTACCAGCTTTGGCCCCAATGCGTCGCGCCCTGTAATTCGTGGTTTGGATGCAGACCGTATTCGCATCATGCAAAACGGCGTTGGCATCACCGATGTATCTGCACTCAGTCCTGACCATGCAGTACCGATTGATCCGTTCATCATCGATCAAGTGGAAGTTGTACGCGGCCCTGCTGCGTTGTTGCACGGGGGGAGTGCAGTCGGTGGTGTGGTGAATGCCATTGATAACCGCATTCCACAGGAAGCCATTACCGGGGCGGCAGGACGTGCAGAGGTCCGTAGCGGTGGTGCGGAGCGTCAAAGCAGCGGCGCCGCGGTGCTGGAGGTTGGCAACGGCATGTTGTCGCTGCACGCGGATGCCTACCAGCGCACCAGCGAAAACCTTAAGGTGCCGGGCTTTACCCGCTCCGCTCGTCTACGCCAGCAATCCCCTCAAGCCAACGAACCCCAAGGTGAGTTGCGTAACAGCAGCGCCAAGAGTGATGGTGGGGCCCTCGGCGCATCGCTGGCGTTCCAGAATGGCTACTTAGGCCTCTCTTATGCGTCGCATAATGCCGATTACGGGACTGTGGCTGAAGAGAATGTACGTATTCGCATGAAGTCCGATCGCCTGGATCTTGCGGGTGAAGTGCGCGATCTCGACGGTTTCTTTAAGAAAGTTAAGGTTCGCTTCGCCAAGACTGATTACGAGCATCGTGAAATTGATGCGGGCCAAATCGCGTCGACGTTCCTGAATAACGGGGAAGAAGGCATGATTGAAGCGTCGCATGCAAAACTGGGGCCCTTGAGCGGTGTTGTCGGTCTGCAGTTCAACCGCAATTCCGTCAAAGTCATTGGCGATGAAGCGTTGTTACCTGATATCCGCACCCGTAGCCAAGCCGTATACGTTTATGAAGAGCTGCCACTGGATCGTCTCAAGTTGAGTTTTGGTGGGCGTGTGGAAAATACGGATGTCCAGTCAGCCGGTGGTGGGCCGGATGATCCAAATCTCGCACCAGGCACCCCGCGTTTTGGAGCGGCCCAATCACGTACGTTCAACCCGCGCAGCGGGGCAGTGGGGGCGGTATACACACTAACTGATCGTTGGTCGGTGGCCAGCAACCTCTCACACACTGAGCGTGCGCCAACTTACAACGAACTCTTTGCGAACGGACCGCATCCTGCGACGGGTCAATATGAGGTGGGGAATAAGGCGTTAAAAGTTGAGCGGTCAAATGGCATTGACCTACAGTTGCGCTGGCGCAATGGCCCGCACAGCATGAGTGTGTCGGCCTATCAGACGCGCTTCAAGAACTTCATCAACTTGTTCTCGACGGGAAACAATCGAGATGAAGACGGCACGATCAATGCCGCCGGCGAATTAGCCGAGGCCGAAATTCGTGCGGTGCCAGCGCGCTTTAACGGGCTGGAGGCCGAAGGTAAGTTCCACATATACGAAGGCACGGGCGATCTGGATTTGCGCCTGCGTGCCGATGTGGTGCGTGCCACGAATACGCAAACCGGCGCACCTTTGCCGCGCATCTCGCCCTACCATTTGGGGGCTGGCCTCGATTATCGGCTCGGGAATCTGGGCGCACGCCTCGATGCTGTTTATGGCGGCAAACAGGATCGCGTTGCTGCCAATGAGCTGCCGACGGATGACTACCTGCAGTTGAATGCCCAAGTGTCCTATCGTCTGCGCACCTCGATGCCCAATGCCGAATTGTTCGTGAAGGGGAACAACCTTCTCAACGAAGAGATTCGTCTGCATACCTCTGTGCTCAAAGATCGAGCCCCGATGGGCCGTCGCAGCATCATGCTGGGCTTCCGCGGCAACTTCTGATCGTTGATAAGTCTCTCACCTGTTGCTCGCTTATCTTGATGGCGGGCAACAGGTGTTAAGACGGGATACAAATTCAATTTGCGGAAATTGCTAGCAATGTGCTAAAAATGGCGTCCTAATTCCGACTGGTTGTTTAGCATCGTGGCTTCCCCACCCTCTGGTTCATCGCGCAAGCCCGCTCCTGCGAAGGAGAGTACGGCTATTGATGCCGCGGCTGATGACGATGACGACCCTTTCAGCCTCGATTTCACTAAGCTGGCGGCCGAAACTGAGCCTAAGCCTGCCCCTGTTTTTACTCCGCCGCCTGCGCCCGTACTGGAGCCTGTACCCGCAGCGGTAGCGCCCGCGCCAACCACTGGCAAAGCATCTCCTGCGCCCAGTGCGTTTGCATCGTTCAAGGCACCGCTTGAGTTGGTAGACCCGGAAGCGCCTGCAACTGCCGTGGCAAGTGCGCCGGCACAGCCAACGCCCACTGAAAAACCTATTGCGGCCAAATCCTCTCCGTCCCCTGTTGCGAAAGCCCCTGCACCGGCCCCAACATCCCCGCCAAAGCCCGCCATTCCAGCTGGCCTGGCCGTGTTGCAAGCCGTTGCTCGCCAACATGCGGCGGGTAAGACGATCGAGGCAAGCAGTGCCCTTGAAGCTGCCTTGCGAGCGGGTACCTTAGGCACCGCAACTGAACAAGGCTGGGGCATGTTGTTTGATCTGCTCCAAATCCTCAATCGACGTCAGGCTTTCGAAAACCTCGCAGACGCTTATGCCAAGCGATTTGAGCGGTCTGCGCCCGCTTGGTTGGATGCTACAGGTGCAGCCGATAGCAGTTTAGATACGGGTGGGGCTGCTTATGTGGCTCTATCCGGCATGCTGAGCGCATCGAGTGCAAGTGCGCTCAGTAAATTAGTCGAGATTGCTGAAAATAGCCCAACCGTCCGACTGGGGTTACTCAAAGTCACCGATGCTGATAACGATGGGTGCCGACTACTGTTAGATGCCCTGCGTCAGATCAAAAAGCGTGGCCGCGAATGCTTGCTGACTGGGGCGGATGAGTTTTCCGTCATGTTGGCCGGTAAAGTCGAAATGATGCGGCGCGAACGCGAGGAAACGTGGCTCCTGTTACTCGAGCTTTATCAGCGTATTGGCGACCAAGCTGCGTTTGAAGATACCGCAGTGGGCTATGCCGTCACGTTCGAGGTGTCGCCGCCGTCTTGGGAAACGCCACTTGTGACCAAGATGAGTGCCAGCAAACCCGCGCCCAAGAGCAAAGACCCCTTTGTGTTGGAGGGCGAGTTGCTGGCCGGCATGAGTACTATCAATACATTGGCTACAGCAGCAGCTGGGCGTGATGCCATCACCATTGAGACAGACCATCTGCATCGCATTGACGAGGTCAGCGTGAAGATTCTTCTTGATACGCTGACTCCCTTGCATGCACAAGGTCTGCATATCCGCATTCGTGGCGCGAACTTGCTGATTGCCACACTACTCATCGCCAGCGGGCTTGATAAAATTGCCACGGTAGAAACACGCCGTCGCTGAGACCTTACGGTTAGCCTAGCGCCAACCGTCCTCTCCTGCGCCTGAGGCATTCCCGAGGCTCTTCCCCCAAGCGATCCCCTTGCTGCTACGTATCCTTTCTGTTGTCTTCCCGGTCTTTGCCATTGTCGGTATTGGCTGGTGCTATGGGCGCCTGAAAAAGCCCGACATGCGCACCGCCAACGTCCTGAACATGGACGTTTTCACGCCGTTGCTGATTTTTTCGACGCTGGCAGTCCAGCATGTGGCGCTGGATAACTACGGCCCCATCACGTTAGCCGGTGGGGTAGTGATTCTTGGCACCGGCCTGCTCGGTTGGCCTTTGGCTCGGGCGTTTAAGCAGCAGGAAAAGACCTTGTTGCCGGCGATCATGTTTAAGAACTCCGGCAATATGGGGCTCCCATTGATGCTGCTTGCCTTTGGCGAGGCCGCGATGCCGGCTGCCATCGCCCTGTTCCTGATCGAAAATTTCCTGCACTTCTCTTTTGGCGCGTGGTTACTCGATCGTCGTGTCAAGCTGACGACGTTGTGGCGTGTTCCGGTGCTCTTTGCCGGTATCGCTGGTTTTGCCGTCGGCCACAGTGGCATCACGATTTGGGCGCCGCTCGGTGTGGCGATCCGCATGCTAGGCGACGTCTGTATTCCCCTGATGCTGTTTGGGCTGGGCGTGCGCCTGACAGCAGCGAACTGGCAATCCTTGCGCGCGGGCCTGCTTGGTGCGGTGGCCAGTCCGATTCTGGGGATGTTGGTGGCGGTCGTGTGCGCTCCGTTGTTTGGGCTCGATCAACAGCAGAGCGCAATGCTGCTGGTGTTTGGCGCGCTGCCGCCTGCTGTGCTCAATTACATTTTTGCCGAGCGCTATCAGCAGGAGCCCGACAAGGTTGCGGCGATTGTGCTTGCAGGCAATGCTGCCTCGATTATCATCGTGCCTATTGCCTTAGCTTTTGCGTTGGCCCCTGCGCTTTAACCCACTCAGTAAGGAAACCCTATGTCACGTCATGTTGCACTGCTTGCCTTTGTTTCCTTGTTCGCTGCGGTTGCCCATGCGGTCGATGTGGATGTGCAGTCGCCCTGGGTGCGCGGCACCGTGGAAGGGCAAAAAGCCAGTGGGGCTTTTATGACTTTGACTAGCGCCAAAGGCGCAACGCTGGTTGGCGTTTCCGTCAGCAAGAAAATTGCAGGTGTGAGCGAAGTGCACGAAATGAAGATGGATGGCGATCGCATGCTTATGCGAGCCATTCCGCGCTTGGAGCTACCGGCCGGCAAGCCAGTGGCACTGGCTCGTGGTGGTTATCACATCATGCTGATGGACTTGAAGCAGCCGCTCAAGCCGGGCAGCAGCATTGATATTGACCTCAAGATTGAAAATGCGGCCAAGAAGGTTGAGACTGTCAAGGTCAAGGCCGAGGTGCGTGATTTAACTGATAGCGGTGACAGTGGCCATGCACATCATGGGCATCATCATTAAGAATGCATTGACACTTAAGAAAAAGGCCTGCAGTTGCAGGCCTTTTTTGTTTGCTGCGTATCCTCAGGGCAGAACAGATTCCAGCGCGAACAATCCACTAATCGTCTCACGTTGGCGAATGACATGAGCGGTGCTGCCATCCACGAGAATTTCAACGGCACGCGGACGCGTGTTGTAGTTGGAGCTCATGGTCATACCATAGGCTCCTGCGGAGAGGATAGCGAGCAAGTCACCAGTCTCAATCGCCAGATTGCGTGCATGACCGAGGAAGTCGCCTGACTCACAGACGGGGCCAACAACTTCCCAGCATTGCGCCGCAGAATTACGCGCTGTCACCGGTACGATATCATGGAAGGCGTCATACAAGGCAGGGCGCATCAGATCGTTCATCGCGGCATCAATGATGGCGAAGTTCTTTTCGCTTCCGGGTTTGAGCACCTCAACTTTAGTAAGCAGTAGCCCAGCATTACCAACCAGCGAGCGGCCCGGTTCGAACAGCAGCTTCTCCTTGCGACCCTCTGTGAGCTTAAGAATGGCAGCCAAATATTCGGTTGCACTGGGGACATTCTCATCGCTGTAACGGATGCCCATGCCACCGCCAAAGTCGAGATGGCTGAGGATAATCCCATCAGCCGCAAGCTCATCGGCGAGGCCGAGTACCTTCTCAGCAGCTTCAGCGGCTGGTGCCGGATCCAACAATTGCGAACCGATATGGCAGTCGAGGCCATGGATCTCAATATTCGGCAGGGTAGCTGCCCGGCGATACAAACTGCGTGCATCTTCAAAGGCCACACCGAACTTATTACTCTTGAGGCCGGTAGAAATGTAGGGATGTGTCTTCGGGTCGACGTTCGGATTCACACGCAACGAAATCGGCGCCTTCTTGCCTAACTCACCTGCAACAACATTCAGTTGCTCAAGCTCGGCGGCCGATTCAACGTTGAAGCAGAGGATGCCAGCACTCAGCGCGGCACGCATTTCATCGGGAGACTTGCCGACGCCGGAAAAAACCACCTTGGCCGGGTCGCCACCAGCGGCAATGACGCGTGCCAGCTCGCCACCGGAGACGATGTCAAAGCCAGCACCAAGGCGGGCAAAGACATTCAGGATAGCAAGGTTGGAATTGGCCTTGACGGCATAGCAGACCAGCGCATCACGCCCCGTCAGTGCTTCTTTGTAGGCATTGAACGCGGCGGTCAGCGCGGCGCGCGAGTAAACGTAGGCGGGGGTGCCGAAGCGAGCGGCAATCTCGGTGAGCGGTAGGTCCTCAGCAAACAGGGCGCCGTCACGACGGGTGAAGAAGGTCATTGCTTTACGGTGGTGGCTTTGTTGCTATCATCGCCCTGCGATTGCGCGGGCGTACGGGTTGTGCTGCTGGAGGTTCCCCAAGTCGGGCTGGCCGGGCCAAGTAGTGGCTTGGGCGGTGGGCCAGGAGGTAGCTCAAGTGGGCCGCGCGTGCCACAGGCAGCGAGCAGGAATAGAGCGGACAATGTGATCGACAGGCGCATGGGAATCTCTCAATACAGGCGGTGCTTCTAGGTGCCGCGGCATGGTATCACATGCCAAATAACGACAAAAAAGGCGAAAGCCGAACACTGGTAGACCATGATGGCATGCCTTCCGTGTCGGCGACACAGTAATTTATCGAACAGGGCGTGAGCGCCGGGAATCAATCATGGAAGAACGAGAATTCAATGCGCTGGCAGACGAGATGCTGGCCCATATCGAGCAGGCACTAGAGGCCTGTGATGCGGACATCGATTTTGAACTTAAGGATGGCGGAGTTCTAGAAATCACATGTGATAACGGCAGTAAAGTCATCATCAATCGACATACCGCCGCGCGGGAAATCTGGGTAGCTGCCAAGTCTGGTGGATTCCATTTCCGCCATGAGGCTACCGGTTGGATGGCTACCCGCGATCAGGAACCATTGATGGTTGCGATTTCTCGCTGCCTAAGCGAGCAGACGGGCGAAGCCGTCACACTCGCTTAGCGCTCAACCGCCTTTGACTTCGCATCCGTCACCGGCGCAGCTGGCTGCGCTGGGCCTGTGGTTGGCAGTGCCTCCTTTGGGTCAACCCATTCGTCGGCTGGCAACTGCTCCTTGTAGATGAGTTCCTTACGTGGCTTGCCAGAAGGCTCTTCTGTATTAATAGCGGTCAAGCCTTGCGGTGGCTCCATGTAAGACTCGGGGACACCCTTGAGGGCGCGCTCCATGTAGCCAATCCAGATCGGCAATGCAGCTGCACCACCGGTTTCGCCGCTACCCATGCGCTTAGGCTGATCGAAGCCGATCCAAGCAACACCCACCACGGTTGGCTGATAACCACAGAACCAAGCATCGATGTAGTCATTGGTGGTGCCTGTCTTGCCTGCCAGGTCGGCACGCTTCAAGACGGTGGCTGCCCGTGTGGCAGTACCACGACGGACCACGTCATGCATCATGCTATCCATGATGTAGGCATTGCGAGCATCAATGACACGCAGGCTTTCGTCACCTGCAATCGGCGGCTTAAATTCGGCGAGTACCTTGCCGCGGCTGTCCTGGATCTGGCGCACGATATGTGGCTGAATGCGATACCCGCCATTCGCAAACACGGCGTAGGCCGCAACCTGCTGCCAAGGTGTCACAGCACCAGCGCCCAGCGCCATGGTCAGGTACGGCGGGTGCTTCTCTGCATCAAAGCCGAAGCGAGTGATGTAGTCCTGTGCGTAATTCGTGCCGATCCCTTTGAGCAGGCGGATTGAAACCATGTTTTTGGACTTCGCCAGCGCAGTGCGCAGGCTCATGGGGCCTTCATACTTGCCATCGTAATTTTTCGGTTCCCACGCTTGGCTGCCGGTTTCTTCGGCGGAAATGACGATAGGCTCATCCGCCACCACGGACGCGGCGGTATACCCCTTTTCTAGAGCGGCCGAATAGATAAAGGGCTTGAAGCTTGATCCCGGTTGCCGCCACGCCTGGGTAACATGGTTGAACTTGTTGCGATTGAAATCGAAGCCACCCACCAAGGCGCGAACTGCCCCATCAATCGGGCTGGCCGCGACGAAGGCTGCTTCTACTTCGGGTTGCTGGCTGATCAACCAAGGTTGCTTTTCATCCGGGCCGGCGCTGAGACGGATAATTGCACCACGACGCAGTCGCTTATTGGCAGGCGCTTTTTCATCCAGCATGCGAGCGGCGAACTTGAGCGCATCTCCGCTCAATGTGACCATTTCTCCGCCACGTCTATAGGCTTTGATCTGCGTTGCGCTAGCACTCAGCACCAAGGCCGGATGCAAGCCATCTACCTCGGTAATATCGGACAGGGCGTCCTCGAACTCTTCCTCGGTGTTTTTGGCGATCTCTTTAGGATCGACAAACTGCTCTGCGCCACGATAACCATGGCGCCGGTCGTAATCCATGATGCCTTTGCGCAAGCTCGCGTACGCCGCATCTTGTTCTGCTTTGACCAAGGTTGTGATGACGCGCAGGCCTTGGTTATAGGCGTCTTCAGAGTAGCGCTCAACGGCGATCTGGCGCGCCATTTCTGCGACGTAGTCGGCACGCGTACCAAAGTCATTCACGTTACGTTTGACATTCAAATGTTCCTGCTTGGCTTCTGAGTACTGCTCCGTATCTAGGAAATTCAGCTCATGCATGCGGCGCAACACGTAGAACTGACGCAGCTGCGCGCGTCTGGGGTTGGCAACTGGGTTATAGGACGAGGGCGCCTTGGGTAAGCCTGCCAACATCGCAGCCTCAGCCGCGGTCAGCTGCTCAAGCGACTTGCCGAAATAGATTTGGGCAGCAGAGGCAAAGCCATAAGCACGTTGGCCCAAGTAGATTTGATTGCAGTAAAGCTCAAGAATCTGATTCTTGTTCAGGTTCGCTTCAATTTTGAATGCCAATAAAACTTCGTAAAGTTTGCGTGTGAGCGTCTTTTCACGAGAAAGGAAGAAATTGCGCGCTACTTGCATCGTGATGGTTGATGCACCTTGCGCTTTACCGCCGCTCACGATGTTTGAATACGCCGCCCGCAAGACACCGATGGCATCCACCCCGGGATGGGTAAAGAAGCGCTCATCCTCTGCGGCCAGAATGGCCTGCTTCATGACCGGCGGAATATCGTTGATGCGTACCGGATTGCGCCGCTCTTCGCCGAATTCGCCAATCAGATAGCCGTCGGCCGTATAAACCCGTAATGGGACCTTCGGACGATAGTCGGTCAGCGCCTCCAGCGAAGGTAGCTGGGGGTACAAAATGATGGTTACGATGGCCACCATGGCAATGGCGATCAGGCCAAGACCGAGTAGCAGGGTGAGCGGATAAAGAATCCAGCGGGCCAGCGGCGGCAAAGGCGGCAGCTTGGGCAGAGGGGGGAGCTTGATTGGAGGCACGTACCGATTATACCGCCGAGCGGCGGCTAGGGCGCTCGTTGCGGGAATCCAACACTGACTCAGGTCACTTAATAATTCCTTTACACCCGTTATGGTTGTTGTTAGTATCTAAAGTAAAGTATCACTTAGCATCGTAATTTGCTAATTTAAAAAGGGATTTCCATTGCAGATTGATTTCTCGATCTTCAACCCGAAGGCGCGCCCCTTGCTGGGACTGGACATCAGCTCAACCGCTGTAAAGCTGGTTGAGCTGGTAGACAATGGCAAAGGGACTTACCGGGTTGAACGCTACGCAATCGAGTCCCTGCCACGGGACGCGGTTAGCGACGGCAATATCACCAATCTTGAGGGGGTGGCTGAAACCGTTCGCCGCGCTTGGAAGCGTTTGGGCACAACCACCCGCTATGTGGCAATGGCACTCCCATCCTCTGCTGTAATTACCAAAAAGATTGTGCTGCCAGGTGATCTCCGGGAGCAGGAAATGGAAATTCAGGTTGAGTCTGAGGCCAACCAGTACATTCCATTTGCGCTTGAGGAAGTTAACCTTGATTTTCAGGTGATCGGTCCATTGCCGAGCAATCCTGAAGACGTTGAGGTCATGATTGCGGCTTCTCGCAAGGAAAAAATCGAAGACCGAGTCGCTTGCGCCGAGGCAGCTGACCTTCATCCCGTCGTCATGGACGTTGAATCTTTCGCGACCCAAAGCGCACTTAACGAGGTCGTTCGTCAGTTACCTAACGATGGCATAGATGCCATCGTTGTCTTGGCCGATATTGGTGCCAATACTGCTCGGTTCACGTTCGCACGCAATGATGAGGTCTTATATACCCGCGAGCAAGCATTTGGCGGCGGGCAACTAACAAGAGACATCATGCGCGTTTATGGCATGAGTGCCGAAGAGGCGGAAGCGCTCAAGCGCGCCGAGTCCACGCCGGATAACTACGATAGCGAGCTTCTGCAGCCCTATTTGGAGGCCTTGGCGCTGGAAGTGTCACGAGCCCTGCAGTTTTTCTACACATCAACCGCTTACACGCAAGTCAATTACATTCTCCTAGCAGGCGGTGGGACCTTGATGGAGGGGATTGAGGCGGCTGTTTCTTCCCGAACTCAAGTTGAAACCTCCCGCGCAAATCCGTTCGCCGGAATGGCGATATCGGCAAAGATTAAGCCAAAGCGGTTACAAGAAGATGCACCCGCACTCATGGTTGCTTGTGGCCTTGCCTTGCGGAGATTTGATCAATGATGCGCAT
Organism: uncultured Rhodocyclaceae bacterium; assembly: GCA_964499485.1. Lineage (GTDB taxonomy): Bacteria > Pseudomonadota > Gammaproteobacteria > Burkholderiales > Rhodocyclaceae. Next base: position 6,944 of record CAZCLF010000001.1, on the reverse strand, counting down.
CAATCTCCTTCCCCATCGAGAGGAAAAACGTAAGGCTAGACGCAATCAGTTTTATGCCTTACTCGGCGTGGCCGCACTGTGTGCGGGGGTAATTTGGTTTATTGGTCACACAATTATTGCTGAACAGATTGATCAGCAGCGCGACAAAAATGATTTTCTCCGTCAAGAAATCGTACTGCTCGATAAGCAAATCGCTGAGATTAAATCGCTTAAGCAACAGACGGAAGCGCTGCTTGCTAGAAAGCGTGTGATCGAGTTGCTGGAGGCAAATCGAGCAGAAACCGTTCATGTGTTCAACGAGTTTGCCCAACGCATTCCTGAGGGGGTGTATTTGCGCAAGATTACGCAAACCGGACAACGCATCAATCTAACCGGTTACGCACAGGCGAATGCAAAGGTTTCAGCCCTTATGCACAATCTGGAAGAGTCTCCTTTGCTTGACAAACCAGAGCTTGTTGAAATTCGTGCGGAGGTTGTTGGTGGCCGCCGTCTAAGTGCATTCAATATGTTTGTGAACATCAAGCGGGAAGTCAAGGAAGGTGATATTGCGGCAGGAAAGGGGAAGGCTAAGTGAAAGAAAAAAAACTTCCCATATTTGACTTCAAGCAACTTACCGAAGACTTCAAAACGCTGGATCCCCGTGACCCGGGATTGTGGCCACTCGCGCCACGCATTGTCATCCTTCTTGGGGTGTTTTCTGCTTTAGTTGCCGCTTCGTGGTGGTTTGCATGGAGTCCTCAATTCGAAGAGCTTGAAGTTGCAAAACAAGAGGAGGCCACATTGAGAGATGAGTGGCTTAATAAAAAACGTCAGGCAGTTAACCTTGATGCTCATCGTCGCCAGTTAGAAGAAATTAACCGGACCTTTGGTGCTTTGTTAAAGCAGTTGCCAAATGCATCAGAAGTCGAGAAGTTGCTAATTGATATTAATCAGGCTGGAGTTGGGCAAGGGTTACAGTTCGATTTATTCCAGCCTATGGGTGAAGTGCGAAAAGACTTCTACGCGGAATTGCCAATTAAGATCCGTTTGTCTGGGACTTATCATGAATTGGGCGCGTTTGCTGGTGATGTGGCCCGTCTTTCGAGAATCGTGACGCTCAATGACATTGATATAACCGTTGCCAGGGATTCAACCCTCACATTAAACACAATTGCAAAGACATTTAGATATCTGGACGATAAAGAAATTGCACAGCAAAAGAAGGGAGCGAAAAAATGAAGCTCTCTCATGTTGCTGCAGTATTTTGTCTTTCATTGGTTGGGTGTGCCGCTGAAGAACATAGTGATATCAAGCAGTGGATGGCCGAAGAGGCTAAAGGGATTAAAGGCGGGGTCAAAGAGCCCCCACCGTTAATTACTCCACCGATTGTGAATTACAGCGCAAAAGCATTGATGTCACCTTTCTCACCAGAAAAAGTGAGAACCAAAGAAGGTGGTATGTCGGATTTATCTAGTCCTGGGGCAGGGCGTCCTCCTGAGTATCTGGAGACCTTCCCACTTGAGTCAATGCGTTTGATAGGCGTAATTGGCTACAGAGGCCAAATGTTTGCATTGGTGCAAACTCCAGATAAACCTAAGCACGTAACGGTGGGAAACTACATCGGACCAAACTTTGGAAAGATCATTGAGATCACAAAATCGCAAATGAAAATATCCGAGTCTGTCAAAGATGCAAATGATCTATGGGTCAAGCGTGAAAAGATCCTGTACCTCCAGCAGGACGAAGGAGTAAGCAAATGAAACTGATGATCCGTATCGTAGGTGTCTTGGTTGGTTGTGCTGTTTGGGGCGCGGCAGTGGCCGCCGATCCTGTAGCCGCTAATTCAATACGTGAAATCAAAACCCAGCAAATTGGGGATCAACTCTATGTGAATGTGGACTTTGAGAACGCATTGCCGAGTGTTCCAACTGCATGGGTGACAAAAGAGCCCGCTAGAATTGTTTTTGACTTTCCAAGTGTCCATAACAAATCAGGAAAGTCTGCGTATCCAGTTAATACTGGAGGCCTTAAAACGCTGCAACTGGTTCAAACGGAAACACAGACTCGTATGGTTCTGTCGATGCTCTCAAGTACAGGGTATGACGTTGAACTAAAAGGCACATCACTGCTTATCAAGCTGGCACCATTCAAGCAGTCCATTGTGGGAGGTGCTACAAATAGTGCGGTAGTAGCGAAAGCACCTCCAATCAACCAACGTTTGGTAGAGCTTAACTCGGTTAGAGATCTGGTGTTCCGTAGAGGCGAGCAAGGACAAGCCCAAATCCTAATTGAACTTAGTGATGGATCAGTTCCACTTGATATTCGCCGGAGCAGTACCGGGCTTACTATTGACCTACAAGACACGATTATTCCTGATCGTTTGCTGAGCAGGAGAGACGTGAACGACTTCGCAACTCCAGTGACGAGTGTGTCAAGTAGTAGCAAGGGGAGTCAGGGACGAGTAGAAATTGCAGCGAAGGGTGCATGGCAACATCAAGCCCAACTCGTCAATAATCAACTGAAAATCGAAATTCGTGCTCTGACATCAGCAGAGACGAACAAGTTGGTTCCTTTTGGTCAGGAAGGCAAAAAAATCTCAATCAACTTCTTCGATGCTGATCTCGCAATGGTGTTGCGCACTCTGGCAGAAATCTCTGGCAGAAATGTAATTATTGATCCTTCGTTGAATGGCAGGAAGATTACAGTCACACTCGATAACATGCCCTATGATCAAGCAATCGATCTTGTGTTGATGCAAACAAACGCAGGGATGCGTTTGCGCCCAGATTTAGTAATTTTTGGCGCACGTGATGTACTTCTGCGTCGTGATATGGATTTGGCAGATGAACTCGCGCGTGCAAATGAAACCGCGCCACTTGTTACCGAAACTTTCCAACTGAATTATGTTTCAGGCTTAGATGTTGAGAAGCTGATTCGCGTTGCCCAAAACGATAGCTCAACCAACGCTCAAGTGCCAATCAACACGTCAACACCTGGTGCGGGCGGGCAGCCAGGGACATCCAATACCTCCATGCAGCTCAAAGGCATCATGACGACACGGGGAGTATTGTCATTCCATAGCTCAAGTAATAAGTTGTTTATTCGTGATACTCAAGCAGTGGTCGATCAGGTACGAGACCTCATCCGTGAAGTTGATGTTCCACCAAAGCAAGTGCTTGTTGAAGCTCGTATTGTTGAAGTAACAACGGACTTCACAAAGAATCTTGGCGTACGTTTGAATTTGTTCGACAAGAATAGTTATGGGCTAGGAGGTGGGGGAAGTGGGATTGGTTTTGGCACCGTTTCCACCTCGACCTTCTCGAACACTGATTTGTTTGGTGCAAGCAGCACACCATCCCTAATAACTAATGGTCGAGTCGGCGGTTCAAGTTATAACTTGACGGGTACATCAACGCTGAACTTGTTGCTTTTTAATAGCAATGCAACCAAAGTCTTGCAAATGGAATTGGCTGCAGCTGAAACAGATAATCGAGGCAAGACAGTATCTTCGCCACGTGTGATTACACAAAACCGTAAGCCTGCAAAAATTGAGAATCTAAATCAGACGACAGTTGTAACTGGCGTTAACTTGCAGACGGGCTTACCCATTTACACAACCTATAATGCACCTTTGACACTTGATGTGACCCCTTCGATAACTCCGGATAATCGGATCGATCTAGATCTTAAGATTGCGAAAAGCACGCTACGATTGGGTTCTGTTGGTGCCAATACCCTCGATAGAAATACAGTCAATACAACTGTCATGGTGGACAACGGTGGGACTGTTGTAATTGGCGGTTTCTACCGTGAGGCGGATAGCGATACTCAAGAACGAGTGCCCTTCCTTGGTGATTTGCCATACGTTGGTTTCCTGTTCAAAACAACAACGACTGTTCGTGCAAAGTCGGAATTGCTAGTCTTCATTACACCAAGAATTGTGAATGATGCACTAGCGCTGCGTTAAGCTTGTATAAGTGTATCTGCATCGCCCGTAGGCCTGAAAAGGCTTACGGGCGATGTCTTTTGTGGCAGCTGATACAATCTAATAGTGAAATCACGAAGCCAAAACCTTTATCTAGTCGGCATGATGGGTGCCGGCAAAACGTCGATTGGACGGCAGCTTGCAAAACGAATGCAACGGCGTTTTGTCGATGTTGATCACGAAGTCGAAACCGTAACTGGTGTTCGTATCCCGGTAATCTTTGAGATAGAGGGCGAAGCTGGCTTTCGTGATCGAGAGGCGCAGGCGATTGCTGAACTAACCAAGCAAGAGGGGTTAGTCCTGGCAACGGGCGGAGGCGCAGTCATGCGTGAAGAAAACCGTGATTATTTAAAGCGTACTGGTGTTGTAATTTATTTGCGCGTCCCCCCACAAATCTTGTACGAGCGGACACGGCATGATCGCAATCGACCGCTGCTTCAAGTTGAAAATCCACTCAAGCGAATAGAAGAGTTGTACGCGCAGCGTGATCCTCTGTATCGCGAGGTGGCCGATATCATCATCGACAGTGGTAATTGCAGTGTGGTTGCATTGGCGCGCCGATTGGAAGAGGAGCTGAATACTAAATGCGCACCTTAAATGTTGCACTCGGTGAGCGGGCCTATCCGATATATATCGGTCCAAATCTCTTGGGTCAGTCCGAACTAATTCTTCCACATCTACGCAGTCAAAGCGTAGCGATTGTGAGCAACACGACTGTTGCTCCCTTGTATTTGGAATCACTGGCTGGCCCCCTGCGTGCGGCAGGCCTGAATGTCACGGAAATCGTCCTTCCCGATGGCGAAGAGTACAAAAACTGGGATTCACTGAATCAGATATTTGATGCATTACTCGCAAATCGCTGCGATAGGACAACAACGTTGATTGCTTTAGGTGGAGGTGTCATCGGTGATTTGACGGGGTTTGCAGCAGCGAGTTATCAGCGCGGGATCCCCTTTATCCAAGTGCCAACCACACTGCTATCGCAAGTTGACTCATCGGTGGGTGGCAAAACCGGTATCAATCATGCGCGGGGTAAAAACATGATTGGGGCCTTCTGGCAGCCACAGCTTGTGCTGGCGGACACCGAAACACTTAAAACATTGCCGGAACGGGAGTTGTCAGCAGGTCTTGCTGAGGTCATTAAATATGGCCTAATCCGTGACTTACCATTTCTTGATTGGTTGGAGTCAAATATGCCCTCATTGAGGGCTCGCGATACGGTTGCACTTACTTACGCAATAGAGCGATCGTGCCAAAACAAGGCTAATGTCGTTGCTGCAGATGAGTATGAGACGGCAAAAGATGGTGGAAGAGCCCTGCTAAACCTTGGGCACACATTTGGTCATGCAATAGAAACAGGCCTAGGTTATGGAGTTTGGTTGCATGGAGAGGCAGTGGGCGCTGGAACCGTGATGGCAGCAGAACTTTCCCGCAGGCTCGGTTGGCTCACAGATAGTGACTTTGTTCGGACGAGGAGCATACTGGCCGCTGCCGGCCTACCTGTTGTTGGCGCGCAGCTTGGTGTGGAACGTTATCTTGATCTCATGGGGCACGATAAAAAAGTTATTGCCGGAAAGCTCAGATTGGTTTTGCTGAAAAGGCTGGGTGAGGCAGTGACGTACGCTGATGCACCAACAGATCAAATTCGAGCCGCAATTGAGTCGTGTTGCCATGGGTGATGTATTGAATGGCCTTGCACCGTATGCTGTCCGGGATGGCAACTCACGGGGGCGCCGTATTTATGAACCTAGACCCAAAGCACGCAGCGAATTTCAGCGGGACCGTGACCGAATCATTCACTCGACGGCGTTTAGGCGGCTTGAGTACAAGACGCAGGTATTCGTCAATCACGAAGGCGATTTATTCCGCACACGCCTAACACACAGTATCGAAGTAGCTCAGATCGGCCGAGCTATCGCGCGCGCACTAAATCTGAATGACGATCTTGTTGAGGCTGTATCCCTCGCGCATGACCTGGGTCATACCCCATTCGGACATGCCGGACAGGATGCACTCAACGAATGCATGCGCGAGTACGGTGGTTTTGAGCACAACCTACAGTCACTCCGTATTGTGGATCAGCTCGAAGAACGTTATGGCGCCTTCGACGGGCTGAATCTGATGTACGAAACCCGAGAAGGCATTCTTAAGCATTGCTCCGCAAAAAATGCGCGGCTACTAGGGGAGTTAGGTGAGCGTTTTCTCAATAACCAACGCCCATCGCTTGAGGCTCAGATTTGTAATCTGGCAGACGAAATCGCTTACAACAATCACGACATAGATGATGGCCTGCGTTCAGGGTTAATCACAATTGAGCAATTAGAAGAGGTCACTCTATTTGCGAGACATGCGGCAGAAGTTCGCAAAGAGTATCCCAATATCGTCGGCCGCCGTATGGTTCATGAAACCATCCGCCGAATGATTGATACCCAGGTGACCGATCTGCTAACTGAGGCAACGCGAGCAATTGATGAGGCTAAACTGGAATCGCTTGCCGATGTGCACGCGGCTCCTGTCTTGATTGCGTTTAGCCCAGAAATGCAAGAGGAAAACAGGCTGCTTAAGGTCTTCTTGAGAGAGGCGCTGTATCGTCATTATCAAGTACTGCGAATGACAAATAAGGCGCGTCGCATTATTCGCGAGCTCTTCACCGCCTTTCTCGAGGAGCCGCGCTTGCTTCCTCCTCAGTATCAAGCTTACGCAACAGAGGACAAAGCAAGGGCCGTCGCCGATTACGTAGCAGGCATGACTGACCGTTACGCAATGAAGGAGCATAGGCGCCTCTTCGCCGTAGGCGAGATTTAAATTAGGGCCCAATTCGTTGAAAACAAATTTGCTCTTTAACGACTATCAAATAACTTGAATTTTTGCAGACATCTCACCCCCAAGCCTTTGTTTGGACTGGCTTGATATTGAGGCGCTTCATAAATAAGGGTATATTTACAGGTTCCCCCAACGGGTTTACTGCATGTTGGCCGAA